>JAUIJC010000015.1 GCA_030431525.1 Bacteroidia bacterium | reverse complement strand
CTTCTTGAAAAAAAAACAAAATTTCAGGGGAAGCATTCATATGTGCCTCTCCTGAAAAGTTTTGAACACGAGTGGCACAAGGCCCTACGTTACGGAGCAGTACATCATTTGGTGTTGATGCGGAAGTTTTCTTTGCCGTCTGGGATGATTTTGAAGCCTTCCTCAACAAGGGTGTTGATAAGAGCTGGGTTGATACCTGTATCGAACAAGGTGATGACAGCGCTTTCGTTAAGGGATACTTTTACAAGAGCTGGGGATAATGCTGCCAAGTCGAGTAGATTATCCTTGATGTTCGCCGGCACTTGCAACCTTGGCTTGCTGTTGAAGTGGACGCTTCCTTTGGCGAAGTCGAGTTTTCCGTCCTTGAAGAATTCAGAGTTTTGGGTGGCCCATGCGTGGAGCTGTTCCACGATTTTCTTGTCCTTCTCCTTGAGTTCTTTGGAGATGGCGCGTACCTCGGCGAGTTCGTTGACGAGGGTTTCTGGGTTGGCGAATGTTGTTTGTGCCATTGTTTGGGTATTGGTTTGTGGGCTGTTGCCCGTGGATAATGTGTCCCCACGTAGGGCGCAAGGCCCTACGGTACGGACGGGTTTTGGTTGCGATGTGTAGTTTCCGTAGCGTAGTGGCTTGACCACTACGACAGCGTGTTGCGCTTGCGGGCGATGCGGTTGAGGTTCCAAGTGGCGAAGCGGTAGTCTCCTCGTGCCTTAGCATAGATTTCTTTGCGCTTGGAGGTTTCTGTTATACCGTAGTGGTCCGCCATTTTTTGGAAGTCGTCCCAGCTCATGTCAAGAAGGCGAACAGGCTCAGCAGAGAATCGGCTGGCCACTTGTGGAAAGTTTCCCCGAGCAGCTGCGGCTTGGTCCTCCAACCAATCGGAGTAGGATTTTCCTTGTTTGTCTGCGCCAATCAGGACGATGCCACAGCGGTTTTCAAGACTGTCAGTGAGCGCTTTGATAGTGCGGTAGTTCCCATTAGTGAGGTTTTCGGCCTCATCGAAAATCAGGAGCGGATTGTCCATGGCGAGGATTCTTTCCACAGCTCGGTCACGCATGGTTTTAACTGTCCCTTTGGATGGTAGGTTGAGCACTCGGCAGACTTGCGCCATGAACTCACGGTACTTCATGTCACCATCGCAAACGATGAGGAAGGTTTCCTTTGGAAAGGTTTTTAGGAAGTGGCGCGCGGCGTGACTTTTTCCTCGTCCTGTTGGGGAGGTGAGCAGGCGGAACTCACCCCATTCCTTTGCCTCATAGAAGCAGGCGATTGAGCGTTTGAGGTTGTCATTTTCGAGGTTGAAACCTCCCTTGAGGAAGGTTTGAAGGCTGTTTAGGATGGCATCGGAGATTTCCGTGTGGCCTTTGCCCGTGGGCACTTCGTATTTGCCCTTGATGATATAGCCTGCGTAGGATTTTGTACCAGTAAGCTTGCCGAGCTGGGCGATGCTAAGGCCTGTCTTCTCCTTGTAGGCAATGAGTTCAGCAGTGAGTTGTTTCTTTTGGGTTGTGTTCATGGTATGCGTTGGTTTGGTGGTTATTCTGCGTTTTGGGCGTTTTCCATGTAGATTTTATAGAGTCGGTCAGTTTCGTTGTCTTCGTCGTCTGGTAGTTCAGGTGGTAAATCCATGGTTGGTGGGTCTACGTCTGCGTCGTCGGGTGTAAACCCAGAAGCTATGGACTCATCAGGCTCTGGCGCTTTGTGGTTAGCTGGGTCGGGCAATGGATAAAGCTTTGGCTCGATAAGCGAGGTGAGCATTTCGGTTTCGTACTCGGCCTGCTCCTGTTTGTTCTGGATAATCCACGGCTGTTCGGTGTCTCCTGCGAAATGGTTCTTGCGCTTGCGGGCTTCTTCCTTAAGCCAATCCCTTTGACGCTTTGGAATTGATAGGCGCTGTTCGATAATTGCACGGTCACCAGGCTTTTGGTCGTAGACAGCACTTGGCAATGCAAATTTTTCATCAGCCCATCGGACAAAACGTTCATCCTTGGCATCATAGAGGGCAATTCGCTTTCGGTCTAAGTCTTTGGGGTCGTACTTGACCTTGAAGGAGCGATTGATGTTATGCTGATGGAAATCGAAGTCAGGGTTGCCTTCTTTGTCGAGTACCTCGAAGCGGTTTACGTCATTGCCCCATTGCAAGAGTATTCCGTCTTTGCGGTACTTAATTGTATCAGCCTCTTTCCAGCTTAAAAGCTTCCCTGTCGGATTACGTCCTTTGTACTCCCAGAAAAGTCGCATGTAGTCTTCCTCATGCAGTGGTCGTGGTGATGGGCATTTGGATTCTTTGTAACGCTGGGCTGGACTTTTGCCATCTCGCTCCTGTGGGGTGTTGTTCCATAGGTGGTTATCTTCCTCATAGATTTTCATGACCTCTTCGAGAGAAGGTAGGCGCTTACCCAAGTCCTTTATCCGATCTTGGTTCAGGCGTCCTCGCTCAGACCTCGCCTTTACGTTCTGACCCGTGAAGAAGTGGTTCCGCGTCATAATGAATTGCTGCTGTCGGGCGAACATGGATTCAATGATCTTGGACTGTGCATTGTAGGGTGCAGCATTAAAATCAAGACGGAATTTTCCCTGCAAGGCCAGCTTGTTGGCGCTATCACCATCATACAGCATTTGGTAAGGCATCATGTTTCCGCTGGTTTGTAAGGCCATGCGCAGAGCGTTTTGGATAACTCGCGCATCTTCGCCATTGACACTGAATGCCCAGCCAAGTTTCATTTCGGAGTGTTCATCCACGATTTCATACACATCCAACTTGGCGGTCACCTTGCCATCTTGTAGATAGAAGTAGTTGACCTTGGTTCCGTCACCCACCCATTTAAGGTCGCGGGCAGTTGCTCTTTGCTTCCAGTTGGTGTACTCATAGCGAACTTTCCAACGGTCCATTCCATGATGGACGCCCCACCATTGCATTTCGATGTCAGGTTCGTCAAGCTTTTGGCCAATAGTGCGCAAACCAACTTTTTCCATCCCTCGCTCTTGTCGCCATGCGTTGAACCATCCATGCACCTGTTTTTTAGTAGGTTTGCGCGAGTCACTCATCAACTCGATGAGTTTCCGTACACATTCAGCAGTTAGCTTGGCAGCATGGCGCTTGCCTGTCTGTTTGTTGATTAGGCATTCAGCTCCGTCATCTTTGTATGCTTTTAACTTTCCGCGTAGGCGTGATAGGTCATTTGGTAATGCTACCTTGATGTCCATTTCTTTGCTCATGCAACGTGAGGCTTCCAAGACAGCTTTGCGGAACTGGTGAATGTCAGCGAAATCAGGGTGTAGCTTTGCCCTTTCATTCTTGTCCTTGTAGCGCTTGTCTGTTAGCATGGACAGGAATCTGGCGGTAAGTCTGTGTTGTTTTATGCGCTCCTCTGAGAGCTTTGCTTTAGGCATCGGGAAGACTTCACCTGTTTCGAGGTCCACGTCTTCGCGAACTATACGGTAGTTGCGCAGGTATTCTTCGTCCTTAACAGGGACTTCTGGAAGCTCTCGGATGATGCACTGAATGGCCTGATCGTATTTCTCATCCTTTAGTCTTTCAGTGATGCCTGCAAAGAGTTTGTCTCCTGTGAGATTGGTGAGGGTGACAAACTCTGGAAGGGATTTGAGGTGGTTGGTTAGGCGTTTAATGGATGGGGATGGGATGGTTTTCATAACAACCCATCTTTTCCGGCCATCTTTTTCGTCTTGAATGTGAACTACTTGATTTCGTTTGACCCAAGACTCAATCGTATTCAAGCTGAATACATGGGTTAGTCCCTCATAGCTCACCAACAGCTGGCCATTGTCGCTTTTTAAGAAGTTTATCATAGCTGTTAGTATTGAGGGGTTAGATGCGTCCGCCTAATTCACTTCTCAATTCAGAGATAGCGGTATTCATTTCTTTCTTTCGCTCTTCTGCAATGGTTCCAGCACACTTTAGTACAAGGCTGTTTTCAAACTTTCCATTAAGTGTGTGGTAGACTGTAGACCGTGAGACGTTAGCCATCTTGGCTATTTTGGATTGGTCTCCTTTTTTCAAATACTGCTTGACCTCGGATAGCTCCATATTTTCCCTATTATTGTGCTTCATTGTACTACGTTCTACGTGCTTGTAGTTCGTTATGCTACAAACATAGAGAAAATACTACGAACTTTTCAAGTGTGAAAATGGAAGATTTTACGAACATTGCTGATAGAATTAGGCAAATAGTTGATAATAAGGAGATTACTGTCAATAAATTTTCTAACTCTGTTGGGGTATCTAATAGCTATTTTAACAAGCTTTTCAAGAATAAGGGAGCCATCGGGTCAGACAAGATTGAGAAAATACTACGAGCATATCCAGACATCAGCCCTAAATGGTTGGTTGTTGGAGAAGGGAAGATGCTTAAGAAGGAAGAGGAGAAGACGTTGTTCGTAAAAAAAGAAGGGGTATCAACGAAGAACACGGATATTCCATACTTTGAATTGAATACTGAAGCAGGAATGCCCTCACCTTTTGGAGGTGTGGCGATAGAAGCCATTCAAAATCCTACTGAATTCTATAACCTCTCACATGAGTTCGGGAATGACAATGTGTTTATTACGAATGTGTGGGGGGATTCAATGAGCCCGAAATACGAAAGTGGTGATCGTATCATCTGCAAACTCATTCGGGAGCTTTCCTTTGTCCAGTGGGGGCGCACTTATTTGCTTGACACCGAACAGGGAATTTTGGTTAAGAATATTGAGCCTTATGAGAAGGATGAAGTATTCTATTTATGCGTCAGCGAGAACAAGCAATACAAGCCCTTTCGACTACACAAAGAAGAGATTCGGAATGTGGCTTTGATTATTGGAGTGGTACGTCGAGAGGGGTAATAAATTGAATAAAAAAACCTGCACGGGTAAATGCACGGATAATTGCACGGGTAAAGACGCGTCTGCCTCAATTCGGCAAAAAGGAACGCAACATTGCCAATCCTTAGAAAATCTCTAACATTCCATCAACAGCAAAAAGGAACGCAACATAAACAAGACACGCTAGTATTGGGCTTGGAATGCAAAAACCCCACTTAATCTTCCATTAAGTGGGGTTTAATGACTTGACTCAAGTCAGTGTAATATGTTTGTTGTACACTGTTATTTAAGAACTGAGTTTCTTTCTGCTCAATACACAGGATTGTATCTTAATGTTGCATTTAATTTTTCAGAGCAACCTCTATGAAAAGCGGAAAAACAGGCTCTATCAATGTTCAGAAGGTATTTCCCATCTTTCACCAAGTGTTGCTTTTCATAGTGCCCCCTTTAAGTTGGGGAGGAAAGGAGGCATATGCTCCTAAAAAAGTTTACTCTTTTCTTCACCACACCTGCCTCCTTTTCTCCTATCCTCCGTGGTGAAAAAACATCTCCCTGTAAATAGAAAAAACCCTGAGGAGGGTGAGGCCACAGGGTCTTTCATGAGTGCAAAGGTTCTTCAAACCTTAGCGGGCAGGATAGGTTATGAATAAGGGGTTATTCAAAAGTATATTCCCCCCCGTCCAAAAAAGTAACCCGCGCGTAAAACTTTTTTTAAACAAAACCAAAAAACCTACCCTACCTCAGAGATAGGACAGGTTTTTTATTTAAACTTTTTTCAAAAAAGTTGACTACTCCAGAATAAACCCAAGTGAGATTGCCTGAACATCCTTCGGAGCGTAAGGGCTCAATGAGGACAAATCCGTGATGTTTGTTCCAAAATCCGATGGGGCATCTGGTCCAGCACCGACCACTCCGCTATTGTTCAAATAACCCGGTGTCAAATCAGCAGACAAGGCAGGCGAAGTAGTTGCATCCGCATCCTCTGGAGAAGGATACCATACTTCAGCAACGGCTTTTCCATTCACAGCCTTCGCCACATAAGCGGTTTGGATACCCACCTTTCCATTGTTGTCGAAGTTGGGAATATTCACGTTGCCATAAAGCTGAACAACGTCACCATTTTGGGCAAAGAACATCTTCAGGTTATCAAATCCAGTGGAGTCAGTCCCCTCAACAGGTAAACTGAATTGCACCAACATGGACTTATCGAAGGCGTCAGTTCCCTCCTTATAATCTACACGGTAAAGTCCACCCTGCTTGTCAACATCGGTTCTATCCATGTCATACGGGGAGAAAATGGCAATGCCCTCCAACGGTTTCTCATTCCAAAGAATTTGCAAGGCTGGCGCACCATCGTCATCGGTCATCATCAATTCATACTCATAGGTCTTACCTCCACGAGTAACTTCCTTGGTGATTAAACCATGCTTTGTACGACCATCGGCCTCGCCAATTACCGCAAACTCCAACGCCAAGTCCAAGTGATTGGAACGCACCTCCTGAATAATCCCTTCAACATATTCTCCAGCGTGCTCCCCCGTTTTTACCATGGAACGGAGATTTGGATAGACCTGATATTCATATCCCTCAGCAACGCGCTGTGTACTCGTAGAAGGCACCTGACTGATAGACTCAGGAACATCTAAGGCAAACCGAGTGGGAATAAAACTGTCCTCGCTGGTGTCCTTAGGCTCACAGGAAAAAAGGGCTAAACCGGAAAACAACAGAGTAGAAAGAAAGAGGGCTGGTATCTTTTTGATTTTCATAAGCGAAATGATGGATTTCAATAACGATGTAAGAACATCCATCCCTCTTAACAAAAAGAAAGCCAAAGGGTTCAGCAAAGCCCCTAAAAACAAGCAGGTTATCCCGTTTCAACAAAAAATCTAACCACTTGATAGATGTACAATGTATCGTGTATTATGTACAATGATTGCCCGCTCGCTGAGGTCATTGTACTTAATACACGATACATTGTACTTTATTCCTCCGCAGTTTCCTTTGGTATCAGCAAATACATTGAAGGATCACTATCTGATACTCGGTACAACCCCTTCAAATCAGGAATCCGAACAAACAACTTATCCATTACGCCTTCTTGGTCAAAAATGGCATCAGGAAGATCAGCCATCATATTGGAATACACCTGAGACACATTGTAATAGCTGTCCAAGTCAAGGAAATACTTTTTGGATAACTGCCAGTCAAGAAAGCGCGTAGCCACCGCATTTGTCTCATAGGGCGCTAAATCATCACCCAACACCAACACTTTTCCATAAGAAGGAACCGTTTCTTGGCCCACGCTCAGCCTGTCTTCTCCTGTAAATTCAGATGCTCCTGTTAGACGGCCGTAACCAAAGTAGAACAGTGTTCCCAAAAACAGATAGAAAAAGCTCTCCCGAACCCATGCTTTCTTGGATACCACCAGATAGAAGGACAAGAAGAAGGCCACAGCGGGGATAATTGGATACAAGGCAAAGGCTGCTTTCTCATGGGCCAAAAACAGGGTCGTGGTCCCAAATAAAAGCCACATCACCATCAATCCCTGACACTGTACCTGATAGTTGATATAGCTTCCTGCACCAAACACACGAATGATCGCGAAAAGCAACAGCAAAGCCGGAAGGAAAAGCACCATGGATACCCCCTTCACATCCGCCAAAGTAATTCCCGCCGAAAACAATGGGTAATACCAACCATCCAGAATAAACAACTCAAAGGAACCCTTCCAATAGAAATACATGCCCACCATCAAGCTTGGGAATATGGCACCCAAGAAAAGGAGCAAATACCTCCGGAAGTTGGTATTGGTATAGAGCAACAAGGACAAGAAAGCCAACAACAAAAACACCAACGAAGGCGCATAGAAGAGAGCCGCGATGCCAATGTAAAACCCAATCACATAAACACCATGGTCACTGCTACCTGACTTAAACCGCTTGAGAAGGCTCGATAAAGCCAACAATAAAAACGTGTTCGCCATCAAAGGCGGTGAAAGCGTCCGCAACTCAAAAAAGAGGAAACTCAGCAAACCATAAAACAGCATCGGCAACACCGTTTTCTGGCCCAAAATATTTGTCCTGTTCAGAATCTCATTGAAGGTAAAACCCTGTATCAACAACAACAGGAAAGCAAAAAAACGATAAGCGAAAACGCTTCTGTCAAACAACACATCCAACACCCAATACACCTGCGCAGACAGGAAACCCGTGTTATCAGCAATATCCTTATAGATCGACAGGCCATCTCCCATACGCTCGCCCACCAGCGTCCACGATAACTCTGGTATCGTTTGCGGATACTCGGCCCAAAGCATTGGCAACTGCGCCAACAACAGGACCAGCACCACGCCGATATACCTCAAAGGATCACTGATTTGAAAAAAACGAACCACAGGGAATTATTATCTACTTGAACTCTTATATGAATTTGTATCATGTACAATGTATCATGTATTATGAACCCACTTCCGAGGACTCATTGTACATGATACATTGTACATAATACAACCTTAAAAGACCTAAACGATCTCAACACCTTCCTCAACACCAAATACATCGGTCAAATCCCCTTCCGACTTACCATTGCAAATCAACAACACATAGTCATCCACCTCAATTCGAATCGGCTCTTCTGGGTTTTTCACAAGACTAAATGTACCGTCCTGTTGCTTCTTGCTTATACCAATGAGAATGGCATTGTGTTTCTTCTTCAGCTCAAAAAACACATCGTCATACCATTGATTGGCATAAGGGTTATCCTTGATCACCAAATACTGCTTGATGTCATAATCATCATCAGAATGGGCATAAGAAAGCAGCTCCTCACCAAAGGAGGCGGCATCTGGCTCAAAAATGTAACTGGCCAACAACTTGGAAGACAGGTCGTGTTTAGACAATGGATAAGTCACTCCAGCACTTTTGAAGGTGTCCTTCAAATCCGAATTTTCCAAGGTCACGATGAACTTGAGGTTCTGGAATTCTTTCTTCAAGTTCAAGAGCAAAACCAGCTTTTGGGTATCATCAGGGCAATTGATAAAGACGATGGACGACTTCTCAATATTCGCCTTGCGCAAAAGGTCGTAGTTGTCGTATTCCGAATACAACACAAACACATTTTTGCTGTGGTGGAAATGCTCGTAAATGAGCTCAATGTCATCACGTTGCGTGGTCACGATCGCCACTTTCTTATTCACGTGAATCAACTGGTCGGCCACTGATCGGCTGTAATGGTCCCAGCCAATAATGAAAGTGTGCTTCTCGAATTTCGTTCCTCCAAAACCCATTTTCCTGTTCTCGTTTAACCGCGCAATATAGTTCGTTAGCTGACTGACAAAATAACCAGCAAGCACGATGCTTCCTATCACAAACACAAAACCCACGGCCTTGCCATAAGGCGACATGGGCACATAATCACCATATCCCACCGCGGCAACAGTCACCGTGGCATACCAGACTCCCTCCAAAAAGGTATCCAGCTCTGAACCCTCGGGCTCAAAGAAGAGTAAGAGCTCAATCAAACCTGAATAGACTAATAGGAAGATGCCTATTGGAATGATGATTTTCCGATAAGTGGACTGATTATGATTCATTCAGCGTAGAATACGGGACACGAATTGGCAAAACTACGCATTGAATTTGACTAACAAACGTAAAAAAAGCGCAGCCTAATCGACTGCGCTAATTTATTATATCCTATTCCCTGTTTGGAATCAATTCTCCTCGGGAATCAAAATGCGGTTCAAATTCTGAAGGGCGTTGGCCTCCTCAAAACTTACTGCCAAGTAGCCCAACACGCCACCTGATGCTTCGGCAACTACCTTGGCGATGTCCATCACACTCTTGTGCAATGCCTTGGCGAACTTTGGATCAAGCTTGTCATACAAGCCTTTCACCTTGGCCAACTCCTCACGGATAAAAGGGTTACGCACAGAGGCTTTTCCTGGAAGCTGAGCAATCAAGCCCTCAAGTTGCTCATGGAAGTTTTGGCAAATGACTGAGTAGTAATCCCTCACCTGTGGCACTCCCGCGCTTGATTTGATACGGGTCATTTCAGCCGCGGCTTCCTTTTCCCATTCATCAATATTATCATCGGCACCAGCCACCAAAATAGACGCCAAAGCTGGAACGTTAATCAAAAGTTGTTGTTCCTCCTGTGTCAATCCTTCCAAAACGGTCAATGTTGCTGTGGTAATGTTTGTTTTCATAAGCAGTTCGTGTGTGGTCAAAAGTAGTACATCAATTTACAATATTGGGAATTCCTCACAATAATCAGGAAAGCCAGAATCGTCAATATCAATTTTTTTGCCAAATCGCCCTCAACGCGAACTCTTGCCCATTCTCCTATCGCATTTTGTATATTCGGCGGAAATCAGAATACAAGTCTCTTGAAAGCTCACGACCTACTCACGACCTACGCCAATAGTTCAAGCGTTCAAAGCATCTTGGAATTGTTGAAGGATCCCAACGGACGGCTTCATGTCAAAGGCCTTTCGGGCAGTTTGGATGCCATTGTTGCCGCAGCCACCCTCCAGCAAAATCCAATTCCCACCGTTTTTGTGATGCACGACCGCGAGGAGGCTGGCTACTTCCAAAACGATTTGGAAAATCTCTTGAGCAAGGAAGTGGCTCTTTTTCCCACATCGTATAAGAAGCCTTATCAATACGAAGAAGTGGACAATGCCAACATTCTCCAACGTGCTGAGGTGTTGAGCAAAATCCAACAAGGAAAGGACGCGCTCTACATCGTCACCTACCCCGAGGGCTTAACGGAAAAGGTGATCAACAAGAAATCCTTGGCGAAAAGCACCTTCGGACTGAAAGTGGGTGACCAGCTGGATGTAAACTTCCTGATGGAAGTGCTTTTTGAGCATGGATTCGAGAAACACGACTTTGTCTTTGAGCCAGGCAATTTTTCCATCCGCGGGGGCATTGTGGACATTTATTCCTACAACAATGACCTTCCCTATCGTATCGAACTGCTGGGCAAAGAGGTGGAAAGCATCCGAACGTTCGAACCAGAATCTCAACTTTCCATCGAGTCCAGAGATCATATCTCCATCATTCCCGACGTGCAGACTAAAATGCTTCAGGAAACGCGCGAAGCATTTTTGGACTACCTGCCGAACAACTGCAATTTTTGGTTCAAAAACCTGGAACATACCTACGAGGTCATCCAAAAGAACTTTGACAAAATATCCGAGGATTTTGAAAAAATTCGGAACGCCACTGGCGATTCTAACCTCATCACGGATCCCATAGAACTTTTTGAAAACCGCCAGAGCTTCAAGGCGCAAATCACCGAACGGAAAACGGTGGAGTTTGGACGTCGCTTTGTCAGACAAAAAACTGGTGAGGTCATTTTTGAAGCAAAACCACAGCCCTCTTTCAACAAACAATTTGACCTGCTGGTCAATAGCCTACACGAACACCATGAACAGGGATACAGCACCTTATTGTGTTCGGAATCCCTGATTCAACTGGACAAGCTGCGCACCATCATCGAAGAGCTGGATGTGACAGTGAAACATAAAGACTTGGGTGTAGGTCTTCGGGAGGGATTCATCGACCACCAAGAAAAGGTGCTCATCTTCACTGACCACCAAATTTTTGAACGCTTCCACCGCTTCAAGTCCAAGGACAAGCCCTCACGCAGCAAGTCCATCACCATGCGTGAGCTAAAAAGCATGCAGCCTGGTGACTATGTAACCCATATCGATCATGGCGTTGGACGATTTGCTGGCATGGAGAAGCGGGAGTTGCCTAATGGCAAAATGCAGGAAGCCATTCGCTTAATCTACAAGGATGGCGATCTTCTCTACATCAGTGTCCATTCCTTGCATAAAATTGCCAAATACAGCTCCAAAGATGGCGCCGCACCTGCCATGAACAAATTGGGCTCTCCCGAGTGGGAAAAGAAAAAGTCAAAAGTCAAAAAGCGGGTGCGTGAACTGGCAATCGACCTTATCAGTCTCTACGCCAAACGGAAAGCCGCACCTGGCTTTGCCTTTTCCCGAGACACGTTCCTCCAAGCTGAATTAGAAACCTCTTTCCTTTACGAGGACACCCCAGATCAGGCCAAAGCCACTTTGGAAGTGAAAACGGATATGGAAGCCCCTCATCCAATGGACCGATTGGTTTGTGGTGATGTGGGTTTCGGAAAGACGGAAGTTGCCATCCGAGCAGCCTTCAAAGCGGTCAACGATAGCAAGCAAGTAGCCATCCTCGTTCCTACCACCGTATTGGCCTCCCAACACTATAAAACCTTCAAGGCACGTCTAAAGAACCTTCCCTGCAAGGTGGATTTTTTGAACCGCTTCCGAACGGCCAAAGAAATTCGGGAAACCCTTAAAAAAGTGGAGGCTGGAGAAGTAGACATCCTCATCGGAACCCACATGCTGGTCGGCAAACGGGTGAAATTCAAAAACCTTGGCCTTTTAATTATTGACGAGGAGCAAAAATTTGGAGTCGCCACCAAGGAGAAACTCAAGGAAATGGCTTTCAACCTTGATGTACTCACCCTTTCAGCCACCCCGATTCCTCGAACCTTACAGTTCTCTTTGATGGGCTCACGCGATATGTCCATCATCGCCACCCCACCGCCAAACCGTCAACCCGTTACCACCGAGGTACACAATTTTGACGAAGAAATCATTCGAGATGCCATCATCCGTGAACTGAAACGAGGCGGGCAAGTGTTCTTTGTGCACAACCGTGTCAATGACATTGAATCCATCGCCAACATTATCCTCAAGCTGGTGCCTGATGCTCGAATTGGTATCGCCCATGGACAAATGGAAGGCAAACAGCTTGAAAAGGCAATGTTGAGCTTCATTGACCAAGATTATGATATTCTGGTCTCGACCAACCTGATTGAATCAGGACTTGATATCCCGAACGCCAATACCATTATCATCAACCGCGCACACATGTATGGTCTTTCGGACCTGCACCAGATGCGTGGTCGTGTAGGGCGCTCCAACAAAAAAGCATATTGCTACCTGCTTACCCCTCGCCTTTCAGATTTGACTTCGGATGCCAGAAAGCGACTAACCACATTGGAAGAATTCTCCGATTTGGGTGATGGCTTAAAAGTGGCAATGAAAGATTTGGACATCCGAGGTGCCGGAGATTTGCTTGGAGGAGAACAAAGTGGGTTTATCAATGACCTTGGCTTTGAGACTTACCACAAAATTCTGGATGAAACCATTGGCGAGCTCAAGCAAACAGCCTTTAAGGATTTGTTCCAGTCCGCCACAGAAGCCGCACAACCGCTGACCGACTGCAACATTGAAACGGACTTGGAAGTGGTTATCCCAGAGGATTACGTTACCAACATCTCGGAGCGACTAAGGCTTTACAATGATTTGGATGTCGTAAAAAATCAGGAAGAGCTGGACCAATTCAAACAGTCGGTGCGCGACAGATTTGGGGAACTTCCAGATGAAATGGAAAACCTTTGTGAAACGGTAAAACTCCGTTGGAAGGCACAAACACTCGGTTTTGAGCGCTTGCGCATCAAAGGTGATTCGATGAAGGGATATGTGAAGGTCAAGGGAAATGACCAGTATTTCCAGTCGGAAACTTTTGGGAGGCTCTTGGCATTTATGCAGGCCAATCCAAAAAAAATGAGTTTGAAAGAACTAAAAGGACAAATGGTTGTTACCTTCCCTGACATTGCTTCCTTGGAGAAAGCCATTGATCGCTTGGGAGAAATTCTTTCTTAAATATTTAAGAATAAGGCCGATTAGTTCAAAGGTCATTAAATTTCTCCCTATCATGAATTGGATTCTTTAGGGAAAAACATTTAATTGAATGTTGTGTTTTTCTCAAACTCCTTGGAATTAACACAAAACGGCCCAATCGGAAATTGGATTATTCCCGAACCCGATTGGATTAACCGACACAAGTCCTTATATTGCGTCTTTACAGGAGAAGTGATTTTCAATCAATAGGTTATGAAACGAATCGTTCGATTTGCCAAGTCATTCGGAATCGCTATGGGTGTAGCGACCGCCTTGATGGCTTGTAACAAAGGGGGTAACCCGACAAGCGTCAGCCCTGGTGAGGGTAGTACCGCCACTGGCGTTGCTTATAACACCGAAGACGGTTTCCAGGTAAATGAATACCTCGGACAGCCTCAAGGACCAAACTTGGTCTTCATTGAGGGTGGTCGTGCCGTAATCGGTTCTTTTGAGGAGGACCTCCTCAAAACTCATGACAACTTGGAACGTACGGTAACGGTTGCATCCTTCTACATGGATGAAACTGAGATCGCTAACATCCACTGGTTGGAGTACCTCTTCTTCATCCGACGTGATGGCTCTGAAGAAGATTTCCAAAATGCACTTCCTGATACTACCGTTTGGGCCGAGCAGTTGGCTTACAACGACCCTTACGTAGATCACTATCTTCGTTACCCAGGTTTCCGTTTCTTCCCAGTTGTTGGGGTTTCTTGGGAACAGGCTAACGACTTCGCCAAGTGGCGTACCGAAGTAGTAAACAAGCGTTTGGCTGAAGAAGCTGGCGTTGAGGTTCCTGAAGGTGGCGACGGTCGTATTCCATTGGAATCTGGTGTTGTTCTTCCTGACTACCGTTTGCCATCTGAGGCTGAGTGGGAATATGCTGCTCAAGCATTGATCGGTAACCAGTGGTTGGATGAAAACCAAACACACAACCGCCTTTACCCTTGGGATGGTCACGCATTGCGTAACCCATATGGTAAGTCCATGGGTATGTTCTTGGCTAACTTCAAACGTGGCCGTGGTGACTATGCCGGTATTGCTGGTAAGTTGAACGACGGTGCGATGATCACTGACTACATCTACAACTACCCACCAAACGACTTCGGTCTTTACAACATGGCGGGTAACGTAAACGAGTGGGTTCGCGACGTATATCGTCCAACTTCTTTCCAAGTAATGAACGACTTGAACCCATTGCGTCGTGATGGCTACTTGGACAAAGAAGACGGTTACGATTCTAAAAACTTCCAGTCTTTGGTATCTGATAAGTCCCGCGTTTACAAAGGTGGTTCTTGGAAAGACGTAGCTTACTGGATGTCTCCAGGTACTCGTCGTTACCTCGACCAAGACTCTTGCACAGCTACTATCGGTTTCCGTTGTGCAATGATTCGCGCTGGTACTAACTACTAAGAAGAACTTACTTCTAAAATATAAGCCCTGCTATCTCAGAGATAGCAGGGCTTTTTTATGCCATTTTTTACAAAGCCATTTTTCATCTTTTGCCATAACCCCTTACCTTACCGATGTTTTATCACTTTCAACCCCGCAAAGGCCACCTTAAAAAATAGGAATCTTCACAATTCCCTAACTTTGTGGCATTAGCAAAACGCTCACTTACAGAGCAAAACACCATTATGTTCAAAAAATCACTCTGGGTGATAGCAGCTCTTTTTCTGCTAAAGATCACCCCTGGGCTCTCCGCCCAAGACGCCAACCTGAAAGCGGGATGGAGCAGTTTTATTGAAAACGACTACTCCTCTGCCCGCAATAGTTTTTTGAAGGCGGCTCAAAACCCAAGCACCCAAGCTGAAGGAAACTTGGCGCTTTTGCTCCTTTCTGACATGGTTAAGAGTTCAGACCTGAATGCCCTGGAAACCTTCCAAGCATTTTACAATGCCAGCGAAAACCCTAATCCGGGCATGTTTGCCTTGTGGGGATCAACTGGCCTTGACCAATGGGATGGCAAGCTCGACAAAGACAACCTCGCCTTTTTGGAGACTGTTTTGGAATCTCCAAATACCGACCCAACTGTACGTGCGCGTGTGAACCAAGCACTTTTCCGCCACTACGACCAAATCGGTAAATCAAAAAAGGGACTCCCATACCGCGCAGCAATCGGTGGTGTGTACACTTGGTCACTTCTTGGAGAGTTTGAAAACATCTCTGGAAGTGGATTCAACAAGCCGCAGGAAGCTTTGGAGCACCCTGAGCAAGCTTACAAATTCACAAACAAGAAAGGCGCAGAAGTACAATGGTTCCCAATGATTGGCGCCAAGGCTGGTGACTGGATCAACTTTGGCTCACACTTTGGAAGCTCCAGCGCACTTTATTTCGCACAGACTTTTGCCAACAGCCCTTCTGCAAAGCTTGCCCAGCTCCGCATCGGAACCTCTGGTTCCTTGAAAATCTGGGTGAACGACCAGTTGGTTTTCAGTGAAGACGAAGAGCGTAACAATGGCATGGACACTTATATCGTGCCTATCGCCTTGAACAAAGGAAACAACCGTATCCTTTTGCAAGTTGGTGAGCACGAATTAGGCGACGCTAACTTCTTGATGCGATTGACAGACAACAAAGGTGCTGTATTGTCAAACATCACCTATTCAAATATCGAGAAGCCTTACACTAAGGCTACAGGCAAAATGCCTTCTTCTGAGAAAATCTTCGCTGAAAAATACTACGAGGACAAACTCGCCAGCGAGCCAGAAAACTTGCTCCACCACATCCTTTTGGCGAAAATCTACCTTCGCAATGACAAGCGCGTAGAAGCTCGTGAGGTATTGGACCAAGCGTTGGAAGCTGCTCCAAAATGTACTTACATCCTCACCCAAATGGCTGAAGTACATGGTCGAAACGACAACGACACGGAATTGAGCCGCATCTTGGAGCAGGTCAAGCGCGACGACCCAGACAACCCACTCTCATTGTCCATGCTTTATGACGAAGCCGTTGACAAAGAAGACTGGGATGAGGCTGAGGAAATCTACAAGAAACTCTCTTCTGGCGAAGAAAACTCTGAGGTAAACATCCTTCGTCAAATCGCCATTGCTGGTGGCCGTAACGAAACCAAAGAAATTGTTGATTTGGTCGACAAAGGTTACCGCCTCTACCCTGAGAACTTCACTTACGTGTATTTCAAGTACTACCTCACAAAAGAGGAAACTGGCAACTACGCTGCCATGAGCATCTTGAAGAAATACATCAAGAAGAATAAGGGAGACGACGAAGCACGTAAACTTCTCGCTGGTATTTACTTCGAGTTGGGACAGGTGTATACTGGTATCGACTTGTTCAAACAGTTGGCTGAGGAAAACCCAAGCAGCGCTAACCTTCAAGAAACACTTGGTGAAATCTACTTCAACATGAGGCAGTATTCCACTGCAAGGGGATACTTTGAAAAATGCTTGGAGCTGGCTCCTTACCATTCGGACTACTATGGTAACGTTGGTAAAACCTACAAAGAAGAGGACAACACTGACCGCGCCATCGAATACTACCAGAAGCAGCTTTACTACAACCCATACGCTTACGAGCGCCGCGAGGAACTTCGTGACATCCAAGGCAAGGAAGCCATCTTCAAAAGCTTTGAGGAGCCTGATTTGGAGGAAATCTACGCCAATGATGACACCAAGCGTGAGGAATTCCCAGAGGATAACAGCATCATCCTCCACTACGAGGAGCAACGCGTGGCCTACGAAGATGGTGGTAGCGAAAGCAAATCATTCCTTTTGATTAAAATCTTGGATACTCCTGCCTTGGACGACTGGAAAGAATACAACGCCAGCGGCATGGTGGAAGAAGCCAAAGTATTCAAAAAGGACGGCAGCAAGATTGACGGTGAACGCAGCGGTCGCCACATTGTGTTCACTGACCTTGAAGTTGGTGATGCCATCATGGTTGTTTCCAAGACGCGCTTCTACACTGGTGGAAAGCTTCGTCGCCACTACTGGGACCACCACTACTTTTCGCTCATGTACCCAACGAAGGTGAACAAGTACAGCCTTCTTGCACATAACAACGCCAAGAGCATCCAGCACAAAGTGGTTAACTCCTCCATGCAGCCAACCATCACTGAAGTTGGTGACAGCAAGCTCTACGTTTGGGAGAAAACTGACCAACAAAGTGTGAAGAAGGAGTCTTATATGCCAAGCCTTGGCGACATCGGCGAAATCTTACACATCTCCACCATTCCTGACTGGAACTTCGTGGTGGATTGGTACTATGACATCGCCAAAACAAAAGCCAAGTCCTCCTATGAGACCCGCAAAGTAGCCAAGGAGCTTTTCGCTGGAAAAGAGAACTTGACGGAAACCGAGAAAGCGAAAATCATTTACGACTACATCGTAAAGGAAATCCGTTACAGCTCCGTTTCTTTCCGCCAAAGCGGTATCGTACCACAGAAAGCCTCAGCGGTTATCAACACTAAGGTTGGCGACTGTAAAGACGTTTCTACCCTCTTCATTGCACTTTGTAAGGAAGTTGGCATCGACGCTCACTGGGTGCTTGTAAACACTCGTGACAACGGCCGTCTGGACCTTCCATTGCCATCCACTGGCTTTAACCACTGTATCGCCAAAGTGACGTTGGACAACAAGGTGTACTACGTGGAATTGACTTCCGACAAAAACGCCTTCTCTACTTTCGGTTCTGTATTGAAAGAAGCTATCGCATTGGACATCACAGACAATCCTAACGGGGCTGAGCCACAATACCTCAATCCTGATAGCCGAATCAAGAACGTCATCAACCGCGAGACGGTAGTTTCCTTCCAAGGAAACCGCATGATGGTCAAGAAGAAAAATGAGAAGACGGGTAGCATGGCCTCTGGCATCCGAAACACTTACCGCGACATCGGTAACGAGCAGCGCCGTAAGGAAATGCAGGAAGCCATCAGCGATGATTATGCGAACATCACCTTGAAGGATTTGAGCTTTGGTGACAACTTGAACACCACAAGCTCTACGGTAAACTATGACTACTCTTATGAAGTAGAGAACGTTTACCAATCCGTATTGGACATGGACATGTTCAAGCTTCCTTGGGCATCCCGCCAAAAGCCAATGGACTTTATGGCTGGCCAAGACCGTGAGCATCCAATCGAACTTTGGCGCTACCGTGGTTCTTCCGACATCGTTGCGGAAACTATCGTTGTTGAAGTGCCACAAGGCAAGAAACTTATCGAGGTACCTAAATCTGTTCACCTTGATTGTGACGTTGCCACTTATGACTTGAGCTACAGCGTGAAAAACGGACAACTCGTTGTTACGCGTAAAATGCAGTACAAGGACGACTTCATTACGTTGAGCAACTATCAGCAAGTGAAAGCCTTCTACGAGCAAGTTATTAAGGCAGACGACCAGCAAATCGTCTTCAAAAAGCAGTAAGAACTTTCTGTTCCTACATTCAAAGGCTGGCCCCATGGGTCAGCCTTTTTTTATCTTAGCATATTAGGCCAAAGGTTAACAAGAAAAATAATTTCAAAAAGGATGTGACCTTTTTCCGACTTCGGTATTGAGGGAAAAACAACATCCTTTTTTGCGTCATGAACGACCAGCATATCCTTTTACTCCTCCGCCAAGGCCAGCGGGAAAAGGCCCTTCGGGAAGCCTACCAAAACTTCCCTAAGGTCAGGCAATTCCTGCTCAAGCAAGGCGCTTCCGAGGAGGAAAGTAAAGACCTTTTTCAGGAGAGCCTCATCATTTTTTACCGCAAGGCCCAAAACCCTGACTTTACCCTCAGCTCAAGCCTCAATACCTACCTCACAGCCATCTGTAAGAACCTTTGGTTGAAGAAGCTTCGCGACGACAAGGAAAGTCCCTCAGAAGAGCTCCCTGAAAGCGGAGAGGTTCAGGAACCGTTGGAGGACGACAAACAGTTCCTTCAAGGAAAAGTGGTCGCCGAACTTTTAAAGGACCTCGGACAACGGTGCTTGGAAGTGCTCAAAGGCTATTACTACCAAGCCCTGAGCATGAATGAGATTGCAGAAACTTTTGGTTTCTCGAGCGCAAAAATCGCCAAGAACCAAAAGTATAAGTGCCTCGAACGCGCCAAGAAAATGACTGCCGAGCGCTTTGCCCACCTCAAACAAGACCTCCTTTAAGCCTCACTTTTATGCGACCTGCACTCCAACAAATCGCCTTGATTGAACAATACCTTGAGGGAAAACTTGAAGGAGAAGTTCTTTACAATTTCAACCGTCGCCTTAAGGCAGACCCAGAATTCCGCGCATCCGTCGAACAACAGCGTCAGCTGATGGAAGGCATCCAATACCTTGGCCTAAAAAACGAACTGGATAACATCCACAAAGACCTTTATGGCCGATTCAACTGGTGGCGGGTATTTGGAATCGGAATAATTGTTTTGGCTTTGGGGGGTTTAGGCTTTTTTCTGACAAAAACTACTGAACAACATGTTATACGTGTTGAAGAAAAACCTTCTAAAAACACTCTAAAACCACATTTTACTCTAAAAAAAGACGATTCATTAATTACAGCAAAGGAAACAGAAGACCCAAGAACTAATAAGATTGTCAATATCAAACAGGCATCCAATTATGAATTACCACAACAAGAATTAACCACAATTTCAGAGGACACATCAAAAAATCAGCGCAAAAAAACAGTTTTAAATCCAAGTAAGCCCCAAAAGAATGAAAATCATTACCAACCAGTTACAATAAACCCATTATTCTACCCCGATACTCAGTCTATTACTTTTTGGCCCCATCTATCGAACACAATAGTTACAAAAGGAGGGATAGAAATAGAAATACCAGCCTATTCTTTTGGAAGAGACAATCCTGTGGACTCTATAACCTTAAGTCTCATTGAGATTTTCGAAAAATCGGATTATGTGAAATTTAATCTTCCCACCATCACAACAGATGGAATAATGTTACAATCTGGAGGTATGGTTTTTCTTGAGGCCCAACGCAACGACACTCCTATTGAAATGCGTCAGGGTGCAGTTATTCAACTTCGATTTCCAATCAAATCCTCCAAACGCCAAAAGGAAATGAAACCATTTCATTTGCAAGAAGATTCGCTGGGGCAGCGAACTTGGAATGTTGGTCCCAAACGAAGTATGGGTGGTACGGGAGGAAGTATTGGTTCCTCTTTTATTCAAACTGTCTGGTCATCAGTAAAATCTCCTTTCATAAGGAGAGAACGACCCTCAAGCCTAAGAACAAAACCATTAGGACCTTATGAAGGTGCCTTTTATGCAATCAATATTGCTAAACTTGGTTGGATAAATTGTGACAGATTCTACAAACTATCTGATCAAGTAAAGACAGATGTTTCTGCCCATATTCAAGGCAATGATAGTTTAGAATACACCCACACCTATTTAGTCTTTCACAAAATAAACTCTGTTTTAGCAGGAACTTATATCAATGAAAATCAACACTATGTAGGTTACGGGAACTGGCCTTCAAAACACCAATGTACATTTATAGGAGTTCCTTTATTTAGTCAAGTAAC
The DNA here is from genome assembly GCA_030431525.1 of Bacteroidia bacterium. Lineage (GTDB taxonomy): Bacteria > Bacteroidota > Bacteroidia > Cytophagales > JAAEPT01 > JAUIJC01. The sequence continues at coordinate 83,928 of JAUIJC010000015.1, read as the reverse complement.
AGTTGTAGCAATCGGAGGGAAAGGAGACTCCCTTTTCTATGGTCAAAGTCATTATGTCATAGAAAAAGGAAAATCACCAACTGTCAATCTCCAAGCTATTCCAAAAGCAGAATTGGAGAAAAACCTCAAGGCACTGAATAACTCATATTAAACCCACCACCCAAAGCTATTCCCCCGAGTAGATTTGATCATTTCCCAAATCGGGAATAACTAAGAAGGGAACAGCCGTCTGAAAGCCGACAACGTGAGATAAGGTAAAATGGCAAGCTGGTCTGCAAAGAACTGCTTGAAATGTTTTCAACAGCTTTTGAACCAAAGTCCACTTTGTAACTGTTTTTCAGACGGACAGAACCTTCTATGAAAAAACTACTCATCCCAACTTTGGCTGGCTTGATGCTCGCCCTCACACCCTTCTCATCCACTTTTGCCACAAACAACAACAAACACAAAAAGAAGAAGGCACGCAATGAGGAGGTCAACCGTAAGGATCGACGAAAGTTGAGGAAACAACGGAAAAAGACTCAAAAGGCCCAAAAAAAATGGTACGACGGCCAGACGGCTCATACCAACTAAAACAGGTGGATCAGTAAAGGAAAGCTGAAACAGAGGTCACCCAACAGGCGATATGCCTCGTTTTTGGCGAAACGTCGTTGGTGAACAAAAATGAAAAGGAACATCAAGGTTCCAATTAACATAGCGATCTCAGCCTTCCACAGGCTCTCTGTAAAGAGAAGAAGCCCAAGAACCACCAAGGACACCTCCAAGGCAATAAAAACCTTTACAAGCCTTCCTGTGCGCTTCATTCCTAACCGTTGCGACAGGGAGGCTTGCCCTTGGCTGCTATCAGCCCTCACCTCAAAGTAGGACAGCTCCAACAGGTTGATCATTCCAAACACAAAGACCTGTAACAGCAGTAGGAAAAACATTGGAGAATAACTTTCGGACAAACTGAACGGTCCAACCGCCACCCCCAAGGAATAAACTGTGGCTACGCTCAACTCTTTTTGCACAAAAAGCGACACTTTGCTTCCTACCAGCTTTACCAGCGCCAAGTGAACACCTGAGAAACCAATAATCCACATTCCCCATCGGATGGTTTCGGCTGGCAAATAGAAAAAGATCACTGGAAGCGATACCAGCAATACTCCACCCCAAACCATCACCAAGCTTCGGAAATGGCGCACATGAAAACTGTGCCGTGGGGTAATTGCCTTTTTACCTACTTCCCGCGCATCCAACAAATGGTCCAAGGTATACACCAACCACACGCCTAAGCCCAAAGCTGTATAGACACTCCACGGCATCTGTACCTGCAGCACTTCCGCAAACATGGAAGCCATGGCACAAGCTCCAAGCACCACATCAAGGCTGAGAATGGCTATGTATTGGTAGAAGCGCATTAGTTGGTGAGTAGCAAGTAGCAAGTAGCAAGTAGCAAGTAGCAAGTAGCAAGATAAAGGACCTTGGACTGTCTTGTGTCTTGTGTCTTGTGTCTTGTGTCTTGTGTCTTGTGTCTTGTGTCTTGTGTCAAAAAACAAAAAACCCACCTGCTCCTAAAAACAGATGGGTTTAATAAGGTACTGCTAACGTCTAATGTCTTAAAGCGTAGCGGTCTATTATCTGAAATTAACCTTCAGCAGCCAAAGCCTCAGCACCACCAACAATCTCAAGGATTTCGTTGGTAATAGCAGCCTGACGTGAACGGTTGTACTCCAAACGAAGGTCCTTCAACAATTCACCAGCGTTGTCAGTCGCTTTGTCCATGGCTGTCATACGAGCGCCATGTTCAGAAGCATTCGACTCCAACACTGCCTTGTAGAATTGGATTTTCAAGGACTTAGGAATCAATTCCTTTACAATATATTCTTTGGATGGCTCGAAGATGTAGTCAGTATCAACTGACGCCTTCTTCTTTTCACTACCCTTCTCCTCAACAACAGGCAAGAACTGCTCGGTGCAAACAACCTGAGTGGCAACGTTCTTAAACTCGTTGTAAATCAACTCAACAGCGTCGTAATCACCAGCGAGGAAACCTTCCATTGCGAACTCAGCAGCGCCACGTACGTAGTCGAAGCTCAATTCCTTGAAGGCATTCACATAGGAGTCGTTCACATTGTAACCACGACGGCCGAAGTGATCAACACCTTTGGAACCCACACAAAGCAACTCCACGTTTCCGGCTTTCTCCTGAGTGGCATACTTCTCAGCGATTACCGCTTTGGCAGCCTTAAAAATGGAAGAGTTAAAGGCACCACAAAGACCACGGTCGGAAGTGACAACAACGACGAGGACTTTCTTAACCTCCTCGCGTACTTGACCGAATTCGTTCTCCAAGTCAGAGCCTTCCATTGCGGCATTAACGTTGGCCAAGATGCCGTTCAACTTCTTGGCGTAAGGACGCATCTGAATGATGTTGTCCTGAGCACGACGAAGTTTGGCGGCGGCCACCATCTTCATAGCCTTGGTAATCTGCTGCGTTGAAGTAACAGACGTAATCCGGTTTCTTACCTCCTTTAGACTTGCCATTATCTATGGTGTATCGAGTAGTAGGTATCAAGTATCAAGTAATAAGTATTAAGACTCAAAAGGTCTCTCTACTTGGTACCTGATACTTGATACTGATAGAATTCAACTAATTAAGCGAAGCGCTCAGCAACCTCTACTGCAACCTTTTTCACTGCAGCGATAGCTGAATCAGACAACTTGCCAGCTTTGAAGTCAGCAAGAGCTTCTTTTTGGCCGTTGCGCATTTCCTGAAGGAAAGCGGACTGCCACTCACGCACCTTGTCAACAGCAACTGTATCCAACAAGCCGTTAGTAGCAGCGTAGATTACAGCAACCTGCTCCTCTACAGGCTCAGGAGAGAACTGAGGCTGCTTCAAGATTTCAAGGTTACGCTGACCACGGGAGATGGTCAATTTAGTAGCGGCGTCAAGGTCGGAACCGAACTTGGCGAAAGCCTCCAATTCGCGGAACTGGGCTTGGTCAAGTTTCAATGTACCGGATACCTTCTTCATCGACTTGATCTGAGCGTTACCACCTACACGAGATACAGAGATACCTACGTTAATGGCTGGACGCACACCAGCGTTGAAGAGGTTAGTTTCCAAGAAGATCTGACCGTCAGTAATTGAAATTACGTTAGTCGGGATATAAGCGGAAACGTCACCACCTTGAGTTTCAATGATTGGAAGAGCTGTCAAGGAACCACCACCTTTCACTTTGTCTTTCAAAGACTCAGGAAGGTCGTTCATGTCCTTAGCAATCTCGTCAGATGAGTTCACCTTAGCGGCACGCTCCAACAAACGGCTGTGGAGGTAGAATACGTCACCTGGGTAAGCCTCACGCCCTGGAGGACGACGAAGCAAAAGAGATACCTCACGGTAAGCAACGGCCTGTTTAGAAAGGTCATCATAAACAACCAAGGCAGGACGTCCAGTATCACGGAAGTACTCACCGATAGCCGCACCAGTAAATGGAGCGTAGAACTGCATCGGCGCTGGGTCAGCAGCAGAAGCAGATACAACTACAGTGTAGTCCATCGCACCACCCTTCTCAAGAGCGGAAACGATACCAGCAACTGTAGATGCTTTCTGACCTACGGCAACGTAGATACAGAATACAGGCTCACCAGCTTCGTAGAACTCGCGCTGGTTCAAGATTGTATCGATAGCAATGGCCGTCTTACCAGTCTGACGGTCACCGATGATCAACTCACGCTGTCCACGTCCTATTGGAATCATGGAGTCAACGGATTTGATACCAGTCTGCAATGGCTCGTTTACTGGCTGACGGTAGATAACACCTGGAGCTTTACGCTCGATTGGCATCTCGTAGGTTTCACCCTCGATAGCACCTTTACCGTCGATTGGCTCACCCAACGTGTTTACTACGCGTCCGATAACACCCTCACCTACTTTTACAGAGGCGATACGGTTAGTACGCTTTACAGTAGAACCTTCAGTAACGGTTGTGGACTCACCCAAAAGTACGGCACCCACGTTATCTTCTTCAAGGTTCAAAGCGAGGCCTGCGACACCGCCTTCGAATTCGAGCAACTCACCAGCCTGCACACCGGAAAGTCCATATACACGAGCTACCCCGTCACCAATTTGGAGGACGGTGCCCACTTCTTCGAGTTCAGCTGCCGACTTAAAGTTGGAAAGCTGCTCTCTCAAAATTGCTGAGACCTCATCTGGTCGTACCATTGTATCGGAAAATAAAGTTGTAGGACGATATTAAATGAGTACTAAGTAGAATGTACAAAGTACCAAGACTTCAACTTGGTACTTAATACTTGATACTTGGTACTATTAAGCCTTAAAGCTTTGGCGAATCTCTGACAGTTGGTTGCGAACCGACATGTCGATTTGGCGATCCTCTACACGGAGAACATAGCCACCAATCAAGTCTGGATCTACCTCTTCAGAGAACTGAATAGTCTTTCCAGATTGCTTGGACAACTTGCTGCGAAGCTCCTCCTTCAAACCAGCCTCCATGGCTACTGCCGAAGAAAGGTTTACTTCCACAATACCCTTTTGGTTATTGTAAAGCTTCAAGAAGGTTTTAGCGATATCCAAAAGGATGGACTCACGCTTTTTCTCAGCCGTCAATCCGAAAAGCGAAAGGGTCAAATCGTTGACCTTCCCATCGAACATCTTCAAAAGAATTTGCTTCTTCTTCAAAGGGTCGATCACTGGGCTTTTCAAGAAAACGGTGAAATCATGGCTGTCTTCAGCCAATTTAACCACGCCCTCAAGGTCGGTTTTAACCACATCGAGAACTCCTTTCTCCTCAGCCAAGCCAATCAAGGACTTAGCGTAACGAATCGCAACTGCAGCAGAAACTGCCATACATGTATAGATTTTAGACGTAAGACATTAGACTTTAGCTGTGCTAAGTTCTAATGTCTAAACTCTAATGTCTGTCTTAGTTCAAAAGCGCCAACTCACCTTCCTTGACATATGAGTCAAGCAACGCATCTTGTGCTGGCTTCTGGCTGAGCTCCTTGCGGAGTACCTTCTCTGCGATTTCTACAGAAAGGTCGGCAGCCTCTTTGCGGAGGGAAGCAACGGCAGAACGCTTCTCGTTTTCGATAGCGACCAATACTTTTTCCTTCTCCTTGTCAGCCTCCTCACGAGCCTTCAACTTTGACTCAGTGATCAGCTTTTCTGCTGTTTCGTTAGCAGCCTTCAAAATGGCGTCACGCTCAACTTTTGCTTCTTTGATGAGACGCTCATTGTCGGACTTCAACTTGGCCATTTCAGCCTTGGCTTCCTCGGCGGCGTTCAAAGCACCCTCAATGGTTGCCTCGCGATCCTTGATGGATTTCAAAACTGGCTTCCAAGCGAACTTAGTAAGCAGGAAGAGTACTACCAAGAAGATGACGGCCTGCCAAATAATAAGGCCAAATCCAGGTTGAATTAACTTGTCCATTTCTTATGCTATTTGCCTTGCGGCGAAAATAATTCTTTGGAAAAGTTCACTGGCGGCCTAGCGCCAAACCAGTGAACTTAAAACCCTTGTTCTTACTATAAAGTGGGAATTAACCCGCTTGAACAGCAAGAAGAGTAACGAGTACTGCGAAAAGGGATACACCCTCGATAAGTGCAGCCGCGATGATCATTGCAGTCTGGATCTTACCACCAGCCTCAGGCTGACGAGCGATTCCTTCCATAGCAGAAGAACCAATTTTACCGATTCCAAGAGCAGCTCCGATAGCTACGAGACCAGCACCAAGTGCAGCGAATACTCCAGCAGTCATAACAGTAGAGATTAATTATTATTGAACAATTGGGTTACAAGAATTAGTGGTGTCCTTCCTCAACAGCAGAACCGAAGTAGATTGCTGAAAGAAGTGTGAACACAAAGGCCTGCAGGAAGGCAACCAACAATTCCAAGGCGTTCATAAACACACCAAAAGGAACCGAAGCAACACCTACATAGGCAGACTTAAACATGAAGATCAAGCCAATCACACAAAGGATTACAATGTGACCAGCAGTGATGTTCGCAAACAAACGAACCATTAGAGAGAATGGCTTCGTGAAAATTCCGATGATCTCGATCGGAACCATGATTGGCAACAACCACCACGGAACTCCCGGAGTCGCAAAGATGTGCAACCAGTAGTTTTTATTACCATTGACCACCGTAATCACCAAAGTAAATACCGCCAAGGTCAATGTAACAGCGATATTACCTGTCAAGTTCGGAGCACCTGGCAAAAGACCAAGAAGGTTGTTGATCCAAATAAAGAAGAATACTGTCAATAGGAATGGCATGAAGCGCTCGTGGTGCTTCTTACCGATGTTCGGGATAGCAATTTCGTCACGAACAAAGAGAATCAATGGCTCAAAGAAGGACTGAATTCCACGCGGAGCTTTACCCTCACGCTTCTTAGCACCATTAGCTACGGAGATAAAAATCACCAACATCAACGAAACACCAAGTAGCATTTCAGCAACATCCTTGGTCAAGGAAACGTCGTATGGCTTTGCGTTTACTGGGTGATGATGCTCATCCATTTCAACAAAGGCACCATGCGCGTTTGCTTTCTCAGAAGCAAAGTAGATTTCCTCATGAACCTTCACATAACGGTTACCAGCCTTGGTTTCTACTACAACCTTACCGTCATCATTATGCTGGAACTTCGAAGACAAAAAAACATCCAGCCCCTTCTCAGAAGAGTAAAGGATTACTGGAAGAGGCACTGAAACTGGATGGTCATTGATATCAATGATATGCCAGTCATGACCATCAGAGATGTGGTGACCGATAACCTCGGTGATATCTACATCCTCAGACTCTTCGGCCGAAGCATGGCCGTGAGCTGCTTCTTCACCGTGCGCTCCATGACCATGGTCAGCACCATGTGATTCAGAAGCAACTGCTACACCTGTCATCAGAGAGGTGAGTCCCGCAATGATAAAGAGGTTCTTGAGCCAATTACCGACGTAAGTTACGGTCGTTTTCATCTCGCTTATTGTCTTCGCTCGTTAAAATTCTGCGCAAGTTAGCCAATAAGCAATAAATATCAAACCCTGAATAGGACAAATACAGGATAAAAAAATTAAGCGTAAATACCTGACCCTCAACACCTACCTTGAAAACAAATAAGGCAAAGAAGGCGATTGACATCATAAATCTAAGCCCCATGGCCGCAAAGAAGTACGGCACAATATTATTTGGGTCACGCCTCAGTCCAACTTCTTCTAAAGATCGTCCCATTAATGTCAGAACGATAAAAAAGACATACATCTTCCAAACCAACGGAGAAACCACTGCTGGCCCACCCAAGTACTGCCCCAAAAGGACTACAAGAGCAACAATCAAATTAAAGGTGACGAAAGAAAGTAGGTACTTTTTCATGAAAATAGATGCTCCCCAAAAGGCCGAGGAAATGTTTATGTATGGGATAAAATAAAAAGTTCTCTATGCTCTCTTTTACGAACTAATTCGCCTCAGATGTTACAAGCAAGCGAAAGTGAAATAATAAACTGGCCCACTAAGGCGCAGTTATTTTGTTCGCTGTTTGTGGCAAGTTGATGCAGGGATAGCCGTAGCTATCGCAAATCAAGTTGCTATGAACAGCGGGCAAAAGAACAAGACGACTGGGTCAGTTTATTGTTTTTCTTTTGCTAAGACTTAGAAGCCTTATTTTATCAGACTTTTAATGACCACCCACATAGACGCAAAAACCCCTGTCAACGAGAAAATGCTCGTAAACAGGGGACTTTTGTCAAAACGCTCGTCAAGGGTGACGCCTAACCAAGCCATCAAGCCAATCACCGCTCCCATTTGGAACGCTAAGCCCGAATACTTGGCGAAATCCTTAACCAGCTTTCTGTGGTTGGAGTTTTCTTGCGGCTGCTTTTTCTTGTCCTTGTCCGGCTTCATTATGTGATGATATTGGCGACTGCATAGTGCTACGACCATTATGGACAGCACCAGCTTCAACAATCTTTTTATCAGTAATCAAATCACCTTCAACAACGGCAGATGGGCGAAGCACCAACATTTCGCTGATGTTTAGGTTGCCTTTAATTGTACCTTCAATCTCGGCATTCTTGGCGGTGATGTTGCCTGTGATGACGCCTTCAGCACCCAACACAAACTTTTGTTTGCAAATCACATTGCCCACAACCTCTCCGTCAATACGCAAGTTACCAATCGCCTCAATATTACCCTCAACCTTGGTACCCTGCTCCAACTGATTCTGCTTCTGCCCGAGAATCTGTTCCTGCTTCTTGTCTTTACTTCCAAACATATCTTCGTCAGTTTTCCTTTCTCAAACAATCATTAAAAGAACGCTCATCCAGTTTAATTATTAAACAGCATGAACATTAGCCTAACAATAGCGTGGCAAGAAAGTTTCCTAAAACTCAATAAAATCTACGGGATTGACACGACTCCTATCCTCCCAAAGCTCAAAGTCGATAAAAGGGGCGCCTGACTGCAAGGCCGCCAATGGCTCACCTGTACGCACAAACTCACCTACCTTTTTCAACAACTCTCCATTGTGTCTATAGACAGACACCGCATCGTGTCGATGTTGAACTGCTAATATAGCACCATCTACGGTAGCCAAAGACAAAATCACTCGACCGTCCGCAATTGCCTTTACCATATCTACACCCTTGGCCTCGATGCGTACACCGAACTGCCCTTTCTCAGGATCATAAGGCACGATCACCTCTCCGCCTTCCACTGGCGGGAAATACATCCTCACCACTCCAGACACAGACTCTGAAGTTGGCGCAACTCCTTCAGCTTGCTCAAATCGGCTTCGAATTAGGGAATCCGCCTCCGACCTACTTTCCACATCGACGGCAGTGACATCCTGTTCCCGCTCATCATTTTTGGAAGCGGTCACCACAGAGTCCTCCGTCACACCACCATCCAACATCACATGAAAACTGTGGATGATTTCATCGCGCATCACCAACTGATGATTCAAACTATCCAGCCTCTGGCGAATATCCTCCACATCCTTGGCAACCTGCTTATCCTCGTGGGCGGGATCGTACCATTGGGACAAAATAGACTTTGCCAGAAACAAACTCATGAAGAGCATGCCACTGAACAAAATAAAGAATACCAATAAGGCTTGGGCATAGTTGAACGAGAACGTTGTCTTTTCAGCAAAGTTCTCCTCATTCCGAATGATAACCTGATACTTATAGGTTATCCTGTCGTATATGCTCCGTTTCTTTTTTTTAGCCACCAAACCTCGGGTTCATTCTCTAAATGTGTCATTTACCTCTCTGGACAGAAAGACACACAACACTTTACAATTCGCCTAAATTAAGGCATCCCCCATTAACTATCAGCCCTACAAGATTTTTTTTCCATCTTTGGAGATTGAAATACTATTGTCGGAAAAAGTCCGTTGGACATTTTTGTATCAAGTACAATGTATTATGTACTATGACTCTCCGTCAGTGAGCAATCATTGTACATAATACACGATACATTGTACAAATTTCCAGTAGTCTAATTCATCATCCCATATTCGACCGAGTTCCCTTTTACCCGTGGACAAAAAATATTCTGTTTTTTCTATTCTTCTTGTTGCAACCATTGGCCTATTGATGCTTGCCTGTTCTCAGGAAAGCCGATCACCTGTTGCCAAGGGCTACCATAACACCACTGCCTATTACAACGCCTACTTTTTGGCTGAGGAGCGCCTCACCGAGGTTGAAAACAAGCTTTGGGACCAACAGAAATACGATTATAACCGCATTCTTCCTGTTACTCCGCAATTTGACACCACGGCTTCCAGCGGCATGGAAGAAGACCTTAATTATGTAGGAGAGAAAGCCACCTACCCTATCAAGCTGCACAAAAACAGCCAATGGGTGGATGACTGCCAAATTTTGATTGGCCGTGCAAGGCATTACCAAAGCAAGCCTGATTATGCGGACCAAATGCTTAAATACGTAGTATCCTCCTCAGAAGATAAGGACGCAAAACACGAAGCCTTGGCTTGGTTGCTTCACAGCAAGGTGCATCAACGGGACATGACCGATGCTTACCAGCTCATTTCCCTGTTGCAACAAGAGGAAGACGCTGAAAAACTAAAACCAAAAAGCGGCAAACAATTCCACTTAGCCTCGGCGGAGTTTCACCGTTCGCAGGAAGAATTCTCCCAAATGCTTCCTCATGTGAAAAAGGCCATTCCTTTAGAAAAGGATAATAAACGTCGATCTCACCTCAATTTTGTGGCAGGGCAGCTCGAACAGCTTTTAGGTCATGACTCTGCCTCTTACGCCCACTACAAAAAAGCGTTAAAGAACAATCCACCTTACGAGCTGGAGTTTTACACCAAGCTGAGCATGGCACAGGTGTCTGAAATCACAGACGCGCAAGAAAACAAACGCATCAGAAAATACTTCGACAAGCTTTTGGTCGATTTGAAAAACCAAGAGTTCAAGGACCGCATCTATTACGAGATGGCTCGCTTTGAGCTCAAACAAGGCAATACTGAAGCTGCCTTGGACAACCTGAACAAATCACTTCATGTCGAAGGCGCCCGCGATCTTCAGAAGGCATATTCCTATCGACTTGCTGGAGAAATCTATTACGACAAACGCGATTACCGCAAAGCCGAGCGCTACTATGACAGCACGGTGGCTCTTTACAACCAAGACCACAGCGAGTTTGAGGAAATCAATGACCGTAAGCTGACCTTGACCGAGTTTGTTGAGCAAATCACCATCATCGAAACCGAGGACAGCCTACAGCGCATGGCCAAAATGACTCCAGACGACTTGGATGCATTGATCGAAAAGGCAGCCAAAGCCAAGGAGGAGGAAATCAAACGTGAGCGCGAACGTCAAAAACTGCTCGAACAAAAAGAGAAGGAAAAAGAACAGCAGTCGCCATTGTTGGCTGGTGGCGGAACAAACTTCGTGTTCTACAACCCAAGCGCACTTGGCCAGTCTCGTATTCAATTCCTCAATGTTTGGGGGGATCGCCCGCTTGAGGATAACTGGCGTCGAGCGCTAAAACAAACGGACGCTACCGAAGACGCCGAAAAACTGGAGCAACCCAAAGACACCGTTCAGGTGGCTGTGGAAGACGAACCTAAAGAGGAGGAAATCCATGTGGATCGTCAGCAGTATTACGACGCCATTCCAAAAACAGAGGAAGATTTTGCCGCTTCTAACGAACGATTGGAAGATGCCCTGTTCAAGGCTGGAAAGCTTTACACCTTTAAGCTCAATGAGCCTGAATACGCCATTGAGACATTCATGCGTCACAAAACGGAATTCCCAGAAAGTGACGACCGCGCCGAAGCTCTTTACCTTCTTTGTCTGCTTTGCGAAAAATCAACCAGCTGTAGCCCAGATGAGCACAGCCCTGAATTGTTGAGCAAATACCCGAACTCCATCTACGCCAAACTCTACCAAAATCCGAACTACCGCAAGGAGTACAAAACGGATAACGAGGAGGCCGAGTCGGAATATGCACGAGCGTATGAGCTCTATCGTCAAGGCGACTACTTGGGTGCCCGCCGAGAAATTGACCAAATTCTACAAACTTACCCGCTGGCGGAAGTCAAGGACCGTCTCACCTTGCTCAAGGTGCTGACCTATGCCCGAACAGACCAAGCATTGAACTATCAAAATGGCTTGGAGAAATTCATGGTTGACTTTAAAACAAGTGAATTGGTGCCTTATGCCGACAGCCTTTTGGCGCAGCATAAATCCCTCATGGAGGAAGAAGGCATTTCCGTCAGCCAACTCTCAGGGGAATACGCGAGCAACGACAGCACCCAGCATTATGTGATGGGCATTTTCAAGTCCAGCGAAATCAAGCCCGACAATGCCCTACCTGTTTTCTACGAATTCAACGAAAACTATTTCCGAAACAAGGGGTATAACACAAAGGCCGTGAGCTACGATGAGCAAAACTTCTTGGTGCGCATCGGTAATTTTGAGAATAAAAAGGAGGCGGAGGAATACCTCGAAAAATTGAAGCACTACCACGACTTTGGGAAGCACTTCGAGGGCTTAGATTATTCCTACTATGTGATTACCTTTGACAATTACAACCTTTTGTTAAACAAGAGGGACTTAACTGGATATCAAATCTTCTCCGGTAAACAATAAACCAGTTATCGGTTAACAGTTATCAGGCACGAATTGTTTTACAGGGCAACTGCAAGAAAATGCTACTACGTTCTGTGTTCCCGTATGACGCTCAAAAGGCATCGTCGGCACCCAAAACATGGTTTTCTCGCGATTGCCCTGAATTGTGTTAACTGCTAACCGATAACTGATAACTGATAACCGATAACTGACATGAAGCGGATTTTCTCCCCATTCACTTTTATCATCCTTCCGTGGATAGGCCTGTTACTGGCCACTTTTGGCGTGTATTGGTATGTCAATGCCGTCACCACCAACGAGAACGGGTGGTTTGGGGAAATGCCTGACCGCAAGCACTTGGAGAACCCAAGCTCCGAGTATTCCTCAGAACTCTATTCTGCCGACAGCCTTCTTCTTGGAAAGTACTTCCGCTCCAACCGAACGCAGGTTACTTACGAAGACCTCTCCCCAAACGTCATCAACGCCCTAATCGCCACGGAGGACATCCGTTATCGCGAGCACTCTGGCATTGACTTCAAGGGCACCTTCGCCATTCTTTACTATTTGGCCAAAGGAGAAAAACGTGGATCATCCACCATCTCTCAGCAGTTGGCGAAAAACCTCTTCAACACACGGGCTGAAAACCTACGTGGCTCTCTCCACGGCAAAAACTTTTTCATCAACAAGCTCATCGACAAGACTAAGGAATGGGTGTTGGCCGTACAGCTTGAAAAATCTTATACCAAGGAAGAAATCATCACCATGTACCTCAACACGGTGGATTTCGGTAGTAACTCTTTCGGTATTCAAGTAGCCGCCAAAACTTTCTTCGGCAAAAACCAAGATGAACTGAACATAGAGGAAGCCGCCATGTTGGTCGGGCTTTTAAAAGCACCAACTTCCTATAGCCCAATCCTCAACCCAGACAACGCCTTTAAGCGTCGTAACACAGTATTGGATCAGCTTGAAAAATATCAAGTCATTACCAGCCATGAAGCTGATTCTCTTCGAAAGGATTCCATCCATTTGAATTATGTAGTGGAAAGCCACCGTACTGGTTCCGCCAAATACTTCCGTATGGAAGCCAAAAAATTCTTGATCTATTGGGCCAAGGAAAATGGCTATGACCTCTATTCCGATGGATTGAAAGTTTATACCACCATCGACTCCCGTTTGCAGAACTACGCTGAGCAGGCTGTCCGCGAACACATGACCGAATTGCAGGAGCGTTTTGACAAGCACTGGAAAGGTCGTGACCCATGGAGCAAAAGGGATTTGGAAGCCACCTACACCAAATACGTGTTGGATTCCTCCTATTTCCCACGCGCACTGAACAGACTCCCCTACTACCGCTCACTCAAAAAGCGTTTCAAGAAAAATTCGGACTCCGTCGATTTTTATCTGAACAAAAAGAAGCCGATGCGGGTTTTCACTTGGCAAGGACCTGTGGACACTACCTTCAGCACCATCGACTCACTGAAGTATTACAAGCGATTCCTTCATGCTGGTTTCCTCTCCGTGGATCCAACTTCTGGAGAAATCAAGGCTTGGGTTGGTGGCATCAACTACAACACCTTCCAGTTTGACCACGTCCAACATGGAAAACGTCAGCCGGGATCCACGTTCAAGCCGATTGTTTACGCCTCAGTACTCGGTGAAAGTAATGCCTACACGCCTTGCTCTAAGTTCCAAGACATTCCCGTTTCCTTCATCACCTATGTCGATGGAGAGGCGGTGCCTTGGACCCCGAAAAACGCAGACGGAACATACTCTGGTGAGTGGATGACGCTCCGTAAAGCCTTGGCGAACTCCGTGAATGCCATTACTGCAGGACTGATGAAGGACTTCGGTGAGAATGCCACGCCTCCATTGGTTGTGCGCTACGCTCGCGAATTGGGCATCGAAAGCCACTTGGAAGCCGTTCCGTCGATGTGCTTGGGCGTATTCGACGTTTCGCTCTACGAAATGGTTGGGGCCTACTCCACTTTCGTGAACGAGGGAACTTATATCAGGCCTTATTTCATTGATAAGATTGTGGACCGCCACGGAAACGTGGTGGCTGACTTTGGCAAAGAAGAGCGTTTCGTGATGGACAAATACAAGGCCTTCACCATGCTCTATATGCTGATGGGTACCACCCAAGAATCTGGTGGTACGGCCTTGGGACTCCACAAGTACAAGCTTTTGGGCTATGGCAATGAGGTGGCTGCCAAAACAGGAACCACCCAAGACCAATCGGACGGTTGGTTTATGGGCCTCACCCCACAGCTCGTTTCCGGCGTTTGGGTCGGTGGTGACAGCCGAAACATCCACTTCCGTTCCATTAAGGAAGGACAGGGTGCACGTATGGCCATGCCTATTTGGGCGGAGTACATGCAACGCGTTTACGCAGACACAACCCTCGACATCAAAAAGCAACGCTTCAAACGCCCATCAACGAATTTTGATATGGAGATCTATGACTGCTCGAAACAAGCAGAAATGGCTGACTCCACCGCTCCCGCCGACCTACTGATTCCGTCCGACGAGAGCTTTGATGATGATGAATTGTAAATACAGAGTGCTTTAACTTGGACATTAGACTTTAGACGTTAGCCGATGCCAAAAGCGCTAATGTCCAATGTCTAAAAGCGTAGCGGTCTAATGTCCGACGCCTCAAACTTCAAACAGATGAAATCCCACTTCCAAGAACTCCCAAAACTCTACAGACGACTAATTGTTTGGTCATGGATAGGGCTGGGAGCTTTTGCCATATTTTTACCGCTATTTCTCTGGATGGCCTCCATCAACCTTTTCGGGCTTTTCGGAGAGATTCCAGATTTAAAGCTCTTGGAAAACCCTAAAAGCTCAATCGCTTCAGAGCTTTACACCGCTGACGGGAAGGTATTGGGTAAATATTTCCGAAAGAACAGAACCAAGGTTGAATTCGACGACATCTCATTGCATGTCATTCGCGCTTTGATTGCCACCGAAGACGAACGTTTTGAACATCACTCTGGCGTTGACTTTGAGGCGACCTTACGTGTGGTAAAAGGAGTACTCACCCTCAACCTTCAAGGAGGCGGAAGTACCCTAACCCAACAATTGGCTAAAAACCTTTTTGACCTTCGCGGTGAGGGCCACACTGGCCCATTAGAAAAAATTCCTGGGGTTCGATCACTGGTCATTAAAGCTAAGGAATGGATTACCGCCAAGCGATTGGAACGCGCATACACCAAAAAGGAAATCATCACCATGTACCTCAACACGGTTTCCTACGTGTATGACAGTCATGGTATCTACGCCGCTTCACAGACTTTCTTCGGTAAAAAACCAAAAGATTTAGACATCCAAGAAGCCGCTGTTTTGGTGGGCATGTTGAAAAACCCTGCCCTTTATAACCCAAAAAAATACAATGAACGGGTTCAAAAACGCCGCAATGTGGTCATGCACCAAATGACCAAACAGGATGGGTTTTTGACTGAGAAGGAATATGATTCTCTTAAGGTCCTGCCCTTGGAATTGGACTTTAATCCGCCAAACTACAATACTGGATTGGCTCCATACTTCCGAGGAGAGATTAAGCGAGAAATTCAACGCATTTGCTCGGATGCTGGCTATGACCTTTATGCAGACGGCCTGAAGGTTTATACTACCATCGATTCCCGTTTACAGAAATACGCTGAACAGGCAACCGAACAGCACATGAAGAGCCTTCAAAAGGACTTCAAGAAAAGCTGGGGTAAGCGGGAACCTTGGGGAACAGGAAAGAGTAAGCAACGCTACGCGATGCGTGAAATTCGTAGGACGGAGCTTTATCGCCAATTGAAAAAGCGCTACAACGGAGACAAGGACTCCATCAATTTGGCCTTGAACGAGAAACGCCCAAGCCAGATTTTCACCTACAAAGGGATAGTTGACACCAACATTTCGCCTTTGGACGAATTGCTCCACCACAAATGGTTCTTGCAAGCCGGCGTCTTATCCGTGGACCCGCATACAGGTCAAATCAAAGCATGGGTTGGAGGTATCAACAAGGAATACTTTGCCTACGACCACGTGCGCCAAAGTGCTCGTCAGCCAGGTTCCACCTTTAAACCTGTACTCTATTCGGCCGCCATTCAGCGAGGCTACTCTCCTTGCTACACCATTACCGACGGTCCTGTCAGCCTGAAAATGCCTGATGGCAAAACATGGGTGCCACGAGGAAAGCCAACGGGTAAAGCCATCGACTTGAAAACTGCATTGGCCCAATCCCTCAACCCCATTGCCGCCTTGCTTATCCGAGACATCGGCCCCGACGAAGTGGTACGCCAAGCCGTTAACCTCGGGATTCCCGAAGACCGCCTCGACGCCGTTCCATCCTTGGCCTTGGGCACAAGCCCAGTCAGCCTCTACGAGATGATTCGCCCGTACTGCACCTTCGTGAACAACGGGGTTTACAACGAACTGAGCTACATTTCCAAAATTGTAGACAAACACGGCAAAACCATTTATGAAAGCACCCCTTCCACTCGACAAGCCATGAGTGCCGAAGAGGCCTTCAAAATGGTAACCATGTTGCGCGGAAGCACTCAAATTGCTGGCGGTACCGCTCGCTCTTTGGATACTCAATACAAATTGTTGGACGGTGTCAACCAATTGGGCGGTAAAACGGGTACAACCCAAAGCTCCACTGACGGTTGGTTCATGGGCATCTCCAAAGATTTGGTAACTGGCGTTTGGGTTGGTGGTGATGATAACATCGTGCGCTTCCCAAAAGGCTATGGCTATCTCGGACAAGGCTCCAAAATGGCATTGCCAATCTTCGGCCTCTACATGCAAAAGGCCTATAAGGACCGTAAAACAGGCATCCGAAAGGCACCATTCCCTATTCCAGAGACTTTGACAGAGGCTCAAATCCGTCAGGAGTTCTTGTGTGAATCGGTGAGTGATTCAACTGGAGGAGGTGATGTGTTGCGGGAGGTTGAATATGATTGATTCATAAAACGTAGAAATTCATCCTACGCTCGCATATTTCGCCCCTACAGGGCTCCCCACCTTACAGCCCTGTAAGGGCGAAATACGTCAGCATAGGGTGCAACCCTATGATTCCCCTGACGCCATTCCGTATCCCCCAATGCCCTCCCTCAAAGAAACCATCCAGCAACTCCCCAAAAGCCCAGGGGTCTACCGCTACTTTGACAAGCAGGACAATCTCATTTACGTTGGTAAGGCCAAAAACCTAAAGAATCGGGTATCAAGCTACTTCCAAAGCCCCGAGCGCCTCAACCAAAAGACACGTAGGCTGGTTTCTCAAATCGTCCGTATCGAATACACCGTGGTGGATTCGGAGTACGACGCCCTTTTTCTGGAGAATTCCCTCATCAAGCAAAACCAGCCCAAGTACAACATCCTCCTCAAGGACGACAAAACCTATCCCTACCTCTGCATCCTCAAGGAACGTTTCCCACGCATCATCGTTACCCGACGGGTTGACCGCAAGGCTGGCGAATACTTCGGTCCTTACACAAACTCACGGACCATCAACACGCTCACCGAGCTGTTCAAACAACTCTTCACGCTCCGCACTTGCACCTTCAACCTGGCCCAAGACAGCATCGACAAAGGCAAATTCAAGGTCTGTTTGG
Source organism: Bacteroidia bacterium (assembly GCA_030431525.1). Taxonomy (GTDB): domain Bacteria; phylum Bacteroidota; class Bacteroidia; order Cytophagales; family JAAEPT01; genus JAUIJC01. The sequence goes on along the minus strand of JAUIJC010000015.1, from coordinate 66,224 downwards.
AATACCACATCGGCAATTGTCTTGGCCCTTGCGAAAACCTCCAAACCGAGGAGGATTACATGGGGCAAATCGAACAGGCGAGGAACATTTTGAAGGGAAAACTGGGGCCCGCCAAACAATTCTTGGAAGAGAAGATGCTTAGCCACGCTCAAAACTTGGAGTTCGAGAAGGCTGAAAACATCAAGAAAAAGCTGCTTGCCTTGGAGAACTACCAAGGCAAATCCGTGGTCTCCAACCCGAAATTCGGGGAAATGGATGTCTGCACCATCACCTCGGATGAGGATCGTGCCTACATCAACTTCCTCAAAGTTCAGCATGGATGCATCACCCTCAGCAAGAACTTGGAGGTGCGCAAACGTTTGGAGGAATCGGATGAGGAAACACTCGGCTTTGCCCTGCTGAGCATCCGCGAAGATATCCACAGCCAAGCCAAGGAATTGCTCACCAACTTGGAAATCGAGGAATGGGATGACAGCCTGACCTTCAACTACCCCAAAATCGGCGACAAGCGCAAGCTGGTTGAACTGTCCTTTAAAAATGCCTTGAGCTACCGCAAGGACAAACGTAGCCAATCCGAAAAGCCACGCCCAAACAAGACCTTGGAGCAGATGCAAAAGGACCTGCGCCTGAAGGACCTGCCCAAGCACATAGAGTGCTTTGATAACTCCAACATTCAAGGAACCAATCCCGTGTCCTCCATGGTCTGCTTCCGCGACGGCAAGCCCGCCAAAAAGGACTACCGCCACTACAAGGTAAAAACAGTGGAAGGCCCCAACGACTTCGACACCATGAAGGAAGTCGTTTACAGGCGTTATAAGCGCCTTGTGGAGGAAAACTCGCCCTTACCCGACCTCGTCATCATTGACGGCGGAAAAGGCCAGCTAGGCGCCGCTATGAAGATCATGGATGAATTGGGCATCCGAGACAAACTCACGGTCATCGGTATTGCCAAGCGCTTGGAGGAAATCTTCTTTCCTGGCGACAAATACCCATTGCTCCTATCCAAAAAGTCGCCTACGCTCCGTCTCATTCAACAACTCCGTGATGAGGCGCACCGTTTTGCCATTACCTTCCACAGAGATCAGAGAAGCAAACACTTCATCAAAACAGGTTTGGAGGATATTGAAGGCATTGGCCCTAAGACCATTGAAAAGCTATTGCGTCATTTCCGCACCGTGAAAAGAATTCAGGAGGCGAGTGTGGAGGAAGTGGCTGAGTTGATTGGAAAGGATAAGGCGGAGAGAGTAAAAGCCGCTTTACCCATTGAACAATAAAATTGTCTGCCTTTAAAAGCAGCATCTTTTGAGCAAATTGAATGAACAGCAATAACAACACCCCACTGGTATCCGTCTGCATCCCCACTTATAACGGAGCCGATTTCATTGGAGAAGCTTTGGATTCAGTACTGAATCAAACTTACCAGAATTTTGAAATCATCGTTTCTGATGATAATTCGAAGGATAACACGCTTGAGATTGTCAAAAACAAATTGGAAAAATATCCAATACCCTTCATGATTTACCCCCATGACCCTCAAGGTATTGGAGCCAATTGGAATCACTGTATTGAGAAAGCAAATGGGGAGTTTATCAAACTGGTTTTTCAAGATGATCTCTTGGAATCCACCTGCATTGAAAAACTACTAAATGGCTTCGCACTTGATAAAAACATAGGCTTAACCTCCTGTCAACGCAAGTTCTTGGTAAGCTCCCAAGATGAAGACCATAAAAGCCAGCAGGATGCTTGGCTCAAAAAATATGGAACGCTTCAAAACGGTTTAACAACGTACTATTCAAAAGAACAGAAGGCCTACATCTTTGATAGCAGTCTTTTAAAAGCAGACACATTTTTTAACGGCATCAATAACAAAATCGGGGAACCCACCGCCGTCCTTTTCAAAAAGGAAGATTGGTTGAAATTGGGAAAATTCAACACCAAGCTGAAACAAGCTTTAGACTACGAATTTTACTACAGATTCTTCTTATACGATAAGAAAATTGCGGTGCTGGACGAACAGTTGGTGGAATTCCGCTTGCACGAGGGACAGGCTACTAATGTGAACAGTGTTAATAAATTCAATGACAAATTCCTCTACGAACAGATTCTCTACAAAGACTTTTCTCCAAAATTAGCTTTGGGAAAAAGATTATCATTGCTCCTGAAATACAACTTTATTGTTGGTGGGTTCAGGGCATGGAAGAGGAAATAAAATTCTTAAGAACAATAAAGAATAGATACAGCTGCCCAGCCCCAAACAACAGAAACAGCAAGGACAAGAGCATTTGCCCAGATGGAGGCTCCAAAAAATAGATGATTGCAACAGCACCAAGCGAAAGGGTTGAAATCAGATAATGCACCCAAAACACCCAGCCTTCAAATGGCCTTTTTATCCATTTGAGCAGAAGGGCAATCAGAGCAAATCCAACATAGAGGGAGGAAAGCAACCAGAAAATAGTCTTGTTGGAGAAAACCAAATACCTGTCGTGAAGCTGAAGGTTTTGGTTACCATTTACCACAAAGGAAACCATAAAAAGAAACATGGCCGTGAAGCCGAATATTCTTACTGGATTCATACACCCACCACCTTCCAGTCTCCCACAGCCTTCTTCTGCGAATCAAAATTGATTCCCACGCCAAGCAATTCCTTCCCCTCTTGGCGATACTTTTCAGCATAGCCTTTTGAAAGGATTTGGTCAACGGCCTCGTCCGCCGATTTATCAAGTTTAAACTCCAAAATAAAAATGCGCTCTGGAGTGTAGACTACGGCATCCATCCTTCCGTCCGAAGTATTTACCTCACTCTCAATCAACAAACCCAAATAGCGGAATGCCAAATGGATAAGCGAATGGTAATAGCTCTCCTTGCGCGCCTCAAACAGTTGGTTTGGAATGTCCTTGAACAGGGAATTTATGATGGATACCGCTTTCTCCATATCATTCTTAAGGAATGCACGGGTTAAATGGCCGACGGTTGGGCCGGAACTACTTGAGGCTGTATGCCTATATCCTCCTATCAGATGACGAAGAAATGATTCTCGAACTTCTCTGTTTGGGTATCCCAAAACATAGAAACCGAATTCATCAACCTCCTTGATGGTCAGATAACCTGTCTGAAACAGGAGCGCATATACATCAATGGATTCAATTGTGAAGCTCTCATAAATAGAATCATCAGCCTCAACTTGGTCCATTCGGTATAGCTCTCTGTCCCGAAGCATCTCCACCAAAAAGGTAGGGGTTCCCGTGGAGAACCAATAGTTGCCAAACCTCTCCTTGGCGAAAAATGACAGGATGGAAAACGGTGTATAAAGCTTAACGCCATTTTCCCAGTAATACCCATTGTACCATTCCTTGATTTGGGCAAGAAGAGCATCTCGACCAATATTCTGACTCGCACTCAAGGAATCTATGCGGTCAGCGAAAAAATGCTCCAATTCCTCTTGTGAATAGCCTACGAGCTTAGCAAAACGCTTATCGCTGGTCAAATCATCCAAGTGGTTCAAATCCGAAAACACGGAAACCTTGCTGAACTTTGAGACTCCCGTGAAAAACACCATTCGCAGGTGCTCGTCACTGTCTTTCAACACGGAGAAAAAGGCTTTGAAAATATCCCTGTGCCTCTTGGCCTGCTCCAAATCCGTCAGGTAATCCACAAGGGGCTTGTCATATTCATCGACCAACAACACGACCTTTTCACCCGTTTTCTCATGCAACAATCGAATCAGTTGCATCAGCTTTTGGTCATAGCCCCTATCCTTCAAACTAAGCCCAAAACGCTCTGCCGTGTCATCCAAGAAATCGTGCAAGGCCTGTTCAAGCCCTACCGTTTTGTAACCTATCGTATTAAACGACAGGTAAATGACTGGATTCGTTACCGACCAATTCCATTGATTCTCAATCCAAAGTCCTTCAAATAGGTCCTTCTTCCCTTCAAAGAGCGCCTGAAGCGTAGAACACAATAATGACTTTCCAAATCGGCGTGGACGAGATAGGAAATAGAACTTCCCTTCGGTCACCAACTGATGGATAAGCTTCGTTTTATCGACGTACAAAAAATTACCTGTACGGATTTCTTCAAAACTCTGTAGACCAATGGGAAGTTGTTGCATCTGGATTGATTGAATCTTGTAAAGGCAAATTTGGATAAAAAAATAGCAAAAAAAATCCCCCAGCTTCTGCTGAGGGATTTTCCTTAGAGAACTTCCACTTTCTCGCCCTGAGAATTCTTCAGGAAGAAAGTTGTCAAGCTCAGAGAGGTGTCCTTTTCAATTTTCACCCAACGTTTGTACTGGAAGAACCACTTCATGCGGATGGAATACCATCCATGGGTGAAGTAGGCGTACAGGTAGGGGTGAACTACCAGTGTAATACTTTCTTCGTTCTGCTTCGTGAATATATAATCCACGTTAGACTCGATGGCATCAGCCACCATAATGCTTGCCGAAATTTTTCCTGTCCCCTTACAAGTTGGGCAGACCTCGCCTGTCTTGATGTTGAGTTCAGGACGCACCCGCTGACGGGTGATTTGCATCAGGCCGAACTTCGAAAGTGGGAGAACAACGGATTTGGCTTTGTCTTGCGCCATCTCCTTTTTCATCTCCTCAAAAACTTTCCGGCGGTTCTCGGGATTCTTCATGTCAATGAAGTCCACGACAATAATACCGCCCATATCGCGCAGCCTGAGCTGTCGGGCTACCTCCTTAACTGTCTGTAAGTTGACGTTCAGGGCAGTTGCCTCTTGGTTGGCTTCCTGCGTTGATTTGTTGCCACTGTTGACATCAATCACGTGCAGAGCCTCTGTATGCTCGATAATCAGGTAACCACCGCCTGGGAGGCTTACTGATTTTCCAAACAGGGATTTAAGCTGTCGCTCGATGCCTTTGACCTCGAACAATCTGTTCTTGGTATTGTGCAGGCGTACAATCTTTTCCTTGTCCGGCGCAATTTGCTGGATGTAAGAACGAATCTCCTCGTAGAGCCCCTCGTTGTCGAGGACAATGCTATCGAATGATTCGTTCATCATGTCACGCACCAAGGCGGACGCCCTTCCCAGCTCACCCAATACTTTTTGGGCAGGCTTAGCGGTTTTCAAGGCTTTTTGGGCCTTGTCCCACTTTTCCAACAGATCCCTCAAATCGCGGTCGAGTTCCGCGACCTCTCGCCCTTTGGCCACCGTACGGATGATAACGCCAAAGTTCTGAGGCTTGATGGAGGTGATCAGACGCTTAAGGCGCTTGCGCTCCTCAGCATCAGCTATTTTCCTCGACACACTTACGGTGTTCGAGAATGGCACTAATACGATGTACCTGCCGGCAAGCGAAATTTCGCAGGACAATCGTGGGCCTTTGGTGGAGATAGGCTCCTTGGACACCTGAACCAACACTTGTTGACCCTTGGTGAGAACTTGGGCTACTTTCCCAAGTTTGTCAATCTCTGGCTCGAACTGAAAGTTATTCAACTTGGCAGGAACCTCCTTACCGGAGTTCACTGCTTTAGTGTACTTCATCAGGGACCTAAAATTCGGTCCTAAGTCCAAATAGTGGAGAAAAGCGTCCTTCTCATAGCCGACATCGATGAATGCGGCGTTGAGTCCTGGAACAACTTTCTTGACCACCCCTAAATACAGGTCGCCGACCGTGTATTTAGCCTCTTCAGACTCCAAATGGTACTCGACCAAGTCCCTGTCCTTCAGGAGTGCGATGCGCACCTCCTTCTCGGTCGAATTGATAACCAGTTCGGTGCTCAAGCTCTAGTGTGTTTGTGGAAAGGGTACAGAGTATTGAGTACAGAGTACGGAGCTTTCCCAAATTCTGGGATGGCTCTGTACTCTATACTCTGTACTTCGTACGCAACTCCTTACAACAAGCCAAATACAAAAGAAACACAGCCACCTGAGCGACTGTGTATCCTAAGGATGAATTAACAACCCCTAAGGGCGATTAATTACTTCTTCTTGTGCCTGTTTTTCCTCAAACGCTTCTTACGCTTGTGCGTGGAAATCTTGTGACGTTTACGTTTTTTACCGCAAGGCATAGCTTTAGGTGTTTAATAGTGAATTATTGACTGATGACTTTGCCAGAAGTTGAGTTTCCGAAGAAATGCTCTCCCTCAGGTTCGGTCATTGAAGTTCTTTTTCATTTGCCTGAATGACGCTCTTGATATACGGATCGTCAATCGACAAGTTTTTGAGTTGCATCAATCGCTGACGCGCCTCATTGGTATTTCCTGCTTCCTTGTTGGCGCGAATGGCCAGCAACAATGCACGAACATTTGAAGGTTCTCGACTTAGGGCCTCATTAATGGAAACAAGAGCCAGATCGACTTTGTTCACCGTCAATTGGAATTCTCCTAAATCAAGACGGGCCTCCACATTGTTTGGATCCTCTGCAATGGCCTCTTTCAAAAGGCCAATTCCCTGCATTGGAGCAATCTGCCCAGCAACCAAAAGAACCCCCTTCTTAGCTTTGATGTCTGGCCGGTTAGGCTGAACATTTAGCAAGCTATCGAAGTAGGCCATGGCCTGCTCGGCATAGGATTTTCGCGTTGTCGCGCGTTGCGATACACGAAATGCACGGTAAGCACTTGTACCTGCCTTTTCCCAAACATCCGCCCTTCCGGGAGCCATTTGGGCCAACTCACCATAGTATTTGGCAGAGCTGTCAAACTGCATGGCACGGGCATACGCCGAACCCAATGAATCCGCAAATATAAGCTTTTTCTCTGAATCCGAAAGTCCCTGATACGCAAAGGTCAAACTATCAACCCTTTTCTGCTCTTCCCCCTCAAGGGAAACCATGTGTTCGGTACTCCCCGAATCCGCAGGATTCGAAGGTGGTGTGTTGGGTTTGACTATCGGTCCCTTCTTCTCGTCCTTGACCACCGTGCGAGGAAGGCTAAACAATCCCCAAACAGCAAGCCCTCCGGCCACAGCCAAGCCCAATTTGGTAAAAAGAGAACGGTTCATTAGTCAAAAATAAAGGGTAAAGTGTTGGGGTATTGAAAACTCAACGTTTCAGCACTTGAAGACCTCTCAAGCCAAGAAACCCTGACTTTTCAGCACCTCAACACGGAAAATTGATGAATTAAGCCTCAACAGCTTCACCAATTTTGTCACTTTCTTTCACCTTCTCCACGAAAACCTTCGAAGGCTTGAAGCTTGGCACATAGTGCTCGTCGATGATCATCGCCGTGTTCTTGGAGATGTTACGAGCAACTTTGCGAGCTCTTTTCTTGTTCACAAAACTTCCGAAGCCACGAACGTAAATGTTCTCCCCTTCTGCCAAAGTTTCTTTGACCACATCGAAAAACGCCTCAACCGTAGTAGTTACGTCTCCTTTTTCGATACCAGTTTGGTCAGTAATGCGTGCGATAACTTCTGCCTTAGTCACCTTAGTATATATTTAGTATTGAACACAAGGGTGTTAATTGGTTCAGCAAAATTAGACGTAGGCAGGGGATATTCAAAGATTCCACAAAAAAAATCATAGATTCGGGAACTATTGTTACACAGCGAATTCCGTGGAGAAAAACCAATTCAGCAACCGGCTCACAGGGTGGTATGATACCCATAAACGCGACCTACCATGGCGCCACACCACAAATCCATACCCTATCTGGTTGTCCGAAGTCATCCTTCAACAAACCCGTGTGGACCAAGGACTTGAGTATTATAAAAAATTCCTCAACGCCTATCCAACGGTTTCCGATTTGGCCCAAGCCGACGAGCAGGAAGTCCTCCGACTTTGGCAGGGACTCGGCTACTATAGCCGTGCCCGAAACCTCCATAAAACAGCGCAAATAATCGAAAAAAATTACAACAGTATATTTCCTGACAGTTACAGCGAACTTTTGAAATTAAAAGGAGTTGGATCTTATACCGCAGGTGCCATCGCCTCATTCGCTTATAATGAGCGAGTTCCAATTGTGGATGGAAACGTCTTCCGCGTGCTGTCCAGAATCTTTGGAGTTTTCACGGACATCGCCAGCAGTCCCGCCCAAAAAGAGTTCCGAGAAATCGCCCAAGAAATCCTGCCTGATAAGGACCCAGCCACGCATAATCAAGCGATTATGGAATTTGGGGCCTTGCAATGCACCCCAAAAAATCCCGACTGCGAAACCTGCCCTTTTCAGGAACAATGCTATGCTTTTGCCCATGGCAAACAGGGGGAACTTCCTGTAAAAAAGAAGAAGGTAAAAGTGCGCGACCGTTATTTCAACTACTTGGTGTTGGAACAAAACGGTAAGCTTTTGATGCAGAAGCGTGAAAAAAAGGACATCTGGGAAGGTCTGTATGACTTCCCATTGATTGAGACAAAAACTCCTTTGGAAGGATTGGAAAGCCTGATGGCGCATGATGATTTCCCCAAGGAGCTGATTAAAAATCATTTAGCTTTCAAAGACGTCTCAAAAACTTATAAACACATCCTCAGCCACCAACGCATTTGGGCTACCTTTTGGACGATTTCATTTGAAGGAAACTGGGAATCAGCAGGTGACTTTTTATCAAAAAAAGAATCAGAACAGGTACCAAAACCCATCCTGATTGACAATTTTTTGGGAGAACTGAATTAAAAGAGACTTTAGATATTAGCTTCAGAATGAACTGTGGCTAACGTCTAAAGTCTAACATCTAATGTCCCTTATGTATCTCTATTCAGACTCGATTCTCAAACTATCCTCCTCAAACCTTGGCATAGTCGAAAGGGAATCCAGTCTCGCCACAGTGGAATCATTTCCCACCCTGATTGAATCCAACTCCAACTCTCTTTCCATGGTCAAGGTCATGGATGAATCCTTGGTGACGATTTTTCCAGTAATTACAGAATCGCCGTAAACCATTGTCACATCACAGGAATCCACCACAATGACAGAATCCTTAGGTGTTTGTGACGAACCACCGTCTTGGGCATTGGCCGTACCAACCGTCGCAACGAAGGCACCGGCGACTACAAGCCCTGTAAACATGAACTTGCCCTTCATAATTTTTCCTCGTTGGTTTGGAGGAAAACGCCCCTATTCCCTTCTTGGGCCAATACATTGGTTCAACAGAAGACAAGCTTCGATAAACACCCCACACTATGTCGGTCAATAAAGTCATCCTCATCGGCAACCTTGGACAAGATCCTGAGATTAGGACCTTGGAGTCAGGAATGAAAATGGCGCGTTTCAGCATCGCCACTTCCGAAACCTTTACCGACAAGAAAACTGGCGAAAAGCGTTCTCACACCGAATGGCACCGCATTGTGCTGTGGAGAAACTTGGCCGAAATCGCTGAAAAGCATCTTCATAAAGGGGACAAAATCTATTTGGAGGGCACACTTCGAGGACGGACCTATGAGGACAAACAAGGCGTCGAGCGGTCTTATGTTGAAATTGTAGGCAAGGAACTAACCTTCTTGGGAGGAGTCCAAAAACAACAAAAAGACAGCAATAAGCCCATTGACCCCTTGGATTTCAAGGAAGAAGAAAACGACCTTCCCTTTTGATTTTCAATGGGATAAAAAGCCCAAACCCCTGAATTCCCGTTTATGCAGGTAAGAGAGAGAATTTTCTGAATAGAATTATTTAGTCAGGAACCACAGAGGACACAGAGAAATAGAGGGCGCAGAGGCTCTCATTCTTCAAAAAATGGAGTTTTGAGAGTAGAAAGCCTCCTATTCTCCTTTCCTCTGTGAACTCTGTGGTCAAATTCTACATCAATTGCCTCAATTATAAAAAAGGTTCCACATGAAACGTTTTCAGCTTCTCCTCCTCCTTTCGATACTTATTTCTTGTGACACCAAACCAGATGTAGTCGAAGAAATCAAAGACTTCGGGGAATACTGGTTTCAGGGAAAAGCGGAGGTAAACAGCTACAAACTGGAACAGGCCCGCTATGGGGAAATCCATCAAGGAAGCGCCGTACTCATTTTTGTGACGGAGGATTTCTCACTCGCCAAGCAAGTAAAACTGGACAGGCCAGAAAACAGCGGACAGGATGCGGTGAAGGTCATGAAACTGAACCTCACCAAAAAATTTAACACCGGCATCTACCCCTACTCCATGATGAGTTCGGTGTTCAGTCCCATCGACCGAAAAAAACATCCACACACTCTAAAAGTAACCACCTCCAGTCAAGAGTGGTGCGGGCACACTTTTACCCAACTCAACAAGACGCCTCAAGGATACAAGGCCCAACTCCATTCCTATTTTGAGCAGGAAGGCGAACAACTGCTTGATTTACCCAACACATGGGTGGAGGATGAAATTTGGAATATTATTCGCCTCACTCCGGATAGCCTTCCCGTAGGTGAAATGGACATTATTCCGAGCACCATGGCCCAACGCCTGCGCCATACAACGCTCCAAGCCGAGAAAGCCACCGCGACCTTGGATACCAATCAGGGTGAAATCACCTACAAACTTGACTATCCATCCAGTAAGCGAAAATTAGCCATCACCTTCAAACAGGAATTCCCACATCGCATCCTTCTTTGGAAGGAAACCTATCTGAGTGGGTTTGGTGCCGATGCCCAAGAGCTCACCACCACGGCAAGGTTGGACCAGACGATGATGATCGACTACTGGACAAAGAATAAAAATAAGGACAGCAAGCTCCGCCAAAAACTGCATTTAGAATGAAAATCCTACTTATAATCCCTTTCCTGCTTCTTTCATTGGTGACGCAGGCCCAGCATACTTCCAAAAAGGATGTATCCCAATACAAGCCTTATCAGGACTCTGCCAGAGCCTTATTATTGCGCGGAAAATATAAAAAGGCCGTTGCCAAATTCGACACTTCGCTGTCCATCATGCCCTATAATAGCGGGGCTTATTATGAGCGAGGCTACTGCCACATGCAATTGGGCAATTACTCCAAGGCGCTTCTGGACTTTTCCACCGTAATCGAACGAGCGGACTATAAATATCAGGCCTACATCGGGCGCGCCATGGCCAAATACCAGCTCAATGACTTCTACGGCGCCAGAAATGACTTGGAACACGCCCTCAAGCTCAACCCTGAGGACAAGGAAGCAAAGCGTTATAAAACCTTGGTGGATGGAGCCATCGCTGAACTGGAGCGCCAAAACAACGCCATTACCATGAAACGCATCCAACAGCAACAGATGCAGGAACAAAGGGATCGCTACGCCCGTCGCCGAAACCTTGAGGGACTGGTATGGGGCACCATTATTCCCATGGCCTTTTGGACGACGATTTTCCTGACTTGGTAAAACAATCTTAAAAAATGAAAAAAGGGATTTTTTGGTTGGCCACCACTTTTGTTGTGATGTGTTTAGGAGCCTTCCTATTCATCACAACCTACGTTGAATTATTCTTACCTATCAATACAACCACTGCACAATATCAACCGGCGGGTAAAGTCTCTGTAATGAGATCTTGGTCTAAATACTTGGTGAAGGTAGAATCTAAAGAATATTCAGATTGTTACGTTCTTCATCCAAAAGACAAGAAAATATACATGTCAGCAGTAGGCTATCACCATTGGCCCTTAGTTACAGGATGCAATAAAGATCAATTGAAAGGGGTTCCTTTGGATGGAGTTAAAAATGGTGGTGAAATCATAAAATGGGAAAATGACAGTCTAATCTTCCATCCATATTCCTCTTCAACATCCTCCATTTTGGTTGTATTCTGAACCAAAACGAATTTGGCCAAAACAACAAGACTATTTTTCCGTTCAATAACAGTAGAAATCATACATCTGTTATTGCATGAAACGCCTATTCTCCCTCTGCATCATTTGCCTTTCCCTTTTCCTGACAGATTGTAAACGCCAAGTCACCCGTGTCAGCTCCGATGAACAAATCGACGTCAGCGGACGATGGAACGACACGGACTCCCGTCTGGTGGCTGAGGAAATGGTATCCGATTGTCTGAACCGTCCTTGGCGCACCAATTTTGAGACGAAAAACGATAAAAAGCCCATTATCATCGTCGGTATCATCCAAAACAAAAGCCACGAACACATCAGCGCCGAAACTTTTATCAAGGACATCGAGCGTGGATTGCTGAACTCCGGCACGGTCCGCATCGTGGAAAACGCCGAATTCCGTGAGAAACTCAGGGAGGAAAAAGCCGATCAAGCCCAATACGCCTCGCCTGAAACCCAAAAGCAATTTGGTAAGGAGCTCGGTGCTGATTACATGATGTTCGGTACCATCAACTCCATCGTGGACCAATACAAAAAGGAGCAGGTGGTCTATTACCAAGTGGACCTCGAACTAGCCGACCTCACCACCAACGAGAAAGTGTGGATAGGTAACAAGAAAATCAAAAAGTTCGTCAAGCGATAAGCTTGGATTCTTGTTCACGTCCTACCCTTGGTGCACATGGCATTTGGCGGAAACAATAGGTGGAAACGGTTTTTGGAATGCGTGCTGACCATCATGGTTAGTGCGCTCATTTCGACTTGCCAAACCTACTACCAGAAAAACGCCAAGTTCAACCAAGCCTTCCAACAGGGACGGATGGAGCAGGCCGAGGATATTTTGGCCAAGGACAAGAAAGGAGAAAAAGGCAAGGACAGGCTGTTGTATTACTTCAACATGGGCACGGTTAACTCCTTAGAGGGAGATTATGACCTAAGCAATGTTTACTTTGAAAAGGCCTATCTCTTCGCCGAAGATTTCCACAAAAATGCCGCTGATGTGACCAGTTCGCTCTTGGTCAACCCAAAAGTGAGCACCTACTACGGGGAAAAACACGAGGTCCTCTACATCAATTACTACAAGGCCATCAACTACCTGCAACAGGCAGATTACGAAAAGGCTTTGGTGGAGACTCGACGGATGAATCTCCGCCTGCAACAATACAATGACCGCTACAAAGGCGAGGGAAAATTCAAACGGGATGCCTTTATCCACCTGATTATGGGCATGGCCTACGAAGCCTCTGGCGAAACCAACGACGCCTTTATCGCCTTTCGAAATGCCTTGGAAATCTACCAAACGGACTACAAAAGGCTATTTAATGCTCCCGTTCCCGAACAATTAAAAGAGGATATCTTACGGACTGCCTACCTTTCCAACCTTTGGGAAGAACTGGGTTATTACGAGAAGGAATTCGGGATGACCTTCGATAAAAAGAGCATTGGAGAATCCTCCATGTTCTTTCTTTGGCAAAACGGCCTCGGCCCTGTCAAGGATGAAACGAGCCTTACATTTACCGTAGTCAAAGGCTCTGGCGGAGTGGTCAACTTCAATAACTCCCAAATGGGACTCACCTTTCCATTCCCCGTTTCAAGCAGTAATTACCACAACAGTGGACTGGAAGACCTGCGGGTAGTTCGAATAGCCTTCCCGAAATACATTGAACGAAGACCTTTTTTCAGTGGAGGAACCATTGTAGCTAATGGCAAACAATACCAGCTCAACAAAGCTGAAAATGTCAATGCTGTCGCGAAACAGTGTCTTGAGGATCGAATGCTTCAAGAGCTAAGTACCTCGTTGCTCCGCGTAGCCATCAAACAGGCCGCTGCTTATGCCGTCAGCCAGCAAAACGAAGCAGCAGGTATGGCCGTGAGTGTGGCCGGAGCCATCTCAGAACAGGCTGACACACGCAACTGGCAGACGCTTCCACACACTATTTTTTACACCAGAGTTCCCTTACAGGAAGGAGAAAATATTGTCCAACTCAATGCCCAAGCCGCCAACGGAGCGACCAAAAGCTACGACCTACAAGTGATTGTCCCCAAAGGAAGAACAATCATTAAGAGCTTTTCCACCTTTGGACCAAAGTAAAAGAGCTGCTCCATTTGGAACAGCTCTCAACATCTATCAACATTTTTTACTTGGACTTCTTTCGACGAACACGTTGATTCACCTTGCGAACCCGATCCTCCAGCATTTTAGCCAAACTATGCACATGAGGGTCCTCCAACATGGAATTATGGGAACCTGAAGCCTCCACAATCTCAAACTCACCTGTAACATATTCTTCCCACCCATAATCAGTATCGCTTGTGGTAATTTTGTAATCGTTAATCACAAAGGTTTTTTCCACGGCTCGGAATAGGAGCACATCACCTGCATACAACTTCAATCCATACTTGCGGTAAGCTTGATCATTGTAATACCAGATATCACTCAAATAGTCTGGAATGGCTTCCCCGTTGATACGCATCTTCTCCCGCTCCTTCTCCAAATCCTTCTTCGTCCGATACTTCATGGCCTGTTGAAGGCGCTTATAGTACTTTATTTTCTCCCTCATTGGCTCCTTGAAGAATTTACTTGCGTAGAACAGCCCTCGGCGTAATGCCACCTTCAGCTTTTGCGTCAGCAGCTGAACACCTGACAAGTAATTCTCATTGGTGTAGGCAATGGAATCAAACATGGCTACCAAAGCCACTTCCTTACCCGCGGCCATCAACTGATGCGCCACCTCCAGAGCCACAGCCCCACCAAATGAGGCACCTGCCAACAAGTATGGACCATCGGGATTGTGCTTCAGAATAGCCTCCACATAAATGTAGGCCATGTCTTCCACCCTGTCCAGCGGGCGATGTTTTCCCTCTGTACCCTTGGCCTGAAGGCCAAAAACTGGTTGCTCTTTGCTCACCGCCCTGCCCAAGGCATAATAATTCAATACATTTCCTCCCAAACCATGCACCAAATACAAAGGGATATTGGAGCCTGAAGGCTTAATGGGTACCAAAGGATCATAAGTTTCATTCTCCTCCCCAGAGGCCACCTTGGATTGCTGATCCTCAATATGCGCTGACAAATCAATGATGGACGGATGCGAGAAGAGATTGGCCAAGGGCAATCGAATCCCAAATTTCTGCTCAATACTGGAAATCAGTTTTACTGCCAGAAGGGAGTGCCCACCCAACTCAAAGAAATCATCAGTTGTGCTGATGCATTCATAGCCCAGCACATCGCACCAAATGCTATGCAAGCCCTTTTGCACCTTGCCTTTTGGAGAGGTGTGGGCATTCCCTCCAGCCCCATTAAAAGTTGGCTCCGGCAAGGCTTTCTTATTCACCTTTTGGTTTGCTGTCAGTGGCATTTCCTCCAACATCACAAAAGATGAAGGAATCATGTATTCAGGAAGTCGCTCCTTTAAATAAGCTTTTAATTCAGTAATGAGACTTTCTTCCTTCCCCTCAAAGACTACATAAGCCACCAATCGCTTGTCTCCCTTTATTTCCTTCACCAACACCGCGCATTCCTTCACCACTTTACATTGGGAAATCTGCCCTTCAATCTCACCGAGCTCAATACGGAACCCTCGAATTTTTACCTGATTGTCCACCCTACCGAGGAACTCTAAGTTTCCATCGGCTAAGAAGCGAACCAAATCTCCTGTTTTGTAAAGCCTAACCCTTTTTCCTTCAATGGTTTTAGTGACAAATCGCTCCTTCGTCAAATCTTGACGGTTCAAATATCCTTTGGCAAGCCCCTT
Organism: Bacteroidia bacterium; assembly: GCA_030431525.1. GTDB lineage: Bacteria > Bacteroidota > Bacteroidia > Cytophagales > JAAEPT01 > JAUIJC01. Next base: position 50,820 of record JAUIJC010000015.1, on the reverse strand, counting down.
TCCAGAAATGAAAAGTTCACCAGGCACTCCCACTGGCAATGGATGGAAATTACTATCCAGCACATGTACACCAACATTCGCCAACGGCTGGCCGATAGGCATATTCTCACAAGCGTAATGTTCAGGCAAGAAGTATCGGGTAGCCACCACAGTTCCCTCAGTTGGCCCATAGGTGTTCACCAACATAGGTTTTTTCCCCTGCCACGGCAGACCGTTCCACATCCTGATGTAATCGGTCTGTGCCGTTTCTCCACCAATAATGACTAATCGAACAGAACTCGGGAGCTCTATATTTTTCTGGTGCATTTCAGCCACCAACTGATGCCAGTAGGCCGTTGGGAAATCCAGTACGGAAATGCGTTTCTTCTCTACATAACTCAAGAAATGTGCATAGGAACTAAGCAAGTCATCCGTCCGCAACACCAGTTTTCCACCGGAACAAAGCGCCGAGAAAATCTCCTCCACAGCCGTGTCAAAACTGAAGGAGGCAAACTGCAAGACCGAATCCTTGGAACTCAAGCCGTAATCCAACTTGAGATTATTCACAAAGTTTGTCAGCCCGCCATGCTCAATCATGACTCCTTTTGGACGCCCCGTGGATCCTGAGGTGAATATGACATAAGCCAAATCCTTAGCCCCCACTTTAATCTTTGGATTAGCAATTGGAGCCGAGGCTAATGCTTCAGCCATGGCATCCAGACTCCAAATATTTACCCGTTCCTTCACAACCAATTGTCCCTTCAAAGCATCATTTGTCAAAATGACGGACAGTTTCGCATCCTCGGCAATCATGGAAATGCGTTCCTGTGGATATTTCGGGTCAATTGGCACATAGGCCAATCCAGCCTTGAGCGTGGCTAAAATGGCCACTATGCCCTCCACGCTTCTCTCCAAGAAAACGCCCACCAAATTATTTTTACCCAATCCCTTATCCAAAAGGGTATTTGCAAGTCGATTGACCCGCTCGTTCAATGCTTCATAGGTAAGCATGCCGGAGCCTTCTTGCTCAAGGGCAATAACATTAGGGCACTCCTCCACCAACTGCTCGAAGCGCTCATGAACTGGAAGATTGTCCTTAAAGCGATGATCACGCTTATTCCAAGCTTGAATCTGCTTCAACTCTTTCTTTGAAAGCAACTGCAATTCACCAATTGGCTTTTCAATATTTGAAACCGCATCCTCCAGGACATTGACCAAATGCTCCACCATATTCTCAATGGTGCGCTTCTCAAACAAATCAGTGCTGTATTCCACACAACCTTCCAACTCCTCTTCCTTTTCGGTGATATACATGGTTAAATCCACCTTGGAGGAGTCTTTCTCAAAATGCATGGGCGTCACCGAATCAAAAACGTTAAAGGTGTCCAACTCCATGTTTTGGTAGATGAGCATCACTTGGAAAAGCGGGTTATAGCTGAGGTTTCGCTCAGGCTTTAATTCCTCCAAAAGCTTTTCATACGGCACATCTTGATTGGCATAGGCCTCCAAGGTTTTATGCTTTACCTGCTTGAGCAAGGCTTCAAAAGTCGGGTTGCCAGAAAGGTCATTTCGCAACAGAATCGTGTTGGTGAACATCCCCAACAAAGACTCCAATTCATTCCTATTCCGGTTGGCAATCATGCTTCCCACCACAATGTCCTCCTGACGGCTGTAACGGGAAAGCACAGTGTTGAATCCCGCCAAAATGGTCATGTACAGACTACTCCCCGTAGTCAGGCCCACTTCTTTAAGGCGACGAACCAAATCGGCAGAGAAATGAAACTGCACTTCTGCCCCTTTAAAACTCTGTTTGGCAGGACGAACCTTATCCGTTGGCAACTGGAGCAACTCTGGAATCCCTTCCAAATCCTTTTTCCAGTAGTCCAATTGACGTGCGAATTCCTCCGTCTTCATGAACTCGCGTTGCCAAAGGGCGTAGTCCGCATATTGGATTTCCAATGGCTTCAGCGTCGGATTCTCCTCTCCTTCCACCACTTTCCTATAGACCTCCGCCAGTTCCTTGAAGAAAACTCCAAAAGACCAGCCATCAGAAATAATATGATGGAAATCGAAGAAGAGAACATAATTCTCCTCGGCCAGCTTAATCAACTCAAAACGGAAAAGCGGTCCTTGGTTAAGATTAAAAGGCTTGGCAAAAAGGGCTTTTCCATGCTTATCAAGGGCCAATTGTTGCTCCTCGTTTGCAAGCTTTGAAAGGTCTTTTCTGCCAAGCTTGATCGGCAACTTATCATGAATCACCTGTACGCCACTGCCATCCACTTCTGAGAAAGTGGTACGCAGAATCTCATGCCTTTCCACCAAGTGATTAATGCTTTTCTCCAGCACATCGGCCTTTACAGGCCCTTTGATTTCAAGACCTCCGGGAAGGTTATACAACAAGTTTTCTCCTTCCAACTTCTCCAACAACCATGGTCGCTCCTGCGCATAGGCCAATGGAAGCTGGGCCGGTCGCTTTGAAGGCTTAATCTTGCGGTTATCATCAATTTTGGAACGCTCCACAATCAGCTCGGAAAGCAAATCCACCCGTGGCTTTTCAAAGAAATCCTTGACGGTCAAATGGACATTGAACTCATTTCGGATGCGCGACAACACTTGTGTAGCCAACAAAGAATGTCCTCCTAATTGAAAGAAATCATCTTTTATGCCCACCCTGTCCATGCGCAACACCTCTTCCCAATGGCGGGCAATGGTGCGCTCACGGTCATTAGAAGGCGCTACATATTGATCTGCAAAACCATTTTTAGTGAAATCTGGCTCAGGAAGCGCCTTTCGGTCCACCTTGCCATTATGTGTCTGCGGAAATTTTTTGAAGAAAATAAATGCCGAAGGAACCATATAATCTGGCACCAACGTCAGCAGGAAGTCTCGAATTTGATTTGGCGTCAACTCCGGATTCTCTGAGGCGACATAGGCGGCCAAGCGTTTTTGTCCAGAACTATCGGGTTTGGCCAGCACCACAGCCTTATGAATGTCTGGGTGTTTGCACAAAGCGTTTTCTATCTCACCCACTTCGATGCGGAAACCACGAATCTTCACCTGAAAATCCGAACGCCCCTTGAACATCAAGTTGCCATCAGGTAGGCGATAGGCTAAATCTCCCGTGCGATAGAGTTTTCCACCCTCATCCTTGCTCATGAAATCATCCACAAACTTGAGGGCAGTCTTTTCAGGGTCGTTCAAATAGCCACGAGCCACGCCCAATCCACCGACATAGATCTCCCCTGATTTTCCGTCGGGCACTTCTTGGCCTTTATCATCCAAGAGATACACCTGATAACCCTGCAATGCGGTTCCTATGGGAGTAACAGCATTGGGGTCCTCGGCTTTTTCAAAGGCGAAATAAGTGGAAACAATGGTCGCTTCAGTGGGGCCATAGCCGTTAACGACACGCACGTTTTCCCACAAATCTTTGATGCGTTGCAACAAGCCTTGCTTGATGGGTTCCACACCAACATGGACCCGATTCATTTTTAATGCATCGCGGTGCTTTTCCATTTCCCCTACCACTTCTTGCAAAATCGACGGCGGAATAAATGTGCAGGTAATCTGCTTTTCCACGCAGTATTCCACGAAAAGCTTGGGATCCAAGGCGTATTCCTTGGGCATGATATGCAAGTGACCACCCACACAAAGCGGGGCGAAAATCTCTGCCACAGAAGCGTCAAAAGAATATGGCGCCAACTTAGTGGCCACCGTTCCCTCATAGGAAGGCGCGATAAATTCAGAAGCAGCAATAAAGGCCGCCAAATTGCGGTGCTCCACCATTACTCCCTTGGGCCTTCCCGTGGAACCTGATGTGTAAATCACATACATCAGGTTTTCGGGCTTGATGTCCACCTTTGGAGTCTCCTCTGATTCCTTGTTGTAAAAGGGCTCAGCATCATCCAGCACCAAGCATTGTGGGCCTTGGGGCAAGATCTCTTTGAAAGCTTGCTTGACCAGAACTATTGACGGGTTGGCATCCTCGATAATAAGCGCCAAACGCTCTTTGGGGTTTTCAGGATCCAATGGCAAATAGGCCCCTCCAGCCTTGATTACCCCCAAAATACCCACCATCATCTCCAAAGAAGGGTCCACACAGACCCCTACTATGGTCTCTGGACCGACTCCTTGCTTCTGAAGGTAGTTCGCCACCTTGTTGGCTTGCTTGTTCAGTTCATCAAAAGTCAGAGTCTTACCTCCACAGGATACAGCGGGTTTCTGTTTGTAATCCTCGGAGGCCAAAAGTTTATGAACAAAGCTTCCGACAATCTCATCAGGAGATAGCACGGTCTTGGTCAAAGCCATAATGCAGGTATTATTAGTATTTGCTAATTGAAAGTCTCTTCAAAAAAGGCCGGAGTTATCCCATTAGCCTAAAGTGTCTGCTTTTGTTACGGCAAAGCAACAAGTGCGGTTTTGGATATTTTGAGGGGAATTTTGGACCGGCCCAAAAAATTTATCCGAGCCTAAAAAAGCCTCTACAATGGATGTTTTGACATGAAATCGGGAAGTATCAAGTACAGTAGGCTGAGGGCACAAAAAAAGGGGCTGTGCGTACAGCCCCCGATTTCAAGAAAAATTGCGAGTGGATGACAGAGTCACATCATAAAAAGTCGGATGGACCAACAAACTACCTTTACTACCCTGCGCCTAAAAAATCATCAGTCTAAAAAATGAGCGAAGAACTTCGTAAAAAATGGCTCAAAAAATGGTGGCGTCAAGCAAAAAAATGAGGCGGTTAATCCTAAAAATCTAAAAGTAACTGCTTCCGTTATCCAAGTATATTTACGTCCCACTATGGGAATGGTTACGAGAGGAGTAAAAAAAGTTTTAAAGGCCTCTTATTTTGTTTGTTACGATGGATTTAGGGGATTTCCCGACAAAAAAGGAGTTCTGCGGGATAAATGGTTTCACTTCCCGTCTTGTCCAAAAAATGGAAAGAGAACATTCTTGGGCCTGTCGTAACCTTTAGGCTACTTTTCCAGTAGAAGGGCTTACCTGCAAATGAATTTTCAGGAGGTGAAGCAATTCATTCAGATTTATAGGCTTCATCAGGTATTCATCAAAAGATGCGTTTGCTCGATCTGATTTTTCAATTGAAACCGATCCTGTACATGCAAAAACGGGAATCTGGGTAAACTGACGATGCCTGCGAATCGCCTGCAAGGTTTCACGCCCATCCAACTCCGGCATTTCCACATCCAAAATGACAAGGTTGAACGTCTGCACTTCCATCATTTGAAGGGCTTGAAGGCCGTTGGAAACGCCAAATACTTGGATACCCCAGTTGGAAAGAATTTCCATCAGCAGACCTCGACTCAATTTGTCATCATCGGCCACGAGCACCCGTTTATCCTTGAAAAGTTCTTTTTCGACGGGAGCATGAGACTTCCTTTGTGGAGCTTCCTCGCCAACCTTTAGGAACAGTTCGACTTGGAATTTTGTCCCTTTGCCCAAGTGGCTTTCCACACGGATATTCCCCTCCAATAACTCCACTAACCTGCGTGCAATGGACAACCCAAGCCCTGCCCCTGCCCTATTTTTCCAAGAGGTAGACGCTTGGGAATAAGGTGCAAAGATGTCCTTCAACTTTTCTTTCGAAATGCCTTCGCCAGTGTCAATCACCTCAAAAAACAGTTGCTGGCGATTGTCCTCAAAACGCTCTCCGGAATAGACCTGAAGACTGATTTTACCACCTGTAGGCGTGAATTTCAAGGCGTTACCAAGCAGATTGGTCAAAATCTGGGAGAGTCGGACAGGGTCACTTTTAAGCTGGTGAGGCAAACCCTCTTCTGTCAAAAATCTCAATGAAACCCCTTTGTTTTTGGCTTGTGGCCTAAAAATCTGCCATAAACTGTCCAAAAACTCGGGCAAACTGAAATTGACCTGCTCAATCGAAATCTTTCCTTCCTCGATACATCCTTCCTCCAGCAAGTCATTGGAAATGGTCATCAAGCGCTCGGTAGCCTCACGAAAGGCATCCAACCTGCGAACTTGCGTGCTGTCCAAACCGCCATCATCAAGAAGCATTTGCAAGGAACACAGCATCGCATTCAGCGGATTTCGCATCTCATGGCTAATCATGGCAATGGTGCGCGCCTGCGTCAAAAATGAACGCTCCATTTGGGTATGGTGCTCACGCTGTTTTCGAAAGGCCTCAGTACATTTTGCGTAGACGTTCAAACATCCATTCAAAGTGGTGAAAGTCAAATGGTAACCAATATTTTGGCAATAGTAAGCCTCTTGGACCTCTCCCCCCTGATCCACCAAAAATGTTAACACATCAGCGTAATGAGGGAAAAATTCTTGCTCGAGATGGCTGGCCAGTTCGTGGCCCTTATCATTAGAAAATTCCAGCTTACCGTGGCGATTAAAGCAAAGCACAGGGTCTGGATAGCCCATCACCATCTGCCTTAATTGGTTCAATTCACCATTAAATCGACTTCCCATAACACGTTGATTTTGGTTTGGGATGTACTCCTCTTTAAGTAAAACAAGCGAAGGGTTTGGAGCGGTTCACTGAAATTTCATTATCTGAGATAGTTTAGGCTTCATGTGATAGTGGACATATTTTGATAAATTGTTCAACACGAGTTTATGGGTGTACTGCTAAGGGACATATTATCGAATCAATACACGCGCTTGCTGTTGCTGATTTCAGTAGCGGTGTTCACGCTGTGTTTTGGCTTTATTGGCTTCACCTATTACCTGCACATCGAGGGAGCTAAAAAGCAGGAGCTGGCCAGATTGCAAGCCATTGCCCGCACCACGGTCTGTGATATTCGAGCCGATGAACTGGCCAAAGTATTGACGGCTTATCCTACCAAGGACGCCATCAAAACCAATGCGCAGGACAGCCTTTACCAGAATATCCACAGCCAACTGGAACGCTCGCACAAGAACAACCTACTGTTGGCTGATGCGCCCATTTACACGCTTGCCTATGACTCCCTGAGCCAACATTTTTTCTTTGGGGTGGCCTCCAGTCCAAATCCATTTTACCGCCATACGTATCCCTCCTTCCCTAAAGCCTTGCGAGACCATTATATGGAAGGCACTGGGGGATATCTCGATGTTTATGAAGATGATCATGGCATGTGGTTATCCGCCTTTGAGCCGATAAAAGACCAAGAAGGCAGAGTGATTTCCATGCTTCAGGTGGATAAAAACTTCATGGATTTCATCATGGAGGCTCGAAGTGAAGCCATCAAGGAGGTGCTTCTGATGTTGGGGCTGTTCATCGTATTTGGGGTGTTTATCTACCGCACTATTCAGCGATTCATCGAAAAGGAAAAACAGACCAAACAGGAACTCAAGAGCTATAGCCAACTGATTGAGCAAAAAAACCAGAACATCACCGACAGCATTCACTACGCCAAAAAGATTCAGGATTCCATCCTGCCCGACAAATCCCTGCTCACAAAAGGCATTGAAGACGCTTTTGTTCTTTACTTACCCAAAGACATTGTCAGTGGAGATTTTTATTGGTGCCTTCACAAAGGCCATCTAAGCTTCTTGGCCACGGTGGATTGCACCGGCCATGGGGTTCCCGGCGCGTTTATGTCCATGACGGGCAACTCACTTCTCTTTGAGGCTATCAACGAAAAGGGGCTCACCAAACCGGCGGAAATCCTACAAGAAATGGAATTGGGGCTCCGTCGCTCTTTGAATAAGGAATTGGACGGCAAGGAAGAAACCCAAGACGGCATGGACATGTCACTCATCTGCATTGACCATAGCAACCAGAAACTTTCATTTGCTGGAGCAAGACGTCCGCTGATACACGTGCGAGACGGCAAACTGGAAGAAATAAAAGGATGCAAACGCTCCATCGGCAACGCTTTCCACAAAACGGCCAATAGCTTTGAAGAACATTGCCTGTCTATCCACAAAGGCGACCAATTCTACATGTTCTCCGATGGTTACCCCGACCAATTTGGTGGCCCCAAGGGCAAAAAGTTCATGAGCCGAAACTTCAAAAACACTCTGCTGGAAATCAGCACCCTGCCTTCCAAGGAACAAAAAATGGCGCTGAAGCAACAGCTTGAGGATTGGAAAAATGGGCTTTATGAGCAGGTGGATGATGTGTTGGTGATGGGGATAAAAATTTGAGAAATCATTTCTCGGCGTCGATGGATTGAAATCCCAATATTGTCAAATTATGTAGGGCTATTCGCCCCACTCTGATATACTTCGCCCTTACAGGGCTTTACAGCCAAAAAAACCGCCCTTTGAATTAAGTTTCAAAGGGCGGTTTGGTGTGTTAAGGATTGCCAATTAATCACTTCTCCACAGGAGCCGTGCTGTTATATATGTCCTCAATGACATCATTGTACCTTTCCTTAATGACCTTTCGCTTACACTTAAGCGTCGGGGTAAGCTCCCCACTTTCCACGGTCCAAAGTTTAGGAAGCATACGGATTTGCTTGATTTTCTCGTATTGCGCGAAGTTTTTATTGAGTCGCTCCAATTGCTTGGCCATCAGCATTTCCACCTCTGGGTGAGCAATGGCTTCGGCGTCTGATACATACTCAAGCTTCTTCTTCCTGAAGAACTCCTTGAGCACCTCAAAATTCGGAACAATCAACGCAGACGGGAATCTTCTGCCCTCCCCGATGACCATCACTTGTTCAATGAATTGAGACTCCTTGAACTTATTTTCAATCAGCTGTGGGTAAATGTACTTTCCGCCGGAGGTCTTGAACTGGTCCTTCTTCCTGTCCGTGATTTTAAGGTACTTTCCGTCCACGAACTCCCCGATGTCACCTGTGTGGAACCAACCGCCCTCCAAAGCCTTCTCAGTAGCCTCAGGCTTGTTGTAGTACCCTTTCATGATGTTCGGGCCTTTCACCAAGATTTCGCCGTCCTCAGCGATTTTTACTTCCACACCATCGATCAACGGTCCAACTGAACCAGCCTTGACGTTCTTTGGATCATAGCGGTTCACGGAAATCACAGGAGAGGTTTCTGTCAGTCCATAGCCTTCCAACACGGGGATTCCAGCTCCCCAGAAAACAGTTGTCAATCGAGGCTGTAACGCAGCGCTACCCGTAACGATGGCTCGGACGTTGCCTCCTAGTGCTTCATGCCATTTACTGAAAATCAGCTTGCGGGCGATTTTCATTTTGAGGTTATAAATCGGTCCTTGGTCTTCGCCAATTTTATAGTCCATGGCCAAATCCAACGCCCAGAAAAATAGCTTGCGCTTCAAACCTGTAAGCTCCGCGCCCTTGGCATAAATCTTATCATAAACCTTCTCCAAAAGTCGTGGCACGGTGGAGAAGAAATGAGGCTGCACCTCCTTCAAGTTATCCCCAATGGTTTCCATGCTCTCGGCATAATAAACCGATACTCCCGCCGACATATAGAGGTGGAAAATCATCCGCTCGAAAACATGGCAAAGAGGCAAAAAACTCAATACTTTCGAGTGCTGATCCACCGGCAACAAAGGGTTACAGGTATTCACATTACTCATCAAATTATTGTGTGTCAGCATCACACCCTTGGGTTTTCCCGTGGTGCCGGAGGTATAAATCAATGTCAGCAAATCACCGGGCTTCACTTGAGACTTTTCTTCCTCCAACTGCTTTTGATTGCCTTTTTTTCCAAGCTCCTGCACCTCCAGCCAATGTTTGGCATTCGGTAATTCATCAAATGTGTAAATGCCTATCAAATCCAAGCCCTTAGCGGCCACCACTGCTTTGTCATAAAGCTCTTGATTGGCCACAAACACGGCTTTCACACCAGAATCCTCAAAGATGTAGCGGAAATCTTCGGCTGTAATCGTCGGATACATCGGCACACTGACCGCTCCCATTTGCTGGATGCCAAAATCCACAATGTTCCACTCTGGGCGGTTCATGGAAATAATGGCCACACGATCACCACGTTGTATGCCCAATTCCATCAGGCCCAAAGAGACCTTGCAGGATTGGTCAACAACATCTTGGGTGGAATACGTCACCCATTTTCCGTTTTCCTTTTTAGCGAGGCAGTCCTCTTTAGGAAACTTCTCTAAGTAGTTATAGAGCAGGTCGAAGGTTCGTGAAAGTCTCATAGGCAGTGAAGTCAAGTCAAAAGTAGATATGCGCCATTCATTGGGCTGAATCATGGCTGCAAAAAAGTAAAAGCAAAGATTTGGCCTTTATCGAATATCTCAGTGTACGGACTTTTTTGTTTTTGGTTCGCAATAGACTCTCTTTAGACAAAAATCCGCTACAAAAACCCTCTGAGACGATTTTGGGACTGGTTTAGTTCTTAAAGCATTTAAAAGAAAAAGGATGCTGGGGAGTGGCCTCCCCAACATCCTTTACTCCAACAAACCCAATTGTGCGAAACCCCTAGATTGTCAACGCAATGGAAACCACTGTGACTACGGAGAAATAAAGAGTAACAACTGCAAATGGATTCAACAAGAAAGCTTTGATCTTAGTCATAATTGAAAAGTTTTGTGGTGAACAATAGATTCAGACAACAAACCCTTCCAATAATCCGATAAGCAATCTCTGATATAGTATAAATAGACGGTAGTAGGTCGTTTTCAGGAAGCCAAGCTCAGTTACCTCCGCTTCAGACCTGAGGACGTGTGTTGGGCTTTCAACGAATTCCTCAGTCGTTTCAGCCTCCTGAACCACTCGCCGTTCAGCATGGAGAACAACCTCAATCTTCTCTTCAAATTCTACCTTTTCCTCCTCTGCCAGCGCCAGTGAATTGGCCCCCATTTGACCCAGCATCAGAAGGGCCAGCAAAAAAGGATACCTCACAAAAAGTCGATAAAGAAGTAAGGAAAGCACGATCATGATTGCCAAGTTTTTAAGCGTGGATTCAAGCTCTCAAGACTGTCGCCTTGTTTCATCTTTCCAATAAATTCTTAAACAGTAATCATAAATAAAAATCAATATTAATTATAAAACACATAAACAAAACTTATCAAAAACACAAAACACTGACCTTCAGTAAAATACCTTTTCAACCATGTGGTTTTAGGTCATAGAGAGATAAGAAAAAATCCATCCTATCCGCTGATACCCCTGAATATCAAGTATTTGTTATTGAAGGTGATACAATGGAATGAAGGCTGTATCCTCAATTTTAATCCTCGTCCAACTTCAAAGTAAATTTCTGCTTGATGATTTCGATTTGGGATTTGATACGCTCAATCTCAGCCTCCTTGGAATCAACCCCTTTCAGGGCAGCCAACACCCCTATAATCTCATGATTGCTTGGTGCATGCCCCATCATGGCGATAAACGTGTTGCGAATGGTCACCAATCGTATTGGAGTTCCAACTTCAAGGAGATCCTTCACCACATCAATTCCATGACTATTCAAGATTTTTAATATGGGATTAAGCTCTGTGAGTGCGCATTGGATGCCCATTTTACTCAACACCTTAGGCGCATTTTCAAAGGTCAGGGTATCCGTTTCCTGATAATGGGACACCTCTTGACTATGGATTAGCTCTTCATACAAGAGGTTAAAATGCTCATCAATCACCTCAATCTCCTTGCTGAGGATTTGAAAACGCCGCTTTGCCGAAAAATGAGGCCTTGTTTCGGGCTTATACGAAAGCGTATGCTCCAGCTCTCCCCACACCTCCTGAGCCAATGTGCGCACCTGAATCTCAAAAACGGGTCTTTCCCCTGCTTCAATCGAGCTTTCCTTCAACTTAGCCGCATAGTGGATAGAAGAATAACCGCTTTCCTTGCGTTTGCACTTGATATGCGACAAACCCAGCTTCTGAAGGGATTCAGGGTCGAAATAGGCCTTGGGAGGATGCTCCTCGGACAATTCAAAGATTTTGGAATTCCTCAACTCCCTGTCCACAAGGGAAAGCTGTGAGGAAAAATAGACCACTATTCGAATCCCTATGGTATCCCGCATGCTTCTCAGACTCTCCATAGAGAGCTCCTGCGGAAAAATGTCGGGGCTTCTAAAAATCTTGTCCACCACCTTTTCTGGATGCTTGATTCGGGTCATAATCATCCTAATCGGTGATGGAGTAGCCACCCCCTCTCCCATCTTATACTTATTCCAATAATCAGGTTTCTCCCACTCCTTCAGATATTCCTTCACCTCATCTCTGGTTGGTCGAAGTAGCTTGGTTTCATACGATTCGTATTCCTGAAGGAAGTTTCTCAGTCTTTCGGTGTACTGCATAGGAGAAAATGATTTTATTCAAAAATAACGGTAGCCTTGGAAAACAGACCATATCAACCTGTTCCAAAGTAAAATTTGGTAACAAGAGGTATAAAAGAAGAGCTCACAAAAAATGCAGAAGAACCTTCCAGTCCCTCTGCATTTCAATAATCGGTAGTAAGCGTCAGGGCTTAATATGTGGCAGGATCATCCAAGAACATCCCTGCGAGAATGAGTAACCACATAATGACGCCCAACACCAGAAGGATGATTTGCTTCCAGTTGAACCCGCTTTGCTCCGTAGCATTAATGTCGTCGGCGTTTTCCTTAAAATAGTTGAACGCCTTATACGGTGGAATAAACAAAAAACAGGTAGCGAATGAAATCATCCAGAAAGGGTCTGGAAGACGAGAAATAACATTCGAAGCAATGATGCCAGCCAGAATCAACCCTGAGGAAAAACTACTGGTATAACCAACGCTCTTGGCGTTCTCTTGGATTTTCTCCATCAATTGGAACATGTAGAAAATACCGAAAATGGCTCGTGCAGCAGGCATGATATCCAGATCCTCACGCTCCTTAAAGAACTTCCATGATTTATAAAGCCACCAAATCTGATAGATACCCAAGGTGGCAAGGGACAAAAGAATAAACTTCGTGGTGCTAAGAATGGTCTCTTGTTGAAGATCTTCGTTGATTCCCAATTCAGCACTATCAAGAATAAGATCCTGATTTTCTACAGCGGTTGACATAATTACTATTTGGTTTACAGGTATTTACTACAAATTTCGCCAAAAAAAATTGATACGATTATTCAACGAAAAGCACACTGCTTTCCTCAATGTATTGCTCCCCTGTAGAAAGGTCCACAACCACCTTAATTTTTAGGTTGTTATCCATCTCAGGAGCTTTCTTCAACATCAGGTTTAGAAAGGTGTTTTCAATCAAGGTCGTATCCTTTGCCAAGTATTCAGCTATTGAAATATCCTGTGAGAAGTAATTGATTGAAAAAAGGTCGTTGATGGTATCGTTTTCCAAATGATCCTCGTCGAAGTCATTCAAGGTGATAAGCGTCAAATTTTCAAGGCGCTCATTTTTAGAACCCATATACCCTTGCTCAAAAGGGTCACAAGCCATCGCTGAGCTGATAAAACCGAGATTCTTCCAATGAAATGAGGGTGATTTCTGGCTCAGGTAATCCGTGTCGTAAGAAATGTTCAGATGCTTGTAGTCCGAAAAACTTATGGAATCAGCTTTTATCACCGTTTGAACACTCCCATGTTCATTGATTTTAACATGGTTGACGCCAATTCCCTTGATGTCGAAATAAGGAGCCACATTATTATCGTCACCACCGCAACTTGAAATGGGGAAATCGCAGTTCTGAAAAATAAAAAGAGTTCCGAGGATTAGAGCGAGGTATGAAAAGTTTCTTAAACATTGGAAAAAGGGATATTCTTTTCTCCAAAGCTAAGAATAATACCTAAGCGGTAAATTTTTCACTGAATACTACACCTGCTTTTCTTTGGATTTCCCTCTTTCGCTTGGTTTGATAATCATCCTGAAATACTGGTCCTTGTAGATGTAATAGCCCAGCCAGTTGTACAAGGTTCTAATCTTGTTCTTGAAGTTCACCAGTCCTGCTATGTGGACCAGAATCCAAATCAACCACGCTAAAAAGCCCTTTAGAAAATGCTTCTGGTTAGGAAAGTCCAAAACGGCTTTGTTCCTACCTATGATGGCCAAAGAACCTTTGTCGGTATATTGAAAAGGTTTCCATTCTTGGCCGTTGCGCCTTAGATTCTTGGCCAAGTTCCTTGCTTGCTGAAGGGCTGGTTGCGCCAATTGCGGATGACCTTTTGGATACTTTTCATCCCCTTGAATTAAACAGCAATCGCCTAAGGCATAAATGTTTTTGTGTGATAGCAACTGGTTGAATACATTGGTTTTTAGGCGCTTGCTTATTCCATAACAATCCTGAGAAAAACCCTCAAACGTTCTTGCTGAGACACCTGCAGCCCAAATAAGGTTTCTGGATTGAATACGTTCCCCGTTCGACAAATAGACGGTCTCGCCATCAAAATCCTTCACCAAAGTGTTCATCAATTGAATCACTCCCAATCCAGAGAGTTTTTTCGAGGTGTATGCTTGCGCATTTTTGGACATGGCGGCCAAAACTGCTTCCTGACCATCCACAAGGTGTATTTCCCCCAAGTCTTCCTTGTCAAGCTCGGGGTAGTCCTTCATGATGATGGAAGCCTTCATTTCCGCCAAAATTCCAGAAAGCTCAACACCTGTGGGCCCTGCGCCCGCAATGACGAAAGTCAAATACTTTTTCCTTTCCTCTCTGGTTTCAATTCTTGTGGCTCGGTCCAAGCGGGTTAAAATCACATTGCGAAGGGAAAGCGCATCGCTGATGGTCTTCATCGGCAAACTCTTCTCTTCGATGTTCTTGTTGCCAAAAAAGTTGGTTTCCGTGCCTGTGGCCAACACCAAAATATCGTAATCAAACTCCCCGTTGCTCAATATGATTTTGTTCTCCTCAGGAACCACCTTTTCCAAGGCCCCAAGTCGAAAGTGCACGTTATCAAACTTTCGCAGAATCTTCCTGAAGGGATAACTGATGGCCGATGGCTCCATAAAGCCCGTGGACACCTGATAAATCAATGGCGGGAAGAAATTGTAGTTGTTCGTATCGACCAATACAATCTCATAATCAGCCGAATGTCCCAACCTTTCGATAAATTCCAAGCCCGCAAAACCGCCTCCCACAACAACTACTTTTTTAGCTTTTCTCATCCTTTTCAACCTTTGATGTTGAGCATTGTAGTTTGCTTATGCTGTGCCGAATCGTTGTAGGCAAGTAGTATTTCAAACGTGGCTTTGAATGAAGGGGTTTATGGGAAAAGGCTACATCAATTGGATTAGATGGCTTGGATACAAGAAACCCCACTGCAACAGCCTAATTCGGTTGCAGTGGGGTTTTCTTGTTTGATGATTAAAGGTCCGAAGAGCTAAAGGGATAACCCGCATTTATCAACATAAACAGCCCAGCATACTCGGGCGCTTTTGAAAAGCGTCCGAAACCGTCCGCAATATTTCCAATGTCCCAAACAGCCTATACTAAAGCATTCAAAATGCTATTTACTGTTTCGAACGCGTTAAAAAACGCGACAGAGGCCGTAACTAAATTATATGCGCCATTGGACCATTAGTGGGAAGTTTCATAAAAGGTGATACAAACGCCATCCTCATCAAGGATACCATCATCTGATATCTCAAAACAAAATATTTTTTCTGGAAATATTTCCTTTAATCGTCGTTCCCAAAAAAACTTCAAAACATAAGCAAACTTGACATATAGAAAAATATCTTCTTCACTTGGAAGAATTAAAAAAACTTCATTATCACTATTTTTCTCGTAAAAAAAATCAGACAACGACAAATTGTTAACAAATCTTTCTATACTTATCTTGTCATTACCAAAAGGCATATTACCCTTAAACCTCAAATAAGTACTATAGTTAGAACCAAGTAATACATAGTTGTCCTCAATAATAAAGTCAGGACATAATATGCCGGCAACAGAAAGAATACCTTCTATATTAACCTTGTTTGACACATAGTCAAATAAATCTTCAACACAAAAACCTGAAGGAAATTTCTCCGTGATATCTGCAGAGATTAACCCATTTACTTTTTTCATAATTTAAAATCCTAAGTTATCAAGAATTCCTTGAAGAACCTTATCCTCACTCGCACAGGCTCTTTTGTAGCAAACCACGAAAGCTGGGGAGTAAGAGGTAGGATGCAAGGATACTGTGAACCCGTGGTATCAAAAAAGGGCCACCCATTTGAGTAGTCCTTTTTTTGTGATGCATATAATCAATCCCAGTATGTGATTTCTCGTTCTGTTATTTCAATGGCTGTTTTAATTGATCCGTTGTATTCATATTTTATTCTTTTTGTCCAATTCCCATGGTTGTCCAATTCATATTCACTGGTCCATGTTAGTTCCAACGCCCCATCGGAATAGTATTTAGTCTCTTCTTCTTCTATTTTATTCCCAAGCTCATCGTATTTAATTTTTTTTTTCGAATACCTGTCTCCTTTAGGGTTGCATGAAACCTCTTCTATTTTATTCCCTTTGTCATCGTATTTATGGGTCCATTTTCGATACAAAGATCCATCGGAGTTGTAATGATCCTTTTCTATTTCATTCCCTTGCTCATCGTATTTATAGGTTTCTTTCCATTCCATCACCCCATTGGAGCTGTATTTAGACCATTCTATTCGATTCCCCTTATCATCTCTTTTATATAAATATTCAAAAACTGGAAAACCTTGGTAGTTGTGTTCGATCTTTACCACTTGACTTTCCTTCTCATCGAATTTATATGTGTATTTTCCTTTCAGTGACCCTTTTTCAATTTCACCAACTCGCTCAATAGCTTCATACTTTTCCGTTTTAACAGTCTTTACTTTTCCTTTTAATATGGCTACTTGAGTAGCAGTTCCTTTCTTTTCACCAGAAACGGATTTGTCTGCTGAACAAGCGTATAAACTTAGAAATGCGATACTTACAAATAGGGAGGTGATGTATTTCTTCATTGTAGGTTTATGTGTGCATTTTATCCACAAAGATAGGGCACTGTATTTATAAGGGGAAGAGCATAAAAAAACCACCCGAAGGTGGTCCGATATGTCTCCATAGCTTTCGTGCCGTCCCACTGGCGCAGGAGTTCAGCGTAGCGCTCCTCCCTAAAGTCTCCCGACTTTTCAACAAAAACCCCCGTTGCATTCATCCGAACGCAACGGGGGTTTCTATTAATTCCAATCCTCTATCACTGATTCTTATCCCCCCGCAATTTCCGATAACGTTTCCTCGCCTCGGCCACATGAACGCTTCCAGCGAACTCCATAAGGATTTTCTTATAGCGCTCCATGGCCTGTGACTTATCGCCCAGATGCTCCTCCAAAAGCGTTGCTGAGGCAAACAGGGCATCGTCGGTGAGGATATCCCGCTTGTATTTTGAGGCGATGTAATCATAAGCCTCAAAAGCCTGTTGGTATTGGCCCTTTTTCATAAAAATGGAGGCCCTTTGCCACTGGGTTTCATCCACCAGCGAGTGGTTCGGATATTCCGCCAAAAGGCTGTCGAACACTACCAAAGCGGGATCCAGCTTGCCCTGATACACCAAGAGGTCGGCACGGGCGTATTGCGACATGGTAGTTTTCACGGTATCGAGGGCGAGATTATCTTGGATCAGGAGGCTCAGGGCCAAGGCGTCGTTAGCGATTTCACGGGTGGTAGCGAGCTTTAGCACATCCAAATGGGCTTTGGCCAACTCAAAATCGCCAGTGAAGTAGGACAGCTTGGCGCCACGCAATTTGGCCTCGTGGGCGATGGGAGAATCCTTGAAGTCCTTTTCGACCTGTGCATAGAGCAATGCCGACTGCCAAGGCACGCCTTTGAACAAATACACATCTCCGAGTTCCAGCTTGGCCTCCGCCTTGCTCCTGTTGCTCGCTCTGGGCTCGTCTAAGGCACGTTCCAGTATTTTGATGCCCTCTGCGTACTCTCCGAGGTAAAAGGCCCTTAGAAGGGCTATTTTTCGCTGAATCTCCAAACGCTGGTTGCCGTCCCGTGCTTCCACCAACAGGTTTTCGTATTCCTGCGACAACGCCAAGATTTTCGGCAAGTCAGGTGGATACGTATTGCGAACCTGCATCTCACGGGCGTCAATGGCCCTTTTTCTGGCCTGAATCACCCGATTGTAGGCATAATTCCCTTGGGCCACGTAGTTGAAATAGAGCAAGGCCCCGTTGTAATCCCCATGCTTCATGGCCATCTCCCCGATTTTCATCATCTCCTCGCCCTGTTGCATTTTTCGCTTGTCGAGGGAGCGAGCCTGCGGAAAGGCGCCTTGGAAATCGTTTTGCTGAAGATGATACCACACGAGCATCTCTGGATAGACCAATGATTTTGGATCGGCCTTGAGGCCTTCATAGAGTGCGCTCACGAGCATTTCGTAGTCCTCCTCGTCATCCAGACTCACCTGCAAACGGTTTTGCACCTCCTCGATGCGCTGAGGCTGTCCCTGAAGGAGGTTCATCAGCTCGTTGACCATTTCCTTCTTCTGACCCTTTTTCTCGTATAGGAGGGCTAATTCCTCGGCGTAGCGTGTATCCTCACGTTCCTGCTTTCTGGCCACCAAAAAGAGTTGGATGGTTTGGTCCACCATTCCACGGTGCATAAACGCCTCGGCCAAATCATCCATGGCCAAAGGGTTTTTCTTATTCTCATCGATCAGTTTGTCGATGTCCTTCTCAAAATTCCCAGACCCGTTCATGCGCTGGGCCAGCACATAATCCACCTGATAGCTCAAGTTCTCTGGCTCGGACTTCACTTGCTTCTTCAGAAACTTCTCTAAGTCCTTGGTCTGTTTCAACTCGATTAGGCAAATGCGGTAATGCTCGTACGCCTTATTGCGATAATCAGATTTTCGAACAAGGTCCTCATAGTTCAGCAAAGCCTTCTCATAATCGCCTTTCTCGAAATAGGCCTCAGCCACCTGAAACTTCTCCTCGCTCCGTTGGGCATGGAGCTTGTGTGTGCTGAAGAGAAGAAACATGGTAAGGAGTATTCCTCCTATTCTTAGGTTCCTTAAGTGTATAGTTAATTTATTATTTCCCATCCCTATTATTATTGTTAAGGCGGTGGATATGTGAATAAGTGAAGTTATCCACAATTTTTAGAGTTATCCACCTAAATGTTATCCTCACTGCATTTATTTACTATCTATTTGTAATACAGGTGTTTACGTATTTTTAAGAATTGGTTACCCACAATACAATCCCCAAATTATTGGATTTTATCCCCCAAGTGGAAGTTCACCATACAGGTGGAAAAGGGTGGTAATCTGTTGTTGAAAAGTTAAGTTTTTCCACACACCTTACTTATCCACACCCCCCCTACCCCCATTATCCCCACAACTGTTAACAGTCTATCCCCATGAAAAAGGCACTTATCAACAGGGGATGTGGAAATTGTTTTTAGTCTTTTCCAAAAGCGATCAAAATCCAGCGGTTTTCCCCCATTATTCTACATCCACTTCGAATTTTCGAAAAGCTCGGATTTTTATGCCCAACAGCTATGGGATAACTCACAATTCAATCCCAAAATCTGTGGATAACTCAGATGATTTATCCGAAGTTGAAATTTTTGATACATCGAGAAGGTACAGTGTCTGAATCCGTGATTTTTGATAAAAATGAATTTTCCACAGGGTTATCCCCAGCTTTTTCCTGACTTATCCACCAAGTTGTTCTTGCTTATCCACAAGTACCTGTTCAGGATTTGAAATTTATTGGCAGTTATTGGGTTATTCTCCTCATCTCATTTATCCACCAAGCTCTTGTTGACAATGGATGGACAAAGCAGTCATTCACATGGAATCCATACACGTATCCACAACTGGTGGATAACTGTTTTTGCATGTGTTGATTTTGTGGATAAAGTGAGGGAGTTCTGACTTGTGAATTGACTAACCATAAAACCGCTCGTTTTGGTGGAATTTGGGGTTGTCCACAGATTTTGGATGAAAAGTGCCTACTTATCCCCCGCTTTTTCCTGAAATGTGGATAAGTGGTACTTAGGCTTTGGATAAGATTCATGCGTTTCGGAGAGAATCTTTCATGTGGACTTATCCACCATTTGGCAGTTGATAAGCTTTCAAATTCCCTCTTATCCCAAAGGAAGTTTTTCAAAAATTGGGGATATCCTACATGAAAAGAATGAGTGGGGAAAAGTGGAGGGGAAATGAAGGAAAACGTGTGGAAATGAAAAAAGTCCTGCGATTTGCAGGACTTTCTGTTTTGTGGGGGCAACGACGTTGTCCGCCAGCTGGCGGACGACGCTATGGATACAGCATTTGCGAACTACACAATGTCAATAGCGGTAGGTTTTATACCTACCGACATAATGCAAAAGCCTACGGCTGTTGGCAGGTGATACCCATCGTATTTTAAAAACTAATCTTCACATTATCCATTTCCCAGTTAGGGATCAGTTGGAACTTATCCTTGAGAATAATCACTGGCTCAGGAGGAGTGCGTGTCTCAAAGTTTCCTTCCTCGTATTTCCCATCGCCGTTTTCATCCACCAATACCCTGAAGCGATATTCGCCTCCCTTCAGGTACTGCCAACGAAATTCCTTTTCCTGCGTGACTTTTACGATCTCCCCTGAGCTGTTGAGCAATTGCAGGAAGAAATGAGGCTTGGAGGTACTTACGGTGCCAGCCAAGGTGCCATAGTCCGTGGCCTTTTTGGTGGTGAACAAAATGCTGTCCCCTTTTACCGTATCACCATAGACGCTCATAAATGCGCCGTCAGGAATTTTGAGCCACAGGCTATCGCCGTGTTTTTCGTTGGTCTTAATGGTGATCTCATGAAAGTGATCAGGGTTGAATGGATTGACCTGTGGAAATTCATTGCCCAAGTTATCCTTCAGCGAGATGCTTTTCCTTTTGGTGACCAAGTCCGAGAACTCCAATTTAATCGAAATGGAATCCCTGAATTGCAGGTGATCCTCAGGCAATACCGCAGAGATTTTTGTTGGCTTCGGATCAGCTGGGAATTTCAACATCAAGGTGGTGTCCAGACTTTCTTGCAAGGAATCTGTTACTGAGAGTTGAATTTGGATGCTGTCTTCCGCTGGGAAGGCGTTGTAGAGTCGAAGCTTTTTTCCGCCTTCTTCCAGCTTTTCCTCCATTGACGGAGTGACTTTGTAGTCCGTGAGTGGACGGGTAAAATCAAGGATCAATTGGTTGTTATCCTTTTTGGGACCATAAAAACTGAGGTCCTTGACTTGAGGATTTTGGAACAAATTGAAATCAACGCCGATGGTGTCTTTGTTCAATCGAAGTGGATTTTCTAAGACCCCGATGAATTCTCCGCCCTTGTATTTATAGTTGTTGTCGCCATCCTCCAAGGCATACATGCGGTATGTGCCATGCTTCAAATATTCCAGTTTGTAACTGCCAGAAGCACTCGTCTTTGTGAAATAGATCGGTCGCTCCGCATCAATGTCCAAACTGTCAGTATCAGCGTAAAGTCCGACGATGATGTTTTCCTTTGGCGCTTGGGTCATGTTGTCGTATACCCTTCCAGAGATTTTGAGGGAGTCAATTTCAGGACCTGTACTAAAGGCGAGGACTACATTTTCGGCTGGGTTTTTCTCCGTAATGTCTTGGATGGAGTTGCCGAAGTTGATGGTGTAGGTGGTGCTGTCTTTGAGTGGCTCAAGCAATTCGATGGTCAGTACATTTTTTTTGACTGACGGTTTTAGCTTGCTCGTAGGAACGTGTGGGGTAATAAGGACTTCCTTATTGAAATTTTTTAGTTGGATGCGCTCGTCGAAAACCAAGCGCAAGGTGGTGCCCCTAAAGTTGGTGTTGTTGTCAGGTCTCGGAATGGAGGCCTGTTCCATCCATTGGGGCGGTGTGACGTCCTTTGGACCGCCAGTTGGAGCCTTGACGTTGGCACAGGAATAGAGGGTGGTGAGCGCCCCTGCTATGATTCCCAAGCGTAGGCCTTGATGTATGTTCATGTGGGAAAGTTTCCGTTTCTATTCGCCAAAAATACAGAAGTTTCCCGAAGGGATGTTCCAAAGTATGGACACTAAAAAAGCCACCTGCCAACAGCTTTAAGCTTTGGAAGGTGGCTTTTCTATGCGCCTATAGAAAAGGAGAGTTTTTAACCACAGAGAAAGGGAGAAGGGGAGCAAATAATATTCTCTTTTTTGAACTACAATTGTCTCCTTTCCTTCCTTTCTCCGTGGTTAAAAAACTACTCCTTATCGATTCATATACATCATCAAGACCGAAACATCAGACTGGGAAACTCCGCTGATGCGGGAGGCTTGTCCCAAGGTTCTCGGCTTGGCGGTGGATAGCTTTTGCTTGCCCTCGCTTGAGATGCCGTGAATCTCGTGGTAGTCCAATGAGGCTGGAATATTGAGGTCTTCCAAGCGCTTCATCTTGTCCGCCATCTCGGCTTCCTTGTCGATATAGTCTTGGTACTTCACATTCACCAAGGCTGATTCCAGAGTGGATTCCTGATACTTTTCAAGGTATTCCCCGATGGATGGAACGCGGTCGGCCAACTCCTCGAAGCTCACTTGCGGACGCTTCAAGAGGTTCATCAAGCGTGTTGTTTCCTTGATTTTACTTGTGCCCAATTCCTCTAAGGCTGGGTTGATTTCATCCGGCGTGAGGCGGTGCTGACCAAATTGGTTGACCAAGTCTTTGATGTCTTGATCCTTTTGGCGCATCTGGTTGTAGCGCTCGTCCGTGGCCAATCCAAGTTGGTGTCCGAGAGCAGTCAAGCGAAGGTCAGCGTTGTCTTGGCGGAGCAAGATGCGGTACTCTGCGCGCGAAGTAAACATTCGGTAAGGCTCGTTCGTGCCCTTGTTCACCAAGTCATCGATAAGTACACCGATATACGCCTCAGAGCGCTTCAGAATGATTTCTTCTTTGTCGTGGACACGGTTATGGGCATTGATGGCCGCCATGATTCCTTGTCCCGCCGCTTCCTCATAGCCTGTCGTTCCGTTGATCTGTCCAGCGAAGTAAAGGTTCTTCACCAACTTGGTTTCAAGCGTAAGTTCGAGCTGTGTTGGTGGGAAGAAATCGTATTCAATGGCGTATCCTGGACGGA
The DNA here is from genome assembly GCA_030431525.1 of Bacteroidia bacterium. Classification (GTDB taxonomy): domain Bacteria; phylum Bacteroidota; class Bacteroidia; order Cytophagales; family JAAEPT01; genus JAUIJC01. The sequence continues at coordinate 27,980 of JAUIJC010000015.1, read as the reverse complement.
ACATTTTGGCGTTCTCGAATCCTGGGATTTTGGTCAAAGCCTTGTATTGTACGTCCTCAGGAAGTGAGCTTGAGAAGCCATTGACATAGACCTCTACTGTGTTCCACCCTTCTGGCTCAACAAAAATCTGGTGGCGTGTTTTGTCGGCAAAGCGGTTGATTTTGTCTTCAATGGAAGGGCAATATCTTGGTCCCAAACCCTTGATGCGACCTTGGAACATGGGCGATTTCTCAAACCCAGTTTTGAGGATTTCATGCACCTCAGCGTTAGTGTAGGTGACGTGGCAAGGACGCTGTTCTGTCAATGGAGTGGTCTCGTCCGAGTAGGAGAACTTGCTTGGGTTCTCGTCACCAGCCTGCTCCTCCATCACCGACCAGTTGAGGCTTCGGCCATCCACACGTGGTGGTGTTCCGGTCTTCATTCGTCCAGCCTCAAAGCCTAGTTCTACGAGCTGTTCAGTCAATCCGCTGGCGGCCTTCTCCCCTGTTCGTCCACCTCCAAAACGCTTTTCACCGATATGGATCAAGCCGTTCAGGAAGGTGCCGTTCGTGAGGATGACTGTCTTTCCGGGGATTTCAATACCCAAGCCAGTGCGTACGCCAACTGCCCTGCCGTCCTTCACGACAATGCCTGTAACGGTCTCTTGCCAGAAGTCCACATTCGGGGTTTGCTCCAATTTCCAGCGCCATTCCTCCGCGAAACGGAAGCGGTCATTTTGTGTCCGAGGGCTCCACATGGCGGGGCCTTTCGAGCGGTTGAGCATCCTGAACTGGATAGCCGATTTGTCGGCGATGATGCCTGACTGTCCGCCAAGGGCGTCAATTTCCCTAAGGATTTGACCTTTGGCAACACCACCCATGGCAGGGTTACAGGACATCATGGCGATGGTGTTCATGTTCATGGTGGCCAGCAAAACCTTGGAGCCCATGTTGGCCGCTGCGGCTGCTGCCTCGCATCCTGCGTGGCCTGCGCCCACCACAATCACGTCGTATTCTGGAAACATAGAAGTCGCTTGAACGGTGAGGAAAACAGGAAGAGTGGATTTCGGGTAAACGTTCCACGTGAAACGTTTTCGCCCATAGCCCCCTATTTTCCTTCTGCTTGGAACAGCTTTTCCTTGATAATCGTTCCGCAATTTACGCATTGGAAACGACATTTTTCAGATGTCCGTTTTAACGGTCTGGGTGGGGCATGAATGCCTTTGTTGGGGATGGTAAATACCTTCGGCAGTTCAACCAATTTTTAGAGAGGTGCCCCTTGCCTTGATTGAATGATAACCAAGAAGGGTTAAGTATTATCCAAGAATTATAAAACTAGATGACCACTCGATAAGATAAAAACAGTGAGATTTTAATGGTTTGTCCCAAAATCTGCTGTTTTCAGCACCTAGTTTGAACGAAAAATTGAAACCAAAAATGAAAAGTTTGATTCTTGGGTAAGTGTTCCACGTGGAACGTTTATTTCGATTTGTTTGAAAAATGATGGTGTCTGAGCTGTTGTTTGTAGAGACAAGGCATTGCCTTGTCTCTACGAGCGCACTGTCTTAAACTCTAAATTGACATGTGATCTATTGCTGTTAATAAGTTGATAGGCAGTCACATAGCGTGTTTTTAGTTCCACGTGAAACGTTATTTTTCAATGAACTTATTCACCGCGTAATTCTCCATCTTGGTCATTTCCTCCTGCTGTTCGTCGCTCTTGTCATTGAAGCCAATCAAATGCAAAAGTCCATGGGCAATGACACGCAGTAATTCCCTTTCATAGCCGTCGCCAAACTCGTTTCCGTGGTCTTTGACGCGGTCAAGGCTGATAAAGATGTCGCTCATCACCTCCCCTTCCTCCTCGGAGTTGTCGAAGGTGATGATGTCGGTGTAGTAATCGTGGTTAAGGTATTCGCGGTTAACCTGCAGGAGATATTCGTCCGAGCAAAAAATGTAGTTGATTTCCTCAATGTGGTGCTCTTGCTCCTTGGCCAGCTCGTTGAGCCAGTCGGTAACCTTGTCGAAATCCAATTCCGGTAGGGCGACGTCTTCGTGGTGGAAGTTAATCATGGAGCAAATTTAGGGGTTTTGAGGATAGAGGGCTTTGGTTTTTTAACCACGGAGGAAAGGAGAGGGGGAGGAAAAGAGAAAAAATACTCCCTTAGGGATTAGAGTTTTATACAGTGTAATCTGTCTCCTTTTCTCCATTCCTCCTTACCTCAGTGGTTAAAAAATCATCGTTTGACCACGCCAATCAGATTCGGCAACGGCCAAAACTCCTTGTTGTTGTCATTCTCGTTGAACCCCGTTTCATAGCTCCCCATTTTCTTGAAAGCCTTTTTTGGATGATTGAGAAAAAATGAGGCCTCTGGTCCGCCTTCCAGATAAGTTATGTTTTGGAAGGTGATAGGCAGTTTCTTGAGGGAAACGAGCAAGTCATGGACGGAGAACGGGCTTCTGGAAAAAATGAAATAGGCATGGCTGTTTTGGTCTTCTCCAATGCAGACCGTGCTCCAGTACTTAGGTTGTTGGCTCCATTTGATGTTTCCGTTGCAATCCATCATGCGGATGCCTTGGATAACAGTGTCGTATTTTTTGATGAGGTTTTGCCAATCGTTGCAGGATTTGTCGATGATTTGAAAAGCTGGAAGCGTGCTGTCTTTTGGGTTGAAGGCGATGAAACTGCGGTCATTGGTGATGTTTGGATTGTTTACATTCTTGCCATCCCTCATGTACCCCATATTGGTTTTATGGTCTTGGAGACTGAACATACCGGCATTTACGCAGGCAAAAAGTCCTTTGTTCTTCGCCCATTGGTCGGCAGTGAGGTTATTGCTCTTTTCTGCCTTGGCAGAGAATAATTTCAATTGGTATTGTTTCGGGTCAATCTTGAGAATGCAGATTTTTGAATCCCCAAGGTTGCAGACGAATTGGGCATCAGCTTCAGTGTAGAAAAGTCCAGAATCCAGTGCTTGCCACTCCAATGGCATTGGGTTGGGGTTTTTGGTCTGGGTTCTCTCAATGTTGACGATAGGATTGGAAGTGAATTCCTCCTCTTCAACGATTTTCTCATTTTGAGTTTGCGTGTCGTTAGTATCCGAAATTTCTTCAGTTGCCTTAATGGGAGCTTGAATATTCTTCGGAGATTCTGTGGACTCCTCTTTTTTCTGTGGAGTACTGCAAGAAAGAATGAGTGTAACGAAAAAGAATATTGAGTATCGCATTTTTACGATTCTTTAGGTGAATGATTAATATTGAAATGGAATAAAGTGAAAAGGTTACAAAAAAGGCGCTGATTGTGGTAATCAGCGCCTTCTCTAATGTGTTTATCGTTTCCTTACTTCCAATGTGCCTGAATTTTTTCCAACACCTGTTCATGTACACCAGGTGCTGAGGCCACGATTTCCGCTCCCGAAAAGAAGTTGTTTCCTCCAGAAAAGTCGGTGACCATTCCACCAGCCTCCTGTACGATGATGGCACCCCCACAGACATCATAGGGATTTAGGTTGAACTCGTAGTAGCTGTCGAATCGTCCGCAAGCCGTATAGCACAAGTCCACCGCCGCTGATCCGATGCGCCGTACACCACGCGTATTTTGCATGAATTCCTTGAGGATAGCCAGATAGTCGTCCACCTTGTCGAACATGTAATACGGGAAACCAGTGGCCACAAGCGTGTCTTTCAGGGCTGTGGATTTGGTGACAGAAATCGCTTTTCCGTTCAAAAATGCCCCTTTGCCCTTCTCAGCATAGAAACATTCGTCGCGGTTTACCTCATAGACCACGCCCAGCAATAGCTCCTCCCCTTTTGCCAAGGCAATGCTGATGGCAAAGGCTGGAATGGCATGCGAAAAGTTGGTGGTGCCGTCCAATGGGTCAACCACCCAACGGTATTCTTCGTTTGAGGCGCTTGCGGTGCCCTCCTCTGCAATAAATCCAGCTTCCGGAAGGGTTTCCCTCAAACCAGCCACCAATCGCTCCTCGGCGCCCCTATCCACGTAACTGACCAAGTTGTTGAATTCCTTCATTTCGATGGCGTTCCTGTCGAAGTTCTGGGCTTCGGTGCGGATGAATTGGCCGACTTCTTTGGCGAGGGTGATGATTTGGTTGAGCATGGATTAGTAATGATGATTTATGGATGTGGTAAATTTGTAAGAATTAGGAGCTTTTGAAAATCAAAAGCTTGATTCATCCTTGAGAATATTATGCGTAGAGCATTTTTTTCACTGCAGTTGGTTGGTGTTTTCTTCTTCTTCTTGGAAGGCCTTGGATTGGAGATGAACGCTTGGGTATTTCCAATTGCCGTGGTCTTGTCTGCGGGCTATGTAATTCGGGATACCGTCCTTTTTGAAAAGCTTGGTTTAGCAGGACATCGATCTTTTATCGAAAGTACAGACGAGGCCAAACGTCGAAGGAAAAAACTACTTTTTGGGCTGATTGCAGGGCTATGTTTTGTTGGGTATCACATGTTTTCGGTAGAGACATTTTTACCCAAAAACGGTGATGGCGGATTTTCCCTTCAGCTTTTATTTCTCTTCCACATGTTTCATGGGTTGGCCCTTTATTTCATTGGTCTGCCCAGATTTGAAATTCACTTTTCAGAGGAACGGATTCGGGTGTATGAGGAAGGAGAGAAAAAGGAGGAAATTTTCTACTTGGAAAGTAGTGAAGTATTTTCAAATCAGCTTTTGATCAATGGCTATGGGAAGTCCATAAAGCTTTCTGACGTGATTATTTCAGATGAAACAAAAAATGCTCTATTGAATGCCTTTGAAGCTTATCAGACTGAAAAATGGAGGGTGGAAAGTTTAGTCAAGACAAGAAGGGAACAGTTTCTTAGTAATTGGAAAAGTGATTGAGTATTACGGGAGTTGATGGAAAGTCATATTTCACAAGGACAAATAGGTGGATTTTGTAATTGTGTGTTTTCTATTTGGTTCTGAGAATACTTTGTTCTTCCATTCTGTTCATCATGTAATCAATTGCATTCGGGTTTAGGGGGTGGCTAACTCGGCTTAGGCTATCGTATTTTAAGTATTGTCCAAAGTTGTAAGCGACATTCATTGTATCCAAGTCAGTACAGTTCATGAAACGACTTTCAAATCTATAGTATGGGTTAAGTGTTTTTTGGCCATAAAGGCTTTCAAATATTATATCTCTACTGGTTGATGATTTTGAAACCTTATCTCCTCTTTTGATTTTTTCAGGGCTTTTACCAGTTCCAATTTTTAGTGTGAGTATTCCATTTTTAGTGTAATAATGGGTATGGCCTAGGTAACTATATATGTAAGTATTCTTAAAGAAGATGGAGTCAGATTCTTTATCGAGCTCAATTTTAATTATGTCAGGGACTCCTTTGCTATGTTTTTCAAACGAAAGAATTGTCCCTTTGAATTGTTTGCCCTCAAAAAGTTCGCATAGGCACTGGAACTCTCTCATGCCTTCAAGTTTCTGTTTGTAATGATTCCTTTTGAATGAATCGTTAGATAAGTCTACGTTCGTGATTAAAATCCAAAACCAGTAAAGAACTCCAAGGCACCATGGAATGAGGAGGATGTATTTCAGTTTTTTCATTTTTTTAAAGGTGTATAGTTATTTCACCACGCAAACCACCTTCACTTCCACCTCATCCCCCACAAAAAACGTCCCTTTAGGGCCAATGCCATAATCCAAGCGGTTAATCTTCAATGTTCCCTCAAACCGATTGTTGGAGAAGGTGAAAGGCAATTCTACCTCCCTTGTAACCCCATGAAGGGTAAGTTTTCCAATGGCTTTGTAGCCAGTCTCCGTTTTGATGACTTTGCTGGATTGAAAGCAGGTGGTTGAGAATGTTTCTACTTCCAAGAAATCTTCACTTTGGAGGTGCTTGTCCCGTTTTTTATTGTCCGTATTTATGGTGGCTGGTTGGATGCAAACGTTGAACTGAGCTTGTTCCAATTTAGTGGAATCAAAGCTTATGGTTCCAGCCATGTTTTGCATCGTGCCATCCACAGAACCTAATCCCATGGATACCTCAAAGGTGATTTTCGACTTTTGAGTGTTGATGGTTTGAGTGAAGCCTAAAGAAATCTGGGCAAATAGGAAGGCGAGAATGATGATATGCTTCATGCGGGCTTATTGGTTCGATTTGTCTCTGAAAAATGGGCAAAAAAATAACCCTCACCAAAATGAATTGGAGAGGGTTTGTAGCCCCACCAGGAATCGAACCTGGATCTTAGGTACCGGAAACCTACATACTATCCGTTGTACTATGGAGCCCTTTTCAGTTAACAGTTATCAGTTAACCGTGATAACTGATAACTGCTCACTGATAACTGTAAAGTGTTGCGAATTTAAGGCAAAGAAGGCTTATTCGGCAAGGCTTGGGGCATTTTTAAATGGGAGGGCAAACGGTTTTTACCACGGAGGTAAGGAGGAAGGGAGGTGAGGAGGCTCTGTGACCTCCGTTTCTCTGTGTTCTCAGTGGTATCAAAGATTACTTACCACTCTCTCCTTTATCCTCGAATAAGTGGCATAGTCAGGCAGTGTGGTCCTCCCCTCGCCCGTGAAAGTTCCGCTGAGGGCAAGGTGATGATGGTGCGCTCAATTTCCTGTGGACTAATCCAGCCGTGTTTTAGCTGTGCAATGAGTGGTTCGGCTTGCATGATTTTGTAGCCGTGTTTTCGAAGGGCTTTGAGCGTTTCAAGGTTGCGGTCGTACATAAAGGCGACGTCTTCCTTGAGGGTAACCAAATTGCAACCGTCGGTCCATTGTTCCCGTTGAGCGTATGGCCAATGACCGTTTCCACAAGGAATGATGGTGAGGTTGGGAACGATAGTTTTTAGGGCCGTTTGAAGGCTTGGATAATCTTTCTGTTGGCCGTTGTGATGAAAAATGGTTACGGGGGCTCCTCCGGCTTTTGTAATGAGCGGTGCGTATCCCACAGCCATCGTTTCCGAGATTGGCGTAAAAACCGTGTCCAGATGCATACAATAGCGTTCTTGAGGTAAATTCACCTGTATGACCTGTTTGATAAGATGTTTGTCGAAAAGCTGTTGGGTGACTTCCTCAATGCCCTTTTGATCGGTGCGCTCGCTGAGGCCAATGAGTAGGCAGTCTTCGTTGAAAAGCATCACATCGCCTCCTTCCACAAAACCTTCTATTGGGGAAATTTTTGGGAGTTCCTTGAAATCGGGATGATGTTCAAAGACCAATTTTGCCAACTGAAATCCCCTTTTTCGGGCATCCATATGCGTTCTACCCACCAAAAGATGGTCTTTGATGCGCACCCCAAGATCACGGGTGAAAAGCAGGTTGGGCAATGGATTGAAGTGTTGTTTTCCGTCAATAAAACCAGTCAGCAGTTTATTTGCTGTCCAAGAAGGATGCGTATGCAACAGTTTTTCCCGAAGGGCCTCTGATATATTTTCCAAGGCAACGACCTCATTTAGAATCGCTTTTGGGGCGTGTTGCAGACTTGTAGCAAGCAGGTTTTCAATGTCCAACACATTTTGCTTTCCCAGAAAACATTCCAATACCTCGCGGAAAATGCGGTGCTCTCGGGACAACTCTGGAAAAAATACGATGTCTTCATATAGCAATTCCACGGCCTTGTCGGGCGTCACATTGCGGATGCCCAAGTCGGGTTGGTGGATAATGACCTTCCTGAGTGTGCTATAGTCCGAGTTAACCATATAGTATTGAAGTGTTACGGTGTTGAAGTGTTGGGGTTTTGCAGTGCGAGAACTTTAACACTGCAACACCATAACACTTCAACACTTCTTTTACCAAAACATCATTTTCATGCAGAATACGCTTCCTCCGGCCTTCATGAACTCCGATGTTTCCACGTGGAAAGTTTTGAAGCCCGCCTGTTCCAAAAATCTAGAAGTGATGGGGTTTCCTTTTTGGATGATGGCCACACGTCGGCCCCCTCTTATCATGACGTGCGCATTGAGGGAAAAGTTGAGGGCTTCCTCGATGGGCACGGAAATCAAGGTTGGGAAGGTTTCCTCAAGGGTGTCCAAAGCGACTCTTGAGAAGGCTTGGGGCAATAACAAGGCCGTTTGTGGGTCGAGGGGCAGGAAACAGGTGTCGAGGTGATAGAACCGCTCGTCGACCAGTTCCAAGGGGATGATTTCAATATTGAGGAGTTGGCTCACTTCCACCAACACTTGAGCTTGTGTGCGAAACCCATAACCGCTAAATAGCTTGTTTCCCATCGGTACGGCGATCAAATCGCCCATGCCTTCAAAAAAGTGGTCGCTTTGTAGAATCAATTCCTTGTAGCCGTGATCAAGGAAGAATTTGGCGTAGAATGGCACCTCCAGTTTTCGGGATAAGTGCCTCATTTTGCTTGGAATGAAGACTTTTTCGCCATCGAGAAGCCATGGAAAGGTTTGGTTGGCGGAAAAAACCATGTCTTCCCGTTCGGCCTCTCCAGCGAGTATTTGGCATTCCTCCAGAAAGCCGTCTTTTACCAAATCGCGATAGACATCACGCAGGTTTTGCCACTGCTCATGCATCAATGTTTTATCGACCGCCCCAATTCGCATATGGGGGTTTTTGACGTCAATCACATCAAAATAGCATGGGGAGCAAAGCAGGACTTTTGGAGGGGAATATGGCTGTGTCGTCTTCACGAAAGGAGAACGACGAAAAGTGCCTGTTTGATAAGTGGGAAGGAGAAAAAATGGACGCCAGTATCAAGACACAAGATTTTTCCAGTGATTGGAATCTTGTGTCTTGATACTGGTGTCTCTATACTTTATTTACTCTTACGTCTCCTCTCCCGCTCATCCACAATCATGCGTACCAAGGTAGGCTGTTTTGGAAAGACAATGCTAGACATGCCATTGAATGTGGAATCAACAAAGTGAGGGGTGGTAAAATAGAAGGTGTCACGTTGTTCGGTGAGTTGCCCAGAGGTACCCACAGGAACGTTTTTTAGTGCTTCATAAAGGGATTGTTCCACCATATTTCCATTTGTAATGGAAGCGCTGTCGAAGACATGAACCCCTACCCCTTCAATCTTGCTGATGGAATCAACGAAGGTTTTTGTATCTACTTGAGGTGCCCAAATTCTGCCTAAGCTATCAGCCATGCTATAAAATTCGGCTGGTTTAATAACAGCTGGCTTGCGGTAACGTAGTTTCTCACGGGCCTTTTGCGCGTCTGGGTGGTTAGGCACATCGCAGGAAGCGAGCAACAAAAGGGCTGAAAAGCTGGTGAGCAGGAAAGTTTTCATGGGATTTGGGGTTCAATTTTGACCAAAGATAAGGGCCGTCCGTTTTAATGGAAAGGAATGTATCTTTGAGGCGATTATTTGTAGGGGTGGACCTGTGTGTCCATCTCCCAAAACGGGCAGACACATAGGTCTGCCCCTACGGTAGAAACTGATGATTGAAAAACTGGAAGAGATTGTCCGCCGATTTGAGGATGTCGGGGAGTTATTGGTACTCCCTGAGACCATGGCGGACATGAAGAAATATACGGCGCTGGGCAAGGAGTACAAGGACTTGGAGAAGGTGGTGGTGAAGTACAAGGAGTACCAGAAAGCCAAAAAGGACCGCCAAGACGCCAAGGAACTGCTGGAAGTGGAGAAGGATCCTGAGTTCAGGGAAATGGCCAAGATGGAGCTGGAGGAGTTGAATGAAAAACTTCCAAAACTTGAAGCTGAGCTCAAGCAGGCCTTGATTCCGAAGGATCCTGATGACGATAAGAACGCCATTCTGGAGATTCGTGCTGGAGCCGGTGGTGATGAGTCGGCCCTTTTTGCGGGGGATATGCTACGCCTTTATCAGCGATACTGTGAAAAACAGGGCTGGAAATTCGCTTTGACTGACTTTGTGGACGGTTCTGCGGGTGGTTTCAGTAAGGTTGTGGCCAATATTTCAGGGACTGATGTGTATGGTACGCTCAAGTTTGAGTCGGGCGTACACCGTGTGCAACGTGTTCCTGCGACCGAATCACAAGGACGTATCCATACCTCAGCCATTTCGGTAGCCGTTCTTCCAGAAATGGAAGATGTTGAGGTGGAATTGAATATGCATGATATTCGCCGTGATGAATTCTGTTCCTCTGGTCCCGGCGGTCAGTCAGTAAACACGACCTATTCTGCCATTCGTTTGACGCACGAACCAACTGGCTTGGTGGTGCAATGTCAGGATGAAAAGTCCAAGCTGAAGAACTACGATAAGGCCCTTAAGGAGTTGAAATCGCGACTTTATGCGATGGAAATGAAAAAGCGCCAAGAGGAAGTGGGCGCCGAGCGTCGTTCGTTGATTGGCTCTGGTGACCGCTCGGATAAGATTCGGACCTACAATTTCCCGCAGGGGCGTTGCACGGACCACCGCATCAACAAGACAGTCTATAATTTGGACGCCATCATGAATGGCGAGATTGGCGAGTTTGTCGAGGCCTTGAGGATGGCGCACAACGCGGAGAAGATGAAGGGGTGAGGAGGCTTTATTAAGACTTAAGACCGCTTCTCTTTTAGACGTTAGACTTTAGCTTTTCCAAATCCTGACCAAGGCTAAAGTCTAATGTCTAACCTCTAATGTCTACTCTCCCTAATCGTAATGGTAACGGCAGGAATAGATCAGCAATTCGTTGTTTACAACTTGATAGACCAGTCTGTGCTCGTGGTCAATTCTTCTCGACCAAAAGCCCGCTAAATCATATTTTAGTGCTTCTGGTTTACCAATGCCGTCAAAGGGGTTTCGTCGGATATCCTTAATGAGTGCATTGATTTTTTTGGTCACTTTTTTATCGACCTTTTGCCAATAGAGGTAGTCTTCCCAAGCGTTTTCAGAGAAGCACAGTACTAAACTCATAGATCCAAATCAGGTCTTACTTGCTTACCAGCTTGCATTTGCTGAATGGACTCATGGAGTCGGTCGGCATTTTTTCGGGAGCGAAGCAGGTGAACCGTTTCCATGATGGAATTGTATTCCTCCAAAGAAATAAGCACCGTTCCTTTTCCTGTTTTTCTTTTGATAATGAGGGTTTCGTTGTTATCCTCAACGCTGTCCAAAAAGGTTTTTAGTCCCGCTCGAAATTCTGAATAATTGGCTGCTATCATGATATTAAGTATTTATATATGTACTAATATACGTACTTAATTAAGAACAAAATAGTTGGCAGTGTAGTTCTTAGAGGGACATTAGACCGCTTCGCTTTAAGACGTTAGACCTTAGCTTTCCCCAGAGTGTAGGAGCTAAGGTCTAACGTCTAATCTCTAACGTCTTTTACTCCAACACCCCCCTCGCAATCACCAACTGCTGAATTTCAGAAGTACCCTCATAAATCTGTGTAATCTTGGCATCACGCATCAAACGTTCCACATGGAACTCTTTTACAAAGCCGTATCCTCCATGGACTTGCACGGCCTCAATGGCCACATTCATGGCTACTTTGGAAGCATAGAGCTTGGCCATGGCGCTTCCCATAGTGTATGATTGATCAGTGTCTTTTTGCCATGCGGCCTTAATGCATAGCCATTTGGCGGCGCTGATTTCGGTCTCCATGTCAGCCAGCTTGAAGGCGATGGCCTGGTGCTTACTGATTTCCTTTCCGAAGGCTTTCCGTTCCTTAGAGTATTGCAAGGCTCGTTCATAGGCGCCCATGGCAATTCCCAAGGCCTGTGAGGCGATGCCTATGCGTCCCCCTTCCAGAATCATCATTGCCAGCTTGAAGCCGAAGCCATCCTCTCCCAAGCGGTTTTCCTTGGGGACCTTGACATCCGTGAACATGATGGAATGGGTGTCTGAGCCTCGGATGCCCAGCTTTTGCTCCTTTGGGCCGACCTGTACGCCATCCCACGCCTGCTCCACAATAAAGGCGTTGATGCCCTTGTGGCCTTTGCTGACATCCGTTTGAGCGAAAACAATGTAGTAGCTGGCATTTTTGCCGTTCGTGATCCAGTTCTTGGTGCCGTTCAAAAGGTAATGGTCATCCTTTTCAATGGCCGTGGTATGTTGTGCTGTGGCGTCGGAGCCCGCTTCCGGTTCGGAGAGGCAAAAGGCCCCGATGACCTCGCCAACAGCCAGTTTTGTCAAATATTTCTGTTTTTGTTCCTCGTTGCCATATTTCTCAAGCCCCCAGCAGACCAACGAGTTGTTCACAGACATGATCACTCCTGCAGAGGCGTCCACCTTGGAGATTTCAGCCATGGCCAGCACATAGGAGACCGTATCCATCCCTCCTCCCCCATATTCTGGGGACACCATCATGCCCATAAATCCCAATTCGGCCATTTTCTTGACCTGTTCATGAGGGAATTGTTGCTTTTCGTCGCGCTCGATGACGCCAGGAAGCAGTTCGGTTTGGGCAAAGTCGCGGGCGGCTTCTTGTACGGCCAGTTGTTCTTCGGTGAGTTTGAAATCCATAAGGCAGTCTGAGCAAAAGAAAAAATAATCAGAACCAGTCAGCTTGTTCTTTTGCTCGCTGTTCGTGGCAACTTGATTTGCGATAGCACGCTATCCCTGCATCAACTTGTCACGAACAGCGAACAAAATAACTGCGCTTTGGTGGTTCAGTTTAGTGTTCCTCTTTAGCTAAAAAAGAGGGAAACGAAAGATTTTACGTGAAATCAGGGCAATGTGTTTCCGTGGAGGTTGTACTTTCGTAGAAGAAATTGAAGACATTAGACTTTAGACCGCTTCGCTTTTAGAGTTTAGCTTTCCCAGAACGATTGAGAGCTAATATCTAATGTCTAAAAGCAAAGCGGTCTAAAGTCTATGAAACAGCCCATATTGTATGACCCTCGACCGTAGCCAAGCACCACAACCCAGACCCTTTGATAAACTTGATTTGAAGCAGGCAGAGAAGCGGAACCTTTCTAACGGCATTCCCGTGTATACCCTGCATTCGGATATTCAAGAGGTGCTTAAGGTGGAGCTTGTTTTTAAGACGGGCGTCCGATACGCAAAGAAAGATGGCGTGGCGGGCTTTTGCACGTCCATGATGACTGAGGGCACCATTCATTACAGCCCGCAGGAGATTTCCCGCTATTTGGCCAAGTATGGAGCCGTTCTCGAGGCATCCTCTGGCACGGAGCGTTCAAGCGTGATTTTGGTGACGTTAACGCGTTATCTGGACAAACTGTTGCCTCTGTTGCAACAAGTCATCACCGAGGCTTCTTTCCCTGATGCGGAGCTGGAGCGCCAGAAGGCCGTGGCCAAGCAGCGTGTGCAGGTGAATCTTGAAAAGACCTCCTATTTGGCTGGAAAACGCTACCGCAAGCAATTGTTTGGGGAAGACCACCCGTATGCTTATTTCTCGACAGAGGAGTCTGTGGAGCAGGTGGAGCGTCAGGATGTGGTGGCCTTTTACGAGGAAAATTTTAAGCACTGCCCATTTGAGGTGGTTGTTGCAGGCAACGAGCCTGAGAACTTTTTTGAGATGCTGGAGGCTGGCCTTGGCCAGTTGCCAGTGAAACCTCAGGTTCAACCAGAAGGGGAATTAGACCCATTGCCAGCGGTTTCTGAGCCCATTTTCGAGGATAAGGAACATGCGATGCAGTCCTCCCTTCGCATTGGACGCATCACCATTCCTGTGGACCACCCAGACTATTCTGGACTGGTCTTTATGACCGAGGCTCTTGGCGGTTATTTCGGCTCTCGCTTGATGAAAAACATCCGTGAGGAAAAAGGGTATAGCTATGGCATTTCAGCTCGCTATACCTCCTTTCATAAGCTGGGTATGCTCAGCATCACTGCCGATGTGATCAAGGAGCACCGCGAGGAGGCCGTGGAAGAAATTTTCAAGGAGATTGCCCGCATGCAGGACGAGCCATTGTCCGAAGAGGAATTGGAAATGGTGCGCAACCATATTCTCGGTTCATTCTGTAGCTCCATCAACACGCCGTTTGATTTGGCTGAGAAGTTCAAGCTATTGCTTTACAGGGATTTGGATTATTCCTTTTATGACAACTACCTGAAGGCTATCAGGGACATGACTGCGGAAAAAGTGCAGGAAATGGCTAAAAAATATTGGGTGAAAGAAGAGTTGCAGGTTGTGGTTGTTGGCTAAACCCATAAGCATCGAGTAAGGTCTACAGCCCAATTCTGAGAGCCCTGTAAGGGCGAAATATGTCAGAGTGGGGTGTATAGCCCTACTCTTAAGTTGACAACATTGAGCTAAAAAACCTCTTTTATCATCAAAAAAGGACCTGAGTGCATCGGCATTCAGGTCCTTTTTCTGTTTATAGGCTCAATGAAAGTTCGCCTTGTTTATCCTCCAGTTTTGTGTTTGAATCAAGACCAAGGATAGGATAGAAAATAAAGGGAAGTAGGAACAGGCCCAATCCGAATTTTTCACTTTTCCCAAAGCGTTTGGCCAGATCCACATTCAGGGAAAAGAAATAGAAAAGATTGATCACTGGGATGCAGAGCAAAATGAGCGCAGAAATGGGTTTGCCAACGATTTTCAAGAATTGAATGAGGTTGTAGCCTGGAATTACAGCGTAGTATCCCGGTTTTCCCGCCTTTTCAAAGATTTTCCAAAGGCCGTAGAAATGAATGGTGACCAGTGCGAGGATAAAATCTTCGATGAGGTAGACGAAGAAGTTTTTTATGATGTAATCCAGTGGGAGTTTGTAAATCGGGATGTCAGCGAACAGGGCAGCAAAGGGAATTAGGCCAAAGGAATAGAACGTGAGGAATCCCACGGAAAGCAACATGAAATCCAGAAGGGTGGCATGCTCTTTATTTCTTAGGAAAAACTCCTTGAAGCCGACCAAAAAGCTCAGGGGAAGTAGGTAGTGATTCTCCACAAGAAAGATTGATGGCACTAATCCTCGGTCAAAAAGGGCAATAGCCGAGACTGCGGAAAAGAGAATCACCGTGGTTTTAATGGCTTTGTTGGAAATGCCGCTTGCCTCCTTGAGTTGTGGTATAAGAAACACCAAGGGGAAAAGGGCGTAAAGAATTTGGTTCACCGTTAGCTGGCTAATAGGTAATTGGTGCCCAAGAGCACACACGAGCTTGAAGCCTATCAGAATCAAGGCGTATTTGGTGGCAATTTTCCAGTGGAGAGATTTCATTAAAAAGGATTAAAAGTGATGTAAAAAGAGGGAAGTGTAATCACTTCCCCTGAAACCAAACAATCGTCTCCGGCACGCCGTCCAATGACTGTTCGTAAACGTCGTAGCCCAAGCGTTGCATTTTGTCTTCCAAGCGGTCGAGGTCGCGGTCGTAGCCAGGGTGGAACTCCATGGCGATTTGGCCCACCTGGTCCAATTTTTTTGATTCGATAAGCTCATCGAGGATGGTCTCCTCCGCGCCTTCCACATCAATTTTCAGGAAGTCGATTCGCTCGTTGATAAACTCCGAGAGCTTCACACCCTTCACCTTGATGGCCTTGTCGGCGGAGTTGTTGCTGAACAGGGACATGCGCACCAGTCCCTCGTCATCCCGTTGCCAATGCAAGGTCAAATCCTCCTCATTTCCCCAGAGGGCGTAGTTGTAAAGGAAGATTTTGCCGAGCTTCTTTTCGTTCTCGGCCAAGGTCTTTTTTAGGAGGTTAAATGCTTTTGGGTCAGGCTCAAAGGCCATGACGCGGGCATCCTTTCGCGCCTTTTTGAAATAGATGGAAGCAAGGCCTACATTGGCGCCAGCATCAATAATCAATGGGTGATCACCAGCCGCTTCCAAGGCATAAACCTGATAGATGAAAATGTCCTCAAAAAGGTGGATAAGCTGTGGGTAGCTGAAAAAATTCACCTTGAAACCCATGATGCGGGTACGCAAATGCGCCACCTCTCCCCGAAACATTTTCCGAGCGATCCTGAAGAAAAACCAGCTCTTCATCATGAGCTTGGTGTAGGTCAGTATCAAGCGGATTTTGCTGTAAGGATACTGGTTCTTGAAGATGTATTTAAGGTTGTAGAAGTATTGGCGCATATTTAAAGTCGAATAGCGTGCAATTTAGGTGGGCTTTATGCCCATTTCCAAAGGCCTTTTTCTTTCCGCCCTCTAATTGTTGCGGACAAGCTGTAATTTTATGCCGTAGGGGTGGACCTGTGTGTCCACCCGTGACGAGTTTTGGGCAGACACATAGGTCTGCCCCTACAAGGAACGAACATGGCCAAAGCAAAGACCAAGACCGCATTTTTCTGTAAATCCTGTGGTGCCGAATCCCCTAAGTGGTTCGGCAAATGCCCTGCTTGCAACGAGTGGAATACTTGCACCGAACAAGTGTTGTCCACAGCAACTAAAGCAAAACCCGATTGGCGGGCGGCGGGCGATTCTCGAAAGCCAAAGCCGGAGGTTCGTCCACGCAAGGTTTCAGAGATCAGTACTGACAAAACTCCACGTATCCCTACGGGCGATGCGGAGCTTGACCGTGTACTTGGCGGTGGCATTGTTCCTGGCTCCATGGTCTTGATTGGTGGCGAGCCTGGCATCGGTAAATCCACCTTGATGCTTCAAATCGCCATGATGCTCAAGGATTTGAAGGTCTTGTATGTTTCCGCCGAGGAAAGCGATACGCAAATCAAGATGCGGGCCGACCGCCTGAAGCATCAATCCGAGGAGTGTCTGATTCTCAATGAGAACACCACCCAGAGCATTTTCAAACAGGTGGAGCAGGTGGAACCTGAATTGTTGGTCATCGACTCCATCCAAACGCTTTATTCCAGCAACATTGACTCCGCTGCTGGTAGCGTGGGCCAAGTGCGTGAGTGCGCCGCCGAGTTGTTGCAATATGCCAAGGAGAGCAACACGCCTGTCTTTATGATTGGCCATATCACCAAGGACGGCAGTTTGGCGGGCCCGAAGACCTTGGAACACATGGTGGATACTGTCCTCCAATTTGAGGGTGACAGAAACACGGCCTATCGCATTGTTAGAACAATAAAAAACCGTTTTGGTTCCACTTCCGAGCTCGGGATTTACGAGATGCGGGAGTCGGGATTAAGGCAGGTGAGCAACCCTTCGGAGATTCTGATTTCGCAGAAGGATGAGCACTTGAGCGGTGTGGCGATTGCCGCTTCACAAGAGGGAAATCGTCCCTTGTTGATAGAGATTCAGGCTTTGGTGAGCCGTTCGGCTTATGGTACGCCTCAAAGGGCGAGTACCGGTTTTGATGGCAAGCGCTTGAATATGTTGTTGGCCGTGTTGGAAAAGCGATTTGGTTATCGTATTGGCGGATTGGATGTGTTCCTGAACATTGCCGGAGGCCTAAAAGTGGATGATCCAGCCGTGGACTTGGCGATTTGCTCGGCATTGGTGTCTTCTTTCCAAGAAAAACCAATCCCCTACAATGTCTGTTTTGCAGGGGAAGTTGGTTTGGGTGGTGAAGTCCGGGCGGTGAACCGCATCGAGCACCGGATTGTGGAGGCCCAAAAGTTGGGCTTCAAGGGAATGGTGATTTCCAAGTACAACAAGTTGCCCGAGAACTTCTCGCCGGAAATCCGCATCCTTCAAGTGGGGAAGGTGGGTGAAGTGTTCGATAAGTTGTTTGGGTAAGGATAAAAGTAAAAAGTATGGTGTTGGTATAGACCTGACAGGTTTTGGAAACCTGTCAGGTCTATACCAACACCATACTTTTTTAGGTTCCAATCAATGGAAGGATAATCGGTTTGGTTTCAAAATCAGCAGGAACCCATCTTCCCAAATAGTTTTTGCGCTCCACTTTTTTGGCTTCAATGATAAGGCGCTGTGCCCCCTGAGCTTCCTGCATCAAGTTTTTTCTGGAGGTGCCAGTGACTGTTTTTTCAGGTTTTCCTCGTGCTCCAGAGGCAAATTGGTAGCTCCACTCAGTCACACGGTAAATGGCTTCACGTGGTAAGGTTTGGCGGAAAAGGTCATCTGGAACGGCTTTGATACGGAAACTCGCCAAGTCGGTCATTCTAAGCCCACGTTTGATTTTGCCGTCCAAATTGGTCTCAATGGTCGCTTTAGGAACTTTGATGGCCTTGTATTCCACATTCCCGATGGCAGTTCCATTATTGGCTACTTTTAGAATAACATTCTTAGTAGAAGGCACCACTGAAACGGCTCCCTGTCCATTTGATTCATGGATTTTGGCGCCAGTTGCCGAGATGTTTGGACGGTAATTCGCACCCAAGGCAGGCACTGCCACATTCAGCTTGTTGGCGCAATCTTGATAGAGGATTGGCTTGGTGCCAGAAGTTACCTGAATGGCCGGACGCAACACGTAATATTCCTGTTCAACGGTGTAGACCGAATCTCCTCCACCAGGTTTTGGATACTTGATGGTGCCCTTCCAAGTGCGTTTTGAAAGGCCGTTGGCATCGTAGTTTCCGCCCTGAGGCTTGAACTTGATATTGCCTACGCCTTGGCCATCTACATCCAAGTTGTTTCCGCCATAAGTCATTTCCGGCTTGAAGCTGGATGAATAGGCGGCCATAAACATTTCGGCCTCATAGTCCATTCCTGCCACAATGACTTTTGATTGCTGGCGAACCACTGGACGCACGCGGTCGATAGGGATGATTTCAGCCCCCACTTTATCAGCCATAAGGCTCAAGGCTTCCGCCTCAAAGTTCATGATGCGGCTTTCCTGTTCGCTCAATACGGCTAATGCAGCTACCAATGGCGTGCCCGCAAAATTGATGTGGGCGAAGTCCTTAATTTTTTGCTCAGGGTCGTTTTTGAACAATGGATGCTCCTTGCCGTCGAGGGCGAGTGGCTCAAAGCGCTTCTCTTCCTTGAGGGTTTTCATCAACAGGTTGAGGCTGTCTGAGAACGAATTCAGTCGGGTTTTGAGGGCATAGGCCTTTCCTGACTTGGATTCTCCAGGACCAAGCATGTGCAAAGCGACTGGCTCTTCCTCCTTGGCACCAACCAACTTGTTGTGTTCGTCGCGGCCACCGGTTTTGTCAATCAACTCCTGTTTGAGTTGACGCAGGTGGCTCACCAATGCCGTGGTTTTTTGCCTCAAGGCTTGGGCTTGCTTCAAGACGGCCACATCCTCAGGAGCGTTTTTGGCTTCCTCAACGGCTTGTTGGATGCGTTTTAAGGTTTCGGCGTTTCGCTTCTCGGCTTGTTGCGAGGCGACTTCAAGACTGCCGTTTAGGAATTGGAATTTGTCGAGTACGACGGAACTTACCTGTAGGGCCAACATGGCCAACAAAACCAGGTACATCAAGCCAATAAGCTTCTGACGGGGTGTTTCTTTTCCTCCTGCCATAATTTTTCAGTTTAAAAGGTTGGGCGAAAGGGGGAAAGACATTAGACCGCTACGCTTTTGGACATTAGAGGTTAGCTTTTCCACATCATTGGGGCTAACGTCTAATGTCTAATGTCTAATATCTGTGTTCCCCTTCGCAATGAAAGGATTATGACAGGCGCCTGTTTGGGAATCACCAACTGTGATTTCCGAGTGTATACATCCCCATAATGTTGTGTGGAAAAAAGGATACAGTGCTGGAGAAAAAAAACTTAAAAATTTTCGTTTTGGCGTAAAAGAGAGAGAAATTGGGTGATACTTTGTTGGCCATTCATGTAGGTGGCCCGATAAACTTTCAGCCAATGGAACTGTTGAAAATAGAGGCTACACGTACAACGCCATCGGTATTTTTTGATCCCAAGACGGGAACCATCAATTTGGAAGGCAGGTCGCTTCCGGAACACGCCCACGATTTCTACGGACAGATTTTGGACTGGCTGGAGGATTACAAGGGAATGCCGGCAGAGAAGACGGTGGCAAACATTAATTTGGAGTACTTCAACTCCAGCACCAGCAAGTATTTGTTGTTCATTTTCCGCAAGCTCGATGAGTTGTATCAGCTTGGAAATTCAGTTTCTTTGAACTGGATTTACGAGGCGGACGATGAAGATTCCTTGGACACTGCCGAGGAGTACAACGAAATCATCCAGTTGGATGTGAACTTTGTTCCCCTCGCCGAAGAGGAGGAATAAAACGGGTTGAGCTGTGGGTTGAAGCAAAAGTTTTGGCTTCAATGTGGAAGGATAAAAATTCTGGCGACCAATTGTTGGGTGCCTATGAGATTACGATTGCACGTCGCCGTGAGGCGGTTTTTCTGATGCTGGTGGGCATCTTTTTGGGGTCGTTGACCATGCTCAACATTTTGGGCACATCGAAGTTGATCGACCTTTCCTTTACGGTTTTCGACCTAGAAATTCCGTTTACTCTCACGTTGGGGGTTCTCCCCTATCCCATCACCTTTCTTTGTACCGATTTCATCAGTGAGATTTACGGCCGCCGGCGCGCCAATTTGGTGGTCTGGATTGGGCTGATTCTCAATATTTGGGTGTTTTTCATCGTCTGGATTGGCGGTTTGGAAAGTGTGTTCCCGACGATGGAGGGCACGGATTCAGGGGCGTTTATGCGTATCCGTTCCTTGACCTTGGCCACGGTTTTCGCTTCGATGATCGCCTATTTGGTTGCTCAATTCTGTGATGTCCATGTTTTTCACTTCCTAAAAAGGAAGACAAACGGCCGTCATTTGTGGTTGAGAAACAATGGTTCTACGCTGACCAGCCAGTTGGTGGATTCGGTGTCAGTGATTCTCTTGGCGCACTTTTTTGCTAATGCCTTTAGTTTGAAGGGCGACCCAAAAGCTTATGAGCAGTTGACTGTTTACATCCTGTCAGGCTATGTGTTCAAAATGGTTTCGGCCTTGGTGGATACCGTGCCTTTTTACATTGGGACAGGGATGCTCAAAAAATACCTTGTGCTTGGGGAGAATAATGAGATTGGTGGGTGAATTTATTTTTCGTCGGGTATAAAACCCGACCCTATGGAGGGCATCATGTTTCCGATGAAGGGGGCGTTTTTGACTTTAGCCTAAACACATATTTTCGCTGGGGTTTCTCTTCCGTATTCTCCTCCTTTTCAGGTTTTGGCTGAGGTTTTACCAAGACGTAATTGGAACCTTGAACGGGCGTATTCCACTGTGCCGTTTGTTGGCTGATGGTGTAGTTGGCGGAGATTTGCTGTCGTGTTCCACCCTCATTTTTTACAGAAGAATAGCTGAAATTGAAGGCGTTGAAGTTTTCTTCTTCCTCATCGTCAATGTCGATGGGCGCAAAGCGGTTTCGGTAAAATATGGCGGCAGCCATGCCCATTATTCCTCCAATCAGGTGAGTTTCCCACGAGACATGATTTTGCAAGGGCAGCACGCCCCATATCATTCCTCCATAAAAAATGGTAATAAGCAGTGACACGGCCATTGATTTCCGATCACCACGGAAGATACCGCTAAAGAAAAGGAAGCTCGCAAAGCCATATACAAGCCCGCTGGCGCCAATATGGTAGGATTCCCGACCCAATACCCAAACCAAAGCTCCTGTGGCCAAATACACCCATAAGAAGACGTCCTTGGCGATTTTTCCATAGAAGTAGATGATGCCCGTGAGCAGTAGCAAAAGCGGGAAGGTGTTTGAGAACAAGTGGCTTACATCACTGTGGACTAACGGTGAGGCGATAATGCCCACCAAGCCGTTCACCGTGCGAGGATAAACTCCATAGCTGAACAGCCGGATGTTTTGCTGGAGTTCTATACCCTTAATCGCCCATAAGAGGCCAAGGAATAGGAACCCCGGTACAAAACTGAGCAGTAAGCGTTTCTTGTCTTGATCCATAACAGCGTGGTCGGCGGGTAAGTTAGCAAACTCTGCCCACCATCAGGCCTGAATTAAAAATGAATGGCCGTATATCTCTTTAACTGATTTTGGACGGAAAATGTTAGTCATGAAAACGTAAAAAGACTTTTCATTGGTAAATTCTCCTTCCATCAAAAACAAAGAAACAATGGGAGAGACTTTTCATTATTCCGAGAAAGACGCGCTGTATCACGTATCATTCACCTTTGACGGCGGGTTGGCCAAGGAATTGGGAAAACCATTTTTTGATTGTATGGCAGATGCTGTGAAGTTTTGTGCGGAGAAGGATGGCCGAACGCTTCTTGCCTATGTGATTCTCAATGATAAGGTGGATTTGGTGTTCAGTTTTGAGGCTATGGAATCCGCATTCAGAATTTCACCTGATTTTACGGGGTATTTACAAACGCATCTAAAGCCATTGGTGCAAAGCCTTCCAAAGGCTCCAAAAGCTTCCCGCTTCCATAGTGATATAAAGCCCTTAGATATCTATGAAGTGCCTAAGTTGATTGAATGGATGCATCGTGAGCCCGTAATTCTTGAACTTTGCCCTAATAAGGCGAGCTATGTATATAGCAGTGCAAAAAATTATGTGGGTGAGCAGGGAAAAATTGAGGTGGCTGTTTTGACCTCATGAGCCTTAATTAAGGGTGGTTTTTTACATTTTTTCAACAATACTTTCCACACCTCTTCTCGTTGGACTAAAAGAACAAAGCATTAAGTCTGATGAGTTATAAAAGCGATTGGCTGGAACTTGCCGAGCAGTTTCGGGACGAGGCGGAAGGCGCCTTTAGGTCCATAGGTTATGCGCGCATCAATGAGAAGGATGATGATGGGTGGAGCATTGGGGCATATTTGGAACATCTAATCAAGACCAATGAGCGCTTTTTCCCCAAGTTTGAGGAAATCATTCAGGGTGGAAACGACAGCCCGCTTTGGAAGGCGAAGAATTGGTTCACCACCTTTTTCACCCAACTGGTTTATCGTTCTAAGGATCCCGCTGAGGTGGAAACTGAGGAACATGCCTCTCTTTCCAACCTGTTTGAAAAGGATGATAAGACCTTTACAGAAAGTATTGTGGGGGCATTTGTACAAAGTCAGAACAAGCTGATCGAGCTGGTGAGGCAGTTGCCGGAGGAAAACTTAGAGAGCCAGAAGGTGACTTCCCCTGCATCGCCTTATGTGTTCTATTCCCTAAAAAATTGCCTGCGGATTATTCTGCATCATCAGCAGGATTATCTGAAACGGGCGAATAAAATATTGGGTGGGGAGGAAAGTAGAAAGGTGGCTTAAGGCCTATAAAAAATAGAAAAGTGTGTAGAAAGAGACTGAATGATGTCACCTTTCTACACACTTTTAAAATGGGGGTATTCCGCTTTTAATTTTTCACAAAAACCTTGTCCCTGCTTCCATCGCTGTACTCCAGAATCAGTAACTGCCCTTGGGTGTCGGTCGGCACTTCGTTGCCCATCAGGTCAAAGGCGCGGATCACGGTTTTGGTTTGTCCTTGGATGGCTTCCGTGGCGGTGATTTTGCCGTCGACGCAGTCCTCGCGGAGTTCCGTGTGGTCGTCCAGTTCCTTAATAAAATAGGAATAGACACTATGCGTACATACATAGTCAAGGTCTTGATTGCCTGTACATTTGATGTATCGCAAAACTTTTAGTTCGGTCAGGTCCAAACCAGTCAGTTGATTGTTTGTGCAGTTTAAGTTTGTAAGTGCCGTCAACGCCGAAACATTCACCTGAGATAAGCTATTGTCATTGATGTCCAAAATGGTTAAAGCAGGCAAATCTGTCAACTCCAAGGTACTCAGGTTATTGTTGGAAGCACGGATGCCAACCATGTTTTCGAGGCCTGAGACCTTAAGTTCCGTCAGCTGATTCTCCGAACAGATGATCCCTTCAAGAAGCGTTGCTTGAGTAAGGTCCAAGCTGGTGATGTTGTTGTTCTGGCAATTCACCTCTTGGAGCGATGTCGTTTGTGAGAAATCAAGGGCCAGAAGTTGGTTAGAGGCACACTCAAAATCCTCCAAACTGCTTAGGCCGGTCAGGTCAAGGGCCGACAAATTGTTGTTGTTGCATTCCAAACGAAACAGTTGACTGCATCCAGCCACCTTGAGTTCCGTCAACTGGTTGTCCTCGCAATTCAGTCGCTTCAGAGTGGTTTGGCAAGCGCTTAGGTCCAAGCTGGTCAACTGGTTGTTGGCGAATGACACCCGATCCAGTTCCACGTTATTGCTCAGGTCGAGTTCCGTTAACTGATTGCCTTGGCAATAGAAGGCATCCAGCTTTGTTTGAGCAGAAACATCCAACTCAGTCAGTTTATTCGCGCCACAGAAAAACTCGGCGATGGAGGCGTTTTGGCTTAAATCGAGTGCGCTGATCTCATTGGCTGAACAATCAAATTTCCTCAACGAAGTAAGAGCGCGAACATCAATCGAAGAGAGCGCGTTATTGTTGCAATACAGGTATCTAAGATTTTCCGGCCGAGGAAGGTCATCCAAATTCAACTCCGTGATTCCCGTGGCGTTACAGCGAAGGCTCCACAAAGTGATCGGTAACAGGCCGAGGTCGATACTGCCCAATTCGTTTTCCGAGCAGTCGAGTTCTTGAAGGTTGATAAAATGGACGATGTCAGCCATGCTTTCAAGCTCCCAGTTGCTCAGGTCAAGCTTGGTAGTTGTTTTTGCCTCGCTCAGCTGGATTTTATAATCATTGTTTTTGTCAATGCCGTTATATAAAGCGGCCGCTCTAAAGTTGGCATCTTGGAAGCTAATGGTATCACCAATGCAGCCCTCTGTAATTTTTGCATCAGTGTTTAATTCATAACCTTGAAGCTGATTGCTTGTTGGAATACAAATTTCGTTAACTGAAGTTCCATTAAGACCCACATACTCAAGGCCAACACATCCTCTTAGGTCTACAGCGCTCAAGTCAGGGTTGTGAAAGGCCTCTAAAACCTTCAGGTTGACCAAATGCGAAACATCCAAGCTCGTTAGTTGATTTTGGGTAATTACGAATTGCTGAAGATATTCTAAGGGCAAAACATCAATGGAACTTAGTTTATTGAAAGTCAAATTTAGCCCTTCCAAGTTGAGATTATTACTTAGGTCAATATTGGTAATGCCAGTTGCCCTAATCTCCAGATAAGTCAATTTTGTTTGTTGGCTGAGGTTTATTTCCGTCAGATTTTCATGACTTGCAATCTCTAATGATAGGAGGTTTACAAAAGCCTCAATGCCTGTTAAATCATTGATGTTGATGGAATGACCAAAATCTAAGTCAAGGCTCGTAATGGCCTCAGCCTCGCTGATTTGAATTTCGTCATCATCATTGGTGTCTATACCAAGGAAAAGAAGAGCATGTTTAAAATTGGCATCCGGAATGGTCACGTTTTGGGCCATGCCCGAAAAGGCCAGAGAAAGTCCTAAAACAGTGGTCAAAAGTCTATTCATTTGAAAAAGGGTTGGTTAAAACAGGGCGCAAGATAGTAAAATACCATTCCAAGGTGTTCTAATACAATACCTTACCTCTCCCGTAATAACAAAGAAAAGAGGCTGTCCCAAAAAATGAGACAGCCTCTTAATGATGTGGTGAAAAGCCTTCTGACTTACTTCTCCAAAGTCATTTTAGCAATGTTGGTCGTGTTCTCGAAGAAGCCGAAGATCACCACATGCCCATCGCCAAGCTGGCGACACATGGTTGGGTGAATAAGTGTTTCTTCGTCTTGGATAAGTTCCTCCTTGGAAACTTGTCCATCGGTGGTGATGGATACCACAGCAGTTCTGGCGGTCTCGTTCACTTCCAAGTTTTTCTCTGGGTTTGGCTCCCCAAAGTTGTCCACATGGTCGTTGAACATGACGTAGATTTTACGGTCAGAGGTTGCAGCGAAGAAGGAAGCGTCAGAATGTGGTGTGTGTGACTGTTTCTTTGGGATGCGCACATACCACTCGATGTCCCCTTGTGGGTTGAAGTCAACTACCAACAGGTCCTCGTAATGTTCGTAGAGCTTTTTCTTTGGGTTGGCGCTGAAGTATTGTTCGCCAAAAAGGGCGATAGTGCCATCCTTGCGCATGAGGATTCCCTTCAATCGAACCTTTTGGATTTCCTTCAGTTCACCGTTTTTGTTTCCCTCAGGGAAGCTCTTGATGAACTCCTCGGAGAAGTGCCAGTGCTTCACGCTGCGGGCTTCCTCCTCGTCCTTGTTCGCCAAAACATAGAATCCGCCAGCCACGCTGTTGATGCCCTCCTCAGAGTAAAGTCCAGCGCCGTGGATGTTGCTTTGTTCGTCGAGGACGATGTCCATGCCAACGATGTAGCGGTCCTTGATGCGGATTTCACGGGTAATCACTTTCTCGCCAGCCTTCAGGATGGAGATCAGTTGGTAGTGGTAGTTTGGCTTCTTTGGGTCAATGATGGCCACCTTGCGTCTGCGCTCTGCGCCAAACCAATGTTTCTTGTGCTTGGTGTCGGCATCGAAAGTAGCGCCAGAAATATGCACATTACCCTTGTTGTCGATCAAGTAATCATCGGCGTGGAAATGTGCTTCCTTGTGGTCCAGCTTGATGGCTTTTTCCCAAAGCAACTCGAAATCGCGGTTGAAAACGATGCAGTTGAATTCCTCAGCCCCTCTGTGTGAGTTGTGGTGGGAATCATAGAACACCAAGAAGCGTGAGCTGTCCGGTGAAGCTTTCAGGTGGAAAACCCGCTCATTGAAATAATCCGAGAACGGAATGGAGGCGATGGCGCGAGGCTCGGTTTTCGGCTCAAGGGTTTCCTTGTCCAAGTCGAGCAAGTAAAGGCTGCTCTCGCCATGCTTGGTGTCGTTATAGGACGCAAGCAAATGCACCTTGTCCTCTACGGGAATGATGTTCTCGATGCGCTTGAACTTCCATTTCTTGCCCAAAAAGCCAAGGTCGATGTCTTTGGTAAGCACATGCCTTAAAGAGTCGTTAAATTTGGCAATGTGAAACTCAGGATGCTTCTCGTCCTTGTTGCCCGCCGTTTGGATGTAATATTCCGAGTTGGTGTACCCGACTTCCTCAGAGGCGGCAATGAATTCGTTTTGTTCGGTTTGGTAGCCAGGCCCCCATTGCTCCCTGATTTGGGCGTGGGAAGAAAAAGAAGCAGCTAAAAGGGCGATTCCTGCCAAATATTTCCTGAACATATTGAAAATCTTTCGTGTTGGGTTTTCTGAGTGAGACATAAGAATTTTGGGCTTGGACCTTGAAAGCGGTGTTCGCCAAAAATCTGCGCATCTCCCAATAATTCGATAAAGGTAAATAATTTTCAAGTTGAATGGCCACTATGACCCATCAACCCTCTTCAAATCACCATAAGTCCACCAAAAGAAAACGGAAAGTACCCTTCGCATTTCTCTTTCTGGCTTGGGCTTTCCCAAAGATCGAGGCCTTATATCCGAGATTGGCTTTCAGTTGGGGGAAAAAACTGTTTTTCCATCCTATCCGCTATAAACATCAGGAAGCCGAGCAACCCATCTTGCGTCAGGCCAAACGTCAGACCATTCCGTACAAGGATGAGCGTGTACGTATTCATACGTGGGGGGAAGGCCCTACGGTGGTGTTCATTCATGGCTGGGCAGGCAGGATGGGCCAGTTTCATCAGTTTGTGCCCAAATTTGTGGAAGCGGGCTACCGTGTGGTCGGTATCGATGTCATCGCCCATGGGTATTCATCGGGCAAACGCGCCGACATGGTGGATTTTGCAAACATCTTAAAAGCGGTGTGTGAGCAGCAAGGTGAGGTGGAGGCCGTTGTCGCTCATTCCTTGGGTGGCGCTGCCACGATGTTCAGTTTGCAAAATGGCCTTTCGGCGAAACGAGCTGTTATTATTGCTGCACCAACTATGCACGAGTTGATGATGCGTGCTTTCCGAACACGTTTGCGCGCCTCCAAGAAGTTGGCTGATTACATCCAGTATAAAATCAAGAAGGCCTACGGGCAGGAGCTCAAGGATTTCTTTTTGCCGA
This sequence comes from Bacteroidia bacterium, assembly GCA_030431525.1. Classification (GTDB taxonomy): domain Bacteria; phylum Bacteroidota; class Bacteroidia; order Cytophagales; family JAAEPT01; genus JAUIJC01. Next base: position 437 of record JAUIJC010000015.1, on the reverse strand, counting down.
GCTATTATCAAAAGGTGCAGGATTTCTCGCTTTTGATTGCCCATGATAAGCGGGATTCCGCCGTTCCTTTCCAACATTTCCAAAAAGCCCAAGAGCTTTTGCCTCAAGCAGAATTTCATGTCACGGATGGCTTGGGCCATAACCGCATTTTGCGGGATGAGGGCATGATTGAGAAGGTGTTGGAGTTTGTTAAAAGGGAATAATGGCATTTTTTGCATAGGACTGAAGTCCTATGCTGTGGAGAACCGCCCTTTCAGGGCTACCATTGTATAGCCCTGAAGGGGCGGTTCTTCTAAGCGATTGGTAAAACCTAGTCCTGTTCAAAACTTCACTAAAGTTACTATGAACGTTTAGGCTCTAACTAATAATTAACTTGACCTTATGGTTTTTCATCTGAGTTTGCCACTTGTCAGTCTGATTTTCTTCTCTTTTATTGA
>JAUIJC010000014.1 GCA_030431525.1 Bacteroidia bacterium | reverse complement strand
ACAATCCCAGCACGGGTCCAGGCATCAAATCCACTTCGCCCTCCATCTATTTCTATACAGAAAGCACAGCGGGCGAAGGTCAAAATGGGTATGAGCCTTATCCTACAAGTGGAAATAGCGCCAATGCCCCCTTTGCTCCAGGCCGAGGCTATGCCGTTTTTATCCGTGACAACTCCACACGACCTGACTTCGTGGAACTTCACGGTATCCCAAACACCGGAAATATCAGTCTTCCGGTCAGTTTTACAGCAACAGGCGGAGATGATGGTTGGAATTTGGTAGGCAATCCCTACCCTTCGGCTATTGATTGGAATGCCGTAGATGCCTCACAGCGCATCAATTTGGACGATGCCATTTACTTTAACGACAATGATGCTGAGCCACCTGTAAACCGATACTACGTCAATGGCGTAGGTACTCCGGCTGGCACAAACGGCATCATCGCACCCTTTCAAGCTTTTTGGGTGAGAGCCAATGCCCCAGCGCCTGAGCTCAACCTCGAGGAGGATGACAAAACAGCTGTTCACGTCCAACTATTTCGCACAGCATCGGTGGAAAACATCGTGAGAATCCACACTTCTGATACCCTTGGAAACCAAGACGAGGCTGTAATCCGATTGGCTGATGGGGCCAGTCATGCCTTTGACAATCGCTTTGATGCCTTCAAACGAGATAAAGCCGGACTTAAGATTTCGACCTTGACTTCGGATAGCCTTGGATTGGCCATCAACACTTTTGAAAGCTCGACCAAAGACACCGTTAAGCTTGTCTTGGAAAACTTGGAGAATGGGCCGGTAAACGTGAATTTCTCAGAATTGGAGAGTTTTCATGGCGAATTGGAAAACCTCTATCTATTAGACGGAGACAGCCTGCACAACATTATTGAGCAGGGCAATTACAGCTTCAACAACACCAACACATCGGCACAGCTCAAATTGGTTTTTGAAACAGCTCCAGCTACCCTCACTAGCACAGAGATGGAAATGAGTGAAGAATCCTTGGCCGTATTCCCTAACCCGAGCAACGGCGACTGGCTTTCATTCACCATCAACAACAGTCAATCGAATCAACTTTCGATTGAAATCAGAGATCAACTCGGGCAAGTCGTATGGACAGGAATGCCCTCTATTCAAGGCAATGGACAACAATTGGAAGGCATGCTCCAGCTCAATGGACAACTTTCCAACGGCCATTACCTCATGGTAATTCGGACCGATAAGAACACATTCCAAAAGAAATTGGTGATATGCACGAAGTAAAAACGGCATACCCTTCCACCTTTACCAAACTTTTTCGGACCATCCTTTTGGGCGTGGGGCTTATGCTCGCAAACCTTTCTTATGCCAATCCTCCAGGCGAACCAGCGCCTGAGGTGGCACCAAGTTTCAACCCAGGCGACCCTGGCAATGACCCTGATGTCCCCATTGATGGTGGAATCATCTGGTTGCTTGCCAGCGGACTCGGCTACGGGCTTTATCACCTAAAGCAGAAACAATCTTCTCATTGATTCACCAAAGGGATGCCAACATTCTGAAAACACTTCAAAGAAATACACTTTGGTCTGAAGTCCGGTCGGTCATCCTGAGTGTAACGAAGGAACAGAAAAACAAGACACTCCTTTTATAATCAGACCCTTCCTTCGTCAGGATGACAGTGCGTGTTTATTTTCTTGCTGTTGCCCTGCCCTCAACCATCACTTCTCCTATTCCCTCCCATTTTTTAGCTATCTTTGCGACAAATTCAGTTAACAGTTATCTGTTAACAGTTATCATTCGACTACACTTTATATAAAGTTGCGGACTAATGATAACTGATAACTGATAACTGATGACTGTTAACAGTCCCGACAATGATTCTATTCGCAAGGAGCCAAAACGCCACCATTTACGCCATCGACTTCCGTGGCACATTGGATGACAGCACCAAGGAAAAACTCCAATGGTTGCTCACTGGTGAAATTCTCAACGACACCTCACTCGAAGGCTGGTTCAAAGGACCACGCAAGGAAATGCTCACGCCATGGAGCACTAACGCCGTCGAAATCACCCAGAACATGGGCATCGAAGGCATTTTCCGCATCGAGCAGTTTGAGGCCGTCGCTGATGACAAAGCTCCTTACGATCCAATGCTCAGCGCCCTTTACAAGGGACTCAACCAAGAGATCTTCACCATCGAGGTAAAGCCTGAGCCAATCGTCCACATCGAGGACATCTGCGCTTATAACAAGCAAGAAGGCTTGGCATTGAGCGACGAAGAGGTGGATTACCTCAACAGCGTGAGCGAGCGCATCGGTCGCAAATTGACCGACGGCGAGGTTTTCGGATTCTCCCAAGTGAACTCCGAACACTGTCGCCACAAGATTTTTAATGGCCAGTTCATCATTGACGGCGAGGAGAAAGAACTCTCTTTGTTCAAGATGATTCGCAAGACTTCCGAGGCCAACCCGAACTACATCGTTTCCGCCTACAAGGACAACGTTTCCTTCTGCGAGGGACCGAAAATTGAGCAGTTCGCTCCAAAAACTCAGGACAAACCAGACTACTTCGAGACCAAGGAAATCGAATCCGTGATCTCGATGAAGGCTGAGACCCATAACTTCCCAACCACGGTTGAGCCATTCAACGGCGCCGCTACTGGTTCTGGAGGTGAAATCCGCGACCGTTTGGCTGGCGGTAAGGCTTCCGTGCCAATGGCTGGTACTGCTGTTTACATGACGCCATATTCTCGTCTGGAAGATGCCCGCAAGTGGGAAGCCATGGACGAGCGCCCTTGGTTGTACCAAACACCAATGGACATCCTTATTAAGGCGTCCAACGGTGCAAGTGACTTCGGAAACAAGTTCGGTCAGCCATTAATTTGTGGTTCCGTCCTCACCTTCGAGCACGAAGAGAACAACAAGAAATTCGGTTTCGACAAGGTTATCATGCTCGCAGGCGGTGTAGGCTACGGCGTGAAAAAAGATGCCTTGAAAGACACCCCACAAAAAGGCGACAAAGTCGTTGTGATGGGTGGTGATAACTACCGCATCGGTATGGGCGGTGGCGCCGTTTCCTCCGTGGAAACTGGAGTATTCTCCAACGCCATCGAATTGAACGCCATCCAGCGTTCCAACCCAGAGATGCAAAAGCGTGTGGCTAACGCCGTACGTGCCATGTCTGAGAGCGGTAACAACCCAATCGTTTCCATCCACGACCACGGTGCTGGCGGTCACTTGAACTGTCTCTCCGAGTTGGTGGAAGAAACTGGTGGTACCATCGAAGTGGACAAACTCCCTGTTGGCGACCCTACCCTTTCTGCCAAAGAGATTATCGGTAACGAATCTCAAGAGCGCATGGGCCTTGTCTTGAAAGAGAAGGACATCGACCAATTGCAAAAAATCGCTGATCGTGAGCGCGCACCAATGTACGTGGTGGGTGAAACCACGGGCGACATGCAGTTCACGTTCAAAGGCAAGGACGGTGGCAACCCAATCGACCTTCAGCTTTCTGATTTCTTTGGCAACCCGCCAAAGACCATCATGGAGGACCGTACCGTTCCTTCTGATTATGCTGAGCTTGACTACGACTTGGCTAACCTCAACGAATATGTAGAGGCCGTACTTCAGCTTGAGGCCGTAGCTTGTAAGGATTGGTTGACCAACAAAGTTGACCGTTCTGTAACGGGTAAGGTTGCCAAACAGCAAACCGCAGGTGCCATCCAGTTGCCATTGAACAACTGCGGTGTGGTAGCCCTCGACTTCAAAGGGGAAAAAGGTATTGCCACTTCCATCGGTCACGCACCGGTTCCAGCCTTGGTTGATGAGAAAGCAGGTTCTATCCTCTCCATCGCCGAGTCATTGGCGAACATCGTATTCGCTCCATTGACACACGGTCTGAAAGGCGTTTCCCTTTCTGCCAACTGGATGTGGCCTTGTAAGAACGAAGGTGAAGACGCTCGTTTGTACAACGCCGTTGAAGCCGTTTCTGATTTTGCTATCGCCTTGGGCGTGAACATCCCAACCGGAAAGGACTCCCTTTCTATGGTGCAGAAATACGGCGACGACAAGGTGTACGCACCTGGCACCGTAATCATTTCCGCCACTGGCGAAGTTTCTGACGTGAAGAAAGTCGTGAGCCCTGTCCTTCAAGACAAGGAAGGCTCCGAGCTTATCTATATTGACTTGACTGGTGATGAGTTGAAATTGGGCGGTAGCTCTTTCGCTCAGATCATCAACAAATTGGGCAACCAGACGCCTACCATCAAGGACGCCCAATACTTCAAAAAAGCATTCGAGGCCATCCAAGGCCTTATTTCAGAAGGCCATGTATTGGCAGGACACGATGTTTCCTCGGGTGGTTTGATCACTGCCTTGTTGGAAATGTGCTTCGCTACCAAAGACCTCGGTTTGTTCTTGGACAGCAACGCCCTTGGTGAAAAAGACTTGGTTAAAGCCTTGTTCGCAGAGAACCCAGCCATCGTTCTTCAGGTTGAAGACGCCGCTGAGATTCAGGCACACCTTGAAAAGGCTGGTGTTGGTGCAGTCATCTTGGGTAATGTCGTGAAGAGCGATAAGGTGACCATTCACCACAACGCCAAGACCCGCGAGTTTGACATCGCTGCCTTGCGCGATACTTGGTTCAAAACCTCTTACCTCCTCGACCGCCAGCAGAGCACAGCTGCATTGGCCAAGGAGCGTTTCGATAACTACAAAAACCAGTCATTGTCCTACAGCTTCACTTCTGGTTTCACTGGAAAAGTGGAAAAGGCTGGTGCCAATAAACCAAAGGCCGCCATCATCCGTGAGAAAGGTGTGAACGGCGACCGTGAAATGGCTTACTCCATGTTCTTGGCTGGCTTCGACGTGAAGGACGTCCACATGACTGACCTTATCGCTGGTCGTGAGACTTTGGAGGACGTGAACTTCATCGTGTTCGTAGGTGGATTCTCCAACTCCGACGTACTTGGCTCCGCCAAGGGTTGGGCTGGCGCATTCCTGTACAACGAGAAGGCAAAAGCTGCTCTGGACAACTTCTACGCTCGTGAGGATACACTTTCTTTGGGTGTTTGTAACGGTTGCCAGTTGATGGTAGAACTTGGCTTGGTTTACCCAGAGGCTGACCGTCGTCCGAAAATGGACCACAACAACTCTGGCAAGTTTGAGTCTACTTACCTCAACGTCGAGATTCCTGAGAACAACTCAGTAATGCTTGGCAACTTGGCTGGCTCACGCTTGGGCATTTGGGTAGCGCACGGTGAAGGAAAGTTCAACTTCCCGAAAGGAGAAGAAAACTACAGCATCGCCATGAAGTACAGCTACTCTGGCTACCCAGGTAACCCTAACGGCTCTGCATTTGACACCGCTGGTATCGTTTCTGACAACGGACGCCACTTAGCCATGATGCCTCACTTGGAGCGCGCCATCTTCCCATGGCAGTGCGCTGACTATCCAGCTGACAAGAAAAATGACGAATGCACGCCTTGGTTGGATGCGTTTGTGAATGCTCGTAAGTGGGTGGAGGAAAAGGCGAAATAACCTTCCTACCCTGTAATTCATAAATAAACTCAGCCTCAACGACCATCATCGTTGAGGCTGAGTTTTTACAAATCATTCTCTTTTATCCTCTTTTTCTACATCCAATGAGAAAACAGCTTTTCCTCATCCTTGCCCTTTTCCTTAGCCTCAACACGGCATTTGCCCAATCATTAGATACAACACAAACATTAACGTTTGATGATGGACAAACGGATTCTATCACCGTTTCCCAAATCGACCGTAATTGGTTAAGCATTACCACCTTTAACTTTTTAGGCCTTCAATATGAAAACGGGGATTTCTCCAGTCCATTTCTTTTTGAACTCAACCAACAATGGCAATGGAAAAAAAATGGCCTTGAAGTTTCCTTTCTGGCTTCTCCTTGGGAAATGACAGACTTTCATATACCAATAGATGATATATACTGGGAAACAGAAGCCATCTACAAACATCAATTGGGGACAAAAAACTACTTCCAAAACAAACCCTTCCGTTTATCAGATAAAGGCCTCAATCAATTTGAAACAACAAAATTTTACAAGGGAAAGATGCCTAGCCCCATTGAACGAAACACCTATTTACGCTTGGGTATGCACTATTTCCAAAGCACTACGCAAACCAATACCATTTCAGCCTCCACCACCGGAATAGAGCAACTAAACATTCCACAAAAGCATAGTTCTTTATTTTTTGGTTTTTCCCTACAAACGACCCAAAGCCTGCTCTATCAAGCCAAACACTTGAGAAAAAAGTCATCGTTCCGAAGAAATACTTTATATGCTGACATCTTTATTTCCCCTCTAGCATCATCCCTAGGGGATACATATGACAAATCCATCTTTGGACTTCGCATAGGTGGCTCAAATAGGATGTCTTGGTCCACAGCCAGAATTGCTTCTACACTTTCATATGAAGTATCAATCTTCCCAGGTTATGACCGAAATAACATTATTGTCTCCTTGGGATATGGCATCAGCCTCATCTCCCGACCAAGGTCTATTCAAAGAAAGATTTAAGAAGTAAGAGGACATTGTCATATTCTTTTATCCAAAATCTCACTTCATTAACATTCTGGCTCGATTTCAGCTTCAGCCCCGGCAATTCACTTTGTCAGGGCTGAACTTTTTCTAACCCCTAAGTGTAAGGCCATTGGTTACCCAAAAAATATGAAACTACGATTTACGCTTCCATTCCTTTCCCTTCTTTTAGGACTAACTGTTGGACAGGCTAATGCCCAAACCACTGAGGAAAAGCATCCTTTGTCTTTTGATGATGGACAGACCGATACCATTTCCATTACACATTCCCCAAAGGAACGCATGAGCATATCAACGTTTAACTTTTTGGGGGTACAACTCACCAACCACAAACCAGGTGGTGGCGTGAACACCACCGCTCCAATTTTATTGGAATTGAACCAGCAATGGCTCTGGAACAAAAACGGCCTTGAACTTAGTGTGCTTAGCTCACCTTTCGACAACAATTATCGAAAGCAAAAAAACGATAACAAGCGCCTATTCTTGGAAAGCGAAATCATTTACAAGCGTGAGTTCTACCGCAATATCCGCTCAACCAGGAGGTTCTTCAACCTATCAAATAACGAGTATCAAGAGGACGAAAGCGTAAAAGTCTATCGGGTAAAACTTTCGACACCTGTAGAGGATCGGATTTATGTGCGTTCAGGATTCCATTACCTCCAGAACACCACCAGCTATGAAATGGAAGAGAACATTGGAGGAAACACCTATGCAATGGAAGTGATTTCCCAAGCCACCCCGTCCGTATTCCTTGGCCTTTCACGTCAGTCCACTCAGGTTCTTAATTACAATACCAACGACTTGGGCAACAAGGCTTATTTCCGCAGAATGGACTTTTACATCGATGCGTTTTATGCTCCAATCAATTCATCATACACCCTCATCACTGATGAATCTGGAAATGCCGTAAACGCCGCTGTCGAAAACCAACTGTTAGACCAACTCCAACTTTCACACTTTGGCGTACGCGTTGGTGGCGCCTACAGAAAATCATGGTCGAACGGAAAAATAGCATCGGCAATTACCTATGAAGCTTCCTTCCTCCCAGGAATGGAAAAAAACAATCTTATCCTTTCCTTGGGTTATGGACTGAGTCTTATCTCCATCAAGGAATAACATAGTACACCCATCTAACCCAAAGGGCAGTCAACAAACTTGGCTGCCCTTTTTTCGTATAAAAGAGCTGAATCCTTTTCAACCCAACTTTTATGACAAAACATTCACTCACACTACTTTTTAGCCTTCTGTTGGGCTTTTGGACAACAGCCAATGCCCAAATCACCTTCAGTCAGGAAGATCACCCAGTCATTGGCACCTCATTGATTGGCGAAGGCCAAGACATCGGTGAAGTCTTGGGAGAACCAGCCACAGGGGCCAACCAAAGCTGGGACTTCAGCAACTACGTGATCATGGATCCCGCAGGAGCCCTCAATTTTGTTAGTCCTATTGGCACCGATTGCCAAGACAATTTCCCCAATGCAAGTACGGCTTCCGTTCAAACTGATGGAGGCACAAGCACGATTTATTTTATAAGCCAGCAAGACGGGTTTTACATTGACGGGACCTGCCAAAGCTCCAACAACATTAGCATTCCTGATGATTCAGACCCTAACGAACTGTTGTTCCCTAGTCCATTCACCTATGAGGACACAAGGAGCAACACATCAAGTAATCAAGAGTTTTTCGAATTTCCTGGTGGCGTACAAACCTTCACAACGACCACTATCACAACTACCGAAGCGGTGGGCTATGGAACCCTGATCACCCCAGAAAACAGTTACCAGAACACGCTACAAATCAAACTTACAGAGATTGAAATCGATTCATCCACCATCGATTTTGAGGACCCTTCAACTGAAGATGAAGTTTCTGTGGAATACGACACCACTGTCACTTACCGATGGCTTCAAAAAGGAAGCGCTCACCCTATCATTTGCGAATTGTCAGTGGATGGTACCGTTTGGGAGGATATCACCTTTTTCAAAAATGCCATTACTTCCATCCAAGACTCCAAAATGGCTTCCATTTGGACAAGTCTTAGCGATGGCGGAAACAGCATCATTATTCATAGAAATGATGAAGAAAAGCTCAGCTTCAAAATCCACAACATCAACGGACAAATGTTAATCGAAGAAAAAAACAAATCAAAACTCAATATCTCGTCCCTACCAACAGGACTTTATCTATTACAAATCAAAGATGAACAGGGGGTCGTGAAAATTGAAAAGTTCATCAAGCCATAAGCGAAAGTGAAATAACAAGCTAGGGCAACCACATGAAAGACGCATACTGCGTAGCGACGCTTTGAAAGCGTCGAGACCAAGACAGCGAAGCTGGATTGCAGTCCCAAAAAGCTTCCTTTACAGATGAAGTGCCTGTAATTTGCCTTTGGCAAATTAGTTTCGACGCTTTCAAAGCGTCGCTACGAGAGCACAACACATCATAGAATTGTTTCTTGAGGTTGCCCTGAAGAACAAGCCGACTTGATCAGGTTATTGTTTTTCTTTCACTAACCCACTCGCTCAAAAACAAAAGCCCAAGCATTCGAAATAGAATACTTGGGCTTTTGTTTTATAGAATTATAAATCAATGCAATATCAGTAACTCAGCAACGGAGAAATATACCAAAATCCCCAATAGGTCATTGGTTGTCGTAATAAAAGGACCAGCTGCTAATGCAGGGTTAATCCCAAACTTATCCAACACAAACGGCGTGATAGTACCCATCAAAGACGCCAAAACTACCACCGAGAACAAGGCTGTTGCTACAACAATGGAAAGGTTTGGATCCCTACTGTAAGCAAATGTTGCTGTAAATACGATAGCCGCAATGACAAGCCCATTCATCACCGCCACGGTAAACGATTTGAACAAATGCTCAAACAGGTTGGTCCCCATGGAACTCTTGTTCGCCAACACCTGCACAATGATGGATGAGGACTGAATCCCCACATTACCACCTGTAGCCGTAATCAATGGAATAAAGGCCGCCAAAATTGGAATCACCTGCAAATCTCCCTCAAAACGGCTGATCAATGAAGCCGCCAAAAGACCTCCACCCATTCCAATCACCAACCAAGGCAAACGCGCCTTTACCAAGTTCGTCAGGGAATCGTCGTGTTCCACGTCCTTGGTAATACCCGCCATCATCTGACGGTTTTCATCAGCCTGCTCCTGAATCACATCTACGATATCGTCAATCGTAATGCGCCCCAACAGCTTTCGCTGAATGTTCACCACAGGAATGGATTCCAAATCATATTTACTCATCAAGCGCGCAACTTCATCCTTCGATGTAAAGGAATCCACTTGCACCACATCAGCATCCAACAAATCCATGACCTTCATGCGGTCAGATGCCAACAAGAGCTTTTTCACGGAAATACGACCGACTAAACGCTCCGCATCATCCACCACATAGACGGAAAGAATCTTATCAACTCGTTCGGCCTGCTGACGAATCTCCTCAATGCACTGCCCAACATGCCAGTTCTGATTCACCTTGATCAGCTCCTTGGCCATCAGACCACCCGCAGAATCCTCCTCGTAGCGCAACAGCTCCAACAAGTTGGAAACCCGCTCCTCATCATCGATGCAGGAAATTACCTCCTCGCGAATGCGAACTGGCTGCTCGTTAAGGATGTCAGCTGCATCATCCGTTTCTACATGGGAAACAATGTCGGCAATCTCTGCTGGAGAAAAACTCTTTACGAAACGCTCACGAACCTCCACATCAAGGTGGCTGATGATTTCAGCACGCACCTCAGGATCAAGTAAGTCAATGACGTACTTGCTCTGGTTCGTATCCAATTCATAAAGAATGGTATTGATATCAGCTGGATACAAACCTTCCAGCTGCGCCCGAATCTCCTCATTGGCCTGTTGCTCGATAAAGCCTTCCAGCTCCTCGAGAAACTCTTTAGTCAATTCAAACTGCATGGCCATAGCAAACTATTTTTGTCATGGGATCATCAAACCCCAATCAATTTCTTATCGTGAAGCCTCAACAGCATTGGTCAAGGCCACAAAATCATCCACAGACAACTGCTCCGCACGAAGACTCAACATTGGATTGTCCGCCATATCTGGCCCGAAACCCAATGGTTTGAGGGAATTCCTCAAGGTCTTTCTTCGGTTGTTGAACCCCTGTTTCACCACTTTGAAGAACAAGTCTTCATTACAACCCAGTTTTTCACGGTCATTCCGACTCAAACGAATAACAGCCGATTTCACCTTCGGCGGTGGATTAAAGACTCCCTCCCCCACAGTGAACAAGTATTCGCAATCATAAAACGCCTGCAAAAGGACGCTCAGAATTCCGTATTCCTTGGAGCCATGAGGCGAACAAATCCGTCGCCCCACCTCACGCTGAATCATTCCCACACATTCAGGAATCAATTCGCGGTTCTCCAATACCTTGAAGTAAATCTGTGATGAGATGTTATACGGAAAATTTCCAATGACCAACAAGCCATCTGGAAAGCGCTCCGCCAAATCCATTTTCAAAAAATCTCCCTCAATAATTCTCGGCGAAAGCTGTGGATAATGCTCCTTCAAATAGGCCACCGACTCCGTATCAATCTCGGCGACATTGGTAATAATACCTTCTCGCTCCAACAAATACTTGGTCAACACGCCCATCCCTGGCCCCACTTCCAACACCTCTCCTTTTCCCGTCAGACTCTCCACAATTTTGCGGGCAATGTTTTCGTCTTTGAGAAAATGTTGTCCGAGGTGCTTTTTCGCTTTAACTTTCGCCATCTTTTTACAACTCTTTAAAAGAGTGTAGACAAAAAACAGAAGCCTACGGTGTTCGGATAAATCCCGAAACCAAACGGCCTATTGCTTGATGTCTGCCCCCTTCGTCCCTACACGCCAAAATTACCGAGAATGTTCGCAAATCTTGACCTCCGTACGCAAGTTTCCAAGGACGTACACCGTTTTATCCTCCTTTCTGACCTGAAAGCACTTGATGGTTTGATTCCAAATCAAGAACAACGCACTTATGTGCTGGAAAAAATGGAAGATGAAACCGCCTTGGTCACGCTTCAAGAACTCCCCTTTCTCAGTTTTTTTGGGCGAACCAATGGAAAGGGTCTGAATAACAATACGGCAGAAGCTCACCGCAGATTAGGTCATGAACTTTTCAAAACCATTGAAAAAGAAAACATTTCCGAAATCGAGCTTCAAGGGTCAAAGGAAATTCTTGAAATCGCAGAAGGTCTCGCACTTAGTGCTTACAGCTTTGAGCGTCATCTTTCTAACCCAAAACACAAGGAATACAACATCCGATTGGTCAGCGAGGAGCTTTCCCAAGAAAATGTTGAGCAACTCAAAAACTTGTGTGAGGCGGTGTATAAGACGCGGGATTTGGTCAATGAACCCGTCAACCACTTGGACGCTGAGCAATTGGCTCAACAATTTGAGCTCATGGGGCAAGAGGCAGGTTTTAATGTAAACATCCTCGACGAGGTACAGATTGAAAGCCTCAAAATGGGCGGACTACTCGCCGTTAACCAAGGCAGCCCTCTCCCACCTACCTTCAGTATTCTCGAATACAAACCTGAAAATGCCATCAACGAAAAGCCTTATGTCTTTGTAGGCAAAGGGGTTGTGTATGACACAGGAGGTCTAAGCCTCAAGCCGACACCAAGCTCCATGGACATGATGAAATGTGATATGGGCGGCGGCGCCACTGTAGGTGGACTTTTATATGCGGTTGCCAAAAACAAGCTTCCGCTGCACGTAATTGGCTTGGTTCCCGCCACGGACAACCGCCCTGGAGGAGTCGCATTCGCCCCTGGCGATGTCATCACCATGTACAATGGCAGTACTGTGGAGGTCCTAAATACCGATGCAGAAGGACGACTCATCTTGGCTGATGCGCTTGCTTTCGCAAAAAAATACGACCCTGAATTGGTCATTGACTTGGCCACACTGACTGGCGCTGCCATGCGTGCCATCGGCAAGGAAGCTGCTGTAATGATGGGAACGGCCCAAGAAACCACGAAAGCAGCACTGAAAACGGCAGGTACTGATACCTATGAACGCTTGGTTGAATTCCCGTTCTGGGACGAGTATGCCGAGCAACTCAAATCAGACATCGCCGACCTCAAAAACCTTGGCGGGGCGACCGCTGGTGCCATTACCGCAGGCAAATTCCTGGAGCATTTCGTTGATTATGAATGGCTCCATATAGATATTGCGGGTCCTGCATTCATCGCTGGAGGCGAGGACAACTACCGTGGCAAAAACGGAACGGGAATGGGCGTGCGTCTTTTGCACCAGTTCCTTTGGACAGAATATGCGCGGCTGAAGACAACATAATTTGAGATTTTCTGTGTTGAAGTGTTGATGTGTTACAGTGTTGAAGTGCGCAATAAACTTCAACACCCCAACACTTCAACACTCCAACACCCCAATACTCCAACCCACAAATGGCAGATCAACGCATTAAGACAGAACAACAACTTCCCGTCATTGGTATTTCAATGGGAGACATCAATGGAATCGGACCGGAAATCATTATTGAAACACTTTCGGACAACCGCATCACCAAGATTTGTACGCCTGTCATTTATGGCTCTGCCAGCGTATTGAACCATTACCGCAAACTCTTGAAAACGGGCAAATTCAACTATGTCCCGCTTTCATCCATTGACGACCTCCATCGCAGAAAAATCAACCTTGTGTCTTGTCTTAAGGACGGCATCATCCCAACACAGGGAACACCATCCAAAGAAGGTGGTGAGGCGGCATTCCTTTCTTTAAAAGAGGCGACAAACGACCTTAAAGCTGGAAAGCTTGATGGCTTGGTGACTGCCCCTATCGACAAAGGCGCCATCCAAGGCGAAGAGTTTGATTTCCCAGGGCACACAGAATTCCTTTCTTCGCAAACTGGTGGACGCGAAAGCCTCATGTTGCTCTGCAATGATAATTTGCGTGTGGGTGTTGTAACAGGTCACATTCCAGTCAGCGAAATCTCAAAACAGCTGACCGCCGAAAAAATCGAAAAGAAAATCGCCTTGATGGAAACGGCTCTGATTGAAGACTTCGGCATCAGCAAACCAAAAATTGCTGTACTGGGTTTAAATCCACATGCGGGAGACAACGGGCTTTTGGGTAAAGAGGATGACGAACTCATTCGTCCAATCGTACTCAAACTCAAGAAAGACAACAAGTTAGTCTTTGGCCCATATCCTGCCGACGGGTTCTTCGGAAACGCGAGCTACACAAAATTCGACGGCATTTTGGCCATGTACCATGACCAAGGCCTCGTCCCATTCAAAACATTAAGTTTTGGAAAAGGTGTGAATTTTACTGCTGGGCTTCCAATCATCAGAACTTCACCAGACCACGGCACTGCTTACGATATTGCCGGAAAGGGAAAAGCTTCCCCTGATTCATTCCGACAAGCCATCTTTATGGCTTGCGACATCGTAAAACAGCGAAGAAACTTGGTCATTGCCAATCAATAAACGAGTCTCTTTTGAGCCGTTTTTCAATAATTCTATTACACTATTTTAAGGGTTCGGCAATTCGTCACTTGGTGGCTAAGCAAAGATTATTTAATTTTGCCCCCTTGAATTAGAATGCCATCCGAACAGGATTGTGAATCTACAGAACGCATACAAGGTCAATATCCTTGGACTCAAGCAGGGTAAGCATGAGTTCGAGTACCACATTGGAGACGCATTCTTTGCGCTTTTTGAGCATTCCCTTATTGAAAAGGGAGACCTCAAAGTGGTGGTTGTCTTGGACAAGACTGACCGACTCATTGATGCTCATTTCAGCATCAAGGGCACGATTGAATTGATTTGCGACCGTACGTTGCGTCCTTTCAACCAGGACATCAACATCAGCGAGCAAATTATTTTCCAGTATGCGGACAAGTACGAGGAAATGAACGAGAGCTTGGTGCATATCCCTCACGGAGAACACCAGTTGGACTTGAGCTCCTTCCTCTACGAATTAATTTGCGTTGAGGTCCCAATGCGAAAACTTCATCCCGATTTAGAAACGGATGAGGATAGCGATGAGGATTTGCTGATTTACACTTCAGCAGAGGACCTAGACGAAGAAGAAGACTCCGATGACGGAGATGAAGACGAGTTCATCGACCCCCGGTGGCAGGCATTGAAGCGGTTGAAAGGGGACGACGACATAAATAACCAGAAATAAGAATCTAACCAGAGTAGTAAAATGGCACATCCTAAGCGTAAGACGTCCAAAACGAGGAGAGACAAAAGGAGAACCCACCTCAAGGCCACAGGTGCAACCTTGGCTACTTGTCAAGCAACTGGCGAACAGCATGTTTTCCACCGTGCACACTGGCACGAGGGCAAACTATACTACAAAGGCCAAGTTGTCCTTGAGAAGGAAGTGTTGGCTTAAGCCTCTCAAAAAAACGATTGGTTGCCTGTCTCTCCTTAAGAATCAGCGAGTTACACATTCAATGATTTCTTTCGGAAGATTGGCAACCTTTTTCTCTTTTTGACCGCCAAACAATTTCCTATGATTATCGCTCTGGATGCCATGGGTGGCGATTATGCCCCAAGGGCCATTATTGAAGGCGCCCTATTGGCCAAGCAAACCATTTTGCCCGAAGAGGCCACCATCTTGCTCATTGGGCAGGAGGAGGTTATCCAACAGCACTTGAGTGAGCTGAACGCCCCAGAGGGACTCCTCCAGGTGGTCAACGCTCCCCAAGTGATTGAAATGGGCGAGCATCCCACCAAGGCTTTTTCCCAAAAGCAACAATCCAGCATCGCTGTCGGCTATCACCTGCTCAAAACAGGTAAGGCGCAAGCCTTTTGTAGCGCTGGCAACACTGGAGCCATGCTCGTTGGGGCGATGTTTACCATCAAAGCCATTGAAGGGGTTATCCGTCCTGGCATCGCAGGCTTCTTCCCAAAGGAACACGGTCGTTACGGCATCGTTATCGACGTGGGAGCCAATGCGGAAGTAAAGCCAGATGTACTCACTCAGTTCGCAGAACTCGGGTCCATCTATTACGAAAACATTTTCAAGGTTGAGAACCCTAAAGTGGGCTTGCTAAACCTTGGTGAAGAAAAATCCAAAGGCACCACCTTGACCAAGGCGGCCTACGAGTTGTTGGACATCAACAAGAACATCAACTTCATAGGTAACGTGGAAGGTCGAGACCTGTTTGACGACAGCGCCGACGTGATTGTTTGTGACGGATTCACAGGCAACGTCATCCTGAAAATGGGTGAAACGTTCTATGGTTTGCTGGAGAAACGTGGCTTTACCGATGATTTTATCGACATGTTCAACTATGCCAGCGTAGGCGGAAGTCCTATTCTCGGCGTAAATGGCAACGTCATCATCGGACACGGAGTTTCCTCACCAGAAGCCGTGAAAAACATGCTTAACCTTGCTGCCCAAACTATTGAGTCGGGCATCTCGGATAAACTCAAAGGCTTTTACCAATCCGTCTGATAGCGGGGTGTTCCTCAACCGGCCATGCGTCGGTTGGAGAACTTCCCGCTTTGTTTTGTCTGCGGGCAAAACACAAGTTAAAGTGTAAGACACAAGTAGCAGGACACAAGTAGCAAAATTCATATTCCTGAATCTTGCTACTTGATACTTGATACTCGATACATGGTACTTACCCTCTTGTGACAAAGACTATAGAAAAATGGGTAAAATCACAGCCGCCATTACTGGCGTTCAAGGCTATGTTCCCGAGTACGTTTTGACCAACGCTGAGTTGGAAAAAATCGTGGAAACAAACGACGAGTGGATTACCTCGCGTACGGGAATCAAGGAACGCCGCATTCTCAAAGGAGAAGGCAAAGGCACTTCCCACATGGCTGAAAAAGCCGTTTTGGGCTTGTTGGAGAAAACCAACACCACGCCTGAAGAAATTGACCTTATCATTGTCGCTACCGTTACTCCGGACTTCGTGTTTCCGGCCACAGCTAACGTGTTGGCAGACATGATTGGTGCAAAAAATGCTTTTGGCTATGACCTGAGCGCCGCTTGCTCTGGTTTTTTATATGCCTTGGCGACTGGCTCCCAGTTCATTGAAACGGGCAAATACAAAAAAGTTGTAGTCGTTGGCGCAGACAAGATGTCCGCCATCACCAACTTTGAAGACCGCACTACTTGTATCCTCTTTGGCGACGGCGCTGCAGCAGTAATGCTTGAGCCTTCTGAAGAAGGTGTAGGTGTGATCGACTCTGTATTGAAAAGCGATGGCGCTGGACAGCCATACCTTCACCAGAAAGCTGGTGGTAGCCGCCGTCCGGCCAGCCACGAAACCATCGACAACAAAGAGCACTACCTCCATCAGGAAGGCGCTACTGTATTCAAGTTTGCTGTAACCAACATGGCTGACGCTGCGGCGGAAATCATGGAGCGCAACAACTTGAAAGGTGATGACATAGCTTACTTGGTGCCACACCAAGCAAACAAGCGTATCATCGACGCCACAGCACGCCGCATGGAAGTTGGCGAGGAAAAAGTGATGTTGAACATCCAAAAGTACGGCAACACTACTGCCGCTACGATTCCTCTCTGTCTGTGGGATTACGAAAAGAAACTCAAAAAGGGAGATAACCTTGTATTAGCCGCCTTCGGAGCTGGCTTCACTTGGGGATCAATCTATATTAAATGGGCTTACGATAGTTAACAGTTATCAATTAACAGTTATCAGTTATCACAGCTCACTGCTGTTAACTGATAACTGTTAACTGTTAACTGATAACTTTTAGCAACTGTTAATTGTTATGGCTAGCACCTCTGATTTTCGAAACGGGCTTTGCTTGGAGATGGATAACAATCTCATGCAAATCATCGAGTTTCAACACGTGAAACCGGGCAAGGGCGCCGCGTTCGTCCGCACAAAGCTCAAAAACATCATGACAGGTCGCGTCATCGACAAGACCTTCAACGCTGGTGTAAAAGTAACTACTGCTCGCATTGAGCGTCGCGCCCACCAGTTCTTGTACAAGGACGATTTGGGTTACCACTTCATGGACTCTGAAACCTACGAGCAGATTCCATTGGAAGAGGGAAAAATCACAGGTCATCAGTTCCTTAAGGATGGTCAGGAAGTTGAAATCCTATTCCACGCCGAAACGGAAACACCATTGATGTGCGAGCTTCCACAGTTCGTTATCCTTCAGGTGACTTATACTGAGCCAGGTGTAAAAGGCGACACGGCAACTAACGCCTCCAAGCCAGCCACCTTGGAAACCGGTGCTGAAATTCAAGTGCCTCTTTTCATCGACAACGATGAAATCATCAAAGTTGACACCCGCGACGGTTCATACTACGAGCGTGTAAAATAATTTGAGTTCGGGAGATCAGGACAGGTGCTTAAAGAGCACCAAATTATGGTCCCCCGATTCAATGCTGTTTGTAACTTTTAATTTTAGCAACGCCTATAGGGCACTAATACGATTGCTATGAAAGTAAAAGAAATCATCGAACTTCTCGGCTTTATCAATCAATCCGAACTCGATGAAGTAAAAATCGAAACTGACGACATCAAGTTGAATATTAAGCGCGAGAGCGAGAAGCAGATCATCGAACAAATCGTTCAAGCTGCTCCTGCTGCTGCTCCAGCCCCTGCTGCTGCTCCGGCTCCTGCCGCTGCTGCTCCAGCTCCGGCTGCCGCTCCTGCTGCTGAGGCTCCTGCTGCTTCTGGTGTTGATGAGTCGCACTATGTGACTGTAAAATCTCCAATGATTGGTACATTCTACCGTTCTGCAAACCCAGAAACTCCTTCTTTCGTGGAAGTTGGTGACGAGGTAAAAGAAGGAGAAACAGTTTGCATCATCGAGGCGATGAAGCTTTTCAACGAGATTGAGTCCGAGGTTTCTGGACGCATCGTTAAAGTGCTCGTGGAGAACGCAACTCCAGTAGAGTACGACCAGCCATTGTTCGTGGTTGACCCTTCTTGATTTAGTTAAGTTCAGAGTACGGAGTACCGAGAACCGAGTTTATAGCTCCGTTCTCCATACTTCGTACTCTGAACTTTGTTGGACTTTTGACTCAAAAGCCGATGTTCAAAAAGATACTTATTGCCAACCGTGGTGAAATTGCCATGCGGGTGATTCGAGCTTGTAAAGAGCTTGGCATCAAAACCGTAGCGGTTTACTCGACGGCAGACAAACAAAGCTTGCACGTCAAATTCGCTGACGAAGCTGTTTGTATTGGTCCTGCGCTTAGTAAGGACTCTTACCTCAACATCCCAAACCTGATCGCTGCTGCGGAAATCACCAATGCAGATGCCATCCACCCAGGATATGGCTTCCTTTCGGAGAACGCTGAGTTCTCACAGGTTTGTTCTGACCACAACATCAAGTTCATTGGTGCTTCGGCCGATATGATCAACAAAATGGGCGACAAGGCTACGGCTAAGGAGACCATGAAAAATGCTGGGGTCCCTACTATTCCTGGTTCTGACGGTCTATTAGGCAGCGTTGAAGAAGGTATCAAACTCGCCAAAGAAATCAAATACCCTGTTATCCTTAAAGCTACCGCTGGTGGTGGCGGACGAGGCATGCGCCTTATCAAAAAGGAAGAGGAATTTGAAGCTGCTTGGAGCTCTTGTCGTCAGGAGGCTGAAGCCGC
Source organism: Bacteroidia bacterium (assembly GCA_030431525.1). Lineage (GTDB taxonomy): Bacteria > Bacteroidota > Bacteroidia > Cytophagales > JAAEPT01 > JAUIJC01. The sequence goes on along the minus strand of JAUIJC010000014.1, from coordinate 86,556 downwards.
CTTCGGCAACGGTGAGCTTTACTTGGAGAAATTCATTGAGGAGCCACGCCACATCGAAATCCAGTTGGTTGCTGACCAGCACGGAAACGTGAGCCACTACTCCGAGCGTGATTGTTCCATTCAGCGTCGTCACCAAAAGCTCGTGGAGGAAACTCCTTCACCAGTTGTGGACAACGAACTTCGTCAGCGCATGGGTGATGCCGCCAAGAAAGGCGCCAAAGCCATCAACTACGAAGGTGCGGGTACTGTTGAGTTTTTGCTTGACAAGCACGGTGACTTCTACTTCATGGAGATGAACACTCGTATCCAGGTAGAGCACCCAATCACCGAGGAGGTCACTGACGTTGACCTTATCAAGCAGCAGATTCGTGCGGCTACCGGTGAGGTATTGGAAGAGGTTGATCACTTGCCGAAACGCCACTCTATCGAGTGCCGTATCAACGCCGAGGATCCAACCAAAGACTTCCGTCCTTCCCCAGGTACGATCACTAACCTTCACCTTCCAGGTGGACAAGGTGTTCGTGTGGACACGCATGTTTACAGCGGATACACCATCCCTGCAAACTATGACTCGATGATCGCTAAGCTGATCGTCCGTGCTCCTACAAGGGAGGAAGCCATGATTCGTATGCGCCGTGCCTTGGATGAATTCATCATCGAAGGCATCAAAACCTCTATCCCATTCCACGCTAAGTTGATGGAAGACGAGGGCTTCAAATCTGGTATCTTCACCACTGCCTTCATGGAAACTTTTGACATGGAGGGCATCGAAGACTACGTTGTAGGCAAATAATCGCCTCTACCCATAAACACAAAAAACTCCCAGCTGGAATTTCCGGCTGGGAGTTTTTTCGTTACAAAGCTCAGGTTTTCCGATGGTCATCGAAAACCACGCATGTGGTCAAACCTAGATACTTGGTACTCGATGACCTTTGGCATATTAAACTTCTGGGCTGAAAACGATGGGTTTCTGTGCTACGGTAGAAATAAGCTTCTGCTCTCTGTCCGGAAAAAAGCTTCGGTTGAAGACTTCGAAATACCGACAACTGAATGCACCATAGCACCAAGAGCGAAGTTCATCAATTTCCTTGGCGGGTAACCGATTAATTGCCTTGTTCAATTCGTTCTCAAAAATGACAAGATCAAAACTCACCTTACGTAAAATACGTTTCTTGTACTCGAGCATAGCCTCGTTGTTTAAAAATGGACTGTAGTTGATTACGAAAGCAGCTGATGAAAGGTTTTTGCCTGAAATAAAAAATTCCTCTCACCGCCTCTTCCACATAGGATAAAGTATAGATTATGAAGCATTTAAACAAAATGACCTTACGACATTTTTAAGCAAAAACCCCATATAACAAGTCGACTGGCTAATTCGGGGCGATTTATTTTTACCAGCAAACAATCATCGATGAGAAACACCAGCAAAAGACGCGGAGTAGTCCGAGGGTTTACTCAAAAAACTGGGGGTGTAACAAAATCAGCACTTTTGCTTTTTCTCCTTTTCACGCTCCTCGGCAGCTCATCATTTTTTTGTGCATTCGCCCAACAAACCATACAAGACGAAGAGTACATCAACCCGATTCAGGGAGCATTCCTTCGAGTATCCACAAATCAGCAAGAGCTCTACACACGGCAATCCCTCGAAATCACAATTGCCCTATATATCCCGAAGCAGGAAGTCCGCTTCTTTTCTCCCAAATCCCAGCATAACATCAATGAACTCTACAAGCTTTGGCCAAAGCTCCGAATCCCTACCACTGAAAAACTGGACCTTGAATTCAAGCCATTAACTGAGGAATCCACGACTTGGAATGGAAAAGACTACAGTCAATATCTGCTTTATAAAGGCATCCTTGTCCCCACAAAATCAGGAACGTTAACCCTCCCAAAACTTCAATTCTCGGGGACTACCTTCTTGCGCTCCAAATACAGAAATCGACTTGGGAAATATGAATTCAAAGAAACCACTCAAACATTCTCAAGCCCTCCCATTACCATTAAGGTCAAACCTCTTCCTGATCATCCTTTGAAAGAACAGGTTGCCGTAGGCACTTTTCACTTGAAGGAAGTTCTAGACAGTACAACCGGAAGTACTGGACAATCTTTCCCCTACTCCATTCAAATTGTAGGCAATGCTTTTCCTCAAAACTTTCCCAACCCAAATCTGGCAAGGCAAGAAGGTGTCAACTTTATCCCAAGCCCAATAAAACACAAGACCGTACTCTCTCCCCGTTTTCAAGGCATTGGGGAATTCTCCTTCCAAATCATCCCCAAAATTCCGGGAGAAACCTACCTGCGAGACTATATCTGCTGGCCCTATTTCAACCCCATTGAAGAACGCTATGACACCCTATTTCCTAAACAAGCCCTAAGCATAAAGGGAGAGCGACTTACGGTAAAAAGTCAGGACAATAACGAGCTGGAGAATTTTTATCAGCACTTTGACGAGGAAAGCAATAAATTTGTGGTTGGAAACAGCATCGACAGTTTCCGCCTATGGGCCAATGCTGTGCTTGCCATGCTGGTCATCGCCCTATTTTCCTTGTTTGTCTTTCTGAAGGGAAGGCAACGAAACCCGAATTCCTCTAAGCGATAATGGATAATTCATACGGACAACTCTTTAAGATTACCACTTTTGGCGAATCCCATGGCCGTGGCCTTGGCGTTATCATCGACGGATGCCCTGCTGGCATTGATTTCGACGAAGCATTCATCCAAAGTGAATTGAGCCGACGCAAGCCTGGCCAATCCAAAATCACGACCCAACGCAAGGAGGCTGATGAATTTGAGGTGCTCTCTGGAGTTTTCGAGGGAAAAACGACAGGTACTCCTTTGGCTATGGTCATCATCAACAAAGACCAAAAGAGCAAGGACTACTCGCACATCGCTGAGAAGTACCGTCCTTCGCATGCCGACTATACCTATCAAGAAAAATACGGTGTCCGTGACTACCGCGGTGGTGGACGTAGCTCCGCCCGTGAGACAGCTGCAAGGGTTGCCGCTGGCGCCGTTGCCAAATTGTTCTTGAAACAAATTGGTGTGGACATCACTGCCTATGTTTCTCAGGCGGGTCACATCAAACTTGAGAAGCCATATACTGAGCTCGACCTAAGCAAGACTGAGGACAACATTGTTCGTTGTCCAGACGCTGAATTGGCTCAACAAATGATTGACTACATCGACGAGGTGCGCAAGAATCGCGACACTGTAGGCGGAGTAGTGACTTGCGTTATTGAAGGAACACCTGTTGGATTAGGTGAGCCTGCCTTCGATAAGCTTCACGCCGAGCTTGGCAAAGCCATGTTGAGCATCAACGCTGTAAAAGGCTTTGAATATGGCTCTGGCTTCGATGGCGTGGCCATGCGTGGCTCTGAGCACAACGACGCCTTCTATACGGACGAGAACGGACGTATCCGCACCAAAACCAACCGTTCTGGTGGTATCCAAGGCGGTATCTCCAACGGTGAGGACATCTACTTCCGCACGGCGTTCAAACCTGTGGCCACCATCATGGATGACCAAGAAAGCGTGGACATTCACGGCAACGCCGTTACCGTATCAGGCAAAGGTCGCCACGATCCATGTGTTGTCCCTCGCGCAGTGCCTATCGTAGAAGCTATGGCCGCCTTGGTCATCGCAGACTTCTACCTAAGGCAAAAGGCCAGAAAGTAAATTCTATTATCCCCCGTCAAACTTATGGCGGGGGATTTTTTTAGCCTATGAAACACTTCCTCGGCGCACTCCTTCTCTTGTTATTTTTTTCCACTGCCTGCCAGTCCCACCTTCATTCTTCAAGAAGAAATAAGCAACGGATTTTAGGGGAATGGGTCCTGTATCCCAATTCCCTAGGTGATACACTCTGTTTTATTAACGACGAGGCTCTTCCCCATAACCTTATCTTACTAAATCCTTCATATAGACTATATTTTCAAGAGGGAAATAATTTGAGATATGCACATTCCTCCTCAAATTTTCCAACCACAAATGGGGTGATTGACAATCAAGAAACTTGGCCAAAAGATTCCTGTTATAACGTCGTCAGTGAAAACAACGAAATAAGAACGGAATGCATTAGCCATTCATTTTCATGCCACTCGGATATTGATTTTGAACAATACTTCTTCAGCAAGGGGAAACTACACTTAAAACTTCCAGACACCCCCCTCAACGGATATTTTAAAATCATTGAACGAAAGGCAATTGAAGTTGGTCCGACTTCCTGAGTAAAATCAAAACGGTCCTCCCCTTCATCTCGTAGAATTCATAGGCGCCTTATGCCCTTTTGAATCACGGGAATGAAACCACGGATACTCCTTTTTCTTTCCTTTTTTCTCCTTTCGCAGGTTTGTCTCTCCCAAGACAAGCCTGTTCTGCGTATTTCCATCATTGCAGATTATTACCCCAACACACCATTTACCCTTGTACCAGACATCGAAAAGGAAGTTGATAAGCTCCTTGTGGCTTATGACAGCCTAATCATTGAACGACATTACTGTGGATATGACACGCTCCTCATCCGAAAGACCATGGAGGAAGCCTTTGCCGATCCACTGATAAAAATCATCATCGGAGCTGGCCCTGTCACCTCCAGCCAAATGGTTCACATAAAGCACAGGCCCAAGCCCGTTATCGCTTCCTTGGTGTTCCCGTCCATGTTTTTGGAACCCATGGATTCCACCAACCTGCCAAAGCTCCAGAACCTTTCCTACATCCTGCCTCCCATTGACATCCGTCGGGACCTGAGCGTATTCCATCAAATCTTTCCTTTCAAGACCATTGCGGTCATCAGCTCGCATAAGATTATCCAAGCCTTGCCCGGCATCAAGGACAACATCCAACGACAAGCCCATGAGATGGGTGCAGAAAGTGTCTTTTGGGACGCCATGGATTATGGAAACCCAAACAGCACCGCCTTTAGGGATACCGTGCAAGCGGTCTATATGACTCCCGTGGAACCCTTCCTCTCCGAAAAACAGATTCGGAGCATTATGGACTCACTCAACGAGAGGAAGATTCCCATTTTCTCCCTTATGAGTGATCCTTATATGGATTTTGGCGCGCTCGGTGCCCACAACAGTTCTGAACTGGGCAGGCGCATCCCAAGACGCGTAGCCCTCAACTGCCTAAAGATTTTGGAAGGCACTGATCCTGCCGACATTTCCCCACTTATGGAGATCGAGGAAGAGTTAATCATCAACATGGCCATTGCCTCAAAAACGGGGGTGTATCCCACTTGGAAAATGATTTCCCGAGCAAGGCTTATCAATGTGGATGAAGTGACCACAGGGGGAGAAATGTCCATCCAAGGCGCCATCCTTCGGGCAATGGATGAAAACCTTGGCTACAAAATCCAGCAAATAGAAACCGAAGTCAGCGAACAGGACATCAAAGTGGCCCGAAGTGATTACCTGCCCCAAGTGGAGGTGGGCACGGATGTCAATACCATTGACCAACGAAGCGTCCTTGGTTCATTTGGCTCCAAAGGCAGGGTCACATGGGTGATTGATGGCTCAGTGAACCAGCTAATCTTCAGCGAGCCGACCATGGCAAACATCGCCATCAGTCAACACCTAAAACAGAGCCAACAATATTTCGAGGACCAAACCATGCTGGACCTCATCTTAGATGTTTCATCGGCCTATTTCCAAATCTTGCAATCAAAGCGCTTTGCTGAACTCCAAAATGACAACGTCCACGTTACACGGGAAAACTATGAAATCGCCAAGAAAAAAGAGGCCGTAGGCTATGGAGGCGTAAGCGATGTCTATCGTTGGGAAAGCGAGCTGGCGCGAAACAATGCCGACCTTATCCAAGCTCGGGCGGATTTACGCAAAGCCCGATTCCAGCTCAATAACGTCCTGAATCAGCCCATCGACTCGAACTATGCGATTGTAAATATTCAAGTGGGTGATTCTATAAAAAGCTTCTTTTCCCAACGCATTTTCTCCTTGGCCGAAAATCCCGGCGACATACAATACTTGTCAGATTTCTTGGTCATGGATGCCTTCCATACCCTTCCAGAAATCCGTCAACTGGAGGCCACCATCCAAGCCCAAGAACGAGAGTGGAAATCACTCCGGCGTTCACATTACCTCCCTACGGTGGCATTGGGTGGACAGGCCAATATGGTCCTCCAACGCTGGCAAGTCCTCACCATTGAGGGCATTCCTCAATTTGACCCCTCCAACTATGTCTTTTACAACCTTGGTGTTGGCGTGAACTTCCCCTTGGTGACTGGTCTGCGCCGAAACGCTCAAACCCAACAAAGCAAGCTCAAGGTGCAGCAACTACATGAGCAGAAACGTGACCTCTACAACCAGCTTGAAACCATCATCCGAAGCAATCTAGAACAGCTTAGCGCCTCCTATAACAACCTGAACCTCTCCAGAAAAGCTGCCATAGCAGCAAACAAAAACTTCACGATTACTCAGGACGCCTATTCCAATGGCACTATCAACATCACTTCGCTGATTGACGCCCAAAACGCTGCTTTACAGGCAAACATCAACGAGATGAATGCCTCGTACATTTTCATTGTGGACCTGCTCCAATTGGAGCGCTCTCTTGGAAGGTTTTCCTTCTTCATGAGCCCCGAAGAACAAGATGCCCAGTTCGAACACTACGAAGAGTATCTGAGAAACGTAAAAAAGAACTAAGGCCCCATGAGACGATTCCTCATCCTGACAATACCACTCCTTTGGCTGACCATTGGCTGTAAAAAGAAGGAGGACATCCCAGAACAACCAAGACCCGTGAAATACGAACGGGTAAAAAAAATCACAGGGGCAGAACTCCATACCTTCTCTGGAAGCTCCAGGTCCAGTAAGGAAAGTAGCTTAAGCTTCAAAGTACCTGGTACCATCAAAGAAATCTATGTGAAAGTGGGTGATCGAGTGAACAAAAGAGACTCCATCGCTACACTCGACCCCGACGACTATGACATCGCGCTCCAACAATCAGTGGCCAACCAAAAAAGTGTGGAAACGCGAATCACAGGTGCCAAATCAAAGCTGGTTTCCGCAAAGTCCAACTATGAGCGTGTGGAAAAGCTGTATGAAAACAACAGTGTGTCGCTCAATGAATTCGAACAAGCAAAGTCACAATACGAAGCATCAAAATCCGAATATGAGGCCACCTTGGCAGAAGCTACAGCTGCTGGAAAAAAGACCCAAGGTGCGCTGAATGAAGTCCACTACACTCACCTATTGGCACCATTTGACGGTGTCATTACGGAAAAAATTGCCGAAGAAAATGAGGAGGTCGCCTCTGGCAATGCCATTGCGGTACTGAGTGATTTGGACCAGCCAGAAGTCATTGTGGGTCTCCCCGAGATATTCATCCACAAAGTCAGCGAAAACCAAAAGGTTAGCATCAAGTTCTCCGTAATCCCCCAACGCGCGTTTACAGGAACAGTACACGAAATTTCATTTGCCACAGGCAAGCTCTCCACCTACCCCATCACCATCCGAATACATGACAGTACAGGCATGGTGCGTCCTGGCCTTGCAGCCAATGTCACCTTTGATTTCGCGGCTGACAAAGAGAAAAAAGCCCCATCCATGATTATCGCCCCAGTGGAAGCAGTGGCTCAGGGCCCCGATGGCAATTTTGTTTTCGTCCTTCAACCCACCGAAAACAGTAACATCTATCGGGTGGAAAAGCGAAATGTCAAAATTCAGGGACTCATCCGCGAGGGATATTCTATCACAAATAGGCTAAATGAAGGGGAAATACTGGCAACAGCGGGCCTCAGCACCCTACTGGACGGAATGAATGTGGTCCTACTTGATGAACAAGAGTAATCCATTTTTACCATGAACCTCACCAAAAGCGCCATCGAGCATAACCGCGTGACCTACATGATGCTATTCGTCGTGGCGGTCATGGGCGTTTTGGGCTATAATAAATTGGCGAGGGACAGCATGCCTCCCTATACCATTCGGGTGGCTACGGTGGTGAGCGAATTTCCAGGTGCGAGCCCTGAACGGGTAGAGGACCTGGTCACCTCAAAAATTGAGGAAGCCATCCAAGAGCTGCCCGAGGTGAAGGACATCACCAGCGAGTCAAGAACAGGACTTTCCGTGGTCACGGTGGAGGTGGAAGAGTATTATGACGAGGAAGACATGCAGCCCATCTGGGACCATGTCCGCCGAAAAATTGACGAAATCCGAGAGGACTTGCCTAAGGGCGTTGACCCATGGGTTAAGGACGATGATATCGGCGTTGTTTACGGCATTATGCTAGGATTGGAAAATAATGGCTTTTCCATGAAAGAGCTTAAGGACAAGGCCGAGGACATCCGCGACAACCTCATCAAACTACCCGATGCTTCACGAGTGGAAATCGGAGGAATTCAGGAAGAGCAAATCTTTGTAGAGTTTGACAATGCCCGACTTTCCGAAATAGGATTGACTTCCGCACAGCTAGAACAAATCATTGGACAAACCAATATTGTGTTCCCTGGCGGGGAAGTGAATCTAAAAAACCAACGGGTCATCCTCGAGCCCACCGGCAATTTTGAAAGCATATCAGACCTAAAAAAAACCTTGGTCAGCTACGAAACAGAAAATGGAATTGAAGAGGTAAAATTGGGGGATATCACCAACATCACACGGAGCTATAAGGACCCCACAGATCGAATTGTTAAAATCAATGGCAAGACAGCCATTTCCATATCCGTGGCCGTCACTGAAGGCGCCAACCTCATCAAACTGGGACAGGACATCGATAAAAGAGTAGCCCTTTATAACAAAACACTGCTACCCGTCGGTATGTCCCTGAAACGTGTGGCTACTCTCGATTTTTACGTCCAAGACAAGATTAACAACTTCATGTCCAATGTGATTCAAGCCATTGGAATCGTGCTCGTGGTTATGCTCCTCTTTTTGGGCATCCGAACAGGAATGGTGGTGGCCAGCCTGATTCCCATGGCCATCATTTCCACCCTCATGCTAATGTATTTTTTCAACATGGGGCTCAACCAAGTAAGCCTAGCGGCGCTAATTATGGCCTTGGGCATGTTGGTCGATAACGCGATAGTCGTGTCCGAATCCATCATGGTAAAGATGGAGGAAGGCACGGAGGCAAAACAGGCGGCCATTGAAACAGCCAAAGAACTAACCTTGCCCCTGCTCATCTCCTCGCTGACCACTTCAGCCGCTTTCCTTCCTTTCTTCCTCGCCAAATCCACCATGGGGGAAATCACCGGACCCATCTTCGTAGTAATCACCATGGCCCTGCTGTCTTCTTGGATGATGGCCATGACGCTGGTGGCCATGTTAGCGGTCATGTTCATCCGAGTGAAAAAACAGAAGAAGAAAAAAACAGACCTCTTCGACCGCTTGGGAGTAGTCTATAACAAACTGCTCTTAAAGGCGATGAACACGCCACGCCTGTTTATTTCAGGAGTGATTTTAGCCTTCACTGGCGCTATATTTCTCTTCCCAAAAATCCCCTTTCTATTCTTTCCAGATGCTGACCGGAACCTCATTACTGTTGACCTCGAACTACCCTTGGGCTCGCGCATCGAGGAGACGGAAAAGAATGTGAAAGCCATAGAGGAATTCATGGCAAGTCAACTTCAAGTGTCTGATGATTGGGTAGAAAAGGAAGAAGAAGGCATCGTGGATTGGGTGGCATTTATTGGGGAGGGACCCGCATCTTATGATTTGGGCTATGCTCAGGATGAACCAAAATCAAGCTATGCGCATATTCTGGTGAATACCACAAGCGATGAGGCCAACAGCTTTCTGGTGGAGCAGTTGGAGGATTTTTGCTTCCAAAACCTGCCCGATGCAGAGGCTTCAGTATCCAGGCTTGGAGGTGGTGGTGGCGCCACGGCTGATGTGGAATACCGCATTTCGGGTGATGACATGAATGAATTGTTCAGAATCTCCGAGGCCATAAAACAGGAGATGAACCAGATTCCCTATGCCAAAAACATTGAGGATGACTGGGGTCCAAAAAGCAAGAAATTCATTATTGATATTGACCAGGAGCGCGCCAATAAGGCGGGATTAACCAACCAAGACATCGCTACCTCCCTAAAAACTGCCTTGTCTGGAAACATTGCGGGCGACTTCCGAGAAGGGGATAACAACATTCCCATTGTCATGCGAAGCGAGGGCAACACGGACATCCAAGCACATCAGCTCGAAAACATCAACATATTTGCTCAAAACTCAGGCAAGAACGTACCTCTCATTCAGGTCGCCTCCATCATTCCCACTTGGCAATTCGCCAGTATTCTGCGCCGCAACCTATTCCGCACCATTACGGTGAGCTGCAATGTAAAACCTGGGCATTCCTCCAAGGACATCACGAATCACCTCACACCAATCATCGACGAACAAAGTAAAAACTGGAAACAGGGCTATTTCTTTGAAGTTGGAGGCGAATCAGAAGACGCCGCTGAGAATATGGGTTCCGTTTTTGAAAGACTCCCTTTGGCGGGCTTCATCATCCTGCTCCTTTTGGTATTACAATTCAACTCCATCCGCAAAACCTTTATCGTACTTTCCACCATTCCATTGGGCATTATTGGTGTGGTCATCGGTTTACTGGCGTTCCGCTCCTACTTTGGTTTCATGTCCTTTCTGGGCATTATTTCCCTGGCGGGAATCGTCATAAACAACGCCATTGTGCTGATTGACCGCATCCAGCTTGAAAAGGATGAACTCGGAAAGCCTCACTACCAAGCCATCTTGGATGCTGCGCGCCAACGTTTTCGCCCCATTCTGTTGACCACATTTACCACCGTTTTGGGACTTATCCCGCTTTATCTTGGAGGTGGAATCATGTGGGAGCCCATGGCCATTGCCATCATGATTGGCTTGCTGTTCGCCACAGTTATCACCCTATTGTTCGTCCCTATCCTTTACAAACTATTGTTCAAAGTCAGCAAGGAGCCGTAAGATTTCGCATCTTGAAGCCATAAACTTCAAGCGTCATGAGGCTATTCACTATTTTCTTCTTTTCTCTTCTCCTTTTTGGTTGTGAGAATGCTCCCAAAACCGCTGAAAGCATTCTTGAAAAAAGCATTAACCACCACGACCCTAACGGTCAATGGAACTCCTTCAAAGGCCAACTCCACATCGAAAGCAACTCGGTGTACAGTGGTTGGAAAACAGAAAATCTGGAGGTAGAAATGGACATTCCTTCAAACACCTTCACCTACTTTAACAATCAAAGAAACGTTGAAGTGTCCTTCGAAGGAGATTCTTGTCTGGCGACAGAAGAAATCTGCGATGGATATTCATGGACCAAAAACTTCTACACCTACATCTGGGGATTACCGATGAAGCTCCATGATGAAGGCACCCCGCTAGAGGAAGAATTTGAAGTTGGGATTTTTAACCAACGGCCATGCTATATCCTAAAAGCCAACTATCCCGATGATAATTGGTTGTATTACATTGACAAAACCACACATGCCTTAATCGGTTTTCAGTTCACCAAGGGAAAGAATACTGAGCGGGTTTATCTCTCAAAGGAAAAGCATGTGGAAGGCATGTTACTGCCAAGCGTTCGAAAATGGATGGAGGTCCATGAGGATGGAAGCGAAAAAAAACTGGGCGATGACCTCTTAGTAAAAGCGATTGCCTACTAACTAGAATTAAAAAAAGAAGACGTTTATATCACACTGCCAAAGCCTACGGCTGTTGGCAGGTGACACATTTCCGAAAGCAAGAAATAACCCCCAAGGCCCATGAAGCCTTGGGGGTTATTTGTAAGGATTGACTCCTTACATATCCACTTTGCGGATCACCTTTCCAGGGACACCCACAACGAAAGAATAGTCTGGCAAGTTCTGAGTGATTACGGCACCGGCACCAACCACGCACCATTTACCAATAGTCACATTCGGGATAACGGTAGCCCCTGCACCAATATGGGTTCCCTCTCCCACCTTCACGTTAGCGCAAATGGTAGTTTGTGGAGAGATGTGTACAAAATCCTCGATGATGGAATCGTGGTCCACCGTACAACCCGTGTTCAAAATGCAGTGCTTTCCCACCTTCGCTCCACTCTGCAAAATGGCACTGTGGATAACTACCGTTCCATCGCCCACACGGCAATAGTTTGAAACCGTAGCGCTCGGGTGAATCACCTTGCCAAAAGGATGGCGCACCTTGCTCACCAAGTTCTTACGGGTCATGTTATCCCCGATGGAAATGATGATTTTTTGGTCGAAAAGGTAGTTCTCGTCATAGGTTCCAAGCACGTCAAAGCCATTCAAGGAAACCAAATCCGACTTGTCATCAAAGATTCCAGCAATCTCAATATCGTTGCCAAGCAAACAGTCGATAATGACTTTCGCATGGCCTCCTGCACCGTACAACAGCATATTTTTATTAACAGTTAATAGTTATCGTAACCCTGAAATGGCTCCATCACCTTGTTGGCCTGGTCGTAAACGCCCTCTTTTCGAAACACTTTGTGCACGGTCAACCATGCGATACGAACATCGAAAAGGAAGGAGCAACGTTCCACATAAAAGACATCCAAACTAAAACGTCTGGGCCACTGCACCTGATTCCTACCCATCACCTGAGCCAGTCCCGACAAACCAGGACGAAGCAGATGGCGCCTGCGGTGATGCGAGCTATAAAGCGGAAGGTATTCCACCAACAACGGTCTTGGACCGATAAAGCTCATCTCACCCTTGAGGATATTCCACAACTGGGGCAACTCATCCAGGGAAGATTCCCTGAGGAAACGCCCCCATGCGGTCAATCGTTCATCATCCGTTAGCCCTTTTCCGTCCCGCATGGAGCGAAACTTCAACAACCGGAAAATCTGGTCATGCTGACCAACACGGTCCTGTACAAAGAAGGGGCGACCACGAAAAGCGATAAAAGACACCACCGTCAAGAACAGCACCACAGGAAGTCCCAAAAGCATCAGCAAAAGGGCACCTGCAATGTCCACCAGCCTTTTCCAGCAATTCCGGTAGGAAAGGTACTTCATAGGAAAACGGGCGCAAGTTAGGAAACGACAAGGAGTTATTCAGCCCAAGAAACATGAAATCCCCTACCTTTGTTCGTGAATGAATGATTTTAGTACAATGTATCGTGTATTACGTATTATGATTGCCAAACACTGAAGTCATTGTACATAATACACGATACATTGTACTAAATACTAAACTCCCCGCAACAACCCTTTTTCCAGTGATTTATTTCCCTAACGCCAAGATTAATCTCGGACTATTCATCACCGAAAAACGGAACGACGGTTTCCATAATATCGAAAGCGTTTTTTATCCCGTTCCGTGGCAAGACATTTTGGAAATCATTCCTTCGGGGGAGAAAACAAGCTTCAAATCCACGGGATTGGACATTCCTGGAAATCCAGATAGCAATCTGGTGTTGAAGGCCTACGAGCTACTGAAGAAAGACTTTGATTTGGCGCCGGTGCAATTCCATTTGCACAAGCAGATTCCGATGGGTGCTGGACTTGGAGGAGGGTCGGCGGATGCCAGCTTCGCCCTTCGGGGACTCAATGAAATTTTTGAACTGGAGCTAAGCGACGAACAATTGGAAAACTACGCTTCTCAACTCGGGAGCGACTGTGCATTCTTCGTCAAAAACAAGCCGGCATTCGCCACCGGAAGAGGTGAGATTTTGGAAGAAATTCCGCTAAACCTTACGGGCAAAAAGCTCCTTTTGCTCAATCCTAGCATCCACGTGCCAACAGCGTTAGCCTATGCGGGCGTGAAGCCCTTCAAACGAGAAATTGATTTGAAGGCCTTGGTGATCAACACTCCTATCAGAGAGTGGAAAGGCAAAGTAGAAAACGATTTTGAGCGAAGCGTGTTCCAAGAGCATCCCCTTCTGGCGGAAATCAAAGAGCAGTTTTATGCCTTGGGGGCGGACTATTCGGCCATGTCAGGCTCTGGCTCCACGATGCTGGCCATCGCGGACGAGGAATTTGAACTTCCTGAGCATCTCAAGAAGTTCACTCATAAGTGGTTTGAGTTGTGAGTGAAGAGCAGTTGATTATACCACCTGCCAACAGCTGAAAGCTTTGGCAGTGTGGTATAATCAACCAATGTTGTCAACTTAAGAGTGTCTTGATAACAACCACGGAGAAAGGGAGAAAAGGAGCAGATTAAGATTTAGAGGAGAAAAAGGCCAAGCCTTTGGAGAAAGGGAGATGTAGTATTCGTTTTTGAACACCATTGAGTCTCCCTACCTCCCTTTCTCCGTGGTAAAAAAATTATCTCTCCCTCTTCAATTGACAACATTGGATATAAACAACTGCTCTTTTGAGAAATTCACACTGCCAAAGCCTCCAGCTGTTGGCAGGTGACAGCCTTCGCTACTTCTACTTGAGGTTTGTATAACTCATCCGAAACGAAGCCTCGCATTGGCCCAAAAACCCTTCGTTTCCTTGGGTTTAAAGGTGATGGTGTTACTCGTTACTAACTGATGATTCAGCACCTTTTCCACCACATGCTCCGTATGGTCCGGATAATCCACCGCCACGGTATGCGGAGCTTTCACCCAATCGCTCAACAATTCCTCATCCAAGGAATGTAAATCCTTGAACACAGGAACGCCCATTTCCCTTAAGGCTTGGGCATTGCATTGTTGTTCATATTGCATGCGCATGGGCACCACGGACAGCTTTTTCTGCAAATAAAGCACCTCGGCTGGCGTCTCAAAACCAGCTCCACAAAGCACGCCCTCGGCACTCAACATGCTTTTGATGAAATGCCCGTTGTTCACCGGCCGAAACACCACATTCCCTTTCACATAGGTTTCCTTGCTGTGCTTGGAGAAGACATGCCAAGTCACATCCGACACTTTGGACAGGCGGTCAAAAATCTGCTCATTGCCATAGGCAGGCAAATAAACGGTGTAATGCCCACGGTTCGACACAATTCCATCACGCACCTCGCTTCGGATGATGGGCGTGTACACACTGGGATTGTAGCGCTTAAAATGGAAACCGATATACTGCGATGAGGGCGCATAATACTTGAGCACTGTACGGCCAATGGGGTCAAAATGGCTCGCCCTTGGAGAAGAGTCCGCCAACACGGCGCTTTGATGGCTCAGGCCAATGCAGGGCACGTTTTTAAGGCGACAAGCCCAAGACGATACAGGCTCAAAGTCATTGATAACCAAATCGTATTTTTCCACAGGAAGCTCCTTCACTTCTCTGTAAAACCGACGGAGGCTGTTGCGCTTCACCGTCTGATAAAGGTTCACTCCTCCCTTCTTTCCAAAAATAAAACTCAAACCGCCCAGACGATACTTCACCTTGTGGGGCAAATCAATGTCCACTTGGGTGCCACTAACCAACAAATCCAACTCAACCTTTTCGGAAAGTACAGGAATGATATCACGGGCACGGCAAATATGACCATTGCCCGTTCCCTGAATAGCGTACAAAACTTTCATTATTGCGGAATTGCGAACTCGTGTAAGAGCTTTTGATACAACTGTGCAGACGACAGAGGCGCCTCAGGAGTCACCTGCTGAAGAATTTCATTCACCTCTTGGTCCTTGTGATAGCTATAAAGACTCCACTCCCCTTCCGAAAACTCCAAGGCGGTCAGGTTCTCCACCCAATCCCCCGAATTGAGGTACCAAACCTCCTTCTCCTCGTGAACAAATCGCTTGCGAGCAGGATGATGGATATGCCCACACACTACATGGTCGTACCCTTTTAACGACGCGATGCGGGTGACATTATGCTCAAAATCGTCCACCAAGCTCACCGCTCCCTTCACCGTATTCTTCACTCGTTTGGAAAGGCTGACTTTCCGCACGCCCACGCTTTGCAACATTCGGTTGAGGTAGAGATTGAAAAGCACCAAAAAATCATAGCTAAACGCTCCAAGTTTGGCCACCCACTTGGACTTGCGCATGGTCACGTCGAACACATCGCCGTGAAAAATCCAGACTTTGCTTCCCCCAATCTCCACGGTGGTCTGGTTCACGATTTTCAGGCTTCCCAAACACAAGCCCTCAAACTTCCGCAAGAGTTCATCGTGGTTGCCCGTCACATAAACCACCTCAACGCCATCCGAAATAAAGGCCATCAGCTCTTGTACCACCAACAGATGCGCCTGTGGCCAATAGCTTTTTGAGAACAGCCAGATGTCGATGATGTCTCCGTTGAGGATGATTTTCTTGGGGGCGATGCTCCGCAGGTAATTATGGAGCTCAAGGGCCTTGCAACCATAGGTTCCCAAATGCAGGTCCGAAAGGACTAAAACGTCAATGGCACGTCTTGTCATAGCCAAATGTTTTTCGACTGGGCCTTAGCCCTTGGATTACATTTGTCAAGAAGCACTACCAATGTTACCCCAACCTCTAACCTGCATTGTTTTTACATGAAATTTTGATTGCAACTTGCATGTAGGGGCGGACCTATGTGTCCGCCCGCTACATGGGCAGACACTCAGGTCTGCCCCTACAACTGACCATTTGCCAAAAAACTCCAACTAACTTTGTCCCCGAAGCTTATCCCCATGAACAGAACAGTTATCCACACCCCCATCGGTCCCATGGTTGCCTTGACCAGCGCCAAAGGACTTTGCTTTTTTGACTTTGCTGACCGTGAGGATTTGGACCAACGCATTGAACGCCTTTCCAAAAAAGTCATCTTGGATGTTGTTCCAAACGAGGAAATCATCCGTCAGTTAAGCAACCAGCTTGAGGAATATTTCTCAGGAAAACGCCAGCATTTTGAACTGCCCTTGGACCTGAATGGCACCGCCTTCCAGCAAACTGTTTGGGAAGCGCTCCAAAAAATCCCATTTGGGCAGACCTGCTCCTATCAATCATTGGCCGAAGGCATCAACAATCCAAAAGCCGTGCGTGCTGTGGCGAAAGCCAATGCAGATAACCTGCTTCTCATCCTTCTGCCTTGCCACCGCATCATCGGAAAAAACGGAACGCTGACGGGTTATGCTGGTGGACTTCCTCGAAAGGAATTTCTTTTGAAGCTGGAAGGGCAGGCAAACAACCCTGCCATTGGCGAAAAAAACGGTTAATTTAGACTCACCATTAAACACCTATTTTTCACATGTCTTCAAGCAATCTTACCTATATCGCATGGTTTGGCGCCCTACCCATCCTTTTACTCTTTTTGGGCATCAACTGGAAAACCACCAACACCCGTGGAAAAGTGTGGCTTCCTATCATCATTTATTGCCTTTCCATTGTCACGGCCATATTAATTGGCAGAATCATGTATATCGGTGGAATGGATTCAAGGGTAGTCGCTGGCATCATCGCCCCTATCTTTTATAGCATCCTCACCACCATTTTCCTGAAGGTGAAATCCATCCATTTTTTGGACACGTTTAAAAAGTCAAAAGGCATCTGGCATGACCCTGAGGGGGAGCTTTTGGACAGTTTCTTTGTGTCTGACGATGAGGACTCTTGAACGATTTTCAACCAATTCTCCTTTAGATATCGTAACTTTACATATATGACAGGGCAAATTCAGTCTTAAACCAAGCATTGCCCACCTTCCCTTTGAACCCTATTTAATGGCCAGATCCCAACAGAGTTTTAGCAAGAAAGAGAAAGAAAAGAAACGCCTCAAAAAGCGCCAAGACAAGCAAAAGAAGATGGAGGAGCGCAAGCAGAATCCACAAAGCAGTGACTTGGACAGCATGATGGTCTACATCGACGAGAACGGTAACTTCACCGACACTCCACCAGATCCAACCAAAAAGAAGGAGGTGGATGCGGAAAGCATCGAACTTGGCATTCCTAAAAAGGAAGATGATGGAGAGGAAGTGGAACACAAAGGCAAGGTCGATTACTACAATGACCAGAAAGGCTTTGGGTTCATCATCGAGAACAAGACCCGCGAAAAGTATTTCTTCCACGTGAATGGAACTCTTGAAGAAGTGGTGGAAGGCGATACGGTCACCTACGAACTTGAAAAAGGCATGAAAGGTTTGAACGCCGTACAGGTGAAAAAAGCCTAAGCCTCATATTATAGCCCCAAAAGGCAAGGAAAACCCCAAGAAGCGCAATGCTCCTTGGGGTTTTCTTATTTGTTCGTCCTATTTTTATGTAGGGGCAGACCTGTGTGTCTGCCTGCAGATTTTTGGCGGACACACAGGTCCGCCCCTACAGGAATTACGACGACCTTCCCGATGCTCAAGAAGCTCCGCCCCAAGCTCTTAAAACTCCTCAAATACAGCGCTCCACTTTTCCTTATTTTCAGCATTTGGTACTACCAGTGTTTGCCTGAACCACTTTTCCGTTCCCCCATTTCTGCAGTCATCACCGACCGCGAAGGTCGCTTGCTCGGCGCCCATATCGCCGACGACGGCCAGTGGCGTTTCCCCCACAATATTTCCGTACCCGAGAAATTCAAAGCCTGCATCACCACCTACGAGGACAAGCGCTTCGATGAGCACTGGGGCGTAGACCCTTTGGCTGTGGGACGGGCCATCAAACAAAATCTGAACAACGGTCGTGTGGTGAGTGGCGCCAGCACGCTTTCCATGCAAACCATTCGGCTGTCGAGAAAAGGGCAAGACCGAACAATTTTCGAGAAAATCTTGGAAGCCCTGATGGCCACCCGCATGGAAATCAGCTTCTCCAAAAAGGAGATTTTGGCCTACTACGCCTCTAACGCACCCTTCGGAGGAAATGTGGTGGGATTGGACGCCGCATCGTGGAAATATTACGGTCGAAACCCATTTGACCTGACTTGGGCGGAGACCGCCACCTTGGCCGTCTTGCCTAACAACCCTTCGGTCATCCACCCAGGCCGAAACCGAGACGCCCTTCGGGAAAAGCGCAACAGACTTCTGACCACCCTTTTTGAAAACAAGGTTATCGACAGCTTGGAATTGCATTTGGCCAAGCACGAACCTTTGCCACAACGGCCGTTGGCATTGCCTTCCTTAACTCCCCATTTGATGGACAAAGTCATCAAAGAGGGGCGCTACCGCCGTAGCATTTTCCAGTCCACCATCAACCTGCCTACCCAACAGCAGGTCAACCAACTGCTCAATCGCCATGTGCACCAGCTCAGGGAAAATGGCATCCACAACGCCGCCTGTTTGGTGGCTGACATCAGGACGGGAGAGGTCATTGCCTATACGGGAAACGCGCAATGCTTTGATGCAGACGAAGGGTGTCGGGTGGATCTGATTCATGCTGAACGAAGCTCGGGAAGCATCCTGAAGCCTTTCCTTTACGCCTCGGCGCTGGACGAAGGCATGATTCTACCCAACAGCCTGTTGGCGGACATCCCCACAAAATACGGGACCTATTCACCACGGAATTTCAACTTGGATTACGATGGAGCCGTTCAAGCCCAACGTGCCCTTTCCCGCTCCTTAAATGTTCCAGCCGTACGGATGCTGGAGGATTACGGGCAACCCAAGTTTTATGACAAACTGAAAAATCTGGGAATCAACACCCTACATCAGCCTGCCCAGCATTATGGACTTTCTCTCATTTTGGGTGGGGCCGAAACGACGCTTTGGGACTTGGGCGGTATTTACTCCTCAATGGGAAGAAGCCTGCTGAACCACTCAGAACTCAACGGCCGTTACGAAAAGGACTGCTACCGACCACTCAAACTGGAAAAACTGGATTTAGCAAACTCGGACAAAAAGCTACAAACCATCAACACCTTGCCTCTTTCCCCTGGAGCGGTGTGGAATACCTTGGAGGCCATGATTGCCGTGGAACGCCCTGAGGAAGAAAGTCACTGGCAGGAGTTCTCCTCTTCGGGAAAAGTCGCTTGGAAAACAGGAACCAGCTTTGGCTACCGCGATGCTTGGGCGGTAGGCATCTCCAAAAAATACGTGGTAGCCGTTTGGGTGGGCAACGCCGATGGCGAAGGTCGCCCAGGTTTGACGGGTATCCGCTCCGCTGCACCACTCCTTTTTGAAGTGTTTGACTATCTGCGCGCTGACCAAAGCTGGTTTGTACAGCCTTGGTCCAATATGGCCGAAGTGGAAACCTGCGCTATCAGTGGGCATTTGGCCTCGCCATTTTGCCCAGAAAAGAAGAAATCATGGGTGCCTGAAACGGGCTCACGGAGTAGGCTTTGCCCCTATCATCAGCTCCTGCATTTGGACAAAACGGAAAGGTATCAGGTCAACAGCGCCTGCGCATCACCCAATGATATGGTGCATAAAAGTTGGTTTATCCTGCCTCCGGCAATGGCTTGGTTCTACAAGAAAAAGCATCCATCCTATGAGGAGCCTCCAACCTTCAGCGAGGAATGCTTGGCTGTCACCTCAGCCAACAAGGGAAATATCGAGTTGATTTACCCTAAGCCAAACACCCGCATCCTTATCCCCACCGAGCTGAATGGCGAAAAGGGAAAGGCCGTTTTCGAGGCCAGCCATCGCACCAATAGCGCCACCATTTATTGGCATTTGGACGGGGTATTCCTCGGCTCCACGCGACATATCCACCAAATGCCTTTGGCGCCAAAAGGCGGAAAACACAAGTTGGTGTTGGTGGATGAATTCGGGGAGAGGGTTTCGGAGAGGTTTGTGGTGGTGGATTGATGGGGATTAAACCTATTTATGCCCACACCCGTCATCCCCCCCACAACACTTTTTCGGCACCGGATCATACCCACTCGTCCCCCACGGATTACAACGCGCAATCCGCTTCATCCCTAGCCAAATTCCCTTCAAAGCACCCCATTCCTGAATCGCCTCGATGGTATAATTCGAGCAGGTCGGCGTGTGCCGACAAGCCGGAGGCAATAATGGTGAAATCACCAATTGGTAAAAACGGACGGGAAGAATGGCTAAACGCTTCATAACAGGTAACAGTTAGCGGTTATCAGTTAACAGCAGTGCAAACCTATCTGTTCGCTATTGAACAAAAACGGTTTTCCCACCATCCGCTGTTGATAACTGTTAACTGATAACTGTTAACTGTAAAGATAGCCCTAACTTGCGTACTTATTCCGAACCCAACGGCCAGCGCCCGTTGTTATGGGTTAACTGATCACTGAATCAGATACATTCCTGTTGATAACTGTTAACTGATAACCGTTAACTGACCAACTGCTCATGCTTTCGATTAATAACCTCTCCTTCTTCTTCGGCCAGCGCGCCCTATATGAAAACATCTCGTTGCACATCAAACCCAAGGAGCGCATCGGCCTCATCGGGGTCAACGGCGCGGGTAAATCCACCCTGCTCAAGCTCATCAACGGGGATTTGCAACCAGACGAAGGAGACATTTCGAAAGCCAAGGATTGTTCACTGGGCTTCCTGAACCAAGACCTGCTTTCCTACCAAAGTGAGGACAGCATCTTGGAGGTAGCTATGCAGGCCTTCGAGCGACAAAACCAACTGTTGCACGAAATCAACATCCTGCTCAAGAAGATGGAGACGGATTATTCCGACGAAATCATCAACCGACTGGCAAAACGTCAGGAAGAGTTCGAAGCCTTGGACGGCTACAGCCTCCAATCCAAAGCCGAGGAAATCTTGGAAGGACTTGGCTTCAAAACCGAGGAGCTCACCCAACCACTCAAGGAATTCTCCGGTGGATGGCGAATGCGCGTGATGCTTGCCAAAATCCTGTTGGCAAAACCCGCTTTGTTGCTTCTTGACGAGCCTACCAACCACCTCGACCTTCCGTCCATCGAGTGGATGGAAAACTACATCAACAACTACGAGGGCGCCGTCATCATCGTATCGCACGACCGCCAGTTCCTCAACAACACCGCCAACCGCATCGTTGAGGTCTCTCGTCAAAACATTCGTAGCTTCTCGGGCAACTACGATTTCTACATGGAGGAAAAACAGCTCCAAGACGAAATCCAGCAAAACGCCTTCGAGAACCAGCAAAAGCAAATCAAGGACACCGAGCGATTCATCACCCGATTCAAGGCCAAGGCCACCAAGGCCCGCCAAGTGCAATCGCGTGTGAAAGCCTTGGAACGCATGGAAAAAGTGGAGGAAGTGCGCGACGAAAACGCCACCATGCACTTCAACTTTCCGCCAGCCAAACAGCCTGGAAAAATCATCCTTGAGCTCAACGACGTATCGAAGGCTTACGGCCCAAAAACCATTTTGGAAAAGGCCACAGCCCAAATCATTCGTGGTGATAAAATCGCCTTGATTGGTGCCAACGGTAAGGGTAAATCCACCCTGCTCCGCATCATTTCTGGGAACGAGGAAATCGAGGGCGAGCGCAAGGAAGGCTACCACGTACAGGAAACCTTCTTCGCACAACACCAGCTCGAAGCCCTTCATATCGAAAACGACTTGCTCCAAGAGCTACAGTCCGTCAACTCCGAGCACACCGAAACCGAATTGCGAGGCCTATTGGGTTGCTTCCTCTTCTCCGACGACGACATCTTCAAGAAGATTAAAGTCCTGTCGGGTGGAGAAAAATCCCGTGTAGCGCTGGCCAAAACCCTGCTCTCGGAGGCCAACTTCCTATTGCTTGACGAACCCACAAACCACCTTGACATCCCATCGGTGAACATGCTCGTTCAAGCCATCCAGCAGTATCAAGGCACTTGCGTCATCGTATCGCACGACCGTCATTTCATCCGTCAGGTGGCCAACAAAATCTGGTTCATCGAAGACCACCAGATCAAGGAATACCCTGGCACCTACGAGGAATACCTCATTTGGATGAAAAACCGTGAGGCCCAAGCAACAAAACCTGTGGAGGCCCCAAAGCCTGTTAAACAGGAAAAGAAAAAGCCTGAAACCGATGCCGAGCGCAATGCCCGCCGACAGTTGGAAAACCAGTTGAAAAAGCTGAAAAACGAACTGCAAAAGGCCGAGCAATCCGTGGAGGAATTAGAAGGGAAAAAAGCCGTTTTGGAAGATGAAATGGCCAAGCCTTCCGTCTATGGCAACCCGGACCTCTTGGCGGAAAAAACCCAAGCCTTTGACAAGCTCAATGGTGAATTGGAAGAAGCCAATGAAGCTTGGGAGGGTTTGATGATGGAGGTTGAGGAAATCGAGGAGCAGTTGTAAGATTGTTTTCCACAGAGTACACAGAGGAAGAGAGAAAAGGAGAAAACCATAGAACAAGCCTCCTTCCCTCTTTTCCTCTGTGTACTCTGTGGTTTTTTTATATTTTTCTCCAAAACCTCTACTCCCTATGCGCTACCTCAAAGCAATCAACTTCTTGGTCTGGGCTGGCTTCATCTGCGCTGTAGCCTATTTCAGTAGCGTAGAAAATTTCTTTGAATGTGGATTCGACATCGGCGACGCACCCTCTTTCGCTGACTTTTGGGAAGACAAAGCTGAGGATGAAAACTCTTGGGTGGGATTCCGTTGTGGTTTTACTCCAACGGCCATTAAACTGATGTATGGTTTGGCGGGATGGTTGGTGGTTTATGGATTGGGGAAATTGATTTTTAAGCCTGAAACGAGTCACCAAAATGACAATTAGACTCTTACTCTCATTCCACTTTGCTTTGGACGGGAAATCTCTCTACACTTGAATTCACCGTACAGACAAGGCAGTGCCTTGTCTCTACCCCATGCGCATTTCAAAACACATCCTTCCTGTCATAGTCATTTCCCAATTCTGTTGCACCTCGCTGTGGTTTGCCAGCAACGGGGTGATGAACGATTTGGTCCGAAACTTTCAACTGCCCGATAGCGCCTTGGGCCATTTAACCTCGGCCGTGCAGTTCGGCTTTATTCTGGGCACCCTGCTCTTTGCCCTCTTCACCATCGCCGACAGGATTTCCCCATCGAAGGTGTTTTTCGCCTGCGGATTGATTGGCGCGATGTTCAACTTGGGACTGTTATGGGAAGGCAACGGTTTGGTAAGTATGGTCGTCTTGCGGTTCCTCACAGGCTTTTTCCTTGCTGGCATCTATCCCGTTGGGATGAAAATAGCCTCCGATTATTACGACAAAGGTTTGGGCAAATCACTGGGCTTCTTGGTCGGGGCATTGGTCCTTGGAACTGCCTTTCCGCACCTGCTCAAAGGCTTCACCCAATTGCTTCCATGGCGAACGGTCATCCTGATTATCTCTGGATTAGCCACGCTTGGTGGAACGCTTATGTTGCTTTTGGTGCCGAACGGTCCTTTCCGAAAACCGAGCGCCAGCTTCAATCCATCAGCGGTGGCCAAGGTGTTCAAGGACTCGGAATTTCGGTCGGCCTCCTTCGGCTATTTCGGCCACATGTGGGAGTTGTACGCCTTTTGGGCTTTTGTGCCATTCCTATTGAGCATGTACGCTGAAAACCACAGTGAATTTGTCATCAATATTCCATTGTGGTCCTTTATCATTATTGGCATTGGCGGACCAGCCTGCGTAATTGGAGGTTATCTATCCATGCAATTTGGACCAAAAAAAACGGCAACCAGTGCGCTATTGCTTTCCTGCCTCTGTTGTCTGGCCTCACCACTGTTTTTCCATTTCAATTCCCCGATTCTCTTCATTGGAACACTCCTCTTGTGGAGTATGCTTGTCATTGCAGACTCCCCATTATTCTCCACCATTGTTGCCCAGAAGGCGCCTGCCGAGGCACGAGGGACAGCCTTGACCATTGTCAATTGCATTGGCTTCGCCATCACCATTGTGAGCATCCAACTGCTGACACACCTGCGGGAAGTGATGAACCCCAACTACCTGTTCACCTTGTTGGCCTTGGGACCGATATTGGGATTGATTGCTTTGAAAGGGAAATCTAAAAAGTGAACTTTTGATCTGCCGTAGGGGCAGACCTGTGTGTCTGCCCGAAATCCTGTGGGCGGGCACACAGATCCGTCCCTACACCGAAACCCACAAAAAAAATTCCCTTTCCTCAGTCAGGAAAGGGATTTCTTTAAAGGAAACCCAAGCCCGCAGGCTTGTGAAGAAGCCAACCCGTGATGCTGTAACGATCACGCTCGGTAGGCAACACCTCATGCTCCAGCTTGTCGCTACGGAATAACAACAAACGCCCGCCCAAGGGATAAATATCCTTAGGACCCTCCTCGGCATAAATTCTTAGCAAGCCACCATCCTCTTCATGCCAACCATCATTCAGGTAGAGAATCGCCGTAATCAAACGGTTGTCGTTCTCCTTGAACTGATCCAAATGGCGCTTGTAGAAACTGCCCTGTGGGTAATGGGCAAAATGAAACTCAAAATCACTTAGGCTCAAAAAGCAAAAGCGATTCAGCAAGGCCTTCACCTCCTCCATCTTCTCAAAGAAAAGACCTGCGGAAGGATTTTCCTCATCCCGTTTTAGCCAACGGATTTTGTCGTTGCGAATAGCGCGGACCACCTGAAAACCGTCATTGGCACCAATGCCCGCCGTCTTCAATCGGTCCTCCTCTTCCTCAGCGATAATCTGCTCACGAAGCGACCGAACAGTCGCCTCGTCCAAGAACCCGTCAATCATGACGTAGTCCTTTTCGGCCAGCTGGTCGAAGCGCTCGACCCACTGATCCTGTGTGATTTCCACCGACATTTTGATTTCAAAAAGCTCGCAAAAGTACGGTGAAAAGACCATTCTTCGATCCTATCAATAACAGGATTTTTTCATCCCTCCAACCCAACTCATAATCCACACCTATCCAGAAAGACTTAATTGTTTTTAACTCACTAAGAGTCTATCTTGATTAATGACTTTGTCAGACAATTTTTCACCCCTTTTCACTCTTTTTTATGAAGAAGCTTTTTATCCGAGGACTCCGAAAGTTTGGGATTCTTAAAAGAATTTCGATCTACCCTAAAGTGACCATTAACGACCATCCTTTTCACATTCCAATCATCAATGAAACAGGCATTAACAACTATTTACACCTCAGTGAGAGTTGGATGCAATTCATCCTCTCAAAACTCCTAAGCCCTGAAACCACCTTCCTCGATATTGGAGTAAACTTGGGACAGACTTTACTCAAGGTTAAAGCTGTGGATAAGTCCATTCCCTACATCGGATTTGAACCCAACCCAACCTGTGTTAACTACATCAATAACCTTGTCAGTGCCAATTCATTTCAAGACACCGCCATTTACCCCGTTGGCATCAGTGACTCCTCTTCTGTACTAAACCTCAACCTATTCTCTGATGACGAGCATGACAGTTCTGCATCAATCATCGAGGATTTTCGAGGTTCCACAAGCATCAAAAAGTCCATCAACGTTCCTGTGTTCAAGTTTGAGGATATTTCTATTGAAAAAGCATCAAACATTGGCGTAATAAAAATCGATGTTGAAGGTGCTGAAGTAGAAGTCCTTAGTGGCATAAAGCAACATCTAAAATCGCAAAGACCATTCGTACTCATTGAAATTCTTCCAGCCTATAACGCTGAGAACATCAAGAGGATAAGCAGACAGGACCTAATCCAAGACCTCCTAAGCGAATGTGATTATTCCTTTTTCAGAATCGTAAAACCCCAAGGTGAATTTGAACACATCGAAAAAATTGAGTCATTTGGAATTCACTCCGACCTCAATAAGTGCGACTACATCCTTTCCCCAAAAGAAAGAGATACAACATTAGAGCACTCCCTTCAGATCAATTCATGAAATATCTTGCGATTGCCCTGCTAACCATAATGCTCTCTGCATGTCACTCTAACAGTCAAAGGAACACAAGCCCAATGATCTCACAATCCTCACTCAACAACGACACCATCAAAAACCATGAGTTCCTATCCTCCATGTATCAGGACTCCTATTTCCCAGATTTTTTGGTGGATAAATGCAAGGCCGTCCTTTTAGAACTCTGCCAAAACATCGAGCAAAAAAATCCGCAAAGCTTGGAGGAGCTTTATGCTTTGACCCACTCTGCCACGGACAAAATCAATGACCTCGAGGACGACTTCAACGAAAATGGCAGTGAAATTGAGACAGGTGCCCGAGAATGTCTAGCCGTTGACTTTGAGTTCATTGCGCACGCTTATGGATTTAAGAATGCGGACATCGAAGAACTTATCGCCACCAGAGAGTGGTAAACACTAATTCAATAGAACACCAACACCATGAAAAAGACCATTGTTTTCGCCCTAAGCGCATTGCTTCTCCTGATCGGCATCAGCGCCACTCCCCTTTCTGACAAAAGCACCGTGGAGGTGACCATCAAAGACCTACGGAATAAGGACGGCAAGGTTGTCCTCGCCGTGTACAGAAACCAGCAGAGCTTTAAGGACGAGAAACCATTGATGAAAAAGAGCTACTCCAAGGCCACCGTCAAGGATGGGAAATTGACCGTCAAAATTGAACTGCCCAACGGCGAATGTGGCATCGCCCTGCTCGACGACGAGAACGAAAACCAAGAAATGGACTACGGCATCATGCTCCCAAAGGAAGGCTTCGGCTTCTCCAACTACTACCACTCGGGCATGAGCATGCCGAAGTTTGAGGATTTCAAGTTCAATGCTGGCGGTGCTGAAGGGAAAAAGGTGGAGATTAAGTTGAGGTATATGTGATTCCCAACCACCTAAAACGCTAACCACAAAAAATGCTGACGGAAACGCTAAAGTCCCTTTTTAAAAGGGACTTAAACAAACTCAAAGCTGAAATTAACGCCTATAAATCCGAAGCAAGCCTTTGGAAGACGGACAAGGAAATCAGCAATTCTGCGGGAAACCTTTGCCTCCATCTTATCGGCAACCTGAACTGGTTTATTGGCGCCCAACTCGGAAACACAGGATACATCAGGGAACGTGAACTTGAGTTTTCGTCTAAAGATATCCCCAAAGCAGAACTGCTTGCAGAGATCGAAAAAACAGAGGTCATCATTCAGGGCACGCTCGATAACATCACCGCTGACCAGCTTGAAAGCGATTTCCCAATCACTATGTTTCCAGAAAACCCTTCCACCTACTTTTTCTTGGTCCACCTAAGCACCCATTTGGCTTATCATTTGGGCCAAATCAATTACCACAGGCGGTTGTTGGATTGTTGATGGGCTGTCTCCAAAGGACAGCCTGTTTTGTATCCCACCCTCAAATTTTCCACAAGAACCATTATTAGTGAATTGATGTCCATCCTTCACACCATCCCATGAAAATCCTCCTCACCTCCATCGGCTCCCGTGGCGACATGGAACCCTTCATCGCCATCGGCGCATTGCTTAAGCAAAAAGGCCATGAGGTCATCTGCCAGTTCCCCGAGCAGTTCAGGAAATTAGTGGAGGACACAGACATGCGCTTCGTCTCTCTTGGGCCGGAATTCTTGGAGATGCTGGAAAGTGACTTGGGCAAAAAGGTGCTTGGTGGCGGAGTGACTGGCTGGCAAAAAATCATGCTCTACGCCAAGCTGTGGCGCCTACAACAAAAGACCAACCGCAAACTGATTGAGCTCCAACAACAGTTCATTGAGGAGGAAAAACCCGACCGCATTCTCCACAACGGAAAGGCCATGTACCCCGTGATTTGGGAGGTGAAAAATGCAGGAAAAACGGTATTCCTCAGCCCCGTCCCCTTTTTGCATTACGTCAAGGGGCACACGCATCTGGCCTTCCACAGCGACTACGGGGAATGGCTGAACAAACTGACCTATAAAATCGGGTCATGGGGATTGATCAAGACCATCATGACTTCCATGAAATGGCTCGGCATCACGGACATCAACAAGAAGGAAATCGAAAAGGCGCACAAGGAACATAAGGTCGTTTACACCATCTCGCCACAGCTGTTCGAACAGCCCGACTATTGGCCCAAGAATCAGCGTGTATTGGGTTATTACGAACGTGACCGCGCCATCAACTGGTCGCCAAGCCCTGAGCTGTTATCCTTTTTGGAGCGCCATCCCAAGCTCATCTTTATCACCTTCGGGAGCATGACCAATCCCGAACCGGAGAAAAAGACGCGCATCATACTGGACATCCTGCAACGGAACAACACCCCAGCCATTATCAACACGGCCGAAGGCGGATTGGTCGAGCCTGAACAATACGACAAAAACCTCCTGCATTTTGTATCGAACATCCCCTACGAATGGATTTTCCCAAAGATGTATGGCGTTATCCACCACGGCGGTTCGGGCACCACGCACATGGCCATCAAATACGGTTGCGCCTCCATGATTGTCCCCCACATCATTGACCAGTTTGTGTGGAACGGGCTAATCGAGGAGCATCAGGTTGGCCCAAAAGGCCCAAAAATCGGAGCGCTATCCACCAAAAGCCTTGAACCGAAACTCTTGGATTTGGTAAACAACAAGACCTATAAGGCGAATGCTGAAAAGATGGGGAAAAAGATGATGGCGGAGGATTATTGGGAGGAGTTGTATGGATTGATTGTGGAGTGAGTTCAGTACTTAGGGTCTCAATACAGAAAATAGAGTCAATAGAATAATTCTCATGATTTCTTTATTTCTTCATAAAATCGCGTTTTTTCTTTATTTAAAAATTCTTTTTGATCGTTACTTACAGCATCATTTGGCAAACTACTCAGTAGATTAAACGCTTCAACATACATTACTCTATCTGAATGCATTGAAGAATCACAATATTCATCTGATGAATATCCACTAACAATATTAAGTAAAGCCCCAACACACTTTTCATCATACTTAATAGATCTTTTGTAGAAACTTATACCAGTCTCATCACCTGACCCTAAGTATGGCGCAAATCCTGACACAATCACACCCTTTAAATTAAAAGCCTCAGCTATTTGTTTATTAGAACTTGAATTATTGCTGATAATTTCCTCTAAAACAGAAAAGGCTAACTCATACTCTCCTTCTTCTATGTAGCTGTTAACTTTTTTGAATTCTAAAGAAACATCCATAATTGAAACTTAGGCTATTTTATATATCTTCATTATCAATTAAATTATCAATATTATCGGGTTCAACATCCACAGGCACCCAATCTTCTCCTTTCTTGACATAAAGCCCTTTTCGATGAGAACACATTTTTCTGATTTTAAGAATATCTTGATATAACTCTTCTTTATTCTCCCAAAAGACACCGCTTTCTCCATCTCCAAATTTCCCATTACCTAAACTCACAACTACACCATGACTCCCACTAATAGGAGACCTTAAAAACACTTTAATCTCCTTTAATTCATCTTCCTGTTCAGTAAAAGGGTTAACTCCAAATCCAAAACCACAATTTGGACATTCCAACATTGCCATTTGAGAATTACACTCCCTCATTTGCTCTAAAAGATTCTTTTGAAAATTTGATAACTCAAAAGTTGTTTTACAATTCGTGCACTTCATATTATCTATTAATTCCTACCATATTAATTTTGACATTCTAGATACCAATTTAAAACTTTATTGGGTCTATTATGATATGTGTGGGTAGGCAAACCTGAGCTTTTCCGTCCCGCTCCCTTTCTCCCAACCTCCGTGGTTAAAAACCCCTGAGTCCCCCTCTCCCCTTTCAGCTTACAGCCAATCATCGTATTTTTGCGCCTGCAAAAAACTGGATGTGGCGCGAGCGATTTTCCGTTGTTTGCTGTTACCCACAAAAACGTCGTTTTGAGGCACTCGGCCCATCATCAGACGTTTTGACGCTTTAGCCCACTACCCATGAAAGACTATAATTTCGCCGAAGGAGAAGTTTTGTTGTTTGATAAGCCGTTGGAATGGACCTCCTTTGACGTGGTCAAGAAGGTACGAAACACCGTTCGGGTGAAAAAAGTGGGGCACGCTGGCACCTTGGATCCTTTGGCCACAGGCCTTTTGATTCTCTGCACCGGCAAAAAGACGAAATCCATCGAGGGTTATCAGGCCCAAGAAAAGGAATATACAGGTGAGTTGGTGTTGGGCGAAACCCGCCCTTCCATCGATATGGAAACCGAAGTGGATGCCACTTTTGAAGTCTCCCACATCACCGAGGAGATGATCCACGCAACCACCGAGAAATTCACAGGACTTGTTTCCCAAGTCCCGCCTATGCACTCGGCCATCAAGGTGGACGGCCAACGCATGTACAAGGTGGCGCGTAAAGGCAAGGAGGTTGAAATCAAGCCTCGCGACATCACCATCTCCGAGTTTGAAATCACCAATATCGACTTCCCGCGTGTGGAGTTCCGAGTAGTGTGCTCCAAGGGCACCTACATTCGTAGTTTGGTGCGTGACTTCGGTAAGGCCTTGGACTCTGGCGCCTACATGTCCAAACTGGTGCGTACCCGCATCGGGGAGTTCAAGCTGGAGGACGCTTGGGAGCTCCCTAAATTCGTGGAAACCATCAAGGAGCAACAGCAAGAAAAGGTTGAGCAATAATCGTTGGGTACGGTAGGTATGAAACCTACCGTTAGTGACAGCGTGTAGTTCGCATAGGCTGTCTCCGTAGCGTCGGGTTTTACACCCGACGTTTTCGAACGTTTTCGAACGTTTTTAGTGCAACCGCGTTGAGGTCTGCCCCTACCATTATGCTTTTGACACTTGTTGACTAACTTTGCGCCATGCAAGTCCACCACGGTTTAGCATCCATCCCATCCATCCAACGTCCGGTCGTGACCAGTGGCACCTTCGACGGTGTTCACCTCGGCCACGTGACCATCCTTGATCGCCTCAAGGAAATCGCAAAAGCATGCGATGGGGAAACCGTTGTGCTCAGCTTTTGGCCTCACCCCCGCTTTGTGTTGCAAGGCGACGCCTGTGAGCTCAAGCTGTTGTCCACCTTGCAGGAGAAAATTCAATTGTTAAAAGCATACGGCATTGACCATTTGGTCATCCTTCCCTTCACCAAGGAGTTCTCCAAGAAAACCTCTCAAGAGTTTATTCAGGAGGTCATCGTGGATGGCCTGCATACCCACAAACTGGTGATTGGCTACGACCACCGTTTTGGACGCAACCGCGAGGGTGGATTTGATTACCTCAAAGCCAACCAAGACCTTTTCCCTTTTGCCATTGAGGAGATTCCACGCCATGATGTGGATAACGTAGGCATCAGCTCCACCAAAATCCGAAAGGCGCTGGAAGAGGGTCAGGTGGAACAGGCCACCAAGTATCTGGGACGGCCATACAGCCTTTCAGGAACGGTGGTAAAAGGCAAGCAACTCGGGCGAACCATCGGTTTCCCGACGGCCAATATTCAGCCTGAAATCTCTGAAAAGCTGGTTCCAGCCATTGGCGTGTACGCCATCCAAGCGCTTATCGGAAAGAAGCCTTACGGCGGAATGCTCAACATCGGCATGCGCCCAACCGTGGACAACGAGAAGCATATCAGCATTGAGGCCCACCTGTTCGACTGCCGTGAAAAACTCTACGACGAGGAAATCACCGTGGCCTTTATCGGAAGGATTCGCAACGAACAGAAATTTCCCTCTTTGGAAGCATTGATTGAACAACTCCACAATGACAAAGTGGAGGCTTTGAAAATATTGGTGAGAAGTACTGAATAAAGTACGGAGCACTACTTCTGGCGCAAGCGTCCGCTTGTGCCAACAACCAGCCTCTTCATTGAGGTTTAAAAATATTGGGCACAAGCAGACGCTTGCGCCAGTTTTGTGAGGACTCTGTACTCCGTACTTAGTACTCACTACTCAAACGAAAAACCATGCGCAACTCAGAAATCAAACTCAACATCCAGCTCGGCGACGAAGGCATCGACAAAATCCATTGGGACGCTACCGAAAAGCCAACAGCAGGACAGGAAGAAACCAAAGCCGTATTGCTCTCCATCTGGGACCATGAACAGCAAAACACTTTGCGCATGGACCTTTGGACCAAGGAAATGAGCATCGATGAGATGAAGCGCTTCACCGTGAACGCCATCGGTGGCCTCGGCGACACCATCAAGAACGCCACCAACGACGGCGTGATGTCCGAAAAAATCCACCAGCTTTGCCAAGAACTCGTCAAGCACATTGAGGAGGAGCGCAAGGAAAACGGAGAGGGCTAAAAAATAGTGTTGAAGTGCTGGAGTGTTAAGGTGTTGAAATTTGCACAGATAACACTTCAACACCCCAACACTGCAACACTATAACACTGCACCCCTATGCTATTCATCATCAACCCCATCGCTGGCACCCGAAGCAAAAAGGACATCCCAAGCCTGATTGAAGGCATTTTGGGCAAGGAGTTCCCTTTTGAAATCAAGTACACGGAACGCGCGGGTCACGCCACGGAAATCGCTCAACAGGCGGTGGAAAACGGGGTTGATAAAGTCATTGCTGTGGGTGGCGATGGCACCGTGAACGAGGTGGCGACGGGACTATTGAACAGCAATACCGCCCTCGGCATTATCCCAATGGGCTCAGGCAATGGACTGGCCAGAGACTTGAACATCCCGCTCAAACTGGAGAAAGCCATTGGCTTTTTGAAGACGGCCAAAGCCAAGACCATTGATACTTGTTCGCTTAACGGAAAGCCATTCTTTTGCACGGCTGGCGTAGGATTTGACGCCATTGTAGGCCATGCCTTCGCCAATGCGGGTTCACGCGGTTTGGCCACCTATGTCCGTTGCGGACTCCGCGAATTCCTCAATTTCCATCCACAAAAATTCACCCTTCGGACAACTGAAAAATCGGAAACCGTAGAGGTGTTCTCCATCACCTTTGCCAACGCCAAACAGTTTGGCAACAACGCCTTGATTTCCCCCCTTTCCGACATCTCTGACGGGAAATTAGAGGTCTGTACCCTTAAGCCCTTTTCCTTTTGGGCAGGACTTTCCCTCGCCCCAAAACTCTTCCGAGGTACCATCCACAACTCCCGTTACCATCACTTTGAGTCGGTCTCAGAAATCGAGGTTGATAACCCTGCCAAAATTCCAATCCACATTGACGGCGAGCCTGAGATTGGCGCTGAAAAATTGGTAGTGAGGAATCACCCAAAGAGCTTGAAGGCGCTTTGTTTGGGGTGATTATAATTCAAAAAATGCCCTGCTAAGGATGCTTAGCAGGGCATTTTTTATGGGTATAATTTCAGTTAATCAATCAGCACTTTTTCAACAATCACACTGTCAGCTCGGTGCATCTTCACTAAATAAATGCCGTGCTCACTTTCCAAATTGATTTGGATCTCCTCCTGCCCAACAACATCCTTAGAATACAAATGCTGACCGCTTAAGTTAAGGACCTCAATTTTCTGCACTCCCTCTACCTTCACATTCAGAACTCCAGTGCTTGGGTTAGGGTAAACATAGTGTTCCTTTTCGACCAACGGCTCAAAGCCCAAAGCCTTACAATCGTAGCTGGATAAGTCCTCTACCAAAGTGTTCGATGTGGTATTAGTTACCACCGCAGGGTTGTAATCAAAATAAATGTAAGCGGTGTTTTTCACCACAGACTTATCAGCCACCAAAGCCTTTGGTTTGATACGATAACGAACAAAACCGTGACTTTCGGACTCATTGGTAGTGCTATCAGGAAGTAGGATATCTTCAAATAGGAAACGTACCTCTCCAGAGGTTCCAAAACTGGTTTCAAGGGTATGGCTACTTGCAATGACCTCAAAAGTCTCTAAGTCAAAAGAAGCACTCAAAGTATCCAACAGAAGCACCTTAAAGGCGGTATCATTACCCGTATTTTGGAATCGAATGGTGTAATCAATCCAGTCATCCTTTTCCACATAATTCCCCTCACAAACACCCGCTGGAGTTACCAACTTATCATTTGGATCATAGGAGCATCTCAATGTCGCGCTCAAGGTATCCGCAAAAGCATTCCCATTTCCATCAGAAACCTTAGCGACATACAGGAAATCCTCTCCCATCTGATTGAAGTCTGGCATCTCCAACCACACCTGAATCTGGCGCTCTTCATTTGGTTGTAACCCTGAATAATCCCAAGTCAGAATTTTATCCGTCTGTGCAGACAAGGATTTGCTACTACGAGCATAAGTCACATTACTGTCCAATACCAACTCCACCTGACCAGACATTTCCTCATCACTTTGGTTGCGGTAATTCAACCAGAAAGGAACAGTCAAGGAGCAACGGTTTATTCCTGCACTCAAAACTGTCTTCATAGCTGGTTGTGGGGCTGTTGATCTTACAACGAAATCCAAACCCGTCACGGAGTTGTCACCAAGCTTAACTTGATATGTAGTGTCCTTCACCAATTCCCATGATGTCTTTGGAAGACATTTCACAGTGTAGGTTTTCCCAGTATCCACAGGAAAAGAATAGGAGCCAGAAGTTTGTACAAAAACAGAATCTGGGAGCAAAAGCACATCTTGCGGAACTGGAGAATCAATACTTCCTGAGATGTGCAATTTTTTAGGGGAAATGGCGGGGGCGCCGTTGTTGAAGATTACTAAACGAACGTAGCCATCTTCACACCAAACTCGTCCTTCGGTATCTATTAGAAAAGGATTCAATGACGAAATCGGATTCACAAACATATGACGATAGTGACCCACCGAGTCAGAAATAAAATCCTTACCATCAATTTTTGTCAACGCTTGAATACCATTCCATTCATGAGACATCCATAGGTTTTGGTTGTCCAAAACAAAATGATCCACATGATTTGAAATCAAATTAGAGTTCAACGTATCAAACACTTCCCAATCCTGACCATTAAAACGAACTAAGCCGTTTTCCTTGGTGCCTAACCAGAATTGGTTTTGGTTATCAATCTTTAAGTCCAGGTAATCATAGCTAGGCATCATCGAATTTGAGGGTGTCAAAGTATCCCACAACACACCATCATATTTCACCAACCCATTCCCATACAACATCCAAAGACAACCTGCAGTATCTATATCCAAACTGCGATAATAATATTTGATATACCCAGAATTACTTTCATTGTACTCTACCCAAGAAACTCCATCATACTTAAAGAGTGAGGAAGAACTAATTATCCAGACATTATCATCACGATCGATCACCATTTCTCCCACACTACCTTGGGTAAAACCCGAATTTTGTGGACTGAAAAGCTCCCAATTTTGACCATCAAATTTCGAAACCCCATCTGAACTGTGTGCACCACACCACACATTACCTTTGGAGTCTATGGCTACCTCAGCTATTATGTTATCAGGAATACCAGAATTATCAGTGGTAAAATAGTCCCACGTCCCATCTAAAGATCTTCTGGAAACTCCTTGCTCACCTCCAACCCAAACACTACCATCTAGGTCAACAACACCAGTCGACATAATAGGAGCTTTAGGCCCTACACTAATTCCTGAACCTCCTAGATATTTACTCTTCCAACTTAATCCATCCCAAAGCAAAAGACCTTCATATGAAGACGCATAGAGCACCCCTTCTCGGGTTAGATAAAACAATTGAGGCCTCGTTGAAAAATTAGGAGATAAAAACGCAGCCCCCTTGAAGACCATCCAATCGGTACCATTATATCTGGCGACACCATCATCAGCCAAAGAGATCCATAAAACCCCTTGTGCATCTACAATCAGATCCGAAATTGAATTTGTAGGAAGACTTGAATTTTCAAGTGTTAAAACCTCCCAAGAATCCCCATCAAAATGACTTAACCCAGCCCCCTCATGCCAACACCAAACACCTCCATTACGGTCACCTGCCATAAATTGGATGCTATCAGTCAACAAATTTGAATTTGATTTATTGAAATCCGTAAAATCTCCATTTTTCAATAGCTGGACTCCATCACCCTGAGTGCTAATCCAAATATCACCGTCATTTCCTTCTACAATATCACTGGCAGGGGCATTGATTGTAAATGATTTCCAACTTCCTTGATAAAAATTTACTAACTCATTAGCATCAGTCCCTACCCAAAGACCTCCAAGAGAATCACTCAATAAGGATTTTACATTATCTGATTTCAATTCAGAATTTCCCTTTCCATAAGTTGAAATCTGATGTTCTCCTTTATAATGGATTAGCCCATAAACATCAGACCCAATCCATAGACCATTATTGGAATCTGGTACCAAATCATTAAACATCTGGAACCCCATATCTGGTAACCCCATGTTATCATAGTACAAAAGGGTTCCTTCTCTTTGAGAAAGTTTATTTAGAAAGTATGGTCCTGAAATAACCGACAAATCATCATTTTCAAAACAAAATTTCCCTTCAACAACTCCACTCAGAGGAATATTAACAAACTCCTCCCTAATATAATCTTCCTTACAACTGTATCGTTTTCCACCAATAGTCCATGATGAGTCAGATTCACAAGGAGCATCGTAATAATTAGCTTGGATATTTTGCATTAAAATAGACCACTGCGCTTCCTGCGCCCTCGCTCCTAATACTCCCAACACCAAGCCTAAAAGGATTAAATATTTCCTCATAATCAATTTGATAGGTATATCTGAAAGAATAACTGACCCCAAATTTAGGGCAAAAAAAAAGGTCTCGAAAATCGAGACCTTTTTGTACTCCGTAGGGGAATCGAACCCCTGCTACCAGGATGAAAACCTGGCGTCCTAACCCCTAGACGAACGGAGCGTTGCGCTTTGATGACACAAAGGTAAGGAGATTTTAACATGAGGCAAACCTTAAGGGGAGTTTTTTTGTTGTTTTCTTACCTTTCAGTGGAATTAGCTAACTTTGTGGAGCGAAATGACGACAGCAAAGGAGCAATTTTGGCCTGATTTTCAAGCCCTTCAATAAATGAGATGACACCAATAAAATTTTTGGCCATGCGAAATAAAATTATCCCATTCCTTTTGCTGATTCTTTCCTTCAGCCTGACGAGCTGTTTTGATGTGATTGAGGATGTAACGATTCATGAGAATGGTTCGGGCTCATTCAAGTTTATCGGCAACCTCAGCCAGAGCGCCTCACGCATCAACACCATCCTTTCCTTGGATAGCCTGAACGGGCAACCTGTCCCCTCCAAAGCGGAGATTGGCGCGCATATCGACCGATTCCGCGACCGAATGGCTCAACAGGCGGGTATTTCGAATGTGGTGGTGAACAAGGATTTCGACAAATACATCCTTACCATAAGCTTCGACTTCAAAGACATGAACAGCCTGAATCAGGCGCTTCACAATGTGTCGGAGAGCTACAATAAGAAACGGTACACACTTCCAAAAACGCTCTACAGCTATGACGGCAACTCATTGGAGCGAAAGGAACTGTTCCATAGTTTCCTGAGCACTTTGATTGCCAAAGGCCAAAAGGACCAACTAAATACCAACTTAGGCGGCGCCAGCTATACCAGCGTCTTCCGCCTCGACAAAAAGGTGACCAAGGTCAGCAACACCAAAGCCACTTTGGCCAAGGACAACACCATTGTCATCTTGCGCACACCGATTGCCGATGTGCTCACCAAAAAGACTCTACTAAGCAATACAATCTACTTCTAAATAGAAGCCTCTTTTATGAACATCCGTGCTGGTCTCCTCGGGGGACTTTTACTCGCCAGCGCCCCTTTGATGGCGCAAAACCTCAACAAGGAGCTCCCAAAAAACACCCCATTGGTGATTTCCGCCAACGGAAAAGAACTTTCTGAAAACATCGGTTTGGACAAACTCACCAAGCTGGAAATGTTCAAGGACGCCGACTCCACCCTTCAAATCCTTTTCAACAGCGAAGAGTCGGGCATCGACCTCAAAGCCAACAGCCACCTTTTTGTAGAAGTTGTGGACAGCGCCCTCACCATGGGATTGGTTGTTCCTGTGACGGATGCTAAAACCTTGGAAGATGCCTTGGAAGGTGTTTTTGAGGTTTCGGATAAAGTAAAGGGCAAGAAGGTTTTCTATGATAAGGAAGATGAGATGTTCCTCATCTTGAGCAAAAAATCCTTGCGATTGGTGGGCTTTATGCCAGAAAAGGACAGCTACTACACCGCTCGTCGGGAGAACAAGGAGCTGACTTATGAGCAATGGGAAGAGCAAAAAGCGGATCGCCTGAAAGTTCAGCGCGACAAATACATCGCTTACAGCCTTAACAAAAAGAACCTTGGCCTGAAGGATGAAACCTTTGACGAAGTGGTCAAGGAGGATGCCGACCTCTCCCTTTGGGTGAATGTGGAGAAAGGTTATCCACAGATTCAGGCCTTCCAAGCCAATATTATCCAAGACGGCTATGTTTCGCGCAGCGACCGCCAATACTTGGAAATCACCACTGCCATTCAGGAGCGCTTGCTCACCTATTACAAGGGGTCTTACAACGCCACTTGGATCAACTTTGAGGAGGACGAAATCACATTGCGCAGCAAGCAGGTTTCCTCTGAGAAATTGGCTGACCTGACTGAAGGCGTTCACACCTCAGTTGACCCTAAGCTGTTCAACTACATCAAGGGCGATGATTTGCTCGGCGTTGTGGCCTTGGCCTTGGACAACAAAGTCTTGTTCAAAAGCACCGCCAGCCTTTACCGCGACTTGATGAGCGCCGTGCCAGAATATGGCGAGAAAGCGGTGAGCGTGTTCGACCTTTTGGACATCGTAGTGGACGAGGATGCCATCGGTTCCTTGCTAAAAGGCGACGCCATCTTGGCCGTGAACGACCTCCGTGAATTCGAAATGACCTACACGGATTTCGAAATGGACGAGAACTACAACTTCACCGAAGTCGAAAAAACAAAAACGGAGAAGTTGCCTGTATTCACCTTGGCCGTGAACACCAGCAAGGACATCCAACTGGTGCTGAACGCCCTAAAGGCCTTTGAGTTGATTAAGGAAGATAAAGGCTACTACCGCGTAGAAAACAAGGAAGTGGGCAAACTGCCATTGTACTTGGCTTTCACCAAGGACATGACGCTTTTGTTCACCAATGATGAGGAATTGGTAAAAAACCGTTTGGAAACTGGCTACCAAGACTTGGCGGTGTCCAAAGAGCAGCAGCAAGCCATTCTTGACAACTCTATTTACATGAACTTTGATGCAAACGCCATCGAAGAGACTGTGAAGGAGAACTTCCCATTATCCAACAAGGATAAGGAAGAACTTGAGCAAATGGCCGTGATTGAGCACGTAACCTTGAAAGGAAAAATGGTAAGCAAAACCGTTTTCGAATATCAAGGCAACATCAAGCTGGAAGAGCAAAATCAGTCGAGCTTGCTCACCATCTTGGAAATCACTGACAAACTCTACCGCATGAGCAACCCAGTGATGGCCGCCGAGGCTGAGGATACCGAGCAGATTTACATTGAGGAGGAATCTACTGAGGAGTATGAAATGGAGGAAGCTCCTGCTGTTGAGGAGGAAGCAGAACCAGCCTACGAAGATTAACTGTCCCAATTGAGGATTTAAAGCCGAACAGGCGAATGCTTAATCCCCGTCCATTTTGGTCGGGGATTTTTTGTGTCCCAACCTCAGGCATCGGGAATCGTATTTTTAGAGGTATGCTTTTGTTCAACCCCTCCTCTGTCCTCCCCTTTCTAAGGGGAGGAAACACTATATTAAAAACACCTTACACCCTTTTTAACACCTTTTACCTCTCCTATGAAACGAATTGCAGTTGTCGGCGCAGGAACCATGGGGAATGGCATCGCCCACGTCTTTGCTCTCTGTGGATTTGAAACCTACCTTGTCGATTCCTCAGAACAATCTCTGAACAAAGGCATCACCACCATTGAGAAAAACCTCAGCCGACAGGTAGAAAAAGGGAAAATCACCAAGGAAGAGGAATCCGAAGCACTGTATCGACTTGAAGGTCATACCCATTTTGGCGATATGGGAACCCCAGACCTTATCATTGAGGCAATTCCTGAGGTAGAAAGCCTTAAAATTGACCTGTTCAAAAGCTTGGACAAACAGTTTCCCGCCTCCACCATTTTTGCCTCTAACACTTCCTCCATTTCCATCACGAAACTAGCTTCGGCCACCAGCCGTCAAGAACGTTTTATCGGCATGCACTTTATGAATCCCGTGCCGATGATGTCTTTGGTGGAAGTCATCAATGGGCATTTGACCTCCAAGGAAACCACAAACGCCATCATAGAGCTCAGCAAAAAATTGGGGAAAATCCCTGTGGAGGCCGAGGACTATGCAGGCTTTATCTCCAACCGCATCTTGATGCCCATGATCAACGAGGCCATCCAAGCCAAATTCGAGGGTGTGGGCACCACCAAGGCCATCGACCAAGTGATGCAACTGGGCATGAGCCATCCCATGGGCCCACTGAAGCTCGCCGATTTTATCGGCTTGGACACTTGCCTTTCCATCCTGCGCGTCCTTCAAAACGGCTTTGGCAACCCCAAATACGCGCCCTCTCCCCTGCTGATAAAAATGGTGGATGCGGGTTTGTTGGGACGAAAAACTGGGATGGGGTTTTATGATTGGACGGACGGGAAGAATGTTACAGCTATTTAAAAATCACCTTGAGCATATGACCACACCAATCAAATACTTTTTACTGCTCCTATGCTTCAGCATTGGCTCTCAGCTTTGTATCGCTCAGGAGGCAAAAGACTCTACAAAAACAGACAAATCCGCACAGGCCAACAACCCCTTGGCCAATATGACGGCGCTCAACTTCCACAACTACTACATTCCAAGACTGACAGACTCCCCCGACAACGCCTACCTCAACACCTCTTGGATTCGATTTGCCAAACCATTTGCCAATGGGAAATTCTTGATGCGCATTTCAATGCCCTTAAGCACGGTCGGGACGCCAAATCCAACTACCAATGAGGTGAACTCCATTAACGGCTTGGGTGATTTGAACGCCTTCCTCGCCTATTGCCTCGTTTCCAAACCCACCAAAACCATTGGCATTGGCCCATTGGTGGCCTTGCCCACAGCCACTGAAACGGCCTTGGGTTCAGGGAAATGGCAGGGAGGATTCGCCTTTGTGGCTTTTTTCGTCCACTCGCCAGTCCTACAATTCGGCTCATTGATTACCTATCAGGCCTCCTTGTTTGGAGATAACAACCGTGCGGGAACAAGCTTGGGCGCCATCCAACCATTCTATTTTTGGCAATTGGGAAAAGGGGTCTATTTGCGGGGCGCACCCATTTGGGTATTCGACTTTGAAAATGACAGCTACGGGGTGCCTATGGCGCTTGGCATCGGAAAAGTGGTGACTGTCGGAAATACTGTGTTTAACCTGTTTATTGAACCACAGTACACCATGCTCCACAGCGGTGTCCAGCCACAGATTCAGCTGTTTTCGGGGATTAATATGCAGTTTATGGGGGAGTAGCGGATTGAGGATTTAAAACTCTGGGCTCCACCTCGGGTCAGACCAAACCTTTTCAAGGTGATAAATATGATGGTTCTTAAAGTCTGATTTATAGGTTAAAAATAGAAAATGTTTTTTCCCATAGACCACAATGACATCCTTTAACCCATCTCCATCCACATATCCAAAATAGATATTACTAAACTCATGCTTGAATGATTCCATCATCATATGGTTCAACATCATGGGAGTTAGGTCTTGGACGAAACTGTTCCGTTCCTCGAACCTTTCGCCATTAATTTCTGTGTACTTATAATA
Source organism: Bacteroidia bacterium (assembly GCA_030431525.1). Classification (GTDB taxonomy): domain Bacteria; phylum Bacteroidota; class Bacteroidia; order Cytophagales; family JAAEPT01; genus JAUIJC01. The sequence continues at coordinate 44,363 of JAUIJC010000014.1, read as the reverse complement.
GGCCCAACTATCAAAATCACAAGCCACTTTTAAGGAATAGTATTCTAACTCTCCCCATACATTATTCAGTGTATAAGTCCCCGTTACATATAAATTAATATAGGGGCTATAGGATCGAATAACGGGTGGTTCAATAACAGCATATGATGTCCCCAGAGGCACATAATAAATGTTTCGATAGTCCCTTGCTGGAGTAAACTCCCTTTGGTACAACGAATCCGAGGTTCCTATTATAAATTGAAAATAAACGGAGTCATTAGCATAGGATAGCTGATACACACTATCCTTTTCAACAAAGGTTTGAATCAAATCACTTTGCGGGTCAATTTCTAAAATCTTCTGTCTATGATTATTAGCTCGTTCTCTATGATCAATCACCGAGCAATACCAATTCAAAGTGGTATCAAAGGTGAGTGAGTCTTCATAAAATCCTAAAAATATTACCTCATAGGTTTGAGCTTGAACCTTCTGAGCAAAAATTCCTGAGGTGAGAAAAATTAGAAGAACACGGAGAATCCATTTCATAGGAGTTTCTATTTATGGGATAGCTATTTTTTCTTCGACCATATCCCCATAGGGGCGGACCTCAATGCTGTTGCTTTAAGCTCAAAAATTCGACCCCACCTCTGTCCTCCCCTTATCCAAAGGGAGGAGAATGTTACAGGTAATTCCTGCCAATTATGGTTTTCAGACTATGGGCTGGTGGTTTCTCCTCCCCTTAGATAAGGGGAGGACAGAGGTGGGGTTGACCCAGAGTTTGGGAATTTCCATCCGTAAAGCAACAGTATTGGGGCAGACCTGTGTGTCCGCCCGCAATGTTTGGGCAGACACACAGGTCTGCCCCTACAGCGGGAATACGGCAGTCATTTTGGGCGTAGAAAAACCCCTACAAACTATCCCTCTTCACCACCGGCACATCCAAATAAAACCCCTTGTTCTCTGGTAGGTAAATCTCAATTTTTTGGAGAGAATCCTGCTCCCAGCCCTTTTGCTGGATATAGCTCGGCACCTTGTTATACACCACAGAGCGATGCTCATTCCCTACCTCAAAACCTGAAACGATGCGGTCAAACTTGAAGACACGAGTTTCAAAACTGCCGTCCAAAACTGTGGTGGAATCCTCAAGTAACAAGCCCACAAAAGAACGGATTTGGTCGTCCTCCTGAAGCTCTTCGTAGTAAAAGACGGCAGTCGGGATAGAATCCTTTTTGGCCTTAGCCAAATCCTCCATGCGGATAATCAGGTTGCCGAATTCCTTGTTTCGGAATGAGCCTTCATAAGGCAAGCCGTGCAAAATGTAAGTAGCGTTTTCCTTGTCATTCACCTCCCAATGGTCAGGGCCACAGGAAGAGAATCCGACCATCACAAATACGGCCCACAATAGCCCACGGAAAATCGAAGATGCTTGATGCTTGCTCATGAATTCTTGTATTGCATTTGATAAAGCTGACGGTAGTAGCCGTCCTGCTGAAGCAGTTCTTGGTGACTGCCCATTTCTTTCAACTCCCCTTTGTCCAACACCCCAATCTTGTCCGCCTTTTGGATGGTCGCCAAACGGTGCGCAATGACCACCGCCGTACGGCCTTCCATCATGCGCTCGATGGCGTTCTGAATCATCTGCTCAGTTTCGCTGTCCACAGAGGAAGTCGCTTCATCCAAAATCAAAATCTTTGGATCATAAACCATCGCCCGCACAAAGGAAATCAGCTGGCGCTGACCCACAGAAAGCGTCATTCCACGCTCCTGCACCTGATAGTGCAATTTATTCGGAAGCCTTTCGATAAAACCCTTGGCGCCAACTTGCTCGGATGCTTTCCAGACCATTTCCTCGGTGATGTCTGGATTGCCCAACCGGATGTTTTCCAAGATGGAATCCGAGAAAAGGAACACATCCTGAAGCACCAAGCCCACATGTCGGCGCAAGGCCGGCAAACTGTATTCTGAAATCTCCACACCGTCAATCAACACACGTCCTTTTTGTGGTTGATAAAAACGGTTGAGCAGTCCAATCGTTGATGATTTACCAGCACCCGTCGCTCCTACGAAAGCAACCGTCTGGCCTTGTCCCACCTTAAAGGAAAGGTCCTTGAGCACATAATCCTCGTCCTTGTAGGCGAAATAGACATCTTCAAAGGTGATTTCCCCCTTCAAAGTGTCTGGCTCAAAACTGCCTTGGTCCTGCACCATCTCATCGCTGTCCAGCAATCGCATGATGCGCTCAGTGCTGATCAAGCCCATTTGCAGGGTGTTGAAACGGTCAGCAATCATGCGAATCGGACGCAGGAACATGCCGATAAACATGATGAAGGCAATCAAAACGCCCACGTTATCGACCCAGCCCGCAAAAATACCCTTGGCGCCATACCACACCAACAAGCCAATACCCACAGCACCAATCACATCGGCCACAGGGAAATAGATGGAGTAATACTTTACAGAGCGCAAATGTGCCCGACGGTGCTCCTCGTTGATTTCCTTAAACTTCTTCAATTCTCGGTCCTCCGTCCCAAAAATCTGGACGATGGACATGCCAGTCACGTGCTCCTGAACAAAGGTGTTGAGGTTGGAAACAGCCGTCCGCACCGCGCCGAAGGAATCCTTGATCTTCTCCTTGAAAATGTAAGTGCTGATCAACAGCACCGGCAAAGTGGAAAGGCTGACCAAGGTCAATCGCCAGTTCCACCAAAGCATCACACCAAGTATGGCAACCAATTGAAGCAAGTCAGCCAAGATAGAAGCCACGCCTTGGCTGAAGACCTCGGAGAGGGTTTCGATGTCAGAAACATTACGAGTGACCAATCGGCCAATTGGCGTTTTGTCGAAGAAGGAAAGCCTCAAGTTGAGGATATGGCGGTAGAGTTTTACACGGATGTCCTTGATGACCGTCTGCCCCAACCAACCCGAAAGGTAGGTGTTGAAAAAGGCCAATAGCGACTGCCCTGCCAACACTACCACCATCAAAATGGTCATGTTCAACAAGCCCTGCTCATCGCCCATGCTGATGTATTCCTCAATGGTTTTGGAAATCAGCACCGGAAGCACGGGCGCCAAAACGGCCATGCTCAGGGAGATAAACACCAACAAGAAAAATATCCCTTTGTAAGGCATCACAAAGGCCATCAGTTGCTTGAAGACTTTCACGTCAAAAGCATTGCCTTTGGAATCCGCCTGTTGTTCCTTGTTCATTGTTATGATTTTTTGGGGACACAAGTAGCAAGTATCATGTATCAAGACCTTCTGAATCTTGCTACTTACTACTTGATACCTGATACCTCCTCCTTGCTTTCCAATCGCCACTTCTCCCACTCATACCCAATCTTGGTGAGGAAAAGCCCTTGCGGTGGGGCCGAATAGCCCGCCTGTTTTCTATCCTTATTGGCAATAATCGCCTTGAAGCCTTCCTCGTCCAACTTCCCCTCGCCCACTTCGACCAAGGTGCCGACGATGGCCCTTACCATTCCCCGCAGAAAACGGTTCGCCTTGATGTGAAAATTGAGGCCGTGAGGCACCCGCTCCCAGTAGGCATATTCAATATCGCAGAAAAATGTATGTACATCAGTACGCACCTTGCTGAAACACTCGAAATCATGACGACCCAAGAGGTTCTCCGCCACACGGTTCATGGCCTCCACGTCCAAATCGATGGAGCGTTGCCAAAACAAATCGCGGTTGAACGGGTCCTTTTGGTTGCGGATTTGGTAGCGATAGCCTCGACTCAAGGCGCTGAAACGCGCATGGAAATCATCCTTGACAGGAAAGACCTGCTTGATTGCAATTCCCTTGGTGAGCAAAGCATTCAATGCCCGATGGAAACGCTCTGGATTGATTTCCACCTCACTATCGAAATGGACAAACTGCTGTTCACCATGCACTCCGGCATCCGTGCGTCCACTGGCCACAATGGAAACCGGATGACGCAGGAATACCCCTAAACGGTCTTCCACCACCTCCTGCACCGTCAGGGCATTGGGCTGAATCTGCCATCCATGATAATTCGTCCCCTTGTAAACAACCTCCGCAACGTAACGCATGATATTTCTATATCATGTACAATGTATTCCCCGCCATGACTTACATTGGCAGATAATACTTTGTCCATAATACTCCGACCCTTAGTTTTGTGCAAAATTACGAAAAATAAACCCCTACACTATGATACAGCGGATTCAAAGCATCTTCCTTTTAGGCGTAGTCATTTTTATGGCGCTGGCCATTTCCCTCACCCTCTGGGAGTACCACGGCGAAGGTAAAGATGTGGTCCTGAACGCAATGGTTTTGGAGAACATAAGTGGCGAACAAGTGGAAACCGTCAACAAATTTCACCTTGCAGGCATCGCCTTGGCGAGCATGGCCATCGCCCTGTTCTCCATTTTCAGCTTCAAAAAGCGTAAGCTTCAGATGATTCTCGGCTTTGTGAACAACATCTTGATTGCCGGATTTGTCGGTTTGGTCGCCATGTTGGAAGTGCCAAACGCAGAGGACTTGGCAGAAAACGTTGGAAGCTACGGCTTTGGTTTCTTTATGCCTGTGGGCGCGGTGATCATGAACATCTTGGCCAACCGCTTTATCCAGAAGGATGAGAACTTGGTGAAGTCCATGGATCGTATCCGCTAAGCACTTTTCTCTTTTCATGAAAAACGCCTTGTCATAGATTTATGGCAAGGCGTTTTTTGTATCAGACAACTTAATTCAAAATGGAAGCACAATTAAATCGAATCAGGGAAAAGCTTAGCCAGCTCAAATCACTGGATACATCCCTTCAAGTTTTTGGTGCTGAAATACATCAATATCAACTCTATAAGAAAAAGACAGAGCAGGAACTCATTGATTTTGAGCAGTTGCATCAGGTTAAACTTCCAACCGATTATCGTGAGTTTCTAAAAAATATAGGAAATGGAGGGGCGGGACCAAATTATGGCCTTGAACCTTTAGAAAATGGAAAGTTTGCTGACTTGGACTATAAATCAAATGACGATTTAATAGACCTTACAAAACCCTTTCCCCATACCCAAGCTTGGAACATGGAGTTTGAGGAAATGAATGAGGAATCAGAGGAAGAGTATTTTGATAACCAGTGGATTAATGGACTTCTAAGAATATCAAATTCTGGATGTGGAACATCCATCAATTTGGTGGTTAACGGCAAAGAATTTGGAAATCTTTGGATTGATGGTCGTTGTAATAGCCAAGGTATTTACCCCGATTCCCAAACAGATAAATCAAATAGGATTAGCTTCCTAAATTGGTATGAAGCATGGCTAGACACTGAAATCCTAAAAATCGAATTTGACAATTACTTTTAGGTCTCTGAACCTTCCTTTCAAAAGTGAAATAACAACTATGGTCAACCCCTCAGATACTCACCTTCCACCCCAATGGGTAAAGAAGCTGGCTCTAATCAACGTGAGTATTTTTCTTTGTACACTTTCCATCAACTTCTTCCGAAAGGAACTGTTCGGCCTTATTTCAGGATATGCCCCTCATAATTTTGCTTTCAACGCCCTATTTTTCATTCCAGCCAACCTATTGACCTTCACTTGCTCATTAATCGTTTTACATCAAGTCATTAAACATTGGGATAGATGGCCTACACAAAGTGAAAAACTTATGCCTTTGGCTATGACATTCCCTGTGTTAGGGCTTTGGTGTTTTCTACTCCTCAGAATTTTCTATCTCATCCTAACGCCTTAATTCAAACCTTTCATCAGATCCTTCCTTCGTCAAGATGACAGACCGCTATTAACAGGCTCCATATTAGTTGAGCCTTTATTTCCCCTTCCTCGTCCTCTTCCTCAGCTTGGCAATCCTATCATTGTAATAAGCCCTCAGCTCATCAATAAAACTCAACGGGTTTTCATACTCCGTCAGCACAAAATAGATATGCCGTGCTTTGGCTTGAGCAAGCTGTTTTTCAAGACGGGCAATTTCTTGTTTCAGATAGGCGTCTGGGGCGACAGTTCCTTGCGCTGGTTTTGGAAATGATGAAGCCTCCCCCAATGCAATTCCGCTGACAATATGAGCATGGAAAGCTTGCAATTCGCTTAGGCTTCCAGCGTTATACACCTCAATCAACTTGGCCGTGGTTTCTGTGGCCAACTCATGGTCGGCATCCTGCATGGAAAAATTGTCGGGATGCACATGGAACATCGCCTCGCGGTAAAGTCGCTTCCGTTCCTTTTGGTCCTCTGGATTGATGGGCTCAGCCTGCTTTGAAACAGGCTTTAATCCAACTGGTTCCTTGTAGTTTTTGCCACGCTTTTTCTGCTCCAGTCGCTTTTCCTTTTTGGCCCGCTTCAGCGATTTGTAAAGGACAGAAAGCTCACGTTCCTCCACCAATTCATTGATCAGGGCTGTCCGAAGGGTATGCTCAAATTCCTGAATCCTTTGCTCCACCTGTTTCAACTCATCTTCCAGCAAACGGATTTCATGCTTGAGCTCGTCCAAGTTGGTTTGGGAAAGGATAAGGTTTGAGGAATCCATAGGAAGGGAATTTGACCACAAAGTTAGGGCTAAATCAAGGCATCTTATGTCACCTTGCTCCTGAAGTCACGTACCTTTTAGTAGTGGATGTCCTTTCATTTACCTCGAATCTTCTGGGCATACTCATCCTGACCATAAAATTCAGCATTGGGGTGAATGCCAACTTTAGGTCATTTTGGCGCTTCAAGCATGGCTGGTGGAGGCTTGTGTTCTCAATTCTTGTGGTCGTGCTGACGGCACCGCTGGTCGCGCTGTTCTGCATTTATTGGTTTAACCCGAGCAGAGGGGTGATGATTACCCTGATTTTGTTGGCCTCTGCGCCCGGCGCACCCCTATCGCCCATCAAGGTTTTTAAGGCTGGCGGGATTTACCTCTATGCGGTCATGCTACAAGTGGCGGTGGTTATTATTTCTGTGGTCACCTTACCAGCATTACTCTACTTTTTCCATCAATGGTATGATTTCGAGGTCGATATCCATTGGTTAAACCTCGGGAAGCAATTGTTCAAAATTGTGCTTCTTCCCTTGTTGCTCGGGATGTTTGTGCGCTGGAGATTCCCGAAAACAGCCAAAAAATACGGCAAGAAGCTTATTCGACTGGCCAACCTTCTCTTACTTGCCACCATCATTGCCCTGTTAGTGATTTTCCGCCACTACATTTTTGAGGCTCCAGCCCGAAGCATTCCCCAATTCATCTTTTTCGTTACAGCCCTGCTCTTATTGGGCCATTGTTTGGGTGGAAAAACAGAAGGAGAAAAGACCACCGTTTCTCTACTAAACGCCTCCAGACACCTCGGCATCGCGATTTATATTGGCTTGGGCTATTACAGCTTAGACAAAATCATGGCGTTTATTGTCCCCTACGGTTTAGCGAGCTTTCTGGTCGAAACAACCTATGTTCAGGTGCGTCGATTGGTGAAATGAACGAATCAATCGAACAAACAGGGAAAGTATAAATCGAATAAAAACTAATTGACTTGCAGTGCGTAAAAAAACCGTACAGGCATACCTTAAATACATCAGTAAGTAATTACTACTACCTCTGAACAATGCACCAATCCCAATCAAAACGGATTGAATTCATGGACTTCATCAAGGGCCTCGCCATCTTGACGATTGTCCTGATGCATTTTTTGGAGCGATCTGAACTTGGTCTTCCCGCTTTTGCTCAAACATTAGTACGATTCGGAGGAACAGGCTTACACCTATTTTTCCTTGCTTCGGGCTTTGGACTTGCCCTTTCTCATTTCAAGAGGAAAAGTAGCATCAAGGGATTCTACCGAAAACGACTTTCCAAAATCTACCTGCCCTATGTGGCCGTAGTGACGGTCATTGCTCTGGTGAACTTAATCATTCCCATGTATGGAAGTGATGTCACTGGTGGGCATGAGGGTCAATCAGGCTGGATGGCCTATCTAAGCCATATCTTCCTGTTCAAGATGTTCAATGAACAGTGGATGACAAGCTATGGCTACCATCTGTGGTTCATCTCCACCATCATTCAATTCTATTTGATTTTCCCCTTCTTGGCCCGATTGCGGGACAAGTATCCCATGCTAGTGTACATCGGGAGCCTTGTTGTTTCTCTGATATGGAGCACCCTTGTGGTCGTACTTGGCAAAGCCGAACTTAGAATCTGGAATAGTTTCTTTCTACAATACCTGTGGGAATTTGTGTTGGGCATGGCCATGGCCAAAATCTACTATACCCACGGCACTGAATTTTGGCGTCGTTCCACGGTAAAAAGCCTTACAGCAGGTACGCTTTTTTCAGGAGCGTATGCAGGCTTGGCGCTGTTCTTCGGACCAGCCGGAAAGGTTTTCAATGATATTCCAGCATTGTTTGGCTATGGCTTGCTGGCTATAACTCTCTACAACCTAAAACTGCCTTTCATTCAAAAATTCATCCTCTATGTCGGCCAAGTATCCTATGGTTTATACTTGACCCACATGCTGATCTGGGAGCTATCAAGAAGGCTTTTGGAGGAAATGGGCATTGGTTATAGTGTTATGTCCGCCTTTTGGATTGCCACACTTGCCATCAGTTTGGCCTACCCCATACAAAAAGGGCTGAACCGATTATAGTTGGTTCAGCCCTTGATTATATGTAGACAAGGCAATGCCTTGTCTACTACGACAATTAGGCAGCCCTTTCAATAGTTTGGCGGAACTGACGTTTTCGCTCAGCCATCACTTCTCGTTGTTGAACAACTTCTTCAACAAAACCAATTATCTTTTCTTGTAGGCGCACTCGATTAAACTTGTTAATGTTTGTAATACCACCTGGACTACACACATTAATTTCAATCAGTTTACCCCCGATGATATCCAAACCAACGAAGTAAAGCCCGTCCTCCACCAGTTTGGGACCAATCTTCTTGCACAACTCCCGTTCGGCCTTGTTCATGGTATACTTCTCCGACCTACCACCGGCACTCACATTGGAACGAATATCTCCTTCAGCTGGCACCCTTCGGGTTGCCCCAATGGGCTCACCATTTAACATCAAGACACGAATATCCCCCTCCTCGGCACCGGGCACGAACTCTTGGAGAATCACATAGTTATTTCCCGACGGTCCACTCACATAGAAATCGAGCAGGGACTTAATGCTTTGGGAGGCTCCCTTTTCCAATACAATCACCCCTTGTCCACCAAAACCACCGAAAGGCTTCAAGATCATTTGCTCCGAGGGTGACTCCTCAATCACCTGAAGCAAGTAATCCTTGTTCTTGGATACGTGGGTTTCAGGAATTACCTCATTGTTTGGATCGTCAAAAGCTGCGGGATACAGCTTATTGTTTGCCTTTCTGAGCCCATCCAAATCATTCAGGATAAAGGTGTCATGGCGCACGGAATCCAAAAAATTGAGCATCACAGGATCCAATGGCGGATTAGTTCGCACCAAGATGGCGTCAAAACCAGACAAGGGTAACATCTGGGTCCTAAAACTGGCCTTCTTGTAAAAGTTGACCGTGTTTGTCGGCACCTTGTCCATGGGTTGGAAAATTTTACAAAATCCCGAAGTCACACTTTTCCGAATGGTCAGGTGGTTCGGAGTCAGTATCGCTACGCGGTGTCCCCTTGTTACAGCCTCGTGAATCAAACGCAGGGTGCTGTCCAATTCTGGCTTCACCTCGTCCCAAGGGTACATGAGAAAACATATATTCATCATAGCTGGAATTGCATGGTTTAGCTATCCTTTCAACGATGAAAGCTTATGGTTTATGTTTTCCAACAAGAGAAAAAGCCACCCAGATAAACTTGAGTGGCTTTCAATTTGAAACGAATAATTTATTGAAGTTTAAGCATTCTGCTGCTTAATCAAATTCAGCGCAGATCCCGCTTTGAACCACTCAATCTGGCTGTGGTTATAGGTATGGTTACAAACAATCTCATCCGTAGAACCATCGGCGTGCGTGACTTTTAAGGTCAATGGCTTATTTGGCGCGAAAGAAGTCAAATCGATGGTATCGAAAGTATCGTCCTCCTGAATCTTGTCGTAGTCCGCAGGATCAGCAAAGGTCAACCCGAGCATACCCTGCTTTTTCAGGTTCGTCTCGTGGATACGTGCGAAGGATTTCACCAATACAATGCAAACACCCAAATGTCGTGGCTCCATGGCGGCGTGCTCACGGGAAGAGCCCTCGCCATAGTTCTCGTCACCGACAACAATGGTAGGAACACCAGCTGCTTTGTACGCACGGGCAACGGCAGGCACCTCGCCGAATGACCCGTCCAACTGATTCTTCACCTTGTTGGTCGCCTCACCGAAATAGTTCACCGCACCAATCAAACAGTTGTTCGAAATGTTGTCCAAGTGCCCTCGGTAGCGCAACCAAGGACCAGCCATCGAGATGTGGTCAGTCGTACATTTTCCCTTGGCCTTGATGAGCAACTTCATGCCTTGGATTTCCTTACCATCGTAGGCAGGGAATGGCGACAACAACTGAAGGCGCTCCGAATCGGGTTTCACGACCACCTCAATGCCTGAACCATCGGCCGCAGGCGCTTGATAACCGTTGTCCTCCACCGCAAAACCTGCAGATGGCAATTCTATGCCTGAAGGCTCGGAAAGCTTCACTTCTTGGCCAGACTCATTGGTCAAGGTATCGGTAATCGGGTTGAAATCCAGACGACCAGCAATGGCAATGGCTGCCACCATTTCCGGAGACGTTACAAAGGCATGTGTATTCGGGTTGCCATCGGCCCGTTTCGCAAAGTTTCGGTTAAAGGAATGGACAATGGAGTTCTTCTCCTGCTTCTCAGCGCCCGGACGTGCCCACTGCCCAATACACGGACCACAGGCATTAGTGAAAATCTTGGTCGTATCGAATTTGTTGAAGGTCGTAAACAAGCCATCACGCTCAGCGGTGAAACGCACCTGCTCGGACCCAGGGTTGATACCCAAAATCGCCTTCGGCTTCACTCCTTTCGCCACAGCATCCTCAACAATAGAAGCGGCGCGTGTCAAATCCTCATAAGAGGAGTTTGTACAGGAACCAATCAAGGCCCACTCAATCTCCAAGGGCCAGCCGTTTTTAACAGCCTCATCCTTCATATTCGCCACAGGCGTAGCCCTGTCAGGCGTGAACGGACCGTTCAAATGCGGTGTCAACTCATCAAGGTTGATTTCGATCAATTGATCAAAGTATTGCTCAGGGTTGGCATACACCTCAGCATCACCCGTCAGGTGCTCCTTGATGCCATTGGCCGCATCCGCCACATCATCACGACCCGTGGAACGCAGGTAACGCTCCATGGACTCATCGTAACCAAAAGTAGAAGTGGTCGCACCAATCTCAGCACCCATGTTACAAATGGTGCCCTTACCCGTACAGGACATGGACTTGGCGCCTTCGCCAAAGTATTCCACGATACAGCCCGTACCACCTTTCACGGTCAGGATACCAGCAACCTTCAGGATAACATCCTTCGCCGATGTCCAACCGTTCAGTTTACCCGTCAATTTCACCCCGATAAGCTTCGGAAACTTCAACTCCCACGCCATACCGGCCATCACGTCCACGGCATCAGCGCCACCCACACCCACGGCGACCATTCCAAGGCCACCAGCGTTCACCGTATGGGAGTCCGTACCGATCATCATGCCACCAGGAAAAGCGTAGTTTTCCAACACGACTTGGTGAATGATACCAGCGCCTGGTTTCCAAAAGCCAATCCCGTATTTGTTGGAAACGGAATCCAAAAAATTGAAGACCTCGGAAGAGGTGTTGATCGCATGCTGCAAATCCTTACTCGCGCCATCCTTCGCCTGAATCAGGTGGTCACAGTGCACCGTAGTTGGCACCGCCACCTTGGACTTTCCAGCCTGCATAAACTGAAGCAAAGCCATCTGGGCCGTCGCATCCTGACAAGCAATCCGATCTGGAGCAAAATCAACATAAGCATTACCTCTCTGATAAGCCTCCGTCGCGTTTCCTTCCCAAAGGTGCGTGTAGAGGATTTTCTCCGCCAAGGTCAAGGGCTTCCCCGTCACCTTTCGGGCCGCCTCCACCCTTTCCGGATACTTCGCGTAGAGGCTTTTAATCATTTCGATGTCAAATGCCATAAAATATGAATGGTTTACGTCCAGACTTAAGTTATTAACTATCAACGAGAATTGTGGGGCTTAATTATTTTTTGGGGTGTGGAGGGGTTGAATGAGTGTTGTAAGAACAAAAAAAATAACCCCAAGAGCATTTGGGATGCTCTTGGGGTTATTCACTTGGGTACTTTATGAAAAGCGACCGAAGCTGTTCGATAGCGCCTTAATTATTAAGTCTATCTAGATCCTTTTGAAACCTTTCAATAAGGTCCTTAGAAAATGAGCTGATTACTCGAGACTCATTTTGATCAATACCTTGTGATGACTCAGCAATGAAACTCATAGCATCTATGAATTCATTATACTCAGGCGTTGGGCCATAGCTATGACAGAAATTAATCACCTTGTTATAAGTTGCTTCCGCAGATGAATCAGCCGACTCCTCATAATTGAAGGACCATTTAATCTCAGAAGCCCATGAATGTTTTTGCAAAAGCTTATCTAAAGCTTCCCTCTCCTCATTTTGAATGATTCCATCTGCCTTCGCAATTACAAAAAGTAACTCACCTAGTGTTTCGTACAGTTTTTCTTTATCAGTCATAATCTTATTTTTTCGAATGATGATTCCTAATGAGGCATATCAGCTGACCGCCAACCCAATAGAGGATACACTAAAAGTAGTCCCCTATCCCTTGGGGAAACAATTTACCTTGAAATTGATTGAAAGCCAACACGGACCGCGACATCCCCACCCTTGGCACATTTGAAATGAGATTCTCAGTTTCGAACGCTATACAATTTCACCCAAAATTGCTGGGCTGTTAATCCTTCAAATAAGGACTAATGATGAAACCCCTCAGCTTTGTTTTGAAACCTCCCCCGCCCTTTTCCCTATCTTTACTCCATGGAGCGCAAACCATTACCCATCGGCATCTCGGATTTCAAAAAACTTCGGGAAGACGACCGTTACTATATCGACAAAACCCTCTTAGCGGAAGAGGTATTAAAATCATCTGGAGAAATCATTCTCCTGCCCCGTCCACGGCGCTTCGGCAAGACGATGAACCTCTCCATGCTCCGCTATTTTTTCGAGCGGCAGAACGCCGAGAAGAACGCCACACTTTTTAAGGGATTGACCATCCAACAATCCGAGGTATGGAAGCATCAGGGGAGGCATCCGGTGGTGTTCCTGACCTTTAAGGACGTAAAGGAAAAGACTGCGGCAACGACCGTAAAGAAAATCTTGGATATCGTCCACGGAGAGTGTGTCAGACACAAGTACCTTTTGGAGAGCGAGGAGGTAGAGCCTTTCGACAAACAAGAACTCCAAGCACTGCTTCAAAATACATCCGAACAGACCAAGCTCGAAAAATCCTTGCTGCTTCTCTGTCGCATGCTTGAGGCGCACCATGGCGAGAAGGTCGTCCTGCTGCTAGACGAGTACGACACGCCTGTCCATTCCGCACATTCCGAAGGATTTTTCAACGACTTCATGGGCTTCTACCGCAACTTCCTGTCGGCGGGACTCAAGGACAACGAGCATTTGAAAAAGGGAGTTGTGACGGGAATTCTCAGGGTCGCCAAGGAGTCCATCTTCTCGGGATTGAACAACCCCGTTATTTCCACGGTGCTGAGCCACGCCTTTTCGGACAAGTTCGGCTTGACCGACCAAGAGGTTCACAAACTGTTGGCAGATTACGGACTGGAGAGCCATTACACGGATGTCGCCCATTGGTACAACGGCTACACCTTTGGCCAGACCACCATCTACAACCCGTGGTCCTTGCTCAATTACGTTTCCACCCACGAGGAGGGCTTCAAAATCCACTGGGTGAACACTGCCCAGAACACCCTGATCAAGGACCAGATGCGTTTTGCCTCCTTGGGCGTAAAACGGGACTTCGCCGACATGATGAACGGCGTTCCCGTCCGACGCACCTTACAGGAGTATACTTCCTTTGATGCGCTCAACGAATTCAATGAGGAAGCCCTTTATTGTCTATTGGTTTTTGCTGGCTACCTGAAGGCGCAGTTCGACCATCAGGATGGTCGGAAGCGGTTCTTCAACATCAGCATCCCCAATGAGGAGGTCAAGACCTTGTACGAGGACTTTATGGCCGAATGGCTGGGGGCCGGACTTTCCACCGAACGCACCAATTACTTATTGGAATTTTTGCTGGAAGGAAACCTGGAAGACTTTCAGCTCCTCCTGTCGGAATATGTCGAAACGGCCTTCAGCTATTTTGATTTCGACAACAGGGAGCCCGAAAAGATGTACCACTCCTTTATCCTCGGGCTTTTGGCCCAGCTCTCCACAAGCCACCATGTCCGGTCCAACAGGGAGTCAGGCTTCGGCAGGGCCGACGTGCTCATCTCCCCCAAGTCCGAAAATGACAAAAGGGCTTATGTCATGGAGCTGAAAACAGTCGCCAAGCACAAGGGCGAGGACTTGGAAATCGCCACCAAAAACGCCCTTCAGCAGATTGAAGACAAGAAATACGTTTCCGAGCTGAAAGCCCAGGGCAAGACCGACATTTTCCGATATGGAATCGCCTTTGACGGGAAGGAGGTGTTGGTGAAGTTGGTTCGGGAAGAAGAATAGACCGGAGCCTCTGACAGTAACCAACTTCTATTAACCAAACAAACCCCCAATCCACAGGCTCCTTGCCTGGAAGATTGGGGGGGGGGTGTTTGAGTAAGAGGTCAGGAGACCTCAGCGGATAATAGTAAGTACAAGTCTCCGCTTTCGCTCAGACTTGCGCTATGGAGGGTGGAATATCCTTTATCTTCACCTCAAATAAGCAAATGACTGTGGCGGACGTATACCATAAGTTTCCCTTATACAAAGATATTCATCGTATTTTATTGGGTTTTTGACTTTAATTGCATACCCCTTGTCTTTACCAACAAAGTAATCATTATAATATTCCTCTGTTATTCCAGAATGTCTAGAAGTTATTTCCCAAAGGGGATCTATTTCGTCATAAAGAATAGAATCAATTTCAAACTCACCTATTACTTTACTAATTGGGGCAGAGGCATATACTACAATCTTCACCACCTCCTTATTTTTGAAAAGGGTTCTTCGAAATTCAAATTTTTTTGAACCTTGGAAAATCTTTTTAGCAAATTCGGGTTTAATCGACAAAATAACTTTCATCTAATCTTCCTAATTTAATTATTTGATCAAATTTAGAATCACTAAGAAGTTCAAAACCTCTAGGAGCATTTTGAATTATTCTATCCTCCCTCAACTTCATCAAATTCACTTTAGGTTTAGGAAAGGTTCCTACATAAAGAAAATTCACTACAAAGGGACGATTTAGAGGATTGTAATTCCAATGTTCTGCCAATTCTTCATCACTGAAAACACTTCTTTTTCGACAAAGATCGATAAAGGCCTCCAAATTGGGGATATTATCTACACAACTCTCTACAACTCCAATGGTTGAAATAACCCCATGGTAATGGCCACCAGTCCTATAAAAAAGCACAAGATCTCCAGACTTCATACTTCTATTAATCGAACGAGAGATATAAACTTTTCTTATAGCATTTCTGTGTGGTTCATTTTCTTGGAAATCTTGTGAAGACTCATTATTCAGAATTGAATCTGGAAACAACTCAGTATGGTAACTAGGATATATTGGCACTACCCACTTATTAGTACCCCTAGAAATAAAAGGATACGAAAAACGTGGTGATTCTAAAGCATTAACATTAAAAAAAGGTTTAATAAATACTTGCTCAACACCATTATCTGTAGACTTTATTCCGTGGTACTGAAATCCCCAGTCTTTTAAGAGATCAATAAGCCTTTGCTGATCTTCTCTTTTATCAAAAACTGTAACATATATCTCATCTACAGAATTCACCAAAGCATTATCAATAATTATCTTCAAGAATCTTTCCCCCAACCTAAACCCTGTAGAAGTAACCTTAAACGTCCCTATTTTCAATCTCTTCTTACTCTTAAACCTTGGCTCGATATCATCATACTTCTCAGATTCACCCTCCACCTTTAGATAAAGAAAAGCTCGAATTTTCCCATCGGTTTGACAGATATAAGACACATTATCTGACTTCTTCAAAAACCACGAAGGAAACTCTACATAATCTTCTTTAAATGAATCAAAAAAATCATCATCAATTGAAATATTCCCAAAGTATTCTTTCTCAACAGCAAGGACCTTATAACTCGTTAAACCTGGATTCTCAGACCTACATTTATCTATAAAATCATCAATATTAAAAATTTTATGTGACACATTTAACTTCTTCGCCTTATTATGAATACCACGGTCCTCAGTAATAAGATAATCCACTCTATTTTTAAAAACCTCATTAACAATTGTGGTATCTATAGTATCGTTAACCGTCTTATCACTTTTTCGAATTTCAGCTATTTCTTCGCTTTCTGGAGCTAAAGTCTTTAAGACATTATAATTTTTAATTTTAGCCTCCATAGTTGCAACAACTTTAGGATTGCTATGCTGCTGGATTTCAGAGAGAGAAAGGGGATGATAGCACTTTTCACACCCAAGTTTATCTAACCAGTTAAAAAGCAAACCTATATCCTGGTTAATCACTTGACTAGCCTCCCTATGGATAATTATATTAGTATCAATCAGAACTCGCATAATTGAATAATAGATTTTTTGTGAATTAAAATGTTTTGACTATCCATCTCTAACAATGGAATTTTAAGCTCTTCACTAATTTCCCTAGCATAATTAACCTCAACTTCCTGCATTTCACTTAAAAGCTTCAAACTATAATTTTCACCATCTCTTAACCTCAGCCTCTCGCAAATCACCTCGGGACTATAGGTTAAAACAATTAGAGATTTAGGACCCATTTTAACAAACACATCCTTTGGCACCAAACTTACTTTACCCTTCCTGTTAAACAAGGTAAAATGGCCATCAATCACATATGGGATTGATATACTAGGAAGCTTAGTAATCCCATCAATTAAACGCTCCTGAGTATCGCGGATACTCTCTACTTTCTTATTCGTTGGTTTACTTATTTCTGACCATTTCAATATCTCACTAGCCGACAAGTGTTCAAAAGAGAGAAATTCAGACATTTCTTCACAAAACCTCCCCTTACCAACCCCATGAATACCTCCAACGAAAATTATTTCTTTTTTTACCATACAAAATACACCATAATAAAAATAAATACATGTCATCTTTTGACATAGTATAAGATGGAATTAGTCACCTACTCTTCATTCCTTAGCAATAAAAGTAGCCCATTCAGAAAGCCTATACCTCCTTGTTATAGAACCTCAAATCATAGCTCTTAAGGATAAAATTCGACAGAAGTAATAAGTATCCAAAGGCAAGCTTAATAAAAAACTTCTTTAACTCTTCTAATCCCCAAAAAAACCCCGAGTCTCTCAACTCGGGGTTCTTCATTATCCTATGTAATCAACTGATTACTTCACCAATAACTTGCCAGAAGGCTTGAACTTGGTCAAGTCGATGCCTTCAACAGCTGCTGTGTATTCTTCGATGTTTGGCGTTCTACCCAAGATGGTAGAAAGCACTACTACTGGCGTGGAAGAGAGCAAAGACTCACCTTTCTTCTCAGCAGTGTCTTTTACGACACGGCCTTGGAAGAGACGCGTAGAAGTCGCCATTACAGTGTCACCTGGCTCGGCTTTCTCTTGGTTACCCATACAGAGGTTACAGCCTGGACGCTCGAGGTAAAGCATGTTTTCGTACTTCGTACGAGCCGCACCTTTAGGAGCGTTGTCGTCGAACTCGAAACCAGAGTATTTCTGCAACACTTCCCAGTCGCCTTCAGCCTTCAACTCGTCAACGATGTTGTAGGTTGGAGGAGCAACAACCAATGGAGCGTTGAACTCAACCTTACCTTGTTGTGACTCGATGTTTTTCAACATCTGAGCGAGGATCTTCATGTCACCTTTGTGAACCATGCAAGAACCTACGAAACCAAGGTCAACCTTGCGGTCGCCACCATAGTAAGAAAGCGGACGGATGGTATCGTGCGTGTAACGCTTAGATACGTCGTCGTTATATACGTCTGGGTCAGCGATCATTGGCTCGACGATTTCGTCCAAATCAACAACAACCTCAGCGTAGTACTTAGCGTTTGCGTCAGGGGTCAAAGCAGGCTTCTCACCAGATCTGATCTCGGCGATACGCTTGTCCGCTTTATCGATCAATCCTTGAAGAACTTGCTTCTCGTTGTCCATACCCTTCTCAATCATGATTTGGATACGGCTCTTAGCGATCTCAAGGGATTCGATCAAGGTCTCGTCCTCGGAGATACAGATGGAAGCCTTGGCTTTCATCTCAGCAGTCCAGTCAGTGAAGGTGAAGGCTTGGTCAGCAGTCAATGTACCGATGTGTACCTCGATTACGCGACCTTGGAAGACGTTCTCACCACTGAATTGCTTCAACATTTGTTGTTGCGTAGCGTGAACCACGTCACGGAAGTCCATGTAGCCTTTCATCTCGCCCTTGAAAGTAACTTTCACAGAGTCAGGAATCGGCATGGTCGCCTCACCAGTAGCCAACGCAAGTGCAACAGTACCGGAGTCAGCACCGAAGGCAACGCCTTTGGACATACGTGTGTGGGAGTCACCACCGATGATGATGTCCCAGTCACTTACGGTGATGTCATTCAACACTTTGTGAATAACGTCAGTCATGGAGTGATAAACGCCTTTCGGGTCACGAGCCGTGATCAAACCGAAGTCGTTCATGAACTTCATCAACTTAGGGATGTTCGCTTGCGCTTTGGAATCCCAAACAGATGCCGTGTGGCAACCAGACTGATAAGCACCGTCAACGATTGGAGAAATCGTTGTAGCAGCCATGGCCTCCAATTCCTGAGAGGTCATCAAACCAGTAGTATCCTGAGATCCTACGATGTTCACCTCTACACGAACGTCAGAACCGGCGTGCAATGTTTTTCCTGGAGTGGTACCAACTGCGTTCTTGTTGAAGATTTTCTCAACAGCAGTAAGACCTTGGTTTTCTACAGAAACCTCTTTAGAAGGAGCGAATACTACAGGAGCCTCAACGCCCAATGTCTTGGCAGCAAAGGTTTGTAGTTTCTTACCGAATACAACAGCATAAGAACCTCCAGCCTTAATGAACTCCACTTTTTGTGGGGTCAATGAAGCTGAGATGTCCATCAATTCCTTGTCGCCGTTGTAAAGCTTTTTCTCTTTGGTGTTGATGGTCAAGACAGTGCCCGTCTCAACAGAGTAAGTTTGCTCCAAAACTGGCTCGCCAGCTTCGTCAAGAACAGTGTTGCCTTCAGCATCCTTCTTCTTCACCCAGTTCTTGAGGTCGACACCGATACCGCCAGTTACACCAACAGTAGTCAAGAAGATTGGGGAGATACCGTTAGTACCTGCGATGATTGGAGCGATGTTGATGAACGGAACGTATGGGCTGGCTTGGATACCTGTCCACAACGCTACGTTGTTCACACCTGACATACGAGAAGAACCTACACCCATGGTGCCTTTCTCAGCGATCAACATGACACGCTTGTCAGGGTGTTGCTCTTTAAGGGCAGAAAGTTCCTTCTGCATTTCCTTGTTGTGCTCAAAAATACACTGGCCGTGCAACTCACGGTCAGAACGAGAGTGTGCATCAGCACCTGGAGACAACAAGTCAGTGGAAATGTCACCCTCACCAGCGATGAACGTAACGATTTCAATTTTTTCCTCTACCTCTGGAAGCTCCGTGAAGAACTCAGCCTTGGCGTAGCTTTCCAAAAGCTCTTTGGCAACAGCGTTACCCGCTTTGAAAGCCTCCTCCAAACGCTCCATGTCGGCGTCGTAAAGGAAAACCTGAGTTTTCAATACCTTCGCAGCTTCTGCGGCGATGCCAGCGTCAGCGCCCAATGCCAAGTCAAGCAACACTTCGATAGAAGGTCCACCCTTCATGTGCGACAACAACTCGAAAGCGAAGGCTGGAGTGATTTCCTCAACAACAGATTCACCAAGGATGATCTCCTTCAAGAATTTCGCCTTTACGCCAGCGGCAGCAGTGGTGCCCGGCAAGGTGTTATAAATGAAGAATTTTAGGGAGTCTTCGCGATTAGCATTACCAGCTTCTTTAATCTGGGCAATGATTTCGCTTAGCAACTCGGCACCATCGATTGGCTTCGGGTGAAGTCCCTGAGCTTTACGCTCCTCGATCTCCTTGAGGTAATCGTTGTAAGTATTCATAATTAGAAGTCTTTTCAATGTAAAGTCGTTAACACGGCTACTTTGTTCCCTCCCACCTTCCTATTTGGAAGAAATTCCATTTGGAGAGCAATCTTCCTAACCATCAGTCGCACAGCCACTTTTTGGCATAAAAGGCAGATTGAACGGAATTGGGCGTAAAAATAGCAAATTGAGAGAAGAATTGTACGTTCCTTACATTACCAGCATGCTTTTTCAGGTTTTTTTACATCTCTGTACCAAAAAATGCACGAATAAATTCCATTTAGCTGTGCCTTTTGAAAAATTCTAAATTACTTCGCAACATATTTTTTGACCTGTAGGAACCTTCTTTTAAAAAACTTCATTTCTAAAGCTGGTAACCCACTTCTCTTCGACTGAATCGCACATCAGGACTTAGAGAGCTGATAATGAACCACATTGGATGAGGCGTCCAAAGTGGTACAATCGTTGCTAAAAATTTCGATAACTGCTTATTGACTTACATGCTTCTGCGCGCGCCAGTTCTGTTAACCATGTGTTAACTTTGGGCCGAAAAATCATGTCAATAGGTATTTATCGAACTTTTATCTACAAATATGGATAAACGCTTTACTCGCTATTTCTTACCCCTTCTGCTCCTTCTGTCCATGTCCAGCTCGGCGTGGGCTCAAGGTATTAGTATCGACAGTGTAGTTGTTGATCAAGAGGTTACCTGCCCGGGAGACAGTTCTGGTGCCTTTACAGTGCATCTAAGCGGTCCGGCGCCTTACACGATCCAAATCGTATTCACGAATATTGTGATTACGACAAACGATTCGACCCATACTTTCTCCAACTTACCTGCTGGCTCCTACTTTATTGCTGCGGGTAAAGGACTAATTGTAGATGACGTCCGATCTGTTTTTTTGGATGAACCCCCAACTTTTTCAATGAATTCTACCGTTTCCCACGAGTTATGTTTGGGACAAAACAACGGCAGTATTTCTATTAGCCCCTCTGGAGGAACCGGAGGGTATTCCTATTTGTGGAGCACAGGAGCCACCGGCACTTCCATTTCAGGCTTAGCGCCTGGCGATTACTCCGTGGATGTGACCGACGACAACGGCTGTGTGTACTCCGAGACCTTTACCGTAAATCCTGGAACTGACTTCCGAGCAGGATTTACCGCCACCCCAAACTGTATGGGTCAGCCGGTAGTCTTCACAGATACCTCCTCTGGTGTGGATGGCTCCACCACTTACACTTGGAATTTTGGTGCGGACGCTTCCAGCCCAACGGCCAACACCGCAGGACCACACAACATCACCTACGGGTCTGCAGGTACAAAGACGATTACACTTACCATTGACAACGGTTCTTGTTCAAGCACAATCACCGAAACGATTACCGTCAACCCACAACCAACCATCACGGTTTCTCCTGATGTTGCGATTTGTGAAGGTAACGATACCCAGCTTACTGCTTCAGGAGCTGGATTGAGCTTTGTTTGGAGCCCAGCAACTGGCTTGGATGACCCGAACATCGCTAACCCTGTAGCCTCCCCAACTTCTACTACGACTTACACGGTAACTGGAACCGACGCCAATGGCTGTTCAGGCACCGAACAAGTAACCGTAACGGTTAATCCAAATCCCTGTATTGACCACCAACGGCGACCAAACCATTTGTGAGACGGACAATGTTCAGCTCACCGCAAGTGGAGCCACCAGCTATGTTTGGTCCCCTGCTACTGGTTTGGACAACCCGAACATTGCCAACCCAATGGCTTCCCCAAGTACAACCACCACCTACCAAGTGATTGGAACCACAGGAGATGGCTGTGCTGATACAACGAGCTTGACCGTTACCGTCAATCCACTTCCTGTGTTAACGGTTTCTGCGGATACTGCCTATTGTGAAGGCGAAAGCCGACAGTTGATTGCTTCTGGCGCTACCAATTATGTATGGAGCCCAGCCACTGGCCTAAGCGACCCAAACATCGCCAACCCAATCGCATCCCCTACGACCACTACAACTTATACCGTAACTGGTACAAATGGCATTGGTTGTTCGGCAACGGCTACGACCACCATTACTGTCAACCCACATCCAACGGTGACCACCAATGGTGACCATTTCTCATGTGCTGGCGAAGACGTTCAGTTGGAAGCCTTTGGTGCTACCACTTATGAGTGGACGCCAATTACTGATTTGAACAACGCCAACATCGCTAACCCTGTGGCCTCTCCATCATCCACCACCACTTACACCGTGATAGGAACCGATGCGAACGGCTGTACAGACAATGCGACTTCGACCATTACGGTTCAGCCATTGCCAACCGTAGTGACCAATAATGACACAACCATTTGTGAGGGCGTAAGCGTACAACTCAATGCTTCAGGAGCCACTACCTACAGCTGGTCTCCAAGCGCTGGTTTGGATGACCCGAACGTGGCGAACCCTACGGCTACGCCTACAACAACTACTACTTACACGGTAACAGGAACCACAGCTGGCTGTTCAAACACAGCTCAAGTGACCATTACTGTAAACCCATTGCCAAGCATCTCCACCAATGGCGACCAAAGCTTCTGTCAAGGGGATGACGCTCAGTTGTTGGCTTCTGGAAGCAGTGTTTCCTACGTATGGTCTCCATCAGCTGGCTTGGACAATCCAAACATAGCCAACCCATTGGCTTCCCCAACTACGACAACCACTTATGTAGTTACAGGAACGGATGCCAACGGCTGTACAAATTCAGATTCCTTGACGGTATTGGTGAACCCAATGTTGACCATCACACCTTCCAAGAACCCTGAGATTTGTATTGGCGATAGCGTACAAATTGGCGCCACGGGAGGCATCAACTACTCATGGTCGCCAAGCACTGGACTTTCAAACACAACGATTAGCGACCCTATTGCTTTCCCAAGCACTACCACGGAATATGTGGTGACCGCTCAGGACGGCAACGGCTGTACTGCTCGTGATACCGTAACGGTAACCGTTCACGATTTGCCAACGGCACAAGCTGGCAATGACACCACCATCTGTTTCGGCACAAGCACTCCATTGTCCGCAACTGGTGGCGTGAGCTATGCTTGGACGCCATCGGCGACCTTGGACAATCCTGCTGTTTCCAACCCTACCGCCTCCCCTTCCACTTCTACCAAGTATTTGGTAGAGGTAACGGATGCGAATGGCTGTAAGGACACCGACAGCATGATGGTCAACATTCAGGCTTTGCCAAGCATCACCACAAACGGTGACCAAACCATTTGTGAGGGTGACTCTGTTACATTGACTGCCTCAGGTGCTACCAGCTATACTTGGAAACCAAGCGCCACTTTGAGTGCTGACAACGGAACAAGCGTTCAGGCTTTCCCAACAACCAACACCACTTACACGGTGATTGGAACCGACGGTTTGGGTTGTGTGGATTCCACCACGGTTACAGTGAATGTCAATCCAAAGCCTGCCTTTAATATCACGGCAACTAAAGACACGATTTGTACTGGCATCTCGGCAATTTTGATTGCCAGCGACCCGAACTTGACTTACACTTGGTCGCCAAGCACGGGCTTGTCTGCCACTACTGGCCAAAGCGTTTCCGCAACGCCAAGCACAAGCACTACTTACATTGTCACTGGCACGGATGCCAACGGCTGTTCGGACACCAGCTCCATCTTCATCTATGTGGAGCCAGAGCCAAACATGACCATCTCTCCAGACCCAACCATTTGTGAGGGAGACACCATTACCTTGGTGGGCGCATGTCAGCCTTTGGACACTTACGAGTGGACACCAGCCACTGGCCTTGCTACCCCAATGGACAGCTTGACATTGGCTTACCCAACCACGACTACCACTTATACATTGACGGCTACCAGCCCTGCGGGCTGTCAGGCCAGCGAGTCTGTGACGGTAACGGTTAACCCATTGCCAAATGTTACTGTAACGCCTTCGGACAGCATCTGTTTGGGTGACTCAAAACAGCTTGTGGCTACAGGCGGTGGCACCTACAAATGGACACCGAGCACTGGCCTTTCTGCGGATAACATCGCTAACCCAGTGGCTTCGCCAACGACTACCACCACTTACACTGTTGTGGTAACCACGGGCAATGGCTGTGAGGATAGCGCAAGCACAACCATCACGGTTGACCCAGTACTATCATCAGCTACAGCAAGCCGTGACACCATCTGTGCGGGTGACACCGTAACCCTTTCTGCTTTGGGCACCAACGTTTCAAACTACGCTTGGTCCCCAGCTGGAGAGGTAATGTCACCGAACAGCGCTACGACATTGGCAAGGCCAACCACCTCTACCACCTTTGTGGTTTCTGGAACAAACGCCACAGGTTGTACCAATACCGACAGCGTACACGTTGAGGTGCTTCCAATTCCAAACTTGTCTGTCACCAGCGACACCATCTTGTGTATGGATGACAGCGCCGTATTGGTTGCCACTGGCGGAACGGATTACACTTGGTCACCAGCCACTGGATTGAACACCACGACTGGCGACACGGTGATTGCTACACCATCCACCACGACCACTTACACTGTGGTGACGGACAATGCTGGTGGATGTACTGATACCGCCCAAGTGACTGTAACGGTGAACGGCCTTCCAACTATCACCGCCTCTAACGATGCCACCATCTGTTTGGGTGATGAGGCTACATTGACCGCTCAAGGCGGATTGATGTACGCTTGGACGCCTACTACTGATTTGAATGTTAGCGACAGCGATACCGTATTGGCTTCGCCAAGCAACACCACGACTTATGTGGTGACGGGCATGGACGCCAACGGCTGTGAAAACAGTGATTCGGTAACGGTGAACGTGAACCCACTTCCAACGGTAACCGCGACTGCTCCAGCAGGAATGATTTGCGCTGGCGACAGCGTGCAGTTGACTGCCCAAGGAACTGGCGCTTTGATTGCCAACCCTTACACTTGGACGCCTGCTTCAAGCTTGAATGTGAGCGACAAAGACACTGTAACTGCTAAGCCTTCCTCTACAACTAACTACATCGTTTCCGTAACGGACATCAACGGATGTATGGGTTACGACAGCGTGGAGGTAGAAGTGTTCAGCAACCCGAACATTGCAGTTTCCAATGACACAACTATCTGTTTCGGAGACACCATCCAATTGGTTGCTCAAGGCGGTACGTCTTATCTCTGGACTGGCGATGGCGTTGTTTCTCCAAACAGCGATGTAACGACTATCATCCCAACTACTGGTGGCACCTACACCGTGGAAATCACCGACACTAACGGCTGTACCAATACGGCTTCTGTGGAAGTGACTTTGAGAACAATCCCAACGGGTACTGCAATGTTCGACCAAGACACTTTGTGTTATGGCGAGACTGCTACCTTGAGCTTGTCCATGGACAGCGGATTCTTCCCGAACACCAACGGTAGCTTCACCTTCGATAATGGCCAGTCCTTCTCTGGCATCAACGCGATTGACTTCAGCCAAGACACGACTTTGGTGGTTCGCTTCCGCGACAACTTCGGTTGTTTGTCCACTCCGGCTGATACCGTGAACTTGAAAGTACTTGACTCCTTGAGCATGGACTTGACGGTTATCACTACCCCAGACTGTTCTACACCAGGTGAGTTCACCGCCAACAATTTCCAAGGTGGAACAGGCTCCTACTGGGTGGCTTTGGATGATGGCAACTTCTTCGAAGTTTCTGACACGACTTACTCTGGTTTGTTGCCAGGCTTGTATCCGGTAACTCTCAAGGACAGCTACGGTTGTTACATCGAGGAAACCGCCAACCTCTTACAGGCCTTCAACTTCGATAGCGTTTTGGTTGACCCTACTTGTTATGGCGATGCCAACGGTAGCATCACCATCGCCAACTTCGAAGGCGGTGTTGCTCCTTACGAATTCAGCTTGAACGATTCTACTTCATTCGGTCCTGACTCCGTATTCAACAACTTGAGCGCTGGCAACCATACGATTTATGCGAAGGATGCCTCAGGATGTATGGTGACGCTCAACTTGAAACTCGACCAGCCTGATTCCTTGCAAGTCCTTGTTTTGGACGAGCAACACATCAACTGTTTGGGTGTTGATGCTGGCGACTTGACCATCGAAGTGAAAGGTGGCATTGCTCCTTATCAAGTTGACTTGTTGGGCAACAGCTACAACAGCGACAGCACATTTAGCTTCGACAACTTGCCAGCCTTCAGCGATACCTTGGTAGCCATGGACAACTTGGGTTGTACGGTTGAGCTTCCTGTGGAAATCACAGCTCCTGAAGCCATCGAGGTGTTCATCACACAAACCACCTTGGCTGAGGATTGTAAGGAGGCCAACGGTACGGCAGTCATTGACTCCGTGAAAAACGGCTCTGGACTCTACCTCTTCAGCTTGGACAACGGCGTGAACTACGATTCGCAAACCGACATCGAAACCCAAATGGACAGCTTGGCCAGCGGAAAGTACACCTTGTTGGTACAAGACGAAGTTTCAGGCTGTACCGATACTGCTTCCTTCAGCATCCAGAACAAAGACGGCTTGTTGATTGACAGCGTAAAAGTGACCGTGAAAGCTCCATCTTGTTTGGAGGTTGACGGACAAGTACAATTGAGCAACCTCATCGGCAACGCTCCTTACACCTTCGCGTTGAAGCAAGACTCGACCATGATTATCGACTTCCAAGCCGATTCACTCTTGGCTGGTAGCGTAAATGGCGACACGGTTTACGGTGGCAACTACATCGCCATTGTGAAAGACGTGAAGGATTGTGAATACACCTTTGACGCAGTCGTTCCAAACACGATTCCGTTCGAGGTAACCAACACCGTTGCACCTGCAAGCTGTGGCGCCGACAACGGCTACATCGCCTTGAATATTTCTGGTGGAAAAATGGACTACACCATCACCCTAAAAAGTGAGATGGATAGCCTGACCCACGTCATTGCGACGGACAGCATCATGGTGGACAGCTTGACCACTGGCGTGTATGCCATGACCATCACGGACGCCAGCGACGAGGCTTGTGTTATTCAAGACACACTTACTGTTGGCGACTTGACTGCAAACGCTTTGTTGAACATCACGGACGTAACTTGTCGCGACTCTGCCGACGGCATGATTGAAATCATCCGCTTGCAGAACGCCAACGTGGTTGAGTTCGGATACCGCTTCAACCTGAACGACTCCACCCAGTTGGGAACGGATTCCCTATACACTGGACTTTCAGGAGGAAACAATGTGTTGTGGATTGAGCAAACGCGTTTGTCGGACAGCACAAGCTGTATCTACCCAGACCGTGAACTCATGTACAACGGCATCACCCAAGACAGCATTTGGACAGATTCCATCTACGTTTGGGAGCCGGACACCATCAACGCTGAAATCCTTGGACTTCCAAGTAAGGTTGAAGTGCCAGATGGCATCGTGTTCGCCCACACCATCACTGGTGGTAACGGCATCTTCGAGATGGCCTTGGACGACAGTACGAACTTCTTCAGCTACGAGCAAGGCATCGACACCTTGATTAACCGCTTCACTGAAGTGCCACGCGGACAGCATATCGTTTATGTGCGTGACCAGAAAGGTTGTATCAACCGCTTCGGCGTGGAAGTTGGCACCAAGTTCTACGTGCCGAACACCTTCAGCCCGAACGGCGATGGCGTAAACGATGTGTTCTTCATCCACTCCTTGCCAGAAGGTTCTCGTTTCCGCGTTTATGACCGCTGGGGAGTACGCGTCTATCAGCACGACAGCTACGATAACACTTGGGATGCTGACGGTGTGGACGATGGCGTTTACTACTACGACCTCGAAACCAAAATCGGTGACTTCAACGGTTGGATTGAAATCATCCGTTAAACTTCCGAACTGAAAAAGTGAAAGCCGTGCCTCGAAAGGGTCACGGCTTTTTTTCTGAAATTTGATGGCATGAAAGACTTGCTCTCTGGAACCATTGCCGTTTTTATCCTTGGCCTATTCCTTATTTCCTGTCAGGAAAAAAAGCCACAGGAAACCACAACTCCAAAGAAGCCAAGAGAATGGAGACCACTTTCTTGTGGACTTTACCTTAACAGCAAAGGGGAGCTTGGTTTTCCTTCAGCACCTGATCTGAATGACCTTGAAAGTAAAAATTTCGAATGCCCCAACACATTCATCACCACATTTGGCGGGACAGATACTAATTGATGTAATTGACACCAACTCATTCCAATTACTTGGATCAGGATTCTATCGAGACAATTCACATATCTATCACCACTATGATATGTGTGATGGTGGATATCTACATATTTTCTCAGACCGACCAAACGTTCTCCAAGTCTTGAATTCTTGCTACGCCAAGGATGACAAAAACATCTATTTCGCTCATCATGGTTCTACAATAGAAGTTGATTACAATACCTTCAAGACGTCCGATGAACTGGGTTGTCTAGCAAAGGACAAATTTAGTTACATTCAGTTTGGGGAACGGATGACTGAAGAGGATTTGAAGTTGTTGCCTGATGATCTCTTAGGGAAACTAAAAGCCTTATAACACCAACTTCCCAAACACCCTCCTTCAGCAATCATACCCCTCCATCCTTAACGTAGGGCCTTGTGCCCTACGCCCCCAAACACCCTCTCCCAGCAATCATGCCCCTCCTCGGGATACTCCACAAAATCCACCTTCGCTCCCGCTGATTTCAAGGCCTCAGCCATTTCCCGTGAATGGCTTGGCGCCACTACACTGTCCTTGCTTCCATGAAACAATTGGAATGAAGTGCCTGTGGCGTAGCGATGGACCAACTCAGGATTTCCACCACCACAAATGGCCACTGCATTTTTGAACATGCTGGGTCTTCGCAGGAGCAAATCGAACAGTCCCATCCCTCCCATTGAAATCCCAATGACTGAAAGTTGTTCGGTATCAATCGGCTCATTTTTCAACAGCTCATCCAAGAGATTCAACACCAAGCGCATCGGTTCCCGTGGCTGGTCTGAAAAGGGAAATTCAAACCGTCCATTCCCTTTCTCCTGAATATTACACCAAGCCTCATCATCTGGACATTGGGGCACCAACACAAAACAGGGGTTTTCATTTCTTCGCTTTTCATCGAGGAAATAACTCGCTCCATGCCTAAGTTGTTTTTCATTATCCGAACCTCGTTCTCCAGACCCGTGAAGCAATAACACAAGCGGGTATTTCTTGCCTTCCTCAATCGTTTGGGGACGCAATAGACGGCAAGGCAATGCTTGATTGAAATGCGCTTTTTCGAACAAAGAATAATCCACGGGATTCAACACTTTTAAGAGCTTTTCAAAAAACTTCATGGCAACTACAGGTATTACTTGTATTCGGGCCAATTTTTATTAAATATGTCCTCTAATTAAGTGACGGAAACGACCTTCGGTGAGTTTTTGACACAGGTATTAAGAGAAAGATTTCCAAGTTTCGGTAGGTATAAAACCTACCGTTATGGACAGTATGGGCCTTACATATGCTGTTCCGTTGCGTAGGGCCTTGTGCCCTACGACTTCAAAAGTGAGGAAAATCTTGTGTCTTGATACTTGTATCCGATTTTAAACCGCATTCAGCTCCTTCCCTTAACACATTTTCCTCTAACCCTTTTACCCATTTTCCTAATGACTTGGAAATCCCGCCTCGGACTCCTCCTTGTAGGCACGTTGATGGCAACCCTATGGGGATGCAACAAAAAGAAAAAAGGCGACCACATCCAACCCAGCGTGGCCTTCGAAAAGTACATTTCGGCCTACACGCCTGAACAAATCTCACGAAAGGCGGACATCCGCATCGTCTTCCGTGATAAAGTGGTTGACTACAAGGAAACTGGCAACACGCTGGACAAAAGTCCGATCAGTTTTTCCCCAAGCATAGACGGAAAGGCAAAATGGGAAACTTCCAACACCCTACTTTTTGAGCCTGACACCCTTCTTCCTTCCGACGAGTTATTCACCGCAAGCATCGATTTGGATGACTTGATTGACGGTGTGCCAGACTCCTTGGAAACCTTCCAATTCACCTTCCAGACCAAGCCCCAATCCTTCGGGGTCAGCATCGACGAGGTGAGCACCATGGACGGCGACAACCTAAAGTTCCAGCAGGTAAAGGGCCACGTTGAAACCAACGACTTTGAACCAGAGGAAAACATCGAAAAAATCCTCTCGGCAGAGCTGGACGGCGATGAGGTGCCTATCATTTGGTTCCACGATGGAAGCCAACATACTTTCACCATTGAGAAGCTCGAACGCAAAAAGAAAGAGCAAGACTTGGTGATTGAATGGGACGGCGACGACATCGGCGTGGACAGCGAAGGCGAAGTGGAGGCAACCATCAAAGCCATTGGCGACTTCACGCACACGGCCACTTATTCCTACGACGACCCACAGCAAATCGTACTGGAATTCTCCGACCCACTCAAACCTTCCCAAAACTTGGAGGGATTGATTAAGCTCGATGACAACCGTGAAGCCACCTTCGCCATCGAGGGCAACCAAGTCAAAATCTTCCCACGCAGACGCATCCATGGCACCGTCAAGGTGAATGTGTTCCCAGGTCTTGTGAACGTTTTGGATGCCAAGAACGACAAAAGCTTTTCAGTGTCCGCCACCTTCTCAGACATTGAACCTAAGGTGGAAATCGTGCACGACGGCACCATCATCCCGAAGGGAAAAACAGTCCCTTTCATTTTTAAGGCGGTCAGCCTGAATGCCGTGGACGTGCGTGTCATCAAAATCTCAGAGCAGAACATTCCTCAATTCCTCCAAGTCAACCGCCTCAGTGGCGACCAAGAACTCAAGCGCGTTGGACAAGTGGTGATGGAAAAGAAAATCGCCTTGGACAAGGACAAGACCTTGGACCTTAGCGATTACAACAAACACGTGCTCGACCTCAACGACTTGGTGAAAACCGAGCCAGGCGCCATCTATGAAATCGCCTTGGGCTTCCGCCCAGAATACTCACTTTTCACCTGTTCCGACTCCGTGCCTAAGCTAAGAGAAGGCCACATGCTCAAGGTGAACGAGGATTCTTGGAACAGCAACGGTCGCTATTACTACCACTACTACCGCGAGGGTTCCTACCACGAAGCAGATAACGCCTGTAAAACGGCTTATTACAACAGCAACCGCGTCGCCAAACAAAATGTCTTGGCTTCCAACCTTGGATTGTTGGCCAAGAAGCAGGAAAACAACAAGTACTTTGTAGCCGTAACCGACCTTATCACCACAGCGCCTTTGGCGAATGTTGAACTGGAATTCTTCGACTTCCAGCAATATTCCCTCAAAAAGGTTTCCACAGGCCAACAAGGCGTGGTGGATGTACAGTTAGACAAAAAGCCTTACCTCGTAGTTGCCCGCCGAGGCAAAGAGCGTAGCTACCTCCGTTTGGATGACGGCGATGCCCTCTCACTCAGCACCTTCAACATCAGCGGTGAGCGTTACTTCAAAGGCATCAAAGGCCACTTCTACACCGAGCGTGGCGTATGGCGCCCAGGCGATACCATCTACACCACCTTCGTATTGGAGGACAAGAAAAAAACACTTCCTCCAAACCACCCTGTCACCTTTGAGTTCTACAACCCACAAGGCGACTTGGTGACCACACAGACCTTGAAGAAATCCGTTCGTGGATTCTACCGCTTGGACCTCCATACCGACATGGACGACCCAACGGGAAGTTATTTGGTGAAGGCGCATGTGGGAGGAACAACCTTTAACAAATCCTTGAAGGTGGAAACCATCCGCCCGAACCGATTGAAAATCAATCTTGAATTCGACAAGGATTACCTTTCCTCTGACGCCTCAAACAAAGGAACCTTGGACGTAAAATGGCTTCATGGCGCTGTCGGCGCTAATCTCAAGGCCGATGTTACGGCCACACTTACCGAAAAGAAAACCATGTTCGAGGGCTTTGAGGGCTATGCCTTTGACGACCCTTTCCGCAAGTTTGAAGGACAGGAAAAAACGCTTTTCGAAGGCAAAACAGACGCCAACGGTAAGGCCAATGTTACCGCCAACCTTTCCGCTCGTGGCTCAGCCCCAGGCATGTTGAACGCCCACATCAAGGTGAAAGCCTTTGAGCCTGGCGGAAACTTCAGCAAGGACAACTTCTCTGTCCCTTACCACCCTTATGAAAACTATGTGGGTATCGCCCAAAAGAAAGGACGCTGGGGCTATGAGGAACTGTTGGTAAACGAACAGCACGACATTCCATTGGTGGTTTTGGACCGAGATGGAAAACCTGTGGCCAACAAGGAAATCGAGGTGGAACTCTACCGCGTGCGCTGGAGCTGGTGGTGGGATTCCGACGACGATGATCTCACAGGCTACAACAGTCGCCAATCCCGTCGTCGCGTATCCAACGCCAAAATTAAAACCGATGCCAACGGACGCGCCGTGTGGAAATTCAAATTCCCAGACGACCGCTCTTGGGGTCGTTTCGTGATGCGCGCCTGTCTCCCAGATGGCCACTGCACAGGTAAGGTCATCTATCCTGAATGGCCAAGCTGGTACGGAACGCCTGACATGGTCCAAAAGGACGGCGCTACGATGTTGAATTTCCAAGCCGACAAAGCAGAATACACCGTTGGCGACGAAGTAAAACTGAGCATTCCAGCCAGCGAAGGCACCCGTGCACTCATCACCATCGAGAGCGGAACCAACGTGTTGGAGCATTACTGGATGAAAGTGGATAAGGTGGAAAAAGGCATGGTGAACTTCAGCTTCCCTGCCAAGGCCAACATGGCGCCGTATTGTTACGCCTCCATCAGCCTCCTTCAGCCACACGCCCAGACCAAAAATGACTTGCCGATACGCATGTACGGCGTATTGCCAATCAAAGTCACCGACCCGAAAACCCAAATCAACCCTGTGGTGGACATGCCAGATGTGCTCCGCCCAGAGGAAAAAGTGACCATCAAGGTCAAGGAGGAAAAAGGTCAGCCAATGACTTATACGTTGGCTGTAGTGGACGAAGGCTTGTTGGATTTGACACGCTTCCGCACCCCAGACCTTTGGAAAGCCTTCTACAAAAAACAGGCATTGACCATCAAAAACTTTGACCTATTCAATGATGTGGCTGGCGCCGAGGCAGATGTCATTAAAAGCCTCTTGGGCATTGGTGGTGACGGCGAGGCTGGTGCCCAAAAGAAAGGCGGACAGAAAGCCCGTCGTTTCAAACCGATGGTCAAATTCATCGGCCCATTCTACTTGGAGGCGCATCAGACACAGACTCACTCCTTCAAAATGCCGAACTACGTTGGTTCGGTGCGCACCATGGTCGTGGCGGGCAATGGCTTCGCATATGGCTCTTCGGAGAAGACCACACCAGTGAAAAAGCCATTGATGATTCTCGGCACCCTGCCTCGAGTGCTTGGACCTGAAGAAACAGTGGACTTCCCTGTAACCGTCTTCGCCATGGAGGACAAGGTAAAAAACGTGAAGGTGAACTTGAAGACTAATTCCCTCTTCACGGTAGTAGACGGAAAGACCTCCAAGTCTGTATCCTTCGACCAGCCTGGCGACAAGATTGTCACCTTCAAGCTCCGAATGAAGCCAACCGTGGGTATCGGCAAGGTAAACGTGACCGCTTCCAGCGGAAATAAAAAGGCCCACTATGATGTGGAGCTGAATGTCCGCAACCCAAACCCAATGGTAACTGATGTTTATGCCAAAAACATGATGCCGAACACCACTTGGGACACCAACTACACGGCCGTGGGCATGACGGGCACCAACAAGGCTGTGCTTGAGGTTTCGGCCCTCCCTCCAATCAACTTGGAGAAGCGTTTGGAATACCTTATCCGCTACCCTTATGGTTGCGTGGAGCAAACCACCTCTTCGGTATTCCCACAACTCTACTTGGGCAACCTTTTGGATTTGAAACCTGAGGAAAAAGCTCGCATCGAAAAGAATGTAAACGCCGGCATCGAGCGCTTGCGCTCCTTCCAAACCGCCGATGGTGGACTGTCCTACTGGCCGAGTGGTTATGACGCCAACTATTGGGGCACCAACTACGCTGGCCACTTCTTGGTGGAAGCCAAAAAGGCGGGCTATCACGTGCCGGAAACCTTCCTCAAAAATTGGGAGAACTTCCAAAAGCGTAAGGCCCAGCTCTGGCGCTCCGGCGACCGTTGGTACAACAGCGAAATTGCTCAGGCTTATCGCCTTTACCTCTTGGCGCTTAACGGCACCCCAGAGACTGGCGCAATGAACCGCCTCCGCAACCAAGGCACCTTCGAAAGTGACATGACCAAATGGTACTTGGCTTCGGCCTATCAACTGACAGGCCAGCCACAGGTGGCCAAACAGCTTATCGAAGGACTTTCCACCGAGGTGGCCGACTACCGTGAACTGTCCTACAGCTATGGCTCTACCTTGCGTGACCAAGCCATTATCCTTCAATCATTAACCATTATGAAGGAACACAGCAAAGCTTCGGAAGTTGCCAAAACAGTGGCCGAAGGATTGAGCAGTGGCCGTTGGTATTCCACGCAGGCCACAGCCTACTCCTTGGTGGCCATGGCCAAATTCGCGAACATTTCGGGTGGTAGCTCCAAGAAGGAATTCAAATTCGCCTACCGCATCGACGAGGGCCAGTGGCAAAACGTCACTTCCGACATGCCACTCTTCCAAATCCCGATTCCGGAAAGCGGAAAGTTCGAGGTGAAAAACGAGGGCACCATCCTCTACCCTCGCCTCGTTTGCCAAGGCATTCCGCTAAAAGGCGATGAAACCAATGCCAGCAATGGCCTTCAATTGGAGCTGGTTTACCGCGATATGGACGGTAAAATCATCAACCCGAAAACCATGCAACAGGGCCGTGACTTTATGGTGGAAGCCGTCATCACCAACCCAACAGGAAGACAGTACAAGGAAATGGCCTTGACGCAAATCTTCCCATCGGGCTGGGAAATCCACAACTCACGCATGGACGGCCAAAGCCTCAGCGCCAAGGGCGACCGCCCAACGTACAAGGACGTTCGAGATGACCGTGTAAACATCTTCTTTGACCTTGGTCCGAACAAGAGCAAGAAATTTGTCACACTACTCAACTCCAGCTACCAAGGCGAGTTCTACATGCCTACGGTAACCTGTGAGGCCATGTATGACAAGAAAATCAATGCCCGCCAGCACGGCAATTGGGTGGAGATTAAGCCATAAACCCAACGCTTAAAAACAGCCCATCAGTGTCATTGCTGATGGGCTATTTTTTTGGTCAAAACGCATTTTATTTACTCAACTTTTTCAATCCCCAACATGAAAACCCACAAGATTTTTCTCTTTCTCCTAAGCCTATGCACCCTTCAAGGATGTGATTTTCTCAAAAAAGAAGAAGATCGCATCAACTCGGAATCCAATTTTGAGGGAACCTTAGAATTCACCGAAACGAGAGGCATTGAGGGAAATATCGCCAAGAGCCATACCCGCTATTGGATTTCCGACAAAATGGTGAAGCGCGAGAAAACCTTGGGAGGAATTAACCTTGCTTTCCAATACAAATCGGGCACCATCATCGACTTCGAAAAGGACAGTGTCACCGCCTATTACTCCGACCTGCTCACCAAAAAGAAACTCCACCTTTCCATTGACGAATTCACCGAACAAATCAAAGAATGGGGAACGCCTCTCAGTCAGCTTGATATTGTGGACTACACTTTCTGCCAGCTGGATGGTTACGCCAATGAAAAGCGTGTAAGCGACTCGGCCAATATCCAAGGCTTGCTTTGCGATTACTCCAAGTTTTCTGACAAGGAGGAATTCCAAGAAATTTTCCATTCCAAAGACATAAAAATTAAGCGCAAAGCGTTGGAGATACTCTTCCCCAAAATCCCCAAAGAATGCCACTTTCCTGTGTCTTCCCTACTCTCCCGAAACTACGAGCAAAAAATCCAAAACGATACCGTCATTCAATTCTTGGACACCTCCTACCATAGCCCTAAAAGTACCAAACACAAGGTGGTGGACTTAAGCCTTATGGCCTTGAAAAAAGGCCTCGACATCTATACCGAATGCACAAATGTCCTCTCAAAAGTGAGCTCAGAGCCACTTAAACCTTCCCACTTCTCCTTTCCAGATGGCGACTTTGAAGAAGTGGATAGTCTTGATGAATTCTTAAGGGTATTCCCTGTCGGTGGCGATGATTAAACAATGATGAGCATTGACCTGATAAAGCCTTTGACCAAATGGTCAAGGGCTTCTCAGTTTAGAGATTTCCGTAACTTTATAATCTTTGATTCTTTTACCCCTTTTCTATAATGAACTATTCTAAGGTTTTTACCGCCCTTGCCTTGCT
Source organism: Bacteroidia bacterium (assembly GCA_030431525.1). GTDB lineage: Bacteria > Bacteroidota > Bacteroidia > Cytophagales > JAAEPT01 > JAUIJC01. The sequence goes on along the minus strand of JAUIJC010000014.1, from coordinate 7,855 downwards.
CACTTCCCATATTGGATTTGGACAAGCCATTGAGTACCCCATCGAGGAAGCCGTTGAGAAATTCATTGGAAAAGGAATTGTGGTTTCCAACATTGAGTTGGACTGTCCTTCGACACAAAAAAATCCAATCGGGTATTTCGAGGACTCCAGAAAAGCCATAGGGCTTGAATCAGGCATACTCCTGACCACTGGTTCGGCCTGTAACGCCTTTGGCCCCAATGATTCTCAAAACACAGGACAGGATAACTTCAACCCCTCCTCCGATACGGATTTAAGCTATTTGGTGTCTGATGAATTGCATGACGCCTGTATCCTCGAATTTGATTTTTCCGCTGATAAAGGGAATATCTCCTTCAAATATGTCTTTGGTTCAGAAGAATACCCTGAATACGTCAATTATGGCTATAATGACGTCTTTGGATTTTTCATCACTGGTGACTTTGGCAACGATACCACCATCACAAAAAACTTGGCGCTTGTCCCCGGAACGGACCAGGGGGTTTCTATCGATAGGATTAATGCCAACCTCAACGCTAGCTACTATGTCGATAATGGCACTGGAACTACTCCTCAGGAGGATTCTCTAATCCAATATGATGGCTACACGAAGCCACTTATTGCTGAGACAGCCATTATCCCGAACAATGAATACCACCTGAAAATCGCCATTTCAGATGTTGGGGATGGGCTCTTTGATTCTGGAATTTTCCTTGAATTTGGAAGTTTCTCCTCCTACACGCCCAGCGAAAAAGTGGCTTCAATTCCTGAGGAGGAAAACACACAAGAAATAGTGGAAGCTCCCCAAACGGACGACCAAAGAGCTAATCTTTGGAGCTTGTCAAACTCAAAGAACAACAATTTGCGTATTGCCACCACCAATGAAAGTGTCATCCTCACCACCAAGGAATCCTGCGAAGCCGAAAAGCCAACAGCTGTAGATGATGAAGCCACTACCCCATTTATTCCAGTGAAAGCTTATGACATCATGGGCCGAGAAGTTCACATAAACCACCGTGGTGAGATGATTATCCAACTTGACAAGGAAGGTCGAAGCAAAAAAATCTATACAGAATAAGCTGAGTAATTACCCTCTCCTTTTACAAGCCAGCAGGAAACCCATCCTGCTGGCTTTTCTTTTTCCCAAACCAAGAGAAATAAACAACGTAAATGCACAATAAAGCTGTATTCCCATAAAACAGCTTGGTACCCCTATTAAACTCACGGGAAACCAACTTCACTAGCTAAAAGCATTTATGCCACACTGCTATTCCCTACAATCAAGAAGGAAATCTGCATCGCTTACCCTTCTTTTGATAATGCTGAGCTCATTTGCGATAGCTCAAGAAACCTTTGACTTCACTGGCGAGGAACAAACCTACACCGTCCCCGAAAATATAGAGCGGATAACCATCGAAGCCTATGGCGCCCAAGGAGGCACCCAGTACGGAGGCAAAGGAGCCTATGTTTCCGGCGAGCTAAAAGTTACCCCTGGCGAGGTCCTCTATATCTATGTTGGAGGACAAGGAAACAATGAAGAAACCTTCAGTCAGGGCTCTGAGGGTGGTTGGAACGGTGGAGGAAACGGTGGAAGTGGAGTATACGGCTCATCGGGAGGCGGAGCATCCGATGTTAGGCAAGGAGGAAAAGAACTGGCTGACCGAGTGATTGTTGCCGGTGGTGGTGGTGGATGCCAAGGTAAGCCTGGTAGAGAAACCTACAATGGTGGTTTTGGCGGTGGTGATGAAAACAATGGTAGCGGAAAGGGATTGCCAAATCTTCCTACCGCAGGGACAGAAGAGGAAGGCGGGAAATCAGGCTGGACTGAAAACTATTGGGGTGAGAACGGAACCTTTGGTCGCGGAGGCTCCAATGCATTCTATGACGGAAACAACAAACGCTATGGTGGCGGTGGCGGAGGTGGATACTATGGTGGCGGAGGTGGCCACCCTTGGTGCAGTGGCGCTGGTGGGTCATCCTATACTGGCGGAGTAGAAAACCCGAGAAAAGAGGCTGGTTGGCGTGAAGGCGACGGCATGATTATCATTACCCCAAGCAAATGTGTGGTCTATGCCAGAGACACACAAACCGCCTGTGATAGCTACACGTGGATTAATGGCATTACCTACACTGAATCTACTGACACCCCCACTTTCACGCTTAAAACCGCAGAGGATTGTGACTCCGTAATCACACTTGAGTTAACAATCAATGAAAGTACCCAATACACTGATGTTCAATCAGCCTGTGAAAGTTTTACTTGGGTGGATGGAAACACCTACAGCGAAAGCACAAACTCCCCAACAGTAACACTCACAAATGTGCAAGGATGCGACTCCATCGTAACACTTGATTTGACCATTGGCGAACCATCAACATTTACGGACGAACAGTCGGCCTGCGAAAGCTACACGTGGATTGACGGAAACACATACTCCGAGTCCACTTTCGGACCAACTGTTACTCTAACTAACTCACAAGGGTGCGACTCTATCGTAACTCTCGATTTGACCATTGGTGAACCTTCAACTTTCACCGATGCACTGTCAGCTTGCGATAGCTATACATGGATTGATGGCAACACATACACTGAGTCCACTTTCGGACCGACTGTTACCCTGACCAACTCGCAAGGGTGTGACTCCACTGTAACGCTCGACTTGACCATTATTGAACCATCAACTTTCACTGATGAACAATCTGCTTGCGAAAGCTATACGTGGATTAACGGGAACACATACACTGAATCTACTTTCGGACCGACCGTTACCCTGACCAACTCGCAAGGGTGCGACTCCATTGTTACTCTTGATTTAACCATCGAAGAACTTGACAATACCGTCACTCTTGAAGGAAATGTCTTGACGGCAAACGCCCAAGGAGCAAGCTACCAGTGGCTGGATTGTGCCAATGGCCAGCAACCTATAGAGGGAGAAACTGAAGTCTCTTTCACTCCTACCCAAAATGGTCGTTACGCTGTGGAGATTACCCAGAATAACTGTGTAGCAATCAGTAATTGTCAACAGGTTATCATCACCAGCATTTTTGGAGCTAATGGCAAAGGAAACCTCTCTGTGTTCCCGAACCCGACAACAGGAACCGTACACATTGAACTACCAGAACCTGAAGAAACCCTGTCGGTGAAAGTGTATAACGCCATGGGGCAAGCCGTGGAAAGCCGTACGATTCAAAATGGCACTATGCTCACTTTGGACATTGAAGGCCAAAACGGGATTTACTTCATTGAAGTAAGCAACAAAGAAGGGCAATCCACCCTGATAAAAATGGTGAAGAATGAATAAGCCCTGAACATTCAACCACAGGAAAAGCCATCTCTTTTGGGGATGGCTTTTCCTTTTTTTCAGACTTTATAAAAGTCTGTTTAACAATGGAAATTGCTTCACATTAAGGTTACATCTTACAACGGCATCGAATATATTGCTCAATGATGCCCAAAAGGGTTTCACGCCATTTTGCAATCACTTTTATCATGCATAAAAAACTTTTACCCCTTTTCATCGCCTTTGCAGGCGCATGCTCCACACAAGCCCAATCGCTTCCCTACGACAGTTTACATGTGGTGGACACCGCAGGAAATATCGTTGAGCGTTACTATGGCGCATTCGACGAGGAAGGACGCCAAACTTCTAAGGCTGTTGAGAAACTGGTCTTAAATACCGCTTGGAAAGGCACTGAGCGATATGACCAAGCCTTTGATGAGCAAGGCAACTTGATTGAAAAGACCTACTTCGAATGGCAAAGTGCCAGTAATAGCTGGGAACCAACAAGCAGATGGCAATACACCTTTGATACTCAAGGACGAATTGTGAAAGAGGAATCATTCACATACGATGGAAATGCCTGGATAGAAAGTACCAAGCTTGAGAAAGTCTATGATGCGCAAGGCAACCTCACCCTCAAAACCGAATGGACATACAACGCCACTCAAAAAAAATTGATTAGTACTACTCGGGTGGAATGGACATATAACGCCTCCAACCTGATGCTTAGCCAGCTAACCCAAAGGTGGATTTCAAGCCTTGGGGACTGGGGGCCTTCTGTCAAGATTACCAAAACATATGATGAAAATGACCTCCTAAACTTCTCTGAGGAATCCATTTGGGACAATGACCTGGCGGATTGGAGGCTGTGGCGAAAAACGGAACAAGAGCATGATGAGCAGGGACAGCTGATTGTTGACAAAAAGCTTGAATGGAACAAGCAATCTGGTGATTTGGTAGTGGACTTCTACTACGGCTACGCTTATGATGAACAGGGCAATGTCAGCGAGCGTGAGTACTGGGCTTGGAATGAAACCACCAACGAATGGGAACTGAGCCAGAAGCTTGAATACTCCTACGATGGGAATGGGCTTCTTTTAGAAATCTTGGATTCCAGATGGAAGAACGAGGCTTGGGAAATACGCGAAAAGAAGACCTACACCTATAGCGATTCGGACCAACTACTTTCAGAGGACGTTTATCTCTATTCCACAAGCAATCAAACTTGGCGATTCGCCAACACAACCATCTACACTTATGATGCGAACGATTATCAGTCGTCCATGGAATATCGGATCATTCTGGGTCCAGATAGCTGGATAGGTTTAAATCGCGAAACCTATGTGCATGACCAAGACGGACAGCTTTTAGAAAAAATCACCTATTCAAGTGCTGGAAATAACACTTGGACAAATAGAACCAAGGAAATCAAAGAGTACGATGCCCAAGGGAATATCACCTTGGAGGCCGATTATTCTTGGGACACGAATACCGAGGAATGGGTAGGTTCCACCAAAAATGTATTTGAAACAGATATTTACGGCAACAAGATCCTTGAAGAAAATTATGAGTGGGACCCAAACACTAATGACTGGATTGGGGACAAAAAGCAGGTAAAAACATTCACCGCAGAGGGTTACCAGACCTTAAATGAGAGCTATTCCTGGAATGCCGATGCCAATGACTGGGAAGGCAGTTCAAAAATGGAAAAGGATTTTTTGCCAAACGGCACTGTTTCCATAACCGCCGACTATGAATGGGACAGCGACCTTTGGGCATGGGTAGGCATAAAGAAATACGTTCACCAATTTGAAGATGACTCCCTTTGGGCGGGATTGACCTTGTACCACTGGAATAAGGACCTACAAGATTGGGAGTTCTATGCGGAATCCGTGCGCTATTTGGACGGAGAACAGAAGACCGAAATCATTGCCTCCACGGAATGGGCCCAGAAAACAGGAACCGAGATTTTCCCAAATCCATGTGCTGGCGCCTTCCAGATGTCATTCCCAGCCGAGGGCAATTACACCGTTCAAGTAATTGACTTACGCGGAATGGTTGTCGAAAGATTTAACGCTTCTGGAACTTCCGTGGAGACGCAACTGGACCTTCAGCCAGGCACCTATGTGATTGAATTGAACGGAAACGAAAAGCGGGAAACCTTGCGATTGGTGGTTCAATAACAAACCACCTAAGCTATAAAAAGACAGACCTGACAGGTTTTAGAAACCTGTCAGGTCTGTCTTTTTTGTTTACAACTTCACCCCTATCACCAACACATCATCCGTCTGCTCATTGCTCCCTTTCCATGAGCTGAACTCCTGATCAATACGTTGCTTTTGCACTTGGGCGCTCAAAGAAGAAATACTACCCAGCAATTCCCTGAATCGCCTTTTCTTGTATTTCTTATCGTTGGTGCCATCAAACTGGTCTTGAAAACCATCGGACACCAAATAGAAGGAAGCCACCTGTGTCAAATCAAGGATGGTGTTTTGGAATGGCTTTCGATGCACAAGCTCCCCTCCTATGCCACGACGGGTCGCCTTGATTTCCAAAATCTCATCACCCTGAACGTAGTAGAACGGGTTGTTCGCACCCGCAAAGGTGACTGTCTTATGCACCTGATCAATGCTCACCAAAGAGATGTCCATCCCATCCTTCACGGAATCCTCCTCGCTTTGGCGAAGGTTCTCACTGATTTTGGCGTGAAGCTGATTAAGGATTTCCGCAGGATCGGTTTCACGGTTTTTATTGACAATCTCATTCAGGAAGGAATTGCCCAGCATGGTCATAAAGGCGCCAGGAACGCCATGGCCCGTACAATCGGCTGCGGCGAGAATAATTTTGTCCTGCACCACCGAGAACCAGTAGAAATCCCCTGATACAATGTCCTTGGGCTTGTAATAAATAAAGGTGTCGGTGAACACCTCCGAAAGCTCATTGGGGTTGATCAAGATGGATTCCTGAATCTTCTGGGCGTAGAGGATGCTTGAGCGGATATTACTGTATGCCAATTCCAGCTTACGGTTCTTATCGGCAATGTTGTCGTGCTGTACAGAAATTTCCTCCTTCTGACGGTGGATGGTTTCCAACTGTTGCTTCAGCTCCTCATTCAGCCCCTTGGTCTTCTTGTTATTGCGGTAGAAGATGATTGCCAAAATAGTTGGCGTGATGATAAGCAGGAAAAGGAGAAAGAGGATCCACAAATGGCGCAACTCAATCTTGGTCTCCTTAAGCTCGGTTTTGGTTTCTTGAAGCTCATGCCTAACCTCAGCTAGGTCAGTTTGTAAGGAATCAATCCGCTGGTTTTGAAGGACAAACTGGTTGGCGCTGGCAGAATCACTCTGGTCAAAAGGAATGTTCTCTTTGAGCAACAGCGACTCCAAGTAATCAATTTGGTTCACCAAGTTTTGAATCAGACCTTGGTTATCCACAGTTTCCAAAACGGGCTGTTTTGGCTTTTCAGGCAACTTATCCCCAGCAACGGTTGGTGTCACCTGCTGAATATTTGGTGTTTTTGAAACCGCCTTTTTTTCTTCCCTTGGAGCAACCTCTTCCACCACTTCTGGCTCCTCCACTAGTTCGGGCGCATCCCTCTTCAAGGTGACTGTTAAAGGCAAATCCAATGAACTATACCGCCACTCATGTGGGAGATATCCCTTTTTGGAAAAGCTAAACACGGGTCTGCTACCTCCCAACGGAATAAACGCATTGTATAAAAAACTTCCCTTGGCATCCGTTACTGCCACCTTATTGCCTCGAGCATCCAACACGTCTACCTGTGCAACGGGCTTCCCGTCAATATCCACAACCTTTCCTCGAATCTGCTTCAGCTGGCCCTCCCCCAACTGGGCAAAACCCACCATAGCATGGAATACAAAAAGCAGTAACAGCGTCGACCTCTTCATAGCTTAGAACTTGGTTCAGAGGCGAAAATTACGAAACCTTATGGAATTAGATATAGACTGAATCAGCTCTACTGATTGTAAACACCAACTGTTTTCTATGTTTCTCAAACACTGCTAAATCCCTCACTATATTTGTAGCTTTCCCTTTTAAAACCTTTTAATCACATCGATGAAAAAAACATTCATCCCCCTGTTGTTTTTATTTGTAGTCCTATTGACCCAAAAACAAGGATATGCAACAAACACCGAATTTAGTTCAGTTGTTACGGCTGACTTCACTGCTAATGCAACCACAGTTTGCTCAGGAAGTACAGTAACATTTACGGACAACTCTACAGGTTCTATTGATAGTTGGAACTGGGACTTCGGACCTAACGCCTCACCTTCAACCTCAAACAACCAAGAACCAATAACAGTTACTTTCTTTGGTCCTGGCCCTAATACCATTTCATTATCAGTAAGTGGATCTACTGGAAACGATACAAAAACTGTTACCGAGATGATAACAGTTGTCGGTAATCCTACAATAGCAAATGCTGGCACAGATCAAACCATTTGCGAAAAAAGCACAACTCTTGAAGCTAATCAGGTGGCTATGGGAGAAACAGGAAAATGGTCATTGATTTCAGGATCAGCTTCATTTTCCAGCATGAATAACCCGAACGCAAT
>JAUIJC010000013.1 GCA_030431525.1 Bacteroidia bacterium | reverse complement strand
ACCCAAAAACTCATGGGTGGCCGTAGGAATTAGAAAGGCTGGTCCAATGGCCCATGAGACCGCCTGTTTTTTCTTGGTGGTAAACATGAACTGAGGGTTTGTATCCCCCAATCCAAACTTCCGGTTTTCTAACCCAATGGGCCGATCAAGCACCTGAAACACGGTCCGAGTCAGGAGGTCAAAATGCTTGAAACGCACGGGAAGCATCAACTGGATACTCAGGTCATTCGAGATCCTATCCCCCGGCTCATTCCCGAAGCGCGTTCCGTTCAGGATGGGCAATCGGGTTTTTGAGGTAAAATAATTGGGTTTAGGCGTGAACAATCCAACACGAGGAGCAGACTCGTTTTCTTGGGCAAAAGCCTCCACCACCCCCAAAACCAGAAAAAACGAAAGGAGAAGAGATTTGCTCGTACGTTGGAATAGAGGAAGATTTAACCGCACACACTTATACAATTATGGACACCTGTCTTTTTGTTAACGGAGTTGATTTCAGCAAGGTTGATGATTCTTGTCATCAAAAACTAACAAAAGTCATTATTGCCAAGCCCAAGCCCTCCATACCACACAGTTTCCGCAACCTGCTTATCTTTGCACCGCAAAGAGATTAGACATTAGAATTTAGACATTAGCTCTCCCATGCAGTTGCTAAGGTCTAATGTCTAACGTCTAACGTCTAAACCATTGACTCCATGCAACTCTACTCCACTAAACATAGCGTGCCAAACGTCTCCTTCGAGGAGGCTGTTTTCAAAGGATTGCCAGCCGACAACGGGCTGTATATGCCAACCGAAATCCCTCAGCTCCCACAATCATTCTGGGACAGCATCGAGGAAAAAACTTTCCAAGAAGTTGCCTTCGCCATTGCCGAGGCTTTGATTGGCGATGAAATCCCATCGGCTGACCTCAAGGAAATCATTGACGACGCGGTAAACTTTGAGGCGCCAGCCGTCAAGGTAAAAGAGCAATACTACTGCTTGGAGCTTTTCCACGGCCCATCATTGGCCTTCAAGGATTTTGGCGCACGCTTCATGTCGCGCATCATGTCCTACTTCCTTAAAAAGGAAGGACGCGAAATCAACATCTTGGTAGCCACTTCTGGCGACACTGGTAGCGCCGTTGCCCAAGGTTTCCTTGGCGCCGACAACATCAGCGTCACCATCCTTTATCCAAGTGGAAAAGTGTCTCCGAACCAAGAGAAGCAATTGACTACTCTTGGCCAGAACATCACCGCCCTCGAAATCGACGGCGTGTTCGACGACTGCCAAGCCTTGGTGAAACAGGCATTCTTGGACAAGGAGCTCAACGAGGCCATGAACCTCAGCTCCGCCAACTCCATCAACATCGCCCGATTGGTGCCACAATCATTCTACTACGCGTGGACCTACGCCCAACTCAAAAAAGAGGGCAAGCCAATCGTATTCTGCGTACCAAGCGGAAACTTCGGTAACATCTGCGGTGGCATGATTGTCCGCAACATGGGCATGCCTGTTGAGAAATTCGTGGTGGCCACCAACGCCAACGACATTGTTCCTGCCTACCTCGAAACAGGTGAGTTCAATCCAAAGCCATCCATCGCCACCATCTCCAACGCCATGGACGTGGGCAACCCGTCCAACTTCCCACGTTTCCTCGCCCTCAACGGCGAAGAGTACAGCAAAGTGACAGAGCAGGTGCTCGGCACACGCTACACCGACGAGGAAACAAAAGTGGCCATCAAGGAGGTCTACGAAAAAGAAGGCTACCTCATGTGCCCACACACTGCCGTGGCCTACCTTGGTCTCCGCGATTACTTCAAGGAAACTGGCTCACAAGCCAACGGCGTATTCTTGTCCACCGCCCACCCTGCCAAGTTCCAAGAAGTGGTAAGCGAAATCATCGGCAAGGAAGTGGAGCTTCCAGAAAAACTCGCCGAGCTCGACAAGCGCGAGAAGGTTGCCCTCCCAATGGGAACTGATTTTGAAGGTTTCAAAAAATACTTGTTGGAGCGCGCCAAAGCATAAGCTGTCCGTAACGTAGGGCCTTGCGCCCTACGCACGTCACTGGGGTTTCCCCGATGCGGGCAGGGCGCAAGGCCCTACCCTACGGAGTGCATGATTCATAAGCCTGAGAAATCTTTTTCTCGGGCTTTTTATTTACACAACTATGAAACGACATCTATTTACAGGCATCTTTATCGGCTTCCCTTTGGGATTTATTGCCTGCCTTTATCTCTTCATTCCCATTTTCAAGAAATCAGAAGTAACTGAGAGATTTGACCAACTCCACAATATCCTAGACAACCAAGCCGAACAGAACTCCCAAAAAAATCGGGTTTTCATAGGATACCTCGACTCCTTAAGACAATCAGGAAAAGTTGCTGACAGCACCGTCCAACACTTAACAGAGCTTCGCTCCAGAACTGAAGATATCACATCCCTAATCAAAAACATTATCAAAGAATTAGACAAAGAACCAGCATCACTTGACCCAAAAAGCTCCACCAAAGTAAATCAACTAATGATTGCTGGCGAAGGAGATACTAAAGGAAAGGCATACAGCCTTCAAACCTCAATCAATGAACACGTCGGATGGATAAACATTTCGTTCAACAAAAGCTATCCACTTCTCGCATTGGACGGAAAAGACGACCCTCTTTATGTCAATCAAGAAACGGGAGAAGAGAAGATTCCTGGAGCAAAAGAACAAGACTTCGCCCATTTGAATTTTGAAAATACTCCAACAATTGCGGCATTGGCATTTTTGACCGAAAAAAAGGTTCGAATCACTCAAATGGAGAAGGAAATCATGGATGAAATCCAAGAAGATTTGGGGTTGATTTATTTCAAACCAGGTAACTAAAGGCATCGCTATCACCCCCACAGTTGAATCTTCCGCCCCGTTGCCTTAACTTGGCGCCTTAATTTTGACGACTTAACATCAGGATAATGCAAAATATCGTGCTTTTTGGCCCTCCGGGAGCCGGCAAAGGAACTCAGAGCGAGTACATCATCGAGAAATACGGACTGTTGCACCTCTCCACTGGTGACTTGCTTCGCGCAGAAATCAAGGAAGGAACAGCCCTCGGCCTTCAAGCCAAGCAAAACATCGACAAAGGCGAATTGGTACCTGACGCTGTTGTTATCGGCATGATCGAGAACAAGGTGAAGTCAAACCCAGACGCCAAAGGCTTTATCTTCGACGGCTTCCCACGCACTGTTGCCCAAGCTGAGGCTTTGGACAAGTTGCTCGTGGCCAACAACACGGCCATCTCTGGCATGGTTGCTTTGGAAGTTGAGGACGAGGAGTTGGTGAAGCGCTTGTTAAACCGCGGTAAGACTTCTGGCCGTGCTGACGACCAAGACGAGGCTACCATCCAGAACCGCATCTCTGTTTACAACAAGGAAACTAAGCCTGTTGCCGACTACTACAACGCACAAGGCAAGTTCAAATCCATCAACGGTATTGGTTCTATCGAAGAGATCTTCGGTCGTATTGTTGAGGCGATTGCTTCTTTCTAAAAGACTTTAGAGGTTAGACATTAGACTTTAACCTCCGATATTCTAAAGCGTTCCGAGCAATCGGGACGCTTTTTTTATGCCTATCTTTGCAGATTCAATACCGTCAGGTTTCATACCTGACGTATTCATATCCATTCCATACCGTTAGGAATAAAACCTAACGAACCCCACATCGCATGGCCTCCTCAAACTTCATCGACTACGTCAAGATTTACTGTAAATCAGGTGCCGGCGGACCAGGCATGGTTCACTTCCACCGTGAAAAAAGTGTGGCCAAAGGCGGACCAGACGGCGGTGATGGCGGACGTGGTGGTCATATCATCCTGCATGGCAACGCCCAGCACTGGACACTGCTCCACCTGAAATACAACCGTCACCACAAAGCTGAAAAAGGCCAAGGCGGTGGCTCGGGCAAAAAGTCAGGGCGCGAAGGAAAGGACATCATTTTGGATGTGCCATTGGGCACGGTGGCCCGTGATGCCGAAACCGGCGAGAAAATCATGGAAATCACCGAGGACGGCCAAATGGAAATCTTAATGCCAGGCGGACGTGGCGGATTGGGTAACTGGCATTTCCGTTCACCAACAAACCAAATTCCACAATACGCACAGCCAGGCGGTGAAGCCATCGACGGCTGGGTGATTTTGGAACTGAAGGTATTGGCCGACGTAGGTTTGGTGGGCTTCCCAAATGCGGGTAAATCCACCTTGTTGTCAAGTGTTTCAGCCGCCACACCGGAAATCGCCGACTATCCTTTCACCACCTTGGTACCAAACCTTGGGGTAGTATCCTACCGCGACCATCGCTCTTTCGTGATGGCCGACATCCCAGGAATCATCGAGGGCGCCTCACAGGGTAAAGGCCTTGGAACGCGCTTCCTGCGTCATATCGAAAGGAACTCCATCCTGCTATTCCTCATCCCTGCCGATTCCGACAACATTGCCAAGGATTACGAAATCCTGCTCAACGAGCTGCGCACTCACAACCCTGAATTGCTCGACAAGAATCGTCTGTTGGCCATCTCCAAGGCCGACATGCTGGATGATGAACTCAAGGAAGAATTAAAGTCAGAAATCCCAGCGGACATTCCTTGGCTCTACATTTCTTCTGTCACGCAATCCGGCATTCAGGAACTGAAAGACAAACTTTGGCAGTTAATCAACGAGGAAGCTGAATAATTGGCAGTTCATGCCACAGCCATTTTGCCAAAACAAGAGAGTTTGACAGGAATTGGCTGGTGGTCTGCTTGTTGAGGAGCGACTGATGTACAATGTATCGTGTACAATGTATTATGAACCTCATAACTCATTACACACCATTCATTGTACATAATACATTGTACATAATACAACCATAGCAACATGGCTGAAGATAAAGACTTGAACCAAGAGGAATTGAAGAACGAGGCGGTAGAAAACGAAGAAACAAAAGCCTTGGACGAGGAGCATCCTGAATTGGAAGGCGACATCGAAGGACAAAGCGAAGAAAAGGAGGAACAACCTGAGGAAGAGCTTTCTGAAACAGAAAAGCTTTCAAGGGAATTGGCCGAGCAAAAGGACAAGTTCATCCGTCTCTACTCTGAGTTTGAGAACTTCCGCCGTCGTACCGCCAAAGAGAAAATCGACCTGATCAGCACTGCTTCTGAGGGTTTGATGAAGGAACTTATTCCTGTATTGGACGACTTTGATCGCGCCATGAAATCCTTTGAGGACGCCACTGAGGTGGAACCAGTGAAGGAAGGCATCTCCCTCATCCAAGACAAGTTCCAGAAAACATTGGCCGCCAAAGGCCTCAAGCCTATCGAGGACGCCAAGGGCAAAGAATTCGACACTGAATTCCACGAGGCTGTCACTCAATTCCCTGCCCCGAGCGAGGACATGAAAGGCAAGGTCATCGACCAAGTGGAGCAAGGCTATATGCTCGGCGAAAAAGTTATCCGCTACTCAAAAGTAGTGGTTGGCGCATAAATCGATTATTCGAACTATAGTACCAAGTACCAAGTACCAAGTAGAGAGTACAAAGTTTTCAAAACAGGAGGCTCTGTACTTGGTACTTAGTACTTGATACATGGTACTCTATTTCCCATGGCAAAAAGAGATTACTACGAGATATTAGGTGTTTCCAAGGACGCTTCAGCGGCGGAAATTAAAAAGGCTTACCGAAAAGTAGCCCTGAAATTTCACCCCGACCGCAACCCTGGCGACAAGGAAGCCGAAGAGAACTTCAAGGAAGCCGCAGAGGCCTACGAGGTTTTGAACGACGAGCAGAAACGTGCGCAGTACGACCGTTTCGGTCATGATGGCATGCGCGGCGGATTTGGCGGTGGAGGCGGCCACATGAACATGGAGGACATCTTCTCCCAGTTCGGTGACATCTTTGGTGGACACAATCCATTTGGTGACTTCTTCGGAGGTGGCGGCGGTGGAGGCCGTGGCCAGCGCGTTCGTCGAGGCACAGACCTACGCATCAAACTCAAGCTGACCCTCCAGGAAATGGCGGGTGGCGTTGAGAAGAAAATCAAAATCAAGCGCAACGTTTCCTGTACTTCTTGTGGTGGTAACGGTTCAAAGAACGGAACCGCCATGTCCACCTGCTCCACTTGTCAAGGAGCTGGACAAGTCAAGAAAGTGGTGAACACCATGCTCGGCCAAATGGTATCGGCCAGCACCTGTCCTACCTGTAAGGGAACAGGCCAAATCATCCAAGAGCGTTGCGATAGCTGTCATGGTGACGGCGTTGTTCTCGAGGAGGATATCATCTCCATCCAAGTACCAGCCGGTGTTGATGAAGGCATGGAGCTCCGCATGAGCGGCAAAGGCCACTACCCTCCTGGGGGCGGTGTTCCTGGAGACTTGCTTATCGCCATTGTCGCCCTCGAGGACGAGCAGCTCAAGCGTGAAGGAAACAACGTTGTCCACGAACTTTACATCAGCTTTGTGGATGCTGCCCTTGGTTGCGATGTGGAAGTACCAACCATCACTGGCAAGGCACGCATCAAAATCGAGCCAGGCACCCAAAGCGGAAAAATCCTTCGCCTACGAGGAAAAGGTATCCGCGATATCAACGGCTATGGCCAAGGCGACCAGCTTGTCCACGTGAACGTTTGGACACCAAAGAAATTGACTGACAAAGAGCGTAAAACCCTTGAAGCCCTTCGGGAATCAGAGAATTTCACTCCGAACCCAAGCAAGAAGGATAAAGGGTTCTTTGAAAAAATTAGGGAGTTCTTCTAAACACAGCCACTCTCTTAGCAACTAAGGGGAGCATTTAGACCTGACCGGTTTTGGAAACCTGTCAGGTCTAAATGCTCCCCTTTCTTTATAACAGGCAAATCAATATCACCGCCAAATGAATGGCCACCACACCCCAAAATACTCTCCAGACCATTCTAACCGGGAACATGGCCAAATTAGCAATCAACAAGCTTAAGCCGCTGACAATGCATACAATAAAGAAAATCCCCTTATCTGGACTTTTCTGAAACACCAACAAAGTAATGGGCACCACCACTGCTCCATAGATTATGGTAGTAGCTACCAAGCTGATGAATCTATATTTTTCAGCGTCCTTCAATAGAATAGCGTGATAAAATTAAGCTCAATTCAATGCCTCCCCCATCCCTCACTTAGCTATATTTGCCCCGAATTTGGGCTTTATCATTGTACATCATGTCCACGACACACGCATTGGAGATTCAAGGCCTCTCCCTTCAGAGCCTTGCCGAGGAGTTCGGCACCCCTCTTTATGTTTACGACGCCGAGACCATCCGTGGTCAATATCACAAACTGAAAGATGCCTTTTCCGGCTTCAACTCCAAGTTGAAATACGCCACCAAAGCACTTTCTAACATCAACATCCTCAAGCTTCTCCAAAAGGAAGGTTCTGGACTAGATTGCGTGTGCATCAATGAAATCAAACTTGGCCTCAAGGCTGGGTTCGACCCAAAAGACATCATCTTCACGCCAAACGGTGTCAGCTTCGAGGAAATCGAGCAGGCCATCGAACTTGGTGTGAACCTGAACATCGACAACATCCCCTATCTAAAAAAGGTGGGCGAAAAATACGGTGAGAACCAACCTGTTTGCATCCGCATCAACCCACACATCCAAGCTGGTGGCAACGCCAAAATCCAAGTGGGGCACGTGGGTTCAAAATTCGGTATCTCCTACCTTCAGTTTGAAGAGGTATTGGAAGTTGTCCGCAAATACGACCTCCATATCGTAGGCCTTCACATCCACACTGGATCAGACATCTTGGACGCTGACGTATTCCTCAAAGCAGCCAAAGTGTTGTTCGACATGGCCAAGCACTTCCCAAACTTGAAGTTCTTGGACTTCGGAAGTGGATTCAAAGTCGCCTACAAAGAAGGAGACGTGGTAACCAACATTCCCGAATTGGGAGAAAAATTGACCGGTGCTGTTAATGCGTTCTACCAAGATTTCGGTCGTGAGCTTGAAATCTGGTTTGAGCCAGGCAAATACATGGTAAGTGAGTCTGGGCATTTCTTGGTAAAGACCAATTTGATCAAGTCCACTCCAGCTTGTCAGTTCATCGCTGTGGATTCAGGTTTCAACCACCTGATTCGTCCGATGTTCTACGACTCTTTCCACCACATTGCTAACGTTTCTAACCCTGAGGGGCCAAAGAAAATTTACAATGTGGTAGGCTATATCTGCGAGACAGACACCTTTGCCACTGAACGCGAGATTGCAGAAACCAAAGAAGGAGACACCCTCTGCTTCTACAATGCGGGCGCCTACGCCATTGAGATGAGCTCCAACTTCAACTCAAGGCTTAAACCTGCTGAGGTGTTGGTAATGGATGGAAAACCACATCTGATTCGCAAACGTCAAGAATTTGAGGTCTTGCTTCAGGACCAAATCGAATTGGATTTCTAATCCACTGAAAATAGAAAAGCCTCGGAAAATTTTCCGAGGCTTTTCTATTACTTACCCTGCTGTAGGATTAGCGCGTTCGGGCTACGCGAATCATATCGCTATTCCCGAAAGTAGCCACCCGAATCTGGGCAATCTCAGCAGAGGTGTATCGGCCTGTTTTCTCAAGGAAATCAAGCAGGTTGGTTGCAAAATCCTTCTCCAAGCCAGCTTCCCCCATTTGATCAAGGTTGTCCATAATGAATGCCTTGTCCTGATCTAAGTGGGTATCAACGCCAGCCATGGAAGGAATATGGTGCTCAACCAAGAAGCGAAGGAAGCGAATCTCAATGGCTTCAGGAGCGAGAACCAAGGCTTTGTCAATTTGCTTTAGGCCTTTCTTCAAGTGATGAAGCTTACCATAAGGGCTCCACACAAATTTGGCGCGGATGGCTTCCACCGCTCCGGCATAAGCCATCAAGACTGCATCTTGACTATTATCTTCCTCATTTAATACCTTCGCCACTTCGTTCAAGACAGCTTCACTCTTGGTCGCTTGAAAAAAACGTGAACGGACACGGTGGAGGCGAGTCGTTTGTGCCCAAAGCATCGTGGAGAACGACACCATCAGTATAGCAAGTAAAGTTTTCCGCATGGCATACACAGTTTAGGTCCAGAGGTAAAAAAGAACTATCTCCCCACCCCGTTAGTTATTTACTGACAACCGCCACAAAAGGTTACCTTGCCACTCTTCGTTCCAGCCAGCTAATTTATTTCTATGTTCATTTATAACATCAGTTTTGCCCTCGATTCCAAAATCCAAGACGATTGGGTTTCATGGTGCAAGGAAACCTATCTTCCATCATTATTAGGGCAAGTATCTTTCCAAAAACACATTTTACTTAAACTTTTAGCCGATGGTGTGGGACAGCCTCAAACCTATTGCTGCCAATTTACGTTTGAAAGCATAGTGGAACTCGATAAATTCCGAAAACAACAACGCCAACACCTTAGTACTGAGCTTGCTGCGCTTTTTGGAGAGGAATGCATGTTCTTTGACACCATTCTCAAAGAGGCCTAAAAGTTGACAAAAACATAAAAAAAGGCACATCAGGCTTTGTAGAAGCCGAAAATGCCCTTACCTTTGTATCACAAATCGCGGGATGGAGCAGTTGGTAGCTCGTCGGGCTCATAACCCGAAGGTCACTGGTTCGAGTCCAGTTCCCGCTACTACAAGAAGCCTTGGAGAATATTCTTCAAGGCTTTTTTATTGGATTTTTTCTCCTTTAAGGCTAATAATTTGGTAGCTCGTCAGGTTCATATCCGCCAGCTGGCGGACAATGCTTCGAGTCCAGTTCCCGCTACTACTAAAGCCTTTCAGAGAAATCTGAGAGGCTTTTATTTTTTCAACTCATTTTTTATTAATCCATGTTTACTGTTTACGCCCTACACTCCCCTGAACACAACAAAATCTACATCGGATACACATCAAACTTACAACAAAGGCTACTCTCACATAACACACTTGCTCAAAAAGGATGGACAATTAAATATAGGCCGTGGATTCTTGTTCACACGGAGCAGTTCAATTCTAAAGGAGAGGCCTTGAAAAGGGAAAAGCAATTAAAAACAGCTAAAGGAAGAGAGCAAATCAGAAGCATCATTGCCAATAGCAATTAGGCCCAACAGAAATGTAGAGCAGTTGGTAGCTCGTCGGGCTCGTATCCGCCAGCTGGCGGACACTGGTTCGAGTCCAGTTCCCGCTACTACGAAGCCTTGGAGAACATTCTTCAAGGCTTTTTCTTTTTCAAGGACACACTAGGAAAGTTTAATCATTAATTCTTTTGTAACGGTAAAATTCCCGTTACCTTTGTATCACAAATCGCGGGATGGAGCAGTTGGTAGCTCGTCGGGCTCATAACCCGAAGGTCACTGGTTCGAGTCCAGTTCCCGCTACTACGAAAGCCTCTTCAGTTAATTCTGAAGAGGCTTTTTCTTTGGAATCTTTTCTCCTTTAAGACTAATAATTTGGGAGATCGTCGAGCTCGTATCCGCCAGATAGCGGACAATGCTTCGAGTCCAGTTCCTGCTCTACAAAAGCCTTTCAGAGAAAGGCTGAGAGGCTTTTCTTTTTTCAACGCATTTTTTATCCCCCCTAAAAACCTCTTTGCTACACCAAACTCAGCTCCAGCTTATCCTTCCATCGTTTCCAATCAGGAAGACACCCTTCCAAGAGCCTAAAAAAATCGGGGCCGTGATTTGGCTGAAGCAGGTGACAAAGCTCATGGACAATGACATATTCCAGACATTTGGAAGGCACCCGAATCAACTCCGGATTTAAAATGATTTGCCCTTTAGGAGTACAGCTCCCCCAACGGTTCTTCATCCGCTTGATGGAATAGACAGGTTTTTCTTTCACTCGGGTCTGCACCTTTTGGTAGCCCGACTCAAAAGCCTTTTCAAAACGTTGTTCACAATGGGTGCGATACCAACCACTCAATAAATTCCGTACGCGTGTTGCTGAATCTGGTTTTTTGCAAAAGACGAACAGCTCCCCTCCCTTGAGCTTTACGCTTTCTTTTTGGGCTTCACGAATCTTTAAAACGTATTTCTTACCCAAATACAAGTGGGTTTCGCCGGACACATATTCTCGCTTTGGTGTGCGAGGAAGGAATTGGTCAAAATAGGCTTGTTGCTTGACCACCCATGAGGCCCGCTTCAACACCCTTTTCTCTATTTCTTCGATGGACGTATCATTGGGTGCAATGACATGCACACACATATTGGGATGCACCTCCAGTGCCAAGGTCTTGCGTCGCCTCCACTCGACAGTGAAATCTATACTTGTCGTTCCGTACTGCACCGACCGTTCCATCAGAAATTGTTTTTCGCCACTTTCAAACACTTTGTCAGAATCAAATCGATTTCATCGAAAGTGATTTCCAAGCCCAAATCAGAACGATGGTCGATCAAAAAATCCTCGATCTCGTTCTCCATCTGCTTTTGCACGTCCAGATTTTTCTTCCAGTCCCTGATAATCAATCGCTCAACGATCTCCAAGATGCCGATACCCGCTATCGCCAATAACTTGTTCTGCTTCTCCACGGCCTCTTTGCCATGGGTTTCCACCAACACTTCCTTGACTGCTCCAAAAAATGCCCGCGCCTTTTCGTTATCCTGAACGGCCTCAGGAATGCCCTCTTGGTAACCGTTCTGCAAATCTTTTCGGGTATTGAGAATCGTGTCCAAATATTCAGCCTCGTCAATCCGCCCTTCCTGAAAAGCCTTGATGGTCTCCTCGATTAGCTCCGAGAACTTCTTGTAGAACGCCTCGTCCTTGTCCATGTTCTCGGTAATCACCTTTTTCATCTGGTGGGCGATAAGGTCGGCCTTGGAGGCAGGAGTTTTCCCATAACTTTCCAAGGCTTCATTCACCATGTTCTGATCAAAGATGTTTACCTCACCAACGACCTGCTCCACATAATCGGCCTGAATGTGGGTATCCAACAGCTTCCGAACCCTTGGCTCATATTCCTTGTAGCTCACCACCTCGGCGTAACGTTGCTGAACAGAGGCCTTCATCTTGGTAAAGAAGCGAAGCTCTGCCTTGAATTCGTCTATCTGCTTGGCGGTGAACTCCTCGTAGCACTCGTCCGATGAAAGGGCGACTTGCAAGGTCTTGGCATAGTTGGACAACTTGGCATAAAACGCATCCCGAATGTCTTTGGGCGACAAATGCCTTTCGAGCGCCTCAAGGTCCCGCTTGTTTTGCACCGTCTTGAAGATGTCCCAGATGTCTGCCAAGCGAGCGGGCACCTTTCGTACCTCCTCCCGAATATCGACAACCGTTCCTCTCAGGTCCTCCTCGTCAAAACCCTCCAAAGCCGAATACTGGGTCAGGGCTTCATCGAGCTTTCCCAACACGCCAACATAATCGACAATGTAGCCGTTGTCCTTTCCTTCATACAACCTGTTGACACGGGCAATGGCCTGCAACAGATTGTGTTCGGCCAATGGCTTGGCCAAATACAAAACGGTATTGTTCGGAGCGTCAAAGCCAGTGAGCAATTTGCTCACAACGATAATCAACTCTACTTCGTCCGTTTTTTCCTTGAACTTCTCAACCACCCAATTTTCATAGGTCTCCTGTCCTTGGAATTGCTCCATCAATCCTTTCCAATACAATTGGGCCTCATCGGATGATTCCTGCCAGATTTCATCGTAGGAAGAACGGCTATCGGGCGGAGTGAAAACCACCCGTGTGTTGATCCTGAGCTTTGGGTCCGTTTGCGACTCAAAATACTTTTGGTAACGGATGGCCGTATCAATCTTGGGAACGGCCAACTGCGCCTTGGCATCCGTGCCCTTCCAGTTTTCGCAGAAATGCTTGGTGATGTCATAGGCAATTTCCTCCACCACCTGCTCCGATTCGTAGATCTTGGAAATGCTGGCAAACTTCTTCTTCAGGTCCCGTTGCGCCTCCTTGGACAGGTGGGCAGACATACGCTCCCAGCCCTTGTCAATCTGTTTTTTGTTGACGGTAAGCTTTGCCGACCTGCCCTCGTAGAGCAAAGGCAATACGGCGCCGTCCTGCACGGCCTCGTCGATGGTGTATTTATGGATAAAGCCACCAAATTTTCTGGCCGTGCTCTTTTCCTTCTTCATCAGGGGCGTACCCGTAAAGCCGATGTAGCAAGCCTTCGGCAGGATACGGCGCATCTGAACGTTGGCCGAGCCGTATTGGCTCCGGTGGCTCTCGTCCACCAAAACAAACAGATTCGCAGAATCGTCCTTGAAATCCTTACGTTTAGAGGCCGTTTGGAACTTGTCGATGATGGCCGTAATGATCTCATTGCCCTTGTCCTTTAGCAGGTCGATAAGGTCATTGCCCGACTTGGCTTTCAGGGCCTTTTTACCGCAGTTTTTGAAGGTGCCGTAAATCTGTTTGTCAAGGTTAATCCTATCGGTGACCACCACTACCCTCGGGTTTTCGATGGAAGGTTCCAAACTGATGGACTTGGAGAGCATAACCATGGTCAGGGACTTGCCCGAGCCTTGTGTGTGCCAAATGACTCCGCCCTCCCGCTGGCCTTCCTTGTTGGTCTTGATGATGCGCTCGATGGTGGATTTCACCGCGAAATATTGTTGGTAGCGCGCCAGCTTTTTCACCGGCCCATCGAACACGATGAATTTGTAGGCCAACTCCATCAACCTTTCGGGTCGACAAAGCGCCACCAAGGAGCGGTCCTGCTCGGTGGGCAAACGGTTTTCGGCAGGAAGCTCTTTTGTTTTTGAAGCAATGAGTTTGGCCGTTTGTTGCTCGTTGTCCTCCTTCCAGACCGACCAAAACTTGGGAGGCGTTCCCGTAGCGCCGTAGCGCACCTCGTTGGGGTGTACGGCCAACAGGAGTTGGGCAAAGTGATAAAGCTTGGGAATGCCTTCCTCCTTGCGCTGGTTGCGGATGCTTTGGTTAATCGCCTGTTCGATGGATTTGTTCTTGTCCCTGCGCTTGTTCTCAATCACCACAAAGGGGATTCCATTGACGAACAGCACAAGGTCCGGACGGCGTTTTTCCTTGGTCCCTTCCACCAGAAACTCCTCCGTAACGTGAAAGGCGTTGTTCTCGATGTTTTGCCAATCGATATAGCGGAGGGTGTAGGCCTTACGGTCTCCGGCAATGGTTTCATTGAAACTTTTGCCGAGCGTCAGCAGGTCGTAAATGTGTTCGTTGGTCTTTACCAAGCCGTCATCCGGAACGCTCTTGAGCGCGCTGATGGCGCTCTGAATCGAGGATTGTGAAAAAGGATAGTGCTCGCCCTTGTACTCAAAATGGTTGAACTTGGCCAACTGCTCGGCCAAGATGCCTTCGAGCAACACATTGGACAAAATGCCTTGGCGTTGCGCTTTTGCCTCCTCGGAAGTGAGGTAAACAAAGCCAAGCTTTCTTAAAAGGTTAAGAGCGGGGAGTTGGGAGTCTTGGATTTCAGCGTAATCGTTCATGTTTCAAAAAGTCCCTCGTATTTTTGCCATGCAGAACTTACCGTTCGGAAGTCTTTGTTTCGAAGCTCGGCGCACCTTAGATGTGTTTCGAGCTTTGCGTTTTTTAGATCGTTACCCTGATCGCTCCTGTTAAAAGCTTTTGCATCAAGCCTTTTTTCTGTTCTTGTAGCTTTTTGAGTTGGTTTTGCAAACTTTCTATTTCTTGGTCTGCTCCAGAGAGAACAGATGCTATTTTTTGCTGTTCTTCAATTGAAGGAAACGGCATTTTGAATTTCTTTAAATCACTTCCGTTAATTGAATTGATTGTTGCACCAAGGTTTTTATGCACTTCTCTCTTGAATAACTCCGAACTGAATATTTGAAATAAAAAAGGATTGTATTTACTCCTATAAATAGCCATAAAGGCACCAAAGGCCACTCCTTCTGTTGCCTTATCTATCATTGCATTTTTACCAATAAGATTTTTGCTACCATTTCGTACACATATCAGAATATCTCCCCTTTTAACGGGATTATATTTAAGACATGTTGAATCTACAAAGACGTTGTCTTCAAATGCCAACCTTCCGTTTTGAACATTTGAAGACCTAAGGACTAATGTCCCTTCTCCTTGGACATCATCAGGTGTATAAGTTAAACCATTCAATACTTGCCCTATCTCCCCCAACCTCACTTCCTTCCACTCTCCCTCAAACCTATCAAAACGCTTTTTCCCTGTAAGCAACTGTTGCATCAAGCCTTTTTTGAGTTTCTGTTTTTGCTCAATAAGTTGCTCCAATCGCTCGATGGCTTTATCCCATGTGCTTAATATTTTGGCGATTTTCTTTTGTTCGGGGAGAGGCGGGAGAGGGATTTGATATTTCTTTATAAAATCTAATGAAATTCGTTTATGACCAGCACTACCAGTCATGTTCAACTCTCCTTTCTTCAAAAACCTATTCGTCCTTGTGTGATAAAACACAAATTGCGGATCCAAACAATCACTAAAGACTCTAATAACATGAAACTCCGTACTACCAAACCCCCTACCATTCTCTAAACCATTTACTAAAGCCCCTTTACCATTCTCAAAACATGGAGTAATTTTCGCAACTAAAACATCATTGTTTTCAAAATACGTATAACCTTTTCCATCACTAAATTCTATTAACCTATCATTATTTACCCACAAACCATCTTCAGTTATGTCTTCCATTGGCACAAATGACACCTTCCCTTCAAACTTTTCTTTTCTGGGATTCAAACAAGATAACCCAGCTAAACACTCAACATCCCACTCCTCCGGAATCCACCCCAGCTTAGTCATTTTATAGCCTTTTCTTCCCTTGGCATTGGCGGGCATATTTTGGGGATTTTGTTGTGGTATATTTTCCTTTGTATTCATGGTATTGGCAGGCATAATGGGGATGTAATCAGGCGGTTTATTCAATGTTTTCTTTTCGGATTGGTCCGTTCACAAGATCAAGCACAATGGAGCTGAACTTCAGTTCAAACCATTCATTAAAGAGTTTCCAACTGCGGTTTTTGGGCCAAGTAGCTTCGTCCTCACAAATGCCACGGAGTTCGTTCTCAAAAATCCATTGCCATTGGTTTTTCAATCCACTTTTCAGCTCATCGGGTAAGATGTTGTCCTTGAGCAGATAGGCGTTGTAATCATCCAATCCCTCCTCTATGGAAGGCAGGTCAGGGAAGACGCTTTTCTCCCATTCGAAGAAAGGACGCTTGGGAATGACCATTAAAACGGCTCTATTGATCATGGTTATTTGTTTTTGCTTCCTGTAAACCAATAGATTCGCAAGAGCAATCCACCTTTGGTGGATTGGTTCCGACGCTTTCAAAGCGTCGCTACGCAGGGCATTGTGGGCAACTGATCACTTCGTGGACTTCCACGAGGTGATGTTTAACCCAAGAAAACAACTTTGTGGATTAAGGCTTTTTATTCAATTTTTTGACCGCCTTGTCCCATTCATCCTCTACTCCAGCGTCAATCTGACTTTTCCAGTTCTCATACTCTCTCAATGCATGCTGTTTAGCTTGGTTAGCACTGACTTCCCCTCTATGCTCCAGAATTTCCCTATCGTTGAGCGTCAAAAAGGCTGTAATCTTGCTGTTCCAGTCTTTCATATACATGGGAGACCGCCTCATGGCTTGCAACTCGGCAAATTCCAAAAACTGGTTCACAATACGGTTGAGCTGGTCAAGTTCCTCTTGCTTGAGGTAATTCTTGGCAACCTGTATATCATTTTTCTTTATGGAATTGCCCGGCCAGTTGGTCAACCCCATATTGGGCTTTTGGGCATCCGCTCTTCGATAAACCGTTTCAGCAGCAGTTTCGCCATGAATGGCCCAATGAAATTTGTTCTGTACTGATGCAAAAAAGTTCTTGCTCAGCTCTGTATTCCCATCATAGTCGATACTGGTGGCAAAAATGTCACACACTTTTCTGTAGAAGACTTTTTCGGAACTGCGAATGTCGCGTATGCGCTGGAGCAACTCATCAAAATAGCTGTTCCTTGCCTCCTTCAAACGCTCATCATCCATGACAAAGCCCTTGATGATGTATTCCCTCAACTGTTGGGTGGCCCACATCCGGAACCTTGTGGCTACGTGCGATTTCACACGGTAGCCCACTGAAATAATCGCATCCAGATTGTAATGGTAGGTCCGGTATTGTTTACCATCGGAAGCAGTTGTCAAGTATTCCTTGACAACTGAATATTCATCCAGCTCTCCCTCTTCAAAAATGTTTTTGAGGTGTAGGCTAATGTTCTGCTTGGTGGTTTGGAATAGCTCTGCCAATTGGAACTGTGTGAGCCAAAGGGTTTCATTTTCCAAACGAGCATCAATCCTCGTATCGCCGTCAGGCGTCTGATAGATTAAGAATTCCGTCTTCTTCATTTCTCATCCAACTGCTTAAAACCCCAATTCTTTCAAATAAGCGTCCATCTCCGCCCGCACCTCAGCGAGTTCCTGCTCCAATTGGACAATCTCGGCCTGCACAGCAGGGATGTCCACCTCCTCTTCCTCTTCGAAGGTATCGACATAGCGAGGAATGTTCAGGTTGTAGTCATTCTCTTGGATTTCCTGCAAGTTGGCGCGGTAGGCGTATTTGTCTACTGTCTCGAAGGTTTGATAGGTCTTGACAATCTTCTCCATGTCAACATCACGGAGTGTGTTCTGCTTTTTCCCTTCTTGGTATTCCTTGCTGGCATCAATAAACAGCACCTCCTTGTTATCGCCCTTTGCCTTGTTAAAGATGAGGATGGCGGCGGGAATGCCTGTGCCAAAAAACAGGTTGGACGGCAGGCCAATCACGGCTTCCAGCAGGTTCTCGTCAATCAACTGTTTGCGGATTTTCCCTTCGGAGCTTCCTCGGAACAAGACTCCGTGGGGCACAATCACCCCGACCTTGCCCGTGGGCAAACAGGTCTCAATCATGTGCATGATAAAGGCATAATCCCCTTTTGATTTAGGTGGCAGGCCTCTGGTAAATCGTTTGTGACGATCGGCCTCAGCATTATCATAACCCCACTTATCAAGCGAAAACGGAGGGTTGGCCACCACTACATCAAACTTCATCAGGGCATCACCTTCCAACAGCTTAGGATTGTTGATGGTATGCCCCCATTCGATTTGGGCGGCATCCATTCCATGAAGGAACATATTCAACTTGCATAACGCCCAAGTGTCGCCATTGCTGTCTTGACCATAAAGGGAATAGTCATGCGAATTTTTCCCCTCCTCATCTTTCACCTCTTCGGCAACGGTAATCAGAAGGGAACCAGAACCACAGGTAGGGTCGCAAATTCGGCTTCCAGCCTTCGGGTTCAGCAACATGGCCAAGAGCACCGACACTTCATGTGGCGTGAAAAACTCACCTCCTTTTTTTCCTGCTCCGGCGGCAAAACGCTCCAACAAGTACATGTAGGCATGACCAATCAGGTCCTCCTTCCTGCCCAACACCGAAGGACGGAAATCCAGCACAGGGTCAGCAAAATCATTGATTAGGTCCTGCAGACGGTCGTTCCGGTCCTTGGTCTGTCCCAACTTGTCGGAGTTAAAGCTGATGTTACGGAACACGCCTTCCAGCTTCGAGAGGTTTTGGTCTTCAATTTTGGCCAACACCTTGTCGATGATTTCCCCAATGTTGTCCTTTTTGCGGTTGTCATAGATGTACTGAAAGGTGCAGTCATCGGGCAAGACAAAACGCTCCCTCTTCATCTTTCGGGCGATAAGCTCGGCATCGTCACCATACTGCCTTTTGTACTCCTCTTGCTTATCCCTCCACACATCACTGAGGTATTTCAGGAACATGAACACCAAGATGTAGTTCTTATACTCTGAAGAGTCAAACGCTCCTCGAAACGTATCACAGGCTTTCCAAAGCGCTTTGTTGATATCGTCTTGTGATGGCCTTTTATTGGTCGTGCTCATTTTATATCCGTTCAATGATTTAATACTCAATTATTTATCAAGCTTCTGTTTCAAAACAGCATTGACCAATCGTTCACGGTTGACCCCCAACTGACTGATTAATTCTTTTTCCCGTTCTGCAAGTTGAAACAGACGAACAATCCTCTCTTGTTCTTCCATGCTTGGTATTGTAATAGTCATCTCCTCCAAGGTTTTTTTGGTGATGTTGGTAACATACGTTCCCTCCTTAGCACTTTCCAGTTGCCGTTGCCCCAACTGGGAATTGATATAGCAACTCAAATAAGCGGGACTGACACCATCATCACATCCCCTTATCACAAAGAAAGAGGACACCGCCACCGCCTTGACCGACGAGGAGAACAGCAAGGCATAGTTGTTCGCGCCCTTGGCCAAAAACAGCACATCCCCTTTTTTCAAGAAAAACCGGTCTTTCATCCCATCAAGAGGCAAATAACTCAAACCTTCCTCCCTCAACACCCCAGGCGCCGTGTCCTTCACCTGCACCACCGCAAAACCTCCACCCGACTGATGTTCAATCTTTTGCCGAAAGGTATAACCAGTATGCACATCCGCAATACTTCCAATTCTTCTCTCCACAGACATAACCACTAAAACATCTCCCTAATTGATATGATGTTTTGCAAAAATGAAAAACATTTTACTACATTGCAAGCAATCCCTAAAACAAAACATATCGTATCAACTAGGGAGATATTAAAAACAAAACCCATGAATCACTTCTTTAATTTTTTAACACTCTTGGCATTGGTAAGTGTATTACTCCCTTTCACTGGGCTAGCAATAAGGGTTGTAAGGAAACTGACGCAAGCGCTTTCCATCCCCACTTTCCTTGGATGCATTTTCTTGTTAGAAGGCTTTGGTTTGGGAAAATTCAGAGTGGGAGAAAACACTAAGAAACGTTTCCCACAGGAATCTCTTGCCACCATTCACCTTATTCTGTGTGGCATCATTCTTTACGTTTGGTACCACTCTTTTAAAAATCAGGTGCCAATAAACGAAATGCACAACAGCCTAACAGGACTATACCTATTCAACATTCTTTGTTTAGTAGGCGTGATACTGATAAGCTTATTTTCTAAGCCACCCAAGAACGAGAAAGACTGGATTGACAAAATGCTAGAATTCAAATTCTCCTTAGGGTTCTATAAGAATTTGACTGAATAACACCACAAGACATGGCTACACACACCACATTCCACCACGAAGAACTGGGCAGTTCTGGGGCTTACAGAAAAATACGACTGGAAATCGCCCCAGAGGTTTCAAAATTTATCCCTGCTTTTCCAGCAAAAGTTGCCTCAGACTATTTAGCCCGCAAAGACAGCCCCGACTTTAAATTCTTTGAAGAATTTTACTCAATGATGCGTGAACTGAACCCCAAGAACTTACAATTCTTTATTGAGCGAGATTATGATGCCCTTGGTAACAAGGTATATTACATATCCATTCAACTAGAAAAAACAGAGGACTAACAACAGTCCTTTATCCCATAGAAAAGCCTTGGAGTCCGCACTTTGAGGCTCTTTTTTTCACCGCATTTTTTAATTCTCATACACCAACGTCACACTTGCCCGAGGGTAAAGTGGAATATTGCGAAACTGCCCATGGTAGTTCAGTCCAGCATACAGACGCATGAAGGCTCCAAATCGGGAAAGCTTTCCATCCGACTTTAGGAATTTCCACCCAGCCATCACATTCAGACAAGGGATATAGGACTCATCAAATTCCAAATTCTGCAACTGCCCATTTTCATCCCTGTAATAAATGGGATAGGAAAACTTCACCCTTGCACTGAGCTCTGCAGAAAGCAGGAACATCATTCGCTTATTAGACAATTTGCCGTCGTGATTTTGAAACTGGTATTGAAAATAAGGTTCAATCCATTTATCAGAGGGGTCAATGACCGTAGTATCAGACTCTAGAGGATCTGAGTTATACCACCCCTTGTTCGGTCGAAAAAGGAATTTTGCCCCCAACTTAAACGAGTGGTTTCGTTTTAGCTCATCAAAGGGGTCATTGAGCAAAAAAGAGAGTTCAAAACACTCATAGGAAACATTGATGCGGGTGGTAGGAATTGAATCAAGCGCCCGTACCAAGGTCAATTCATCGCCCAGATGAGTACTTTCGTGGAAAAATGGCAGCACCTTGAGGCCAATATTCCGAAAAGTGTGGCTATTTAATCGAAGGTTATAGTTGAACTCAACTGCCGAAAACCGAAAGTCTGTATCCAAGATGGGAGCCGCTCTTGACTCCGTAAAGTCAAACCAAGTGGAGAAGGATATCGGTATAGAAAAGGAATAGCGCCAGTTCCTATTTCTTCGATAATATATGGGGATTTCCGCACCAAGCGTAGGTTCGCAATCCACCACAATACCCCTGCTTTTGCTACTGACATCGTACTCCTCAAAATAATAGATGATGCCTACATCAACCTTTACAATGGGAGCATAATGATCGGCAATAATATATTTGCCAAAGTCCCGCTGTTTGAAAAAACTGCTACTCAAACTGTCTTGAGCAATCAGCTCAACAACAAAGGCATTGAACAGCAAACAGGACAACAGGAATTTCATTGACAAACCAACTAATTAGCCTAGGGCTTATCATTGGCTTACGTCAATCAGGGTGATTTTACGAAAGGACACTATATTTTTCCGTTTTAAGGAACGGGAAATCACTTCTTTCGCTTCTGCCCCCTCGTCTTTGGCTTTTTGTATTTCAGCTTGAGCTCCTCGGCACGACGAAGCTTCTTATTGACTTTCTGGTTTTTGGCCTTTTTCTCATGGAAAGCCTCTCCCGCATCCTCCCGTTTTTGGGGTTTGATGAACACATGTTTCATGTGCACTTTTTCCTGCTCAAACTCCTCCAATCGTGTGGATAACTCCAAATCCTCAGGTAGCTCATCAAAGGCCAAGGAGGTTTTCATCAGCTCCTCAATCGCTTTCCATTCAGCAGCCTCCTTCTCTCCCACCAAGGTCAACGCCACACCCTTCTCATCGGCACGTCCTGTTCGGCCAATGCGGTGGATATAACTCTCTGGCTGCTCGGGCAAATCAAAATTGACAACATGACTCACTCCTGAAATATCCAATCCACGCGCTACCAAATCCGTAGCGATAAGCACTCTGGCTTCACCCGAGGAAAACGACCTTACGGCCTCAAAACGGTAATTCTGTGATTTGTTGGAATGGACAATGGCCAATTCCTCCCCAAAAAACTCTTCCAAACGGCTATGCAGCAAATCTGCCATTTTCTTGTTGGCGGCAAACACTAACACCTTAGACATTTCCTTATCCTCGCGCAGGAGCTTTTTCAAGAAATTGACCTTGGTATTAAAGTTTGGAAGGGAATAAATACGTTGCTCAATCTGATCTACTGGCGTACCCGATGGAGCCGCCTCCACCTTCTGAGGACTCTTAAAATAGGATTCTATCAATTCCTCTACCTCCTCAGTCATTGTCGCCGAGAAAGCAAGATTCTGACGCTTCTCTGGAAGGATCTCAAAAATGCTACTTAGCTGATGTCGGAAACCAAGATTGAGCATTTCATCGACCTCATCCACCACCAGATGCTTGACTGTTTTGAGCTTGACATAGCTGTTCACATGCAAGTCCATCAAACGTCCTGGCGTGGCCACCAGCACATCCATCCCGCTTTCCTTCAGCTCATGCCCTTGTGTCCGCAGGTTCGCTCCACCATAGGCGCCTTTGACCACCACGTTCATGAAACTGGTCAACTGCTCAACAGCCTCCACTACTTGAATCACCAATTCACGCGTAGGCACCACCACTAATATTTGAGGGTGTTTTGCACCCTTGGTGAATTTCCAATGGCACAAACAAGGCAATAGATAAGCAAAGGTCTTACCCGTTCCCGTCTGGGCAATGCCCACCACATCTTGGCCAGAAAGACCGATGGAGAACACCTTTTCCTGAATAGGAGTGGGTTGCTGGATGCCCAAGTCATCCAAGGCGTTGCGAAGGGAGGTTTTGAGGTTTAGTTGATCAAAGCTCATAACAGACGAACAGGTAAGAATCTGTGCAAAAATACAGCTTTCTATCGACTGAGCTTCTGGGATGGTGACGCTTATCTCCTAACAAGTTGAGGAGAAGCAAAATTAAGGAGGGTCTGTTTAAGTTCATCAGGATGGAAAGGCTTGGTGAGCAGACCATTCATCCCGATGTCATCGCATTCCTTACGAACGGACTCTGTGGCCGAGGCTGTAAGTGCTACAATGGGCTGCTCCTTGTTCACTTCACGAATTTTTTGGGTTGCCTCCAGCCCACCCATGACTGGCATCTGCAAATCCATCAACACAAGGGAATAGGCCTTTTGCTGTATCATTTCAATAGCTTCCTGACCATTTGAAGCCATAGAAACCTTCACGCCCCAATCCACCAGAAACTGCTCAGCCATCATGACATTCACAGAATTATCTTCCACCAATAGTACTTCCAAGCCTTTGAGCTCACCTCCATCGGCCTGACCGCCTTCTTCCTGAAAATTGGTAATGAACGGCCCCTTCGAAAAGGTTTGGGTAAAATAGAAACAGGATCCACGATCTAACTCACTTCGCAGCTTAAGTTCTACGCCCTGAAGTTGAAGCAGTTTTTTGGAAATGGAAAGCCCAAGACCTGTGCCCCCAAACTGACGATAGACCTTATTATTCGCTTGCAGGAAGCGCTCAAAAATGCAGGCTTGTTGCTCAGGGGCGATGCCAATGCCCGTATCTTCCACCTCAAACCGCACTGTTACCGCATCGGGAGTTTCCTCCAAGGTTAGAATCCGCAATGACACTTCGCCTTTTTGGGTAAACTTCAGGGCATTGCCCAACAGATTGGTCAACACCTGTGTAAGTCGAGTGGAATCTGCCAGCACCGTAAAATCAAGCGCATTTGGCCCTTGATAAAACAAGTTCAACCCTTTTTCCTGCGCTTGATATTGGAAAGCGCCATTCAGGTTGCACCCAAGCTCCTCCAAATTTACAGGCCTTTCTTCCAGCTCCAGTTTTCCCGCCTCAATCTTATTGAAATCCAGAATGTCATTGACCAACATCAAGAGATTCTGCGCCGAAAACTGAAGGGTTTTAATATTCTTTTCTTGGTTCTTCGTCCCTTTTGCCAAAAGGTGAGAAAGTCCGATGATACCATTCAAAGGTGTCCGAATCTCGTGACTCATCGTGGACAAAAACTCCTCCTTGGCCTTAGCCATCGCCTCAGCGCTTTCCTTGGCCATCATCAGTTCACGCTCCTGCGCTTTCCTTTCGGTGATGTCAATGCAGTTGACCACCAAGGTGTTCACCCCTCGATAATGAATACACTTGACCAAGATCTCGACAGGCCTCATCTCCCCATTTTTGGAGCGATGCTGGGTTTCCAACAACAGCCCTTTTCCCGCCTGCATCCGCTTAAAAAAACGTCGAGCACGTTCCTCAGAAAACTCTGGCACTATCTCCCAAAAGTATTTCTGAGCCAACTCCTCCTTGGTGTAACAAAGCTTTTCACAAGCCGCTTGGTTGGCATAAGTAAATCGCCCATCCATGGCCACCCAATACACCTCCATGGCATGATGCTCGATAGAATATTCGGTCAAAAACAGCTTTTGGCTGGCCTGATACTCCAACAAAACTTCCTCAGCCTGCTTGGCCTTCCGCTCCGAGGTAATATCCATGACCAAAAACAGAACATTCCCATTTTCCATCAAAGTGCCGTTAGCGCGATACCACAACCCAAGCTCACGGTCTGGGTATTCCACACTCTCACCCTTTCCCGTGGTACAAATTCGTTGCACAATGCCTAATACTTCTTGCCCGCCCTTTGGCCCAAAAACCTGAATTAGCGAACTGCCCAGCAATTGATCACTTGGCACAAAAAGCCGCTCCTCCTTATTGGCGAAGTAGTCGATAAAAATACCCCTTTGGTCCAGCACAAATGCATTCTCACAGAGGTGTGGCAGTAACGGGTTGTCGTTTAGTCGCATAAAAAAGGCTGGTATCCCATTCCTTTACGGAAGTGGGACCAGCCTTGTTCTCATTTTGGGAAAATTCTGCGGGGGAAATGTCTGTACCTTGATGGACTTGATTTATGGATAAGAAGGATGGTGCGCTTTTCAGACAATGATCCTGTTATCCTTAGCTATTCAAAAAAGGCCTGTGCTTCTTTCTCTTGAAGAAACACAGGCCTTTTTACGTTTCAATAACCCTGCTTTAGAAACCACTCGGCTTCAAGCGCAAACCAGTATTCTCCGGCAAGCCAAAGATAAGGTTAAGGTTTTGTACCGCTTGGCCAGAAGCACCCTTGGCTAAGTTGTCAATGATACTGATGACATGGAGCTTTGAGCCAAACTTCTGGAGGTAAACCAAACAGTTATTGGTGTTGACTACCTGCTTCACGTTTGGATTTTCGTCAATCACGTGAGTGAAAGGCGCATCCTTATAGAAATCTTGGTAGAGCTTTTGGGCCTCTTCCAAGGAAAGGTCAGTGTCGATGTAGATGGAAGCGATGATACCACGGGCGAAGTCACCACGGAAAGGCACAAAGTTCACCACCTTGTCTCCAGCTGGTTGCAATTGCTCCAAGCTCTCACCAATCTCCTGCAAGTGCTGGTGCTCGAAGGCCTTATACACAGACATGTTGTTGTTTCTCCAGCTGAAGTGAGAAGTGGCCGTTGGCTTCTGTCCCGCACCAGTGGAACCAGTTACCGCTGTTACATGCAACTCATCGTTCACTTTGCCAGCAGACGCCAATGGCAAAATGCCTAACTGAATACAAGTAGCAAAACAACCAGGGTTGGCAATGTGCTTCGCTCCTTTGATAGCTTCCTTGTTCAATTCAGGAAGACCGTAAACAAAGTCGTTTCCTTCGCGCTTGTGGCGGAAATCAGTGGAAAGGTCAACGATTTTCACGTCGTAGAACGCAGGATTGGCGTCCAAGAATTTCTTGGCATCGCCATGGCCAAGACACATCACCAAGGCGTCGATATCGGTGTCAAGCTTGTCAGTGAACACCAGATCGGTGTAACCAATCAAATCTTGGTGAACCTTATAAATTGGGTTGCCCGCATTACTGTTGCTGTGGACAAACTTAATTTCTACTTCTGGATGGTTGACCAAAATACGGAGAAGCTCCCCTCCTGTATAACCTGCGCCACCAACGATACCTACACGAATCATATGCTCTGAGTTTTTGGTACCAAGTACCAAGTATCAAGTACCAAGCCCACCCATTTGGGGATGCTATGTACTTGGTACTTGGTACCTGGTACTCATTCAATACTTCCACAAAAATAAGCCATCCAAGTTTCCCGTTGAAAACTCACGCAAGATTCCTAACTTAAGGGAAGCGTTTAGGCGCACACTCCCTCTGTTACTTTTGGCAAACTTTTGATATTGAAGCCCGTAAACAGCAGGGAATTTTTAAAAGAAACTCTTTACTCCACCTTAAACCCATAAGGACTATGGCACACGACATCACCTTTTCCATGATTAAACCGGGCGCTGTGAAAGCGGGACATACGGGCGCCATCTTGAAGATGATCGAGGATGCAGGATTTTCCATTGTCGCCATGAAAAAAACGTGGCTTAGCAAGGAGCAGGCAAAGCAATTTTATGCGGTTCACAAGGAACGCCCTTTTTACGACCACCTAACCAGCTTTATGTCCGAGAGCCCAATCATTGCCCTCGTACTCCAAAAAGATAACGCTGTGCAGGACTACCGAAAACTCATCGGCGCGACGAATCCAGAGAATGCAGAACCAGGTACCATCCGTAAGCTGTTCGCCCAATCTTTGGAGCAAAATGCCGTTCATGGCGCTGATTCTGATGAAAACGCCCAAATCGAGGCAAGCTTCTTCTTCTCGAAAACGGAAATCTACACGAACGAGCAGGTACAGGCTTCTTCTGAAGTAAAAATGGCTTCCTAATTCGGGAATTAAATTCCCAAAGTCCTGAGCAGATTCAGGCATCCACCAACTTCTACACGACCAGGGCGTAAAAAAAGGTGAATCACCTAAGCTCTACTACTCGTGAAGAAGTTGGTTTTTTTATTGCCTTTTCTTGGCCTGAACGGCCTTTCCTTTGGACAAAACTCTACGTCCAAGCTGACCTTCAGCCAAGTAAAAATCAGTGCAACAAATCCCCAAGCTGGAAAATACAAAGCCTTGGAACTGCGCTACACGGCATTAGGCTCCTCAACTGAAAAAGGAACCATCATGATGGATGGCATTGCCTACCTCCTTTTTCCAGACGAAACCTCAGCCATTGAATATTTTATGGCGCATGTGGATGCAGAAGGTTTCCCTGAAAAAACCGTCTATTACATCTATTCCAAGGAGGCAAAATCACCAGAGGTCTTTACGACTTTGGTTGAATAGGTTTGACTTTATTCACCTTTGCCAACCATTTTGGGAATACGAAGGAGCCAATCAATAGATAGGCGTAGTACGTCATGCCCCGCCAAAGAAGGGCCAAGGACGAAATGATTCCCGCCACAAAAGTTCCCGCAAAGAAGTACTTCAATACTGCCTCAGCAAAGCCACT
This sequence comes from Bacteroidia bacterium, assembly GCA_030431525.1. Classification (GTDB taxonomy): domain Bacteria; phylum Bacteroidota; class Bacteroidia; order Cytophagales; family JAAEPT01; genus JAUIJC01. The sequence goes on along the minus strand of JAUIJC010000013.1, from coordinate 81,128 downwards.
TGCCCCTGGCGTTGGTGAAATCAACTGGGTCACCCACAACAGGATTTGCTTAGAAAAAGCTGTCAAGTGATCATCCAGATGCATACCTGGCCAATAGGCGGCCAACAAACAATTGAGCATCAAATAACGGGCAGTCCACACCAAAAAGGTCGAGCCAATAGCTTTCAACCAATAAGTCACTCCGATACCTTTGAGAGAACGGGAAGCCAAAAGCATCTCATTGCCGTGCATAAGGGCCTTGTGGTTCCAACGGCGAAGAATCGTCCAACGCGTCATCTTGACCAAGAGCCACTTAAAAGCCCTTGGATTGATCAACAGCCCATAGGCCATCAACAAGGTGTAGAAGGCAATCAGTCCGTAACTGATAAAGAAGAGGTATCTGAAATCCAGCGAGAAGGAAGATATTTTTGGAAACACCTCACCTGGAGCAAGAAACAAGGCCAAAGGGGCGGCCACTAAAAAAAAGACGTTGTCCAAAATGGCCGTCAACATCACATAAGCCAAAGCCTTCCCGAATCGGATGCCTTCCTTGGAAAGAATAAACACCGCCACAGCCGTACCTCCCACCACGGAAGGCGTCACCGCTGACGCAAATTCCCAAAGCAAAATGGTGTAAAGACTACTTTTCCACGACAGCTCCTTATGCGTCAGATTACGAATCCGGTAGGTATATCCCGCATCCCGAATCACTAACACCACCACTGACAGGAGTAACCATCCCCAAAAAGGATGAGAAATGTCCTCCCACAAATCACCAATCGACTTCCCTGTATCCTCCAGTTCCCTGTAAATCAGGTAGGCATTGACCACCAACCCAATCAGGATGGCGACAAAAACCTTCCCCGGACTGAACGTACTACGGACATTTTTTTCCTGGTTACTCATCTAAAATCGCCCTTTGGGGCATCTTTTGAAGGGTTTTCAGGCACACAAAGGTAGACCATCATCCACAGAAAGGGAAATTACACCCCATTCTTTACCCTATCATTAAAAGCAGGTCATCAAAAAAACAGTCATGACCAACAAACACCTTCATCCAGCATACCATGACTTATTTAAGCAGGAAGGAGCCAAATGCTTTCCCGAAAAAATATGTTAATTTTATAGTGATGAGGGGAAATGGAATTATTCACCTGCTCCCAACGAATACTTTTTCCTAGCCAAAACGGCCTCATTCAAGCTACCAGAACTGTGATTGAACAGGGCAACATACTCTCCAAGATTAACACTCCCGAAGACCTCAAAAAAGTGGCCCGAAAGGACCTGCCACAACTTTGTGAGGAGCTCCGGCAGTACATTGTGGACAGCGTATCCATTCATGGCGGTCACTTTGGCGCCAGCCTTGGAGTGGTCGAGCTCACCGTTGCGCTCCACTATATCTTCAATACTCCATACGACCAATTGATTTGGGATGTTGGGCACCAAGCCTACGGCCACAAGATTTTGACTGGCCGTAAGGATGTTTTTCACACCAACCGCAAATACGGAGGCATCTCAGGATTCCCGAAACGCTCAGAAAGCGAGTACGATGCTTTCGGCGTGGGGCACTCCTCCACCTCCATCTCAGCGGCATTGGGTATGGCCATCGCCTCCAAGCTCAAAGGCGAGGAGGACCGCCAACATATCGCCGTCATCGGTGATGGCGCTATGACCGCAGGAATGGCCTTTGAGGCCATGAACCACGCTGGTGTGGAAGACGCCAACCTGCTGATTGTCTTGAATGACAACTGCATGGCCATTGACCCAAATGTGGGCGCATTGAAGGATTACCTAACCGACATCACCACTTCCTCCTTTTACAACAAGGTGAAGGATGATATCGGCAACAGCCTTAAAAAGGCTAAAGGCATCGGGCAAAACGCCAAGGACATTTTGCATTCCATCGAGAAAGGCATCAAGTCCACTTTGCTCAAACACAGCAACCTTTTTGAGTCGCTGAACCTTCGCTACTTCGGTCCTGTGGATGGTCATGACATTGATCACATGCTCAGCGTGTTCGAGGATTTGAGAAAAATCCCAGGCCCAAAACTGCTGCACTGCATCACCACCAAGGGCAAGGGCTTTGAGCTGGCGGAAAAAGACCAAACCAAGTGGCACGCCCCAGGCTTGTTCGACAAAAACACGGGAGAGATTATCAAATCCGTCCCAAAACAGCCGGAGCCACCGAAATACCAAGATGTTTTTGGCCACAGCATCATCGAGCTGGCTAAGGCCAATGACAAAATTGTAGGCATTACGCCAGCTATGCCATCTGGTTCTTCCTTGAACTTGATGATGGAAGCCATGCCCGACCGCGCCTTTGACGTGGGCATCGCCGAACAACACGCTGTGACTTTCTCAGCGGGATTGGCGGCACAAGGCATGGTGCCTTATTGCAACATCTACTCAAGCTTTATGCAGCGCGCCTATGACCAAGTCATTCACGACGTTTGCATCCAAAAGCTTCCTGTAATCTTCTGTTTGGACCGTGCTGGCATTGCCGGAGCTGACGGCGGCACACACCACGGGGCTTACGACATCGCCTTTATGCGTTGCGTTCCGAACTTGGTGGTTTCCGCTCCAATGAACGAACAGGAGTTGCGAAACCTCATGTACACGGCCCAACTGCCTGACCAAGGTCCGTTCTGCATTCGCTACCCACGCGGAAAAGGCGTAATGCCTGAGTGGAGAACGCCATTTGAAAAAATGGAAATCGGCACGGGACGCACCATTAAGGAAGGCGAAGATATCGCTGTCCTTTCCTTTGGACATGTGGGCAACTATGCGGTGAAAGCCTCTGAATCCTTAGAAAAGAAAGGCCTGAATATCGGACACTTTGATATGCGCTTTGCGAAGCCATTGGACGAGGCGCTTTTACATAAGGTATTCAAGAAGTATCCAAAAGTCATCACCGTAGAAGACGGCTGCCTCATGGGTGGATTCGGTAGCGCCATTTTGGAATTTGCTGCTGAGCACGGCTACACCAAGCATATCGTTCGTCGCCTTGGCATCCCAGACCGCGTGGTGGACCACGGTGAACAGCCTGAGCTCCACAAGGAATGTCATTACGACACAGACGCCATCATTGAAACCGCTGAGGAACTTCACGCCATCGCCCACTTTCAATTGACCTAACACAGTCGGGCTTTGCCAAATAAGACATGCGCCTTTCCTACATTTTGGGGAAGGCGCTTTTTTATTATCCGTTATTTAAAGCATTTGGCCGAGCGTTGACTTGACTTCAACCAACTCTTTGATGGGGATTACCCTATAGGGCGTTTTGGAATTGAACCAGTCAATTAACTGTGATGAAAACAAAACATTTGGTTATAAGCGGCTTGTTAGCAATGGCTCCTTTCGCACTCTTCGCACAGAAGGCGGGAATGACGAAATCCCAATTCTTGAGTGAATCTGAAAAGGAATTCAAGAAGATTGACCGTGACAAGGATGGATACGTGAAATCCAACTTTGGGCCGATCGACAAAGATGAGTTTATGAAGCGTAGTGAATACGCCTTCAACACCATCGACACCGACAAAAACGGTGTGATTAGTATCGAAGAGAAGGAAAAAGCCAAGCAGCGTAAAAGTGAGGACTTCGGTAAGTCCTTTGACAATTGGTTGGACAAAACTTTTAAATAAAGCTTAGTTCTAACCATGAGAAAGCCCCTGTTTTCATTCAGAAAACAGGGGCTTTTATTTTATTCATGGAGACAAGGCATTCCTTGCCGCTACGATTATAACCCTCGCAAAATTTCTTGAATCACAGCATGGGCCGCCCACTCACGGTTACCCGCCTGCTGAATGGCCGCCGAACTATCACTATCCAAAACACCATCAGAAACAATCACATTACGGCGAACTGGTAAACAGTGCATGAACTTACCTTGATTGGTCAATGCCATTTTTTCCTCGGTGATGGTCCAAGAAGGATCCTGTGACAGAATCTGGCCATAAGGCTCATAGGTTGACCAGTTCTTAGCATAAACGAAGTCCGCTCCTTCAAAAGCCTCATCCTGATTGTTGGTCACTTGCGCGTTGCCGACAAACTCAGGTGACAAGTCATAACCTTCTGGGTGAGTAATCACCAAATCCACATCAGCCTTATTCATCCACTCAGCAAAAGAGTTGGACACTGCCTGTGGCAAACGGCGTGGATGTGGTGCCCAAGTCAACACAACTTTTGGACGCTCAACTTTTTTCAATTCAGTAATGGTCACCAAATCAGCCAAAGACTGCAATGGGTGGCGCGTAGCTGACTCCAAGCTCACTACCGGACGACCAGAATATTTGATAAAATCCTTCAGGATCTTCTCCTGATAGTCTTTTTCTCGATCCTCGAAAGAAGGAAATGAACGAATGCCAATCACATCGCAATACTGCCCAATGACCGCAGCTGCTTCCTTAATATGCTCTTGGTTATTGCCGTTCATCACCACGCCGTCCTCGGTCTCAAGGTTCCAACCCTCACCTCCAAAATTCATGACCATGGTTTCCATACCCAAGTTTCGGGCGGCCTTTTGGGTGCTCAATCGGGTACGCAAACTCGGGTTCAAAAAGATGATACCCATCGTCTTGTTCTCCCCAAGCTTCTTGTTGGCAAATGGATTCGCTTTGGCCGCCAACGCATCAGCAACCAACTTATCAATATCCTTGACGTCGTGAACGGAGGTGAATTGTTTCATTTCTTATATCTGAATTAACGGACCTTAGACCGCTTTGCTTTTAGACATTGGACCTTAGCTCGTTCAGCTAAGGTCCAATGTCTACTTTCTAATGTCTCAAATTAAGCCAATACCGCCTTCAACGCCTCAACAAAGGCATCAAGCTCCTCTTTCTTCACGTTGAGCGCAGGCAACAGACGGATGGTGTTTTTGTTGGATGCAGAGCCCGTGAAAATCTTGAACTCATCGAGGATGCGCTTGCGCACAGGACCAGCTTCCTGCTCCAACTCAATGCCAATCATCAAGCCTTTGCCACGGATTTCCTTGATACCGGAAATACCTTTCAACTGCTCCATGACATACTCACCCAATTTGGCTGAGTTCTCCACCAAGTTTTCCTCACGGAGAATGTCCAATACGGCTACACCAGCAGCGCAAGCCAAGTGGTTACCACCGAAGGTTGTACCCAACATGCCAAACTTGGCTTCAAATTTTGGAGCGATGGCGATGCCTCCAATCGGGAAGCCATTACCCATGCCTTTGGCCATGGAATAGATATCCGCAGTCACATTGTAGTGATCCAAAGAGAAGAACTTCCCGCTTCGGCCGTAACCCGCCTGTACCTCGTCCGAAATGAAGAGCGCATTGTTAGCGTCACAAAGGGAACGGATCTTTTCCACAAAACTTTGGCTTGGCATATAGATGCCACCAATACCTTGAATTGGCTCCAAAATAACAGAGGAAATCTCGTTTTCAGCGAACGCTTTCTCCAAAGCAGATTCATCATCAAACGGCAAAATCAGCTTGTTCTCCGTCTCGTTGACTGGAGCAACAATATTCGGATTGTCCGTAACGGCCACCGCCAAAGAGGTACGACCGTGGAAACCTTTACTGAAAGAGATAGTCTTCTTTTTTCCAGTAACAAAAGACGCCAACTTCAAGGCGTTCTCATTAGCCTCAGCACCAGAGTTACAAAGGAAAAGCTGGTAGTCATGCAGACCAGAGGCCTCCCCTAACTTGTGGGCAAGCTCCTTTTGCAATGGAATCTGAACGGAGTTGGAATAGAACCCAATCTTGTTCAATTGCTCTGAAATCTTGGAAACATAGGTCGGGTGGCTGTGACCTACAGAAATCACAGCGTGACCACCGTAGAGGTCCAAATATTTTGTGCCTTCGAAATCCCAAACGTAGGAGCCTTGTCCTTTTTCAATGGTGATGTCGAAGAGGGGATATACTTTAAAGAGATCCATGCGGATAATTCATTTAACTATTAAAGAATGGGACTCAAGTTTCCCATAGGCATAGGGCATTACCCTTTCATGTCGCAAATATAATTAGACGGCTTAGGATTCCATCCTAAGCTGAAAATATGTCGGCCTTTCAAAGCGCATTATAGGATAGCCTCCCTCACCTCTTGATAGCGTGCAATCATTTTATCAAGCCTGATTTCCTGCCAGACGTAGCCCATCACAGCCACCCCGTCAAAACCCATTTTCTTGGCTTGCTTTGCGGTTTCGGCAGTGATGCCTCCCAAGGCAATGATTTTTGGGCCACCCTTTCGGCTTTTCAAAAAAGCCTCCAACTCCTCAAGGTTAAAAGATGATTTGTAGTCCGTTTTGGAAATGCTGTCAAATACAGGACTCAGGAAGATATAATCATAAGGAAAGGTGTTGTCCTTGATTTCCTGAATGGAATGCATGGCCTTGCTTTGCACACCTTGGAATTCGGCATTAAAATCTGAATCCATTCGATGATGAATCCCCCTGACTTTGAAGCGTTCCGCCAAATCCTCATGGTATTGATGCAACATTACCCGATTGCGGAATTCCACGGGAACACCGTTCAATACATTGCGGTAAGGATCCAAATCAGCCTCAGGCTTGCGCAGATGAAAACAGTCAATTTTCGCCTCAGTAAAAAGGGTTTTCACCGTGTCGCGCTCACGGGAAAGCAGGTCAGGATTGGAAATCAGAATCAGGTCCATCGGCGTCAAATCATTCAGATAGCAAAATTAGCCAATCTCAAGGACATGATTTTGTGGCAAAGGATTAAGGTCCTATGCTAAAGTAAAACGCCCCTTCAGGACTATAGAACCCGAAGGGGCGATAAATTCTAAGCAACGGAAAACCATCAGCTCAGAAAAGTTATCATCACACAAATGTTTTCAACCAAGCAATCGCTTCATCCTTATCTGTGAAAAACTTTGTTGGCACCTTCGGTTTGGACAGTTTTACATAGAAATTAAAGGCCATATAGGCCACGCTGTTGGTCACCAAAATAGCAACCGCCGAAAGGCCCTCACTTCCCTCATTCGCCAAATAATCCCTCGCCTCCTTCTCAATGGACTTCATGGCTGTGGGGTCATTAAAGATCGGCATCACCTTAGTTTGCTTCTCCAAACGCATGCGAACCATCTCCTTCGTATCCTCCAAGTTCAACACCACTCCCTTCAGATACTTGGACATGATAATACCATCCTCCTCGTGCCATTCACATACGGGAGTCTTTATCAAGCTTCGTTGCTCTTCTACGCACTCAACCATCTGAAAAACTATTTGAAAATACTCAGTCCCCTTTCCACAAAAATATCAATTCCGATGAAAATTCACTTTTTATTTCATCTGATTTAACCCCATAATCCTCTCACCATTCGGTCTTTACCTTGCAAATCCTGAATAATACATACGTCACTATAGCCTCTTGCCTCCAACATGGCTTTTGTCTGCTCCCCAAAAGCCTCATTTATCTCAAAAAATAGCACACCACCTGCTTTTAAATGCTTTTTTGTAAAATCCGCAATCCGCTCATAAAACAGAAGTGGCTTTTCATTCGGGACAAACAAAGCCAAGTGTGGTTCATGGTCCAACACATGGCCTTCCATCTCGGCCTTTTCCTCCTCCAAGACGTAAGGCGGATTACTCACCACCACATCGAATTGCTCACTGATTTCAAATCCTTCATCCAAGATATCAGTCTGATGAAACGTAACCTCTGCCCCTAAATGCGTGGCATTTTCACGGGCAATAGCCAACGCAATAGTGCTTATATCCACCGTAGAAACCTTGGCATTCGGCAAAGCCAATTTTAAGCTGATTGGAATGCATCCGCTCCCCGTACCTATATCCAAAATCGTGGGCGCCTTCCCCTGAAACTCTTGGACAATTCGGTCGACCAACTCCTCTGTTTCAGGCCGAGGAATCAGACAGCCAGACCTCACTTTGAAATCATGTCCATAAAAATGCGCCTCGCCCAAAACGTACTGAATGGGCTCGCCTTTTTCCAGACGAATAAGGCTTTCCTCCAATTCCTCCTGTATTTTTGAACTGGAATCGAGTTCCCTGTCCAAAATGACCGCAGTCCGATTCACTCCATAAAAATGCTCCAAAAGCCAAAAAGCCAAGGTTTCCGCCTCTCTTTGAGGATGAATGGCTGACAGCCGATTGGTGATGGAACGATGGAGAGATTGCGCAGTCATAGGAATGAGATAATTGAGAATTGCCCCACAAAACTACGCTTCTCCATGGTTTTTTTTAGTCGATGGGTTTCACCCATCGCTAAGAGATGTCGCCCTTACAGGGCTTGAAAGCTGTAAAAAATCATTGGAGAAAAGAACCACATAACCACGATGCACCACAGTTAACCGATAACTGTTAACTGTTAACTGATAACTGCCATGACAGAATTCATGCAACGCGCCTTGGAGCTTGCCCTGAAGGGCCAAGGCCATGTAAGCCCAAACCCCATGGTGGGATGCGTCATCGTCAAGGACGGAGAAATCATTGGCGAGGGCTGGCATGAAAAATACGGCGGTCCACATGCCGAAGTGAATGCTGTAAGGTCATTGGAGGATGAAGCACAGGTGGAGGGAAGCACGGTCTATGTCACTTTGGAACCCTGCTCACATCACGGAAAAACACCGCCTTGCGCAGACCTGTTGGCGCGATTGAAACCCAAAAAAGTGGTGGTCTGTAATGTGGACCCAAATCCATTAGTCGCTGGCAGAGGTTTGAAAAAACTATCTGATGTTGGCATTGAGGTGGAAACGGGACTTTTGGAGAAAGAAGGATTGGCGCTGAACAAACGCTTCTTCACGGCCATGACCAAAAAGCGTCCTTATGTGATTTTAAAATGGGCGCAAACCGAGGATGGGTTCATCGCTCGCGAGGACTATACCTCCAAATGGATTTCAGGGGAAAATTCTCGAGAATTGGTGCATCAATATCGTGCAGAGGAAGATTCGATTTTGGTGGGCACGAATACTGCCCGCTACGATAATCCAAGTCTTAACGTCCGCTTTGATATTGAAGGGAAAGACCCATTGCGCATCGTCATTGACCGCAACTTGGAACTTTCTGGGGACCTAAAATTGTTCGACGGCTCCCAGCCTACTATCTGTTACAACACACAGAAAAATGAGACTGGCAAAAACCTTGAATTCAAGACACTGAATTTTGAGGAGGAGTTATTCCCACAAATCCTCGAAAACCTTCTCCAACGGGGCATACACTCCATATTTGTTGAAGGTGGACGATTTTTGATTAACAAAATCATCGAGGCGGGACTATGGGATGAGGCACGGGTTTTCACGGGAAAAGTGAAATTTGGCAAGGGCATTGAAGCTCCTAAAATCAACCTAGCCCCAAGCGCTTCCATGGACATTGGGGAAGACCGCTTGACCCTCTATTCAAATTCGGAGTATGAAAAACGACCGTCTGGACATTAAGAGCGCCCACTTGTACTCCCAAAATCAGTATATTTAAGGATTGTCCTCGAACAAAACGCCATTAGAATTATGTATCGTCGCTTCTTGCGCCTCTTACTGCCTTTGCTTGCCGTCATCATGACGAGCCTTTCGGCCAATGCGCAGTACAAAAAGAATATTGAATACTCAGGTTTTTTTGACTCCTACTACTTCCGTGGACCGTGGAGTTTCACCATCGGAACAGGACCAACGCTTTACAGCGGTGACCTTTCTGGCTTCTTCGACTCTCCGAAGATTGGCTGGAACGGAAACATTGGCATGAACTACCACATGTGGCCACGCGTGGTGTTCGGTGGTCAGTTCGACTATTTCACCCTTCGTGGAGTAGATACCAATGAAGAACGTGGGCTTTCATTCACCAGCAACAACTGGTCTTTATCCGCCTACGGACGATTCTATTTGGTAGAGGATATTGTTCGCAAACACTTGGACCTGTTCAAGCGTCCAAAATTGCTCAAGCCTTACATCGGAACGGGATTGATGTTGGTGCGCTCAAACGCCTCTCCTGTCATTGACAGCACTGGCGCTCCATTGACTACCTCCGATGACCCGAACGAGGACCCAAGCGTCAAAGCTTTCTCATTGGCTCTTCCAGTTAACTTGGGCCTTTCCGTTGACATCTCTCACCGCGTAAGCATTATCGGTGAGCTTTCTGGCGTTTACACCCTCACAGACAAACTTGATGGAGTAACTTCTGAAAATGCAGAAGGCAACTCAGCAAAAGATGGCTACGCCATGTTCACCCTCAAACTGGAATATACGCCGGGCGCACCTCGCCTCAAGCGTAAGAAGCATAAGCTGACACCACCACCAGTTGGTGAAGGTGGGCCTCCGGCAAAACCTGAGGTTGAAGAAAAAGAGGAAGAGGCACCAACCGAAAGCCTTCCTCAAGAAAACACCCTTCCGATGGAGGAAGAAACTCCACAGGATGACTCCATGGAGGACAATGGTAGTGATGATGGCTGGGACGATGCTCCACAAGAAGAGGAGCCTGCCGAAGAAGAAGCACCAGCTGATGACGAGGGCGATTGGAATGATGACTGGGATGATGGGGATTGGTAATCCATAAACCCATTGAATAATATAAAAGCGGGTGTCTCGAAGATGAGGCACCCGCTTTTTTACTTTATCACTAACTCTAAACCAATACTTTACCTCACCTCGTTCGTTTTTATGCAAACGAAAACTAAACCAGCAATAATAAGAAGAGGTATTGCCAATAGAAACAACACGAAGTAACTCTCAAGGGTGGCACCAATTCGGTAAAACATTTTCCCCACTATCCAAAGCATATTCACAAATGCTAAAGTCAACCACACCTTCTGGAACCACTCAAACTTATGGTACACATACCATATCATCCCTCCACATAAAAAATAAAAAACAAGAGCGTAGTTGAACGTCAGTGTCCCACGACCAAGCATCCCAATAATAGGGTCTACGATCAAAAAGGGGAAAAGCAACATGAACACCAGCAAAAGTCGATACCAATATCTCCTCTTCATAACTATATAATGATCCCTATCCCATCACAATTCCTAAGCGATTAGGGAAAGCATTAAAGCCACAACTCCCCCAAACAACGTCGCCATAAAATTCACCACATCATTGTCCATCCAAGTAAAGCCCTTGGTCAATTTTCCAGTCTTATTCTCCGTCACATTCCCAGCCTCATCCTTATACAAAGCCTGAAACCAAGCCCCTAAATAGGAATCAAAGAAAAGCCCTGCGATGCCAGCAAAGAAACCAATAAGTGCTATTTGGTAGCCAAAAAACAAGGTTGAAATTCCAGTAATAAAAAGGCTTCCCAAGATTCCCCCGAAGGTTCCCAAAAGGGTAATTCCGCCTGAAATTCCCGCCTGTACTGGCTTAAAATTGGTTATCAATACAGGGGTAGATTTGCTCAGCCCACCAATTTCCGAGGCCCACGAATCGGCATTGGCAGATGCCACACTCCCCACCAAGCCCACCAAAAAGGCTTGTTCGCCTGTAAACTCATAAGCGATCATCATCGCGGTAGCCACTCCCAAGTTGCAAACTGCCTGCACCCAATCCCTCGGGCCTGACTTTGCCACCACTTTCTCAGCCTTTTCCTTTTGTGCCTTCTTATACTTAGACAGCAAGGAGGAGCTCGCAAACATGGAAAACACAATCACCAAAGACGGCAACTGATCCAACCAAATAAACAGCCCGCTCACCAACAACAGCGCCCCCAAGCCACTCTTGGAAATGGACTGCCTACGGTATGAAAAAAGCCCCACGAAGAGGCTGAAGACTTGTGCGATAAGTTGTAGTGTCATTTTTGGTACTGAGTACGGAGTACAGAGTATTGAGCTTTCAGGTTTTGTCTACAAATACAGAGTATTGAGCGCAGAATAGGCGAAAAGCTCCGTACTCAAAAATCACTTTTCCCCTGCCACCAAATACATCATGGCGCCTCCTGCCGAATGGTATTCCTTGCGCAAGAGGGCAGACATCATCTTGTTGCCTGCATCGCTGTACTTGCGTTGAAACTCCTCGTAAAATGCGACATGTTCATCGCCCAAGGCCTCCACGTAAGTCAGCTCATCCGTTTCATCGGACTTCCAGCTACTGCCCTGCGCCCACTGTTGCAGCGTGGCCGTCTGCTCAGGGTTTTCATAAGGCGGATACATGGAAATCGCCTTGTCAGACAGATAAGACTGAATTTTCTTCAAGCCTTGTTCGGCAAACATACCTGGAAGCAAATCACCCAAAGAGTTATCCCCCTGCCCCAGTTTTTTCTTGCCCTGCTCGATGAGCAACACGTATTTCACATGGTCAAGAATCTCCTCAATAGAGGCCTCTGAATTCAGTGAGTTTTGAAGCAGGCTTTGCACCCGATTGTTCGGCTCGACGCAAAGCAAAGTGCCATTTGGCTTCAATACGCGCTTCATTTCAGACAAGGCCAAAGCGGGATTCTCCAAATGAATCAATACCGTTTGGCAGGTCACCATATCAAAGCTGTTGTCGGCAAATGGCAACAGATGGGCATCGGAATGCTGGACATCCAGACTTGCGCCTAACTTCTTAAAACCCTTTTGAATCTCGGCGCCTTCGCGTACCCACTTCGGGTCATTATCGATAGCAGTCACCTGTGGGTTTTTCGCCAAATGAGGAACCAACAAACGGCTCCAATGGCAACGGCCCGCCCCCACGTCCAACAGGGTTTTATGACGCTTCAGCCCAAGGCGTTTTGCCATTAAAACAAGGAAATCTGGGTTCCACCAAAAGTCGCGGTAGTCCCCAAAGAAATTTTCAGAATGCGCCATATTATCAAACCCTACCTTCCAAATATTCCCACGTAAAGCCTTTCTTGGCTTTCACCATCTCTTCAGGGGTTCCCTCAAACACCAATTCTCCACCGCCGATACCACCTTCTGGGCCAAGGTCAATAATCCAATCCGCAGATTTCAACACCTCGGTGTTGTGCTCAATAATCAGGACGGTGTGACCACGCTCCACCAAGGCATTCATGGATTTGAGAAGCTTGGAAATATCGTGGAAATGCAAGCCCGTAGTCGGCTCGTCAAAAATGAATAGCGTATGATCCAAGTTCTTTCCCTTGCCTAAGAAGAAGGCCAGTTTCACACGTTGCGCCTCACCACCAGAAAGGGAATTCGAAGATTGTCCCAACTTGATATAGCCCAATCCAACTTCCTGAAGTGGTCTCAATTTATCAGCCACCTTAGGCACATCTGCAAAGAACTCCATGCCCTCGTCAATGGTCAGGTCAAGTACATCAGAAATGCTTTTTCCTTGGTACTCCACCTCAATCACCTCCTGCTTGAAGCGCTTGCCATTACAGCTTTCGCATGGCAGGTAGATGTCCGCCATAAACTGCATCTCAATTTTGATGGTGCCCTCACCTTGACAGGCCTCACAACGACCGCCATCCACGTTGAAGGAGAAATGCGCTGGCTTATAGCCTCGCTGTTTGGCCAAGGCCTGCTCCGAAAATAGGTTACGGATGGCATCATAGGCCTTTACATAGGTCACGGGATTTGAACGGGAGGATTTTCCGATTGGATTTTGGTCCACAAACTCCACGTTGCCCACCAAATCAAGGCTTCCTTCCAAGGCATCGAAATCGCCTGGATGCTCATTATAATCCCCCAAATGGCGTTTCAGCGCAGGATACAAAATGCGCTTCACCAAAGTGGATTTTCCTGAACCCGACACCCCAGAAATGGCGGTCATAATGCCCAAAGGAATCTTAAGGTCAATGTTTTTCAGGTTGTTCTCTCGGGCGCCTTTGATTTCAAGAGCATCCACCCACGGTCGGCGATGCTCAGGATTTTCGATGGCCAATCGTCCCGTCAAATACTGAGCGGTATAGGCCTCGCTGTCCTTCATGTCGGCCACCGTGCCTTGGAAAATCAGCGAACCGCCATTGGCTCCTGCATCTGGCCCGATGTCAATAATCTCATCTGCGGAACGCATCACCTCCTCTTCGTGCTCCACCACAATCACGGTATTGCCCAAGTCGCGTAGGCTTTCTAATACGCCCACCAGATTACGAGTATCTCGTGGGTGAAGGCCAATGCTCGGCTCATCCAAAATATACATGGAACCCACCAAGGCACTGCCTAAGGAAGTAGCCAATCGAATCCGTTGATATTCCCCGCCTGACAAAGTGGAGGACAAACGGTTCAAGGTCAAATAGGATAGTCCCACACGCATCAAGAAGCCCAATCGGCTCCGAATCTCGTTGAGCACACGCCCCGCCAATTTTTCCTCGTATGGATTCAGCTCGAGCCCGTCAAAAAAGTTTTCCAAATCATGGATGGGCATCAGGACCAAATCCTGAATGTTTTTACCACCAAGCTTTACATAGCCCGCATCTTTTCGAATGCGGGTACCTCGGCAATCAGGGCACAGTTTCCTTCCTCTGAAACGAGAAAGCATGACCCTGTACTGAATCTTATGGGGCTTGCTCTCCAACATTTTGAAGAAGGCATCCAAGCCCTTGAATAATTTATTACCTGTCCACAAAAGCTCCTTCTGTTCGTCGGTGAGCTCTTCGTAAGGACGGTGAATCGGGAAATCAAATTGAATCCCTGTTTCAATCAATTTCTTATTCCATTTGGCCAGCTTCTCGCCACGCCATGGCGCAATCGCGCCCTCAAAAATGGAAAGCGACTTGTCTGGAACGACCAATTCCGGATCAATGCCCAACACGCTACCAAAACCTTCACAAGTTCGGCAAGCACCCTGCGGGTTGTTAAAGCTGAAAAAGTTGGCGGTTGGCTCCTCAAAGGTCATCCCGTCAGCCTCGAATCGGTCGGAAAAATCATGCTTTTCCACACCGACGATATCCACCTGACATTCGCCATGCCCTTCGAAAAAGGCCGTCTCCACGGAATCCGCCAATCGGAACTGTGTGGATTCATCCTTTTGCACCACAGCACGGTCAATCAAGACTTGAATATGTTCTGGATGAAGCCCTTCCTGATCTAACAGGTCCTCTATAAAGGAAAGCTCACCATCCAACACCACTCGGGTATAACCCTTCTGCAATAAGACCTCGAACTCCTCCTTCAAGGCACGGCCTTCAGCCACCACCAATGGCGCCAAAACCATGACGCGTTGGCCATCCTCATGAGAAAGGATGAAATCCACCACATCAGTGACAGAATCCTTTTTTACCTCCTCACCTGTGGTTGGCGAGTAGGTTTTCCCCACACGACTGAACAGCAATTTGAGGTAATCATAGACCTCTGTAGTTGTGCCAACCGTAGAGCGCGAGTTCTTGGTGGCGACCTTCTGCTCGATGGCAATGGCCGGCGAAACACCTCGGATGTAGTCCACCTCCGGCTTTTCCATACGACCCAAAAACTGGCGCGCATAGGAGCTCAGACTTTCCACATACATCCGTTGGCCTTCGGCAAACAGCGTATCAAAGGCCAGTGAAGACTTTCCCGAACCAGAAACCCCAGTCACCACCACCAGCTGGTTTCGGCCGATGGCAACATCGAGGTTCTTCAAATTATTGACGCGGGCGCCTTTAATAATGATGTATTCTCGTGGGTCAAGGGTTTCGAAATCAACCATAGTGGTCTGGTAACAATGGGAACTGTCGTTGTTCCTCTCTCGGACCAAAATCATTGAAAGAGGAGAAAACGGGTTTAATCCTGCAAAATCTCACAATCCCAGCAAAAAAGCCGTACATGGCATGACATTTTTCAAATTTGTCCAACCTTGTATTCCTTTTGTCGTATAAGTCCCGCCAGACTGCCATTCACACAGAAAGTTCAGGGTCTCAGGGAAAAAAAGTCTTGTTCCAACGAAAGAAAGGGTTTACTTTCGAAGTAATGTTCGTATTTAACCCTACGGGCATGGTCCAACGAAGGACCTTGGATGTTCAGCTTCTCTGAAGCAAACAGTTGGCAGGAATGTTGATTTAGTTTCTGCCGATGCGAATCGAGCATCTTTCCCCCAAATATTTGTTACCCTTATAAAGGGACCCACCAAAACCCAAGAATGCCTATGTAGCACGCTCTACTCGAACCAACGTGATGAGATGATGAAGGACGCAACGCTGACTGATGCTCAATTAGTAGCACAGTATAAAAATGGTGACGAGAAGGCGTTCAACACCTTACTAGAGCGCTACAAATCTAGGGTATTCACAACGATCTACCTGATTGTACGAGATAAGTGTGTGGCCGAGGACTTGATGCAAGACAGCTTCATCAAGGCAATCGACCGTATTCAAAACGGCACTTATAATGAGACCGGAAAATTTGGTCCTTGGATTGTCCGTATTGGGCACAACTTGGCCATTGACTATTTCCGTCGTCAGAAACGCTATCCCATGGTTACGACCGAGGACGGGACGGGTGTGTTCAATACGGTAGAATTCACTGAAGCTTCCATTGAGGCCTCAAAAATCAAGGAGGATACCCATACGAAGTTGAGGGAGATGATTCAAAACCTCCCTCCGGCACAGAAGGAAGTACTCATAATGCGCCACTATGCGGAAATGAGTTTCCAAGACATTGCCAACCAAACCGGAGTTAGCATCAACACGGCCTTGGGTCGTATGCGCTATGCGCTTATTAACCTGCGCAAACAGCTCAAAGGTGCTAACCTTCGCTACAGTTAACACATAACCTCAAACCTCTATAACAGCAAAGCCCTCGCAATGTGTATTGCGAGGGCTTTGCTGTTTGTATAAAACAAACCTCGTTTATCTGATTTTGGCCAGCTTATCACGAACGGCTTGCAATTCTTTTTGACGGCGCTCTTTTTCCTTTTGCGTCGCCTCTTGGTCTTTCTTGTTTTGCTCCAAATCCTTTTGGAGTTGTTCCTTCTGAGCGGCATTATCTGCCAATGCCTGCTCCAAACGCTCCTTTTCCTTTTGGTTTCTCTCCAAATCGCTCTGCAAGTTTTCTCCTGTCTTCACCATGCGGTCATGCTCCTTCTCGCTGCGCTCCATAGCCTTCTGCGCCTCCTCTTCTTGGCGCATTACGTCTTCCTTATAGGCAAACACGGCAAAATCACGAAGCAATTTCTTGGCTGAGGAATAACCAGCCTCACCATCTTGTAAGTAATGATTCCCCATATCGATGGTCCACCAAACCATGGTTCCTTTTGAAGAAGCCTCCACTTTAGAAATCACCCGCACATTGCCATTTGCCACAGCAGGAATATTGGCGATATCCACACGATAAACCCCACCTTTAGAGCTCACCTTACCATAATCCTTCAAATACTTCTTCCACAAGCCCTCCACATCTTTTTTGTCGAGCTCGATAAAAGTCGCCTGTCCTGGACGAACAATTTTGTCAATCTTCTCACCGCGATCCGTTACAGCGATATCCTGTGAAAAACCTAACAGACCGAATCCAAAAACGGCCAACAAGGTGGTAATGATGTGCTTTTTCATAAAATGAATGCTTTTCTTATGCAATGGTCCTACAATGTAAGGAATGTACTGAAACAAAGACAATGCCCCATGGACTTGACGCAAACATCAAAAAGCTGTAAATCGTTCAAGTCATTAGGAATGATAAATCTTCAGGCGAATTACTCTACAACTGAACGGCAATGCAAGAAAATGTCCTAATCACCGGTGGTACAGGCTTGGTAGGCACCCTGCTCACTCAATTGCTTCAAACAAAAGGTTATACCGTCAGTTATCTGAGCAGAAGCTCAGGAAAAAAGGGAAACATCACCAAATACGGCTGGGACCTTGCTTCGGGAAAGATTGACCAAGAGGCTATCGAAAAGGCAGACCACATTGTGCATTTGGCTGGGGCAAGTGTCGCTGAAAAACGATGGACCGATCAGCGGAAAAAGGAAATCCTTGACAGCCGTGTGGATTCCTCTCGCCTATTGATTCAAACCATCGAGCAGGCCCAAAGCAAACCAAAAACCTTTGTCGCCGCTTCTGCCGTGGGCATCTATGGCACTGAGGCCACCGAAATTCGCGATGAAAATTCCCCGATTGGAAATGATTTCTTGGCCGAAGTCACCAAACAGTGGGAACATGAAACCTCTAAAGCTGAATCCCTTGGATTACGCTCGATTCAATTAAGAATTGGAGTTGTGCTGAGCGATAAAGGCGGTGCGCTTACCCAAATGGCTGCTCCCGTCAAATATTGTGTCGGGGCTCCCTTGGGAAGCGGCAAGCAGAACATCCCTTGGATTCATATCCAAGACCTTTGTCGAATGGTGATTTTTTCCATTGAGCACCCTGAAGTACATGGTGTCTATAATGCTGTTACTGGAAACGTAACCAATGAAACCCTCACCAAAGCGATTGCCAAAGCCTTGAACAAGCCCCTTTGGCTCCCAAAGGTTCCCGAGTTTGTGTTGAGTATTGCCCTCGGCGAAATGGGAAGCATTGTGACAAAAGGCGTAGAAGTCAGCAACCAAAAGATCAAAGACAGTGGATTCACCTTCACCTTCACCAGCTTAGAAGACACACTCGGCGACCTGCTTGGCTAAGCATTCCCGCTTTTTTGGGGATTTTTCACTAAAATTGTGATTGCTCCACTTGTTTAGAGCTCAATATCAAGTGCAGTGTAGAACGCACCCCTTTTGACTTCCATTTTTTGGAAATCAACTATCGTAATATGCGGTGCACTGTACATCACTGAATTGTACACAATTTTCGCCCACGATGAAAAAGACGCTGGCACTTTTGGCCTCTGCGACACTTATTTTTGGATGCCGTTCCTCTCAGGAAACCAAAACAAGTAAAGATCCTATCATCCTTACTGTCGGTGAGGACCAAACTTCAACCTTGGAGTTTGACCACATTTATAAAAAGAATAACAGTCGCGACACCAACGCCTATTCCCAACAGAGCTTGGAGCAGTACATGGAATTGTACACCAATTTCAGGCTCAAAGTTTTGGAAGCAGAATCATTGGGCTACGATACTGCTACTTCCTTTAAAAAAGAACTGGACGGCTACCGTTACCAATTGGCCAAGTCCTTCCTCACTGAGGACAGCGTCATCGAGAACTTGACCAAGGAGGCTTACGAGCACATGGAGCAAGTAGTGAACGCCTCACACATTTTGGTACAGGTTTCCGAATTGGCCGACCCAAAGGATACGGCTGCCGCCTACCAAAAAATCTCTGAAATCCGTGAGCGTGTGGTCAATGGAATGCCATTTGACGAAGCTGCACGTAAATTCTCCGAAGGTCCATCTGGCCAATTCGGTGGAGAGTTGGGCTATTTTGGTGCCTTCAAAATGGTCTATTCCTTTGAGAAAGCCGCCTTCGACACCCCTGTTGGAGAAGTTTCTCAGCCATTCCGCAGCCAGTTTGGATACCACATCCTGAAGGTTGACAAAAAGGTACAAAGCGCTGGCGAAGTGGAGCTTGCTCATATCTACATCGGTTCCCGCCCAGGCGTAAGCCCAGAGGATTCCTTGGCCGCCGCCAAGAAAATCCAAGATATCCACAAAGCCTTGCAAGAAGGCAAAGCATGGAACGAGCTCTGCGCCCAATTCAGCGAGGACCCATCAAGCCGTCAAAATGGTGGGGCACTGAAACCATTTTACTGTGGTACTTCCCGCTACCCTTCTGTATTTGAAGAAGCAGCGCTCAACCTACAAACGCCAGGAAACTATACGGATCCAATCCAAAGCATCTATGGCTGGCACATCATCAAGCTTGTCGGGGAGAAAAAGCCTTTGCCTTCCTATGAGGAGATGCACAAGGAGCTAAAACAGAAAGTTTCTCGCCTGCCAAGGGCACACCTCAGCGAGGTGGAGCTTTACAAGCGTCTCAAGCGTGAAGACAGCTTCCAAGAAAGTGAGGAAGCCTTTGCCAAGGCATTGACCTACACCAACGAAACACTTCCAAAAGGGCAGTGGACCGTAAACCTTGAAGATGAAGGATTGGAAAGCACTGCCCTTTTCCAAATCCAAGACAAGTCTTACTCTTTGAAAGACTTCTTCAGCTACGCCCTTCAAAACCAACGTCCAAAGCCAGGCATCTCGCCAGAGTACGCTATGGAGTTGTTGTATGATGAGTATGTGAACCGTTCCCTCTACGAATATGAGATCGATCACTTGGAGGACAAATACTTTGATTACCACATGCTCGTTCGTGAATACCATGACGGCATCCTCCTTTTCCAACTCATGAATGAAAAGGTTTGGCAGAAAGCCACTACGGACACTGCTGGACTTCGTGATTACTACGAGAAGAACAAAGCAAACTATCAGTGGGGTCAGCGCGTAAAGGCAACAGACTACAGCCTTTCAAATTCGACCTTGCTCCCAAAACTGAAAGCTGAGTTGGAGAATGGTACTTCTCCTGACGAACTCAATATCATGTTCAACCAGCAATCTGCCTTGGCCCTAAAAATTGACGACGGTCTATTCAGCAAAGGCGAAAGCTCTGTCATTGACCAAACTCCTTGGCAGGTTGGGGAACACACCATCACCGAAGCAGGACGCACGCACTATGTTGTCATTGAGGAGGTGTTGGAGCCAAGCACAAAACCAATGAATGAGGTGCGAGGCCGCCTGATTTCTGATTACCAAAAACACCTTGAGGAGCAATGGATCACTGAATTGCGCAACAAGTACAAAATCAAGGTGAATAAGAGCGAGCTTAAGAGCTTGGTCAAGAACTGATTTCTACTGAAGAGATAAGCGTTAAAAAGAAGTAAGAGTTAAGACAGGCTACGATACATATTTGTATCAAGTACCATGTATTATGTATAATGACCTCAAATAATGGGGCAATCATAATACTTGATACACGATACATTGTACAAAAGCTCTTAACCCTTACTTCTTGTCTTATTCCCCTTTCCTTAATGCTGCCTTTCCCTATGAAGCATTCTTTGCTAATCCACCTTTTACTACTGGCCTTTGCGATTACCTCTTGTGATGGTGATGCTACCAAGAATAAAAATGTGGTGGCTCGTGCCTATGACAAAACCCTGAGCACCAAAGAAGTGGAAAAGGCAATCGGTCATCCCTTCTCAGCACAGGACAGCACCAACAAGGCCAAACAGTATGTGGATCGCTGGCTTCGCCGCCAAGTCATGCTACACAAAGCGGAACAGCATAAGGATATCAACGAGGAGGAAATCAACCGTCAGCTTGAAGAGCACCGCGAACAACTTTTAACCTTTGAGCTTAAACGACGCCTCATCGAACAGGAATTGAGCAAGGAACTGACGGAGAACGAAATCACTGATTATTACGACGAGCATCCAACTCAATTCATCCTTAAGGACGACATCTTCAAAGGACGTTTCCTCAAAATCAGGAATGAAGCCCCCAAAGCCGACCTTGCTGAGGAATATATCCAAAGCGAGGGCGAACAAGGCGTCAGCGATTTGCGTTCCTATGCCACCCGCTTTGCGGAGCAGACCATTATCTCGGACAGCGCTTGGGTAAAATTGGATGATGTCGCAGAAAACACTCCATTCCAAGGCGTAAACCCAGGAATGGTCCTCCAATCCAATGAGCTCTCCCGACGTGAGGACTCCACTTACACCTACTACCTCTACGTCACTGAATATGCCCGCAAAAACAGCCAATCACCATTGGATTTCTGTAGGCAAGGCATCGCAAATGCCCTATTAAACATCAAAAAGAAGGAACTCCTCCGTACCTTTGAGAATGAGGCCTATCAAAAGGCACTCATGGACAACAACATTGAGATTTTGCGCTGAAAATGAAGCTTTCCCATAAACACCTCCTACTCTCCATTTGGAGCCTTTTACTTTGCCTTTTTTGCGCAAACCAGTCCGTTGCCCAACCAGCAGTAGGCCAAGTCATCGAAAAAATTGTGGCCAAGGTCGACGACGAAATCATTTTACAATCCGATTTGGAAGCTGCTTACATGCAAGCGTCCAACAGCCCCAACTTTTTCAGTCTTGAGAATCCAAAATGTCAGGTGCTCGAAGGACTAATTGTCAACAAACTTTTGGTCGCCAAAGCTGTCATTGACTCCGTCACTGTTGAGGATGAAATGGTATCCTCCCAGCTCGACCGACGCATGGCCATGCTGATGCAGACCTACGGCATGGACTGTGAAACCTTGGCCCAGCAATACGGAAAATCCTGTAGCGATCTCAAAGAAGAACTCCGCGATCAGGTTCGTGAGCAACTCATTGTCCAAAAAATGCAGGAGAAAATCACGGCTGATGTAAAAATTACTCCTGGTCAGGTCAAGCGCTTCTACAAATCCATCCCACAAGACAGCCTTCCATTTTTCTCCTCGGAAATGGAAATCGGACAAATTGTGATTTTCCCTAAACCAGGACAATCCGAAAAGGGCAAGTCCATGGAATTGCTCAAAGACCTGAAATACCGTATCGAAAACGGTGAGAACTTTGGCGAGCTCGCAAAGCAATATTCCAAAGACCCAGGTTCTGGTTCACAGGGCGGAGAATTGGGCTGGTTCAAAACTGGAGAACTTGTTCCTGAATATGAGGCAATGGCGCTCTCCCTAAAGCCAGGTGAACTGGGCATCGCAGAATCCCAATTCGGTTTGCACCTTATTGAGTTGTTGGAGCGTCGTGGAAACGAGTACCGCTCCCGTCACATCCTGTTGACCATCGCCTCTTCTGAACTCGACGTAAAAGCCACGAAAAACACCTTGGACAGTCTGAGAAATGAAATTGTGAACGGAAACGTCACCTTCTCCAAAGTCGTAAGCGAATATTCAGAGGATCCAATGACCAAATCAACTGGTGGCATGTTCCTCAGCCAAGAAACAGGTAGCTCACGCATCGCTGCCGACAAACTGGACTACTCCCTTTACTTCTTGGTCGATGAAATGCAGCCTGGTGACATTTCCACGCCACAGACATACACCACGCCTGACGGCAAACAAGCATTGCGTATCGTTTACCTCAAAGACAAGATTGCCCCACACGTGGCCAACCTGCAGGACGACTATCAAAAGTTCCAAGCAGCAGCCCTCGCTGAAAAGAAAAACACTGCCATCAACAAATGGTTTGAAGAAGTGAAAGACCAAGTATTTGTGAAGGTGGATCCTGAGTTTGATTACTGCGAAGTACTCAAGTAATTGAATTCCATTTTCCTAATAATGACGAAGGCTGTCTCAAAAGAGACAGCCTTCGTCATTTAAGCTTTTCAGGGTTTTATTATTGAGTAATTTCTATCCAAAATATATGTGTGAAATAGATCAATACTTTCC
Organism: Bacteroidia bacterium; assembly: GCA_030431525.1. Classification (GTDB taxonomy): domain Bacteria; phylum Bacteroidota; class Bacteroidia; order Cytophagales; family JAAEPT01; genus JAUIJC01. Next base: position 58,057 of record JAUIJC010000013.1, on the reverse strand, counting down.
TACTGATTTACAGAACGATAAAAAACATACAAGATTAATACTCTACTTTCCATATTAAACCACAGGAACATTCTTCGTGTATTAATTATTAACAAATACCGATACTCGCAGTTAAACTCGGTATAGCCACTATACTCAAAGCTTAAAAGCCCTAAAGAATATCTCAATGAGGAACATTCCTTGGAAACCAATCAGCATTAGCCTTCTTATCCTTTTCACATTACTGTCCTGCAGACTATTACCATGGGGAGCTAAGAAGGAAAACGGCTACCGCCTTAGTAACCACCAAGGGAATTTCACTTCCTTTATAGAAACTGCCCAACGCCAAAACTCCCCTGCAATCATTGACAAGGACGTTGAGATCAGCTCCCCTGTTCATGTTCATGGGGACATCACCCTTAAAGGTGAAAACCAACCAACCATCACGGCAAACGTTCATTCAAAGTTTAATGAACTTTTTCACCTCCATGAGGGAAGGCATTTTTTTTCTGGTTTTGACATCCAACAAGACTCTAATAGCACGGCCTTCTTGACTGCTCGACAAGAAAAAATCATTTGGCAAAACGAATTTGACCAAGTAAATATTCTCAGCGGACGAGAGGCCTACTCCAGCAGTCGTGGTGGCCTTTGGGATGAAGCCAACGATTCCATACTGCAATGGAGTGGAACGGTATGGAAAAACAGTACGATTTCCGTGGGAAGAGTACCCATCACCATATTTTCGCAGGATGGTCCAGCCAAATACCTTCACTTGGAAAACATGACCATCCAAAATGGAGATGACTTTGGCAATGCGCGTGTGGCAGGGAGGAAACAAGCCTATGTTTCCCACACCCTTTACTGCCACCCCAATGTTTCCCTCCGATTCAATAATGTGACACTAAAGCCAGGAAAGCTGGCTCTTCACCATTTTAGCGGTGGTGGAGTTCCTGGCAAAAACCGCTACGTGGAGCTTTACAATGTACAGTCCCCAAATAAAGGCGTTGAATTATCTACCCCTAAATCCACTCCTATTCAGTTAGAAAACTGTCATTTTGGAATTTACACCCCCAAGCATAAGCACATTCCAGAAGTTATTGCCAAGAACTGCTACTTTGACAATGTAGGTGATGGTGCGGTATCTGGAACGTTAATAGCCTGCAAGGGTGAAATCGGCTCGGGCGGAAAAGGGCTCACTTTAACCCTCAAAGACTGTCAGCTTGACCACTTGAGCCTTCAATTGGGAGGACAAATCACAGTGATTAATTCTACAATTAACAAGGTCACAGGGGCAAACCCAGGGAAGAAAGCACAAGGAACTTTCAAAAACTGTCAAATAAATATTTTGTCTGCCAAAGACACCAACACCACTTTCATCTTTGAAGGAACCAGTGAAGCAAAAAGAATTAAAGCCCCTACTGGGGTGATTCGAAAACGGTAGCCCTGCATTGATTGACAGAAAACCCTTATCTTGACCTCCTATTCTTATCCAAGACACTTTTATGAGTCAATACGCCAACGACAAGGAAGCCGCAGACGCACTGAAAAAAGCCTACGGGGAACTGAAAAACGAGATTGGAAAAGTCATCATCGGACAGGAAGACACTGTTCATTTGGTGCTAACCTCCATATTTTGTCAGGCGCACAGCCTGTTAATGGGTGTTCCTGGATTGGCAAAAACCCTCTTGGTTCAAACCATCTCCAAAGTGTTGGACTTGGATTTCAACCGCATCCAGTTCACTCCAGACTTGATGCCTTCCGACATTCTTGGATCTGAAACGATGGACGCCAACCACAAATTCCAGTTTGTGAAAGGTCCAATCTTCAGCAACATCATTTTGGCGGATGAGATTAACCGAACTCCGCCAAAAACACAGGCTGCTTTGCTTGAGGCTATGCAGGAAAAGCAGGTTACCGTAGCTGGCCACAATCACCAGTTGGCAAAACCATTTTTCGTACTGGCCACGCAAAACCCGATTGAGCAGGAAGGAACTTACCCGCTTCCAGAAGCCCAATTGGACCGTTTCATGTTCAACATTGTTCTTGACTACCCATCGTATGAGGACGAAGTTGAAATCATCAAGCGTACAACATCGAACATCAAAGCGGAACTCAAACCAATCTTGAACGCTGAGCAAATCATCCGTTTCCAGCAATTGGTTCGCGAGGTACCGATCGCCGACAACGTGATTGAATACGCCGTTGGTTTGGTTCAGCGAACACGCCCGAACAACGGAAGCACTGCCCAAGCCACCAAGGATTTCTTGGAATGGGGTGCTGGTCCACGTGCTGCGCAGTTCTTAGTATTGGGAGCGAAATGTAACGCCCTTTTCAAGGGAAAATATTCCCCAGACATTGAGGATGTACAAGCAGTAGCAAAACCAATTTTGCGCCACCGCATTGTCCGAAACTTTAAAGCGGAAGCCGAAGGCATTGATGTGGATAACATCATCCAGAAACTTTACTGAGAAACATCAATTATCAAAAAAGGGGGACGAAAGCTACACTAAGCTTTCGTACCCCCTTTTTTGATACTGGGAACAGTAACCTGCCGTAGGGGCGGACCTGTGTGTCCACCTCCATATCCGTGGGCAGACACACAGGTCTGCCCCTACAAACTCATCGGCACTTCCATCACCAAAACCTGAGCATCAGAGGAAGCCTTAAGGCTGAACTCATGAATCCCCCAAAGTCCGTAGCCATCTCTTTGGGAAAGCTTCTGACCATCCACTTCTACTTCACCTTCCAGCACAAAAACATACACGCCGTTAGCCGTGTTTTTCAGTTTATAGGTGTCGCCTTTCTCTGCCTCAAACTTACCGAGATGAAACCAAGCATCTTGATGAATCCACACACCCTGATCATCGGCATTGGGTGAAAGGATTTGGTAAAAGGAATTTGGGGTGGCTACCTCTTTGATTGAAATCTGATCATAACGAGGCTCCACATCCTTCTTGTTTGGAATCACCCAAATCTGAAGGAACTTGACTTCTTGCTGCTCATTTTTATTGTATTCGCTGTGGAATATGCCCTTGCCGGCACTCATCACCTGAACATCTCCGGAACGAATAACTGTCGTATTCCCCATACTGTCCTTGTGCTCCAAATCACCTTCCAATGGAATGGAAATGATTTCCATATTCTGGTGTGGGTGACGACCAAATCCCTGTCCTCCGGCTACACGGTCATCATTCAAAACCCTTAGCACACCAAAGTTCATCCGATCTGGATTATGATAATTCGCAAAGCTAAAAGTATGATGACTGTTCAACCAGCCGTGGTTTGCATGGCCTCTCGTATTGGCCTTATGAAGAACGCTGTTCATGGTTCGTTGTTCGTTGTTCGTTATTCGGTAGATGATTAAACCCAACCCGTTCGAACTCCTCGCTAAAAGGAGCATGTGGACTGGGGTCAGCCTTTCCCAAGTTAGGCCACACGGCACTTAAAGCGCCCGCGGCCATCGCCTTTTTCAGAAACTCCTTTCTTTTCATTTGCCTATCTTTTGTCCAGCATAAATGCCTTCAATGATGCAACTCCTCCATTCAAAAATATACGCCAAAATCACCAGCATAGTATTTAATCAACACAGCACTCTAATTTGAAAAAAAATCCCCGTCCTGCACAAAACAGCAAAACGGGGATTCTCATTTTTAACATTCCCACTTATTTCGACATAAAAGTCAAGGTAGAAGACCCTTCCACATTCCCCACAGAATCCTTCTCTGCCATCGTAATTTTCAGCTTTCCCTCAGTCAGCTCATTAATTTCTACCTCCTGTCCATCGCCTGTCATTTCCATGTCCTCATAGAGATAGAGCATGGACTCGTCCTCGCTGAATTTCCAATAACTGGTATCGACCTCCAGCTCGGAGGCATCACAGGAAACATCCTCCTTGTAATTAACCATCCACCCTGTCGGGTCAAACATCAGGACTTGGCTCTTGTCACAGGCATTGGCACTATCCAACTTGTTATAAGAAGAATCTCCCATGCTCATCTCATGCTCAGAAATCAGCCAACTGGTTTCTGTGAGTTTTTCTGTTGAGGACTTCGACGACGTGTCATCCATCTTTTGGTCATCATCCTTTTTACAGCTCCCCATCGCCAAAAGGACACTAAGCACCACGCCTCCCCATTTCAGGCCTTTTTTGGTATCCATAGCTTCATTGTTGAATCGTTTTATGGATAACGCTGGAAAAGGCTCATTATTCACAAAAAAAGGGAGCATGTCCAAGTTTAGAACATACTCCCATTCAATTCAGTGAAAAAAGTTACTTAATCCTCCTTTACAAAGATTTTCTCACGACTTCCATCCGAATATTCCAAGATCAACAATTGACCTTTAGTTGCCTTTGGAACCTCAGTCCCCATAGGCGTATAGGCACGAAGAATTTGCTTAGAGGATGAGTGAGCCTCTTGTGTTGCTGTAACCTTACTACAATCTACAGTCAAATCAAGATAGATAGTACTGTCGCAGCCAACTGCGTTCTCGATCACCACCTCATAGAAACCACTTTCTGTATAGACTTTTCCATCTGGAGCAGAATAACTATCACAAACTGTCTTGGATAAACCACGGGCAGTTGATTCATTAACAGTTAAGTCAATTGTGATTATGCTATCACAACCCAAGGCATTTGGAATAATATCCTCATAAACTCCAGTCTCATAATAGACGGCTCCACTTGGAGCCAAATATGAATCACAACTAATCTCTGAAATTGAAGAACTTGTATTCTCACAAATACAATGTTCATTAATTTCAGTATTTGACTCTAAGGAAGTAGAAAAATATGTTGACTTACTCGGAGCGCAAACCTCTTTTAAATTCGTATTTCCCTTTGCTTGCAAGCTAAGCACGGTGGATTTAACAGAAGTAAAATCTAAAGAGGTGAGATAATTATCCATTAAATGGACTGTATTCAAAGATTCACAACCAGAAAAATCAACTGAAGTAAGAAAGTTGTCAGACACATAGACATTCTTCAATGCAGAAAGTTCAGATAAATCTAATTCTTGCAATGAAGCTTGTTCACAAGACAGATATTGAAGGCTTACACAACCCTGAACATTAAGGGCAACAAGTTTCTCGTTGTTTATTACAACCTTGGTTAGATACTCTAATCCTCCAAGATCTATTGAAGAGGAAACAACAGTACTAACAAAGATTTCCTTCAGGAAGGTCAATGACTTTATTCCGGTTAAATCAGAGATAGTAGCCCCACTATAATAAGCAACCTCCCTGATTGTGTTTGCCTCAGACTGTTGAAGTTCACCATCATTATTCGCATCAGCTTCTGCCAGAAGAAGTGTCTTGAAATTCGCATCTGGAATATCCACAATATCCTGTGCCACCCCAGCCAAGACAAAACCAAATACACAAACAATTGTCAAAAGTCTCTTCATTTTTGAAAAAGGTTAAAACGGTTTAAAAACAGCGCAAAAGTAAAAGGGGCAATGCTCTCAAACAAGCATCGCCCCTAAAGCTGGAAACATAAATAATCTCTAAGCCAATATATCCGCAATATCCTCTCGACTTAAACTCTTCACAAAGCTTTCCTCGGCGGTAATCAAATCATTGGCCAAAGCCTTTTTGGAAGCCTGAAGACGAAGGATTTTCTCCTCTACGGTATCCTTCGTGATAAACTTATAGGTGTGCACCGTATTCTTTTGGCCCATGCGGTGGGCACGGTCAACTGCTTGGTTCTCGATGGCAGGGTTCCACCACGGATCGAGGATAAACACATAATCCGCTGCGGTGAGATTCAAGCCTAATCCACCAGCCTTCAAAGAAATGAGGAATACCCGAATGGATTCATCGGCTTGGAAACGCTCCACCTCTTTTTGGCGGTCCTTGGTAGAACCATCGAGGTAGGCGTATTTGATTCCCTTTTCATCTAAATGCTCACGGACCAAGCCAAGGTGCTTCACGAATTGGCTGAACACCAAAATCTTGTGCTCACCCACAATCGCCTCCTCCATACGCTCCATCACATCGTCCAACTTGCCTGAATCGATTTCGGATTCCTGATCTGCCAAACGTGGGTGGTTGGCCAACTGACGCAACTTGGTCAAACCCTGCAAAATGGTAATCTGGCTACCGCTAACACCCTTCTCCTCCATTTCCTCCAAAATCTTGTTGCGGTAGTACGATTTGGTGCGCTCATATTCCTTGGACTGCGCCTTGGTCATGGAACTGTACCAAATCTGCTCGACCTTTTTCGGAAGTTCGGTCAATACCTGACTTTTTTGGCGACGGAGAATAAATGGCTTGATGATGGCGTGAAGTCGCTGACGTTTCTCCTCGTCGTTCTTTTTCTCAATGGCCGTCTGGAAGCTGTCCTTGAAGAACTTCTTGGAGCCCAAGAGTCCTGGATTGACGAAGTTCATCTGCGACCACAAATCCATGGTGCTGTTCTCCACCGGCGTACCCGTGAGGACCATTCGGTGGCTGGAATCCAGCTCTTTCACCGCCTTGGCAATATGCGAAGTTGGATTTTTGATGGCCTGCGACTCATCGAGAATGATGTAGTTAAACTCATAGGTTTTGAGCAAATCCACATCCAAACGGACAATGCCATAAGAGGTGAGCACCACATCATAGCCCTCGAATTGCTCTACATTTTTATCCCGATAAGTGCCCGTATATACCAGCACTTTCAAATCTGGAGCAAACTTTTGGGCCTCCTTTTCCCAGTTATACACCAAGGAAGTGGGCATCACCAACAGCGAGGCATTCTTACCTCCCTCCTCTTTGTGATGTTGCAACAGCGCCAAGGTCTGAACAGTTTTACCCAGACCCATATCATCAGCCAAACAGCCTCCAAAGCCATAGGTGCTCAGGAAACGAAGCCAGTTATAACCTGCTTTCTGGTAAGGCCGAAGCGTTCCCTTAAAGCCTTTTGGCAAGGCATAATCCTCGATGGATTGGAAATCTCGAAGGCCTTCCAGCTTTTTGTCAAATTCAACCTTGGCGAGCTTTCCTCGCTCCAATTCCTTGACAAGCGCCATGTGGTGCTTGTGCAAACGAAGCATGTCCTCGTCATCACCACTCAGCTCACTCAACTGAAGCAACTCTGAATACTCCTTAAGCCAAGACTCAGGAATAACAGCCATTCGGCCATCAGGCAACAAAAATTCATATTTCTTCTTGAGGACAAGGTCGCGGAGTTTCAAGAATGGAATCTCAAACTCTCCGAACTTGACCACAGCGTGAATATCAAACCAGTCGCGTTTCTCGCGTACTTCCACGCTTATCGTTGGGCGACCAAGGAAATAAACTGGGCCATCCACCTGCTCCTGCTCCACTTTCACTTGCTCATTGGCCAAATCAACCTGATTGACTTTTAACCAATCAAAAGCCTGTGACTTTTCCATCACCGAACGTCCATGATCAAGCTCCAAACCCAAAGCATTCAACCAATCCTCCTGCTTGTGCTCCCAGTTTAGGGAACGATGGATTTTATGGAACAAGAACCCTTTGGGTGTGCGCTCCAACTTCACACTGCTTTGGCCTTCCTGACGGGCAGGAAAAATATGTGCACCATATTGGAAATAAAGCTCGAAAAGCATCCAATTGGACCAGTCCACCACCTTTCCACGCTTGCGCTCCACAGGCGCCATGTCTTTGGCTTCCTCCTCTGACAAATCACGGAAACGCAAAATAGGCTTGGCCTCCATGCGGTCCTCGATGATTTCCAAGCCCTCGCCATGCGGAATCACCTTGTGCGAGGCAACCAGAGGCGTCACAAATTTTTGGAAATAAGTTTCCTCCACCTTACGTGGAATGACGATGTGATTTTTGTTGAGGAAAGGCTTCAATTTCGTGCCCAAAACTTGGGGCTCAAACGTCATGATTTTCTGCTCACCAATCAGCAACCAGCCTGGGTCATTACACAACACCTGTGACTTGTTGTACTGGAACTGCACCTTTCCCTCGCCATGTTTGATGGTCGGGTAATAATGGGTGCTGTCCTCGTTGCGGTGAAAATGGAACCAAATGGAAGCGGGATCTTGACACATTTCAATCGGGCGACCTGCTGGTTCACCGTCCTCTCCCATCACATACACCGACTTATCCTTCAACAGCGGAAGAATCTTCGCCTTCTTCTCGTCGATGTACTGCTCAATCTCCTTCTGCAAATCCTTGTTGCCCTTCTCCTTGTCATACACCTTCAAGAAGAATTCCGTGGCATTCATCTTCTTCTTGTGGAACTTATGCACCACCACGTCTTGTTGGATGGAATCCATCAGCTCAATCAACCGGTAATCGGTTGCATCCAAGCCGTCGGCAAACTCCTCCATGTTCAGGTGGGAAATATTCTGATGCACAAAAGTCAACTCCCCCTTGGTGTTCACCTGAATCACAAAGGACTCAAACAGATACCCCAAAAACTCATGGGCGAAAATGGAGTAAATCAACTTGAAAGGCTGGGTCGTGGAAACCTTCATCGCAGTAGCAATATATGTACATACAACGGTTTAGGGGACCGTTGCGCACGTCATCAATCCAATTGAAAGCGAATCAAAATCGCTTTTTTAGCCAAATTTTGAGTTTGGCGCTTTTTCCAATATAAGGGTTTTTGGCCAATAATGGTACATCTCGGGGGACATTGAATCGTCAGGTAAAAACCTACCTTATCTAATGTCCCAATCCCCACCTATGCAAAAGCCCTTTTTTTCACGGATATTTGGGAAACCTCTTAAGTACGTCAGGTATGAAACCTGACGCTATAGAGACAGCCAGCGGTTGCCATGCGCTGTCCTTAGCGGTAGGTTTTATACCTACCGATGAGAAATGCCCCAATCCCCGTCTATGAAAAAGCTTTTCCTCCTCGACGCCTTCGCCCTGATTTACCGCGCACATTTCGCCTTCAGCAAGAACCCACGGATCAATTCCAAGGGATTCAACACAGGCTGTGTACTCGGTTTCACCAACACCTTGTTGGACATCATCAAGAACGAAGGGCCGTCGCATATCGCTGTTTGCTTCGACACCAAGGAGCCAACCTTTAGGCATGAGGAATACGCCGAGTACAAGGCGCATCGCGAAGCGCAACCCGAGGACATCACCCTTTCCCTTCCGATCATCCGCGATCTCATTTCCGCCTTCAACATTCCAATTTTGGAGAAGCCAGGCTTCGAGGCTGATGACGTTGTGGGAACCGTGGCATGGCAAGCCTCTGACAAGGGATTTGAGGTTTACATGATGACCCCCGATAAGGACTATTGCCAGCTTGTTCGTGATAACGTCTTTCTCTACAAGCCCAATTATATGGGCAAGGGCGTGGAAGTTTACGATGTGCAGAAAGTCCTCGATAAATGGAAGGTGGAACGCGTTGACCAAGTGGCCGATATCTTGGGCCTTTGGGGTGATGCCTCCGACAACATCCCTGGCATTCCAGGAATCGGGGAGAAAACCGCCCAAAAGCTGATTGCCCAATACGGCTCGGTGGAAGGCCTCGTGGAAAACGCTGACCAACTAAAAGGAAAACAAAAAGAGAAGGTCATCGAGTTCGGCCAACAGGGCATCCTTTCCAAGCATTTGGCCACCATCCACACCGACGTTCCCGTGGAATGGACCGAGGAGGAAATGGAATACACGGGCTTCGACAAGGAAAAAGTGTCGGCAATTTTTCAGGAAATGGAATTCCGCACCCTTTCCCAACGACTGCTCGGCGAAAAGCCGAAACCTGTGGCCAAAAAAGCGCCAGCAGGCGGACAAATGGATTTGTTCGGAAATCCCGTGGCGACGCCAGCACCAGCTAAAGCCAAGGCTGAAATTGAGGAGCCAGAGCCAGCCATCAATGAAAACATCGTCCTCAAAACGGCAGACAATTCCCTACACCACTACCACCTGATTGACACTCCCGAGCTTCGCAAAAGCTTGGTGGGCTATCTGGAAAAGCAGGACGAATTCGCTTTCGATACCGAAACTTCAAGCCTACAAGCCAACGAGGCTGAACTGGTGGGCATGTGTTTTTCCTACGTTAAAGGCGAGGCCTATTATGTGCCATGCCCGAAGTATCAGGAGGAAGCCCAAAAAATCGTTGAGGAATTCCGTGGGGTCTTGGAGAACCCGAACATTTCAAAAATTGGTCAGAACCTCAAATACGACCTCACAGTAATGCGCAACTATGGCGTGGAGCTGGGCGGACAGTCCTTCGACACCATGCTGGCGCACTACCTCATCAGCCCAGACGGCAAACACAATATGGATTATTTGGCCGAACATTATTTGCATTACGCGCCAATCTCCATCGAAACGCTTATCGGCAAAAAGGGAAAAAACCAGAAGTCCATGGCTGACTTGGAGCCTGAGCAAATTGTCGATTACGCCGCTGAGGATGCCGACATCACGCTCCAACTCAAACAGGCCTTTGCCCCACAAATCGAGAAAAACGGCCTCAAAAAGCTGTTCAACGAAGTGGAAATGCCCTTGGTGGAGGTGCTCGCCGAGATGGAAACCAATGGGGTGAAAATCAACGAAGACGCCTTGGCGGAAATTTCCAAGGAGCTGGAAACCGAGGCCAATAACCTCCAAACTAAAATCTTTGAGTTGGCTGGCGAAGAGTTCAACATCGCCTCCCCAAAACAAATGGGTGAAATCCTCTTCGGGAAGATGCAACTCGACCCGAAGGCCAAAAAGACCAAAACAGGACAGTACTCCACCAGCGAGGAAACGCTGTCCAAGCTCGCCAAGGACCACGAAATCATCGACCATATCCTCTCGTGGCGTGAGGCGCAAAAACTCCGCAACACCTACGTGGACGCCCTCCCCAAATTGGTCAGCCAGAAGGACGGACGCATCCACACCTCTTACAACCAAGCCGTGGCCGCCACTGGCCGATTGAGCTCCACCAACCCGAACCTGCAAAACATTCCAATCCGCACCGAACGCGGACGGAGCATCCGTAAGGCATTCGTGCCCGAAGGCGAGGACTACACCCTCCTTTCCGCCGACTACTCCCAAATTGAACTACGCATCATGGCCGCCTTCGCCAAGGACGAGGCCATGATTGACGCCTTTAAAAACGGCCGCGACATTCACGCCACCACCGCCGCCAAAGTCTGGGGCGTCCCATTGGAGGAAGTGACCGACGACCAGCGCCGCAAGGCCAAAACCGTCAACTTCGGCATCATCTACGGCATCTCGGCATTCGGTCTTTCCCAGCGCATCAACATCCCTCGCAAAGAGGCCGCCGAAATCATCGAAGCCTACTTCCGTGAATTTCCTGCCATCAAGGATTATATGGACACCGCCGTCCACGATGCCCAAGACAACGGATACGTGGAAACCATTTTGGGCAGACGTCGTTACCTCCGCGACATCAATTCGCGCAACGCCACCGTCCGTGGATTCGCAGAGCGCAATGCCATCAACGCCCCCATCCAAGGCTCCGCCGCCGACCTCATCAAAATCGCCATGATCAACATCCACCAATGGATGAAGACCGAAAACCTGAAGTCGCGCATGATCCTACAAGTACACGATGAATTGGTCTTCGAGGCACACAAGGATGAGCTGGAACTGCTTCAAGAAAAGGTCGCTCAGTTTATGAAAGAAGCGATTGAGTTGGAAGTGCCATTGGAAGTGGGGATGGGCACGGGGAGTAACTGGTTGGAGGCGCATTGATGACTACGGTGTTATTTACAATCCTGATTAAATATGAAACATAAAATTTATTCCACTTTCACCTTCATCAAAAGGATTACCTTAAAATCCCTTTGGATAAACTTCAAATACCTGAAATTCAAAGAAGCCATTAGGCTTCCGATTTTAGTCCATAAAAAAACAAAATTCCTTTCCCTAAAAGGAAGGATTGAACTACCTAAAAAGCTCAAAACAGGGATGATTAAAATAGGCTATGGAGGAGCCGCATTTGACTACAAAAACCTCCCAACCATCTTGCAAATTGAAGGGACACTTAGGCTAAAAGGAAATACCTCATTTGGCAATGGATCAACCATTTCTATCCTTAACAACGGAGAACTTACAATTGGGAAAAACTTTAGTTCAGGGAGTAATACAAAACTCCTTTGCAGGAAGAAAATTGAATTTGGAGACGATTGCCTTCTATCATGGAACATCACAATTATGGACACCGATTTCCATAAAATTTTTAACTCACATGATGATCGACATATAAACATACCAAGCCCTATAAAAATTGGAAGCAAAGTGTGGGTTGGATGTCATTCAATGATTCTAAAGGGAACAACCATCAATGATGGAAACATCATTGCAGCAAACACAACTGTTTCCAAAGACATTAACGAGAATAACGCTATTTCTGCAAGCAACAAACAAACACTCATAAAGAGCAATATATATTGGCAAGCATAATTAATGACTAGCCATAACCCAATCCAGTTACTTGAATCCCATTACGTGAACCCTCCCCCTCCCATAAATGTTGTAGCTTGTGTTTTCCACATGCCAAACCAACATGATGAGGAACCTCATTGCATTACTATTCCTTTTTATGTCCCTGACCGTTGCCCATGGACAGGGATTGCGACCGCAGTCTATCAGCGCATCCTATTTTGGGGAAATGATTACCCACCCAGGGCTTAAACTCGGCGCCCATTATTCGTTGAGTTCTTGGGAGAAAACAAGGAAAAACGGGGTGACTGTTAACAAGGGCATACAAGTCAGTCCAACCATTGGTTTTTTCTATCACCGCCGTTACCAAACGGGTCTGTTTGTGATGCCCGAAATTGCCTATACGCGGCGTAACGCCAAAGGACATTATTTCGAGGTGGGGGCGGGATTCGGCTACCTACGCACCTTTGTCCCCAATACGTATCAGGTGAGCGCCTCTGGCGAGGTGAGTAAGACCTCAGCAGGTCACAATTATTTTTCAGGCAACCTGTTCCTGACTTTCGGAAAAAATTTGGAGCCCCTCACCAAGCTCCCAATGGATGTTTTCCTAAAGCCTCAATGGATGTACGCCGTTCCAAATTTCCCGAATAGCGTGAGCTATTTCGCCCTCGAACTTGGTTTGAATTACCGCTTAAACTGAGCCTCTCATGAAAAAGCACTTCACCCTATTTTCACTTATTCTGCTTAGTCTGTTGGGCATCACTTCTTGCGAGAAATTTGAGTTAGAGGAAAACACGGACACCTTCTTTCATGTGGATATCGAAGGCACACAATTACCCGTGTGGGTGAAGGGAAATACCGCCTCCAAAAAAATGGTCATCTACATCAACGGAGGACCTGGTCTGACCAGCATTGACGTGGCGAGAGCGGATATGTTTGGCTGGAGCGAACAGCTCGAAAAGGAAGTCGCCATGATCTACTACGACCAGCGAGGCTGTGGCAATGCCCAAGGAAATTTGGATCCAAAAACATTAACCCTTGCACAATACGTGCGTGATTTAGATGCCATTATTTCAGTGCTGAAAGCCAAGTATAATGAGCCTGAAATCTACCTTATGGGACACAGTTTTGGTGGGTTTATCGGAGCCAACTATCTGTTGACAGATGGCCTTCAGAACAAAATTGCTGGCTGGATTTCGGTGGATGGCGCCTATAATTTTGACTACGATTTGAGCTGGCAATACCGTCGTACTTTCCTGAAAAACATTGCTGAAGAGGAATTGGCCAAAGACCAAGACAATACGCACTGGCAAGAGGCCTTGGCATGGGTACAAGCCAATCCCGTGATTGAAAATCGTGACCAGAAAAACGAATTGCGCTCCTATATCGGTTGGCCCGGAGAATTCATCATTCCAGAGGAATTGGCAACGCTTTCCGTGCGTCAATACTTGGGCATTGGCTTCGCCTCTTCCTACAACCCTTTCCCTTCTTATGCCTCAAACAATCTTGAACTGGTCAACGATGCGTTGAACGAGGATGCCGAAGGTGTAAATCTGATTCAGGCGGTGAAGGACATTAGCATTCCTTGTCTGTTTATCACTGGAAAATACGACGACCTTATCGTTCCAGAGGAAACCCAAGATGTGTTTGATAACCTCGGCGCTTCTGATAAAACCCTATCCATTTTTCCAGCATCCAGCCATGAGCCCTACATCAGCGCTCCTGAGAAATTTCAACAAGAAATCTTGTCCTTTGTGAATCAGTAATAATCAAAAAAGGGTTGCTCATAACTGGGCAACCCTTTTTTGTGTCAAGACGATTTTATTTCGTCTCCAACTTATGAATCTTCGTATTCACTGAGCTTTTCATCCTTCTAGCCACTTCTTCTGCAAGCACGCTTAAGGATGGAGCATCACCGATTACATAAGGATTTTCACAATAGAAGGAATTGGAATTTGTTGTGGACTCATTCTTTTCCACCACACGCTCACCATCCTCATCCGATTCAGTAAATGACTTGATGGACGAACCTTTCCAATTATAAAGCGTAGCCTTCACCTCAAGGCGGGTTCTATCCAAATTATAGGTCTCTGGGTAGGAATAGCAGGTGCTATGCGTCTCGGACTTGGTGAAATACTCCCCATAAAACTTGGTCACCTTCAGGGTGTAATCCACGTAGTCCGAATCATTTTCAACCACAAAAAGGTTGGAGGTAGCCTCCAAACGGGAAGTCAATTCAATCAGAAAAACCTCCTCCACATAACTCTGGCTCTCGCCATAAGGCATCACAATCCTAACATGGGTTGCTTCGGGAAGTTCGCTCCTGTCCTTGCAACCACCCAAAAAGAGTAAGGAAATCAACGTCAAAAAGCTGAGTAGAATTCTATTCATCACATTTTATGAGTTTAGGTATATAAACCTGACACCGATGCTATCAAAAGGTTTAAAAACCATTCCAGAACAAGCCTAAGAAAACCATCTTGTTATCAATGGGTTAAAAAGTTTCAAAAAGCATCTGGTGAATCAAAAGCTGAACGAAAGTAAAAAAATTACCTTTACAAGAAGGCACATTCATTCCAAAATAGGTTCTCCTCCATCAATATTTCCATGCCTCCAAAACCAGACATCACCACCCGCCAACACATTGAATTGTTGGTTGACCGCTTTTATGCAAAGGTCCAAAAAGACTTGTTGATTGGCCCTTTCTTCAATGAGGTGGCCAAAGTGAACTGGGAGGAGCATATTCCAACACTGTGTGACTTTTGGGAATCTGTGCTTTTGCAAGGGAACGCCTACAAGGGAAACGCCATGGCTGTGCATCAACAACTGAATCAAAAAAAGGCCCTGAAACCCGAGCACTTCGAACGTTGGACCAAGCTTTTTCTTGAAACCGTAGATGAGCATTTTTCTGGGAATAAGGCGGAGTTGGCAAAACAACGAGCCTTGTCCATTGCTACGGTGATTCAGATAAAAATTGGAGGCTGAGAGACTTTAGAGGTTTATTTCAACCACAGAGAAAGGGAGGAAAGGAGACAATCATTGTCCAAAAAACTGTGGGCTTAACCCCTTTAGGTTTTTCCACCATGTACGTCTCCCTTTCTCCTTCTCTCCGTGGTTAAAAAAAGACCTCTCCCCTTTCAAAAAGGCACAAAAAAAGGGAGCGCATGGCTCCCTTTTCTATTTTCTATTATTTCATGGCTTAATAATTTAAGCCACTGTTTTTTCCTTCACAAACTCCTGAGCCCTGTCATGCTTGGCTACAGTGGAGCCCTCCACCAAATTGGAGTACCTCACCTTATCTGGAACACCTTTGAGGTCCCAAACCAATCCAAACCAAGACATCATTTTCAGGATGTAGAACGTCATGTCAATTTCCCACCAGAAGAAGCCCTGACGAGCGGACACCATGTAGTAGTGGTGGTTGTTGTGCCAGCCTTCGCCCATGGTCAAAAGCGCCAACCAAATGCTGTTGCGGGACTCATCGCCAGTCTTGTAACGTGGGCGACCGAACTTGTGCATGATGGAGTTGATGGAGAATGTTCCGTGGTACAACAAGGCTGTGCTCAAGAAGAAGCCAATCAGCAAGGTGGACAATGCGCCACCCAAGTGCCAAGAACCGTAAACCATATCCTGCAACACAGCTGGCTCAGTGTTCACGAATCCACCGATGGCAAACAACGAGAGTGCATAAACTACTGGCGGAATGGCGTGCCAAGTGTTCAACCACAATAGCTCCTTGAATTTGGCGTAGTCCTGAATCAGATTGAAGTGGGTTTCCTTATAGTCTGGGCCCAAAATCCAACCCAAGTGAGAATACCAGAAACCGTAGTGCTTCATGGAGTGTGGATCCTGCACGGTATCACTGGTGCGGTGGTGCACACGGTGGTGAGCTCCCCACCAAAGCACGCCCTTCTGGGCAGAAGTCTGCGCCATCCAAGCCAAGATGAACTGGAACCAGCGCGAAGTTTTATATGATTTATGGGAAAAGTAGCGGTGGTAAACGCCCGTAATAAAGAACATTCGGCCGAAATACCCCAGAATACAAATCGTCCAGTCAAAAGCCGTGGCTCCCGTCCAAAGCGCGAAGAGCGGAATGGCATGAATCACCACGAACTCGATGATACTTTTCATCCGTGGCCCGTTCCTAAATTCCAGTTTTTCTCCCATAGTGAGTTCTATTCTTTTTTTGCAAAATGGCGCTTATCTCCTCATTGCGCCAGCAAATAAAGACGAACGGTAGATTTCACCTACCTAACCGACAAAATTTTGTACCGAATGGTTTCAGGGAAAATGAGGTTTTTTTGGGGGGATGGCGTAGTTCCCAATGATTACCCAATGGAACAAAGGACTAAAGTCCTTTGCTGTGGAGAATCGCCCTTACAGGGCTTCACATTGTATAGCCCTGTAAGGGCGATTCTCCTCAGCGATGGATGAAAATCCATCGAACGGTATGCACCCACAAATAGTTAACGATCCAACCACGCCTTAAAGCCCAACACCCGCTCTCTACTCACAAACACCTCCTCCTCTTCAGGTGGATTCAGCTCCAATTTTAGGCGACCATTGAAATGGCTGTGAATGGATTTAATGCTATCGATGGTAATCAATCGGCTACGGCTAATTCTAAAAAATACTTGGGGGTCCACCACTTGGGCGACTTGGTCAAGGGACTGGTCGATGATATACTTCTCATTCTCAGCCGTGACGATGAAGTTCACCTTCTGCTCGCTTTTGAAATAGGCGATGGAAGACACCGCAACCGACACATATTGGCTTCCCTGTTTCACCAAAAAACGCTCTTTGATGGTAGGTGCTTCCTCGGGCTCACTCGGAGAGAAATGTTGCCTGTATTTTTCAATCGCCGACTGCAATTCCTCCAACACAATAGGCTTCAACAGATAATCCACACTGTTTTGCTTGAAAGCCTGCAACGCATAATCGGCGTAAGCAGTAGTGTAAATAATCGGCACACCGAGATTCATTTTCTCGAACAACTCAAAGCTGTTGGCATCTTCCAAATGGATATCCAAAAACAGCAAATCGGGCTCTGGGTTTTCCTTGAACCACGCCAAGCATTCCGCCACTGAGGGCAAAATCCCCAGCACCTTGATGTCAGAATCAATGCGGTTCAACTGGTTTTGAAGCCTTTCGGCGGAGAACAATTCGTCCTCAATGATTAATACTTTCATCGTAAATGCCGATTAACGGTACCCCAACGCGGAACTCCTCGGCGGATTCCTCCACCGTAATATGCTTGCCCGTAATCAACTGGTAGCGTTTGTCGAGGTTGGTAAGACCAATGCCCACCGAGTTTTTTTGATTATCCCTCCTGTTCACCGAATTCTCCAACCACACTTTTCCGTCCTTGGCAAACAGCCTCATCCGAAGTGGCTTCGACAGTTGGTTATGCTTGAACACATTTTCAACCAACAACTGCAAGGACAAGGGCAATACCATGCCTTTGGATTCATACAACGCAGGATCAATCTCCAAGCTGGCCTTCCCTTGAAAGCGCACATCCAACAAAAAGAAATAGGATTCCACCACGTTCAGCTCAGTGGTCAGCTTCACTTTTTGCTCGGCATTATGCTCAAGCACATAGCGGTAAACCTGTGATAATTTGGTGATAAATGTATCCGCCAATTCGGGATCGCGGTGCACTACTCCGCTCAAAACGCTTAAGGAATTGAACAAAAAATGAGGATCCAACTGCTTGGTGAGGCTCTGTAATTTTCCCTCCAAAGCCTCCTTTTTCAAATGCTCCTGCTCCACCAACGACTGCTTCCATTTGTCAAAAAGAAAGGCGCCCTCCTTGATCGCCGTAAACAGCAAGGCCAACAAAAACGAGACAAAGGCATTTCGCAATACCACCCCGATGCCCACAGAAATCGTAGAGGCCAATTGGCTATAACTCAACAAGCCAATAATGAGCACCACCGAGGAAAAGACGAAAATGCTGAGAATCTCGAACACCAATCGGCGGACAATGCTCCGCTCCCAAGGAAGGTAGTGGGCGATGGTGCTTTGGATGAACTTACTACCCTCCCAAATCACAAAACTGGTGAGCGTGGCCACCACAATCGCCAGCAAGTGCTCCTTGGAACCCAACTCCAGCGGGATGAAAAACGAGGGCACCAATATCCCGAAGGACAAAGCCCCCACAAGGGTCATCCAGCCAATGCGGACATTATAATGGTAGGGTTTGTCAACCACCATAAAACCTATTTTGAGTTGCACAAAAAGCCATTAAAAATAAACTCGTGAAACAATGTATTCGCAATGACAAAGGACTAAAGTCCTTTGCTGTGGAGAAACGCCCTTACAGGGCTAATACTGAACAGCCCTGAAAGGGCGACTTTCCTTAGCTATGGATTTCAATCCATCGAATACAAATCTATCACAATTTAGAAAATGCCCATTTGCCCTTGGTCCTCCCCTCGATTCAAATCGCCCAAGCCAATCCCAAGCAAGCGCACTTCGTAGGGCTCCTTCAACTGGTCCAGCAACTCTACAGCAAACCGCTGGATATGGTCTTTAGTTTCCACATTGGACACCAATTTCTTGGCGCGGGTGATTTGCTCAAAATCAGAAAACTTCACTTTCAGGATGATTTGTTTGCCCCACAAACCCGTTTTTTCCATTCTTGTTTCCAAGCGTTCTGAAAGCGCAATAATTTTTTCAATCAATACCTCACGGTCGCTGATGTCCTGCTCAAAGGTCATCTCCACACTCAGCGATTTCCGTTCACGGTCGGGCACCACTGGCCGATCATCCTGCCCATGGGCAACTTCATAAAAAAAGACACCTGCCTTGCCGAACTGTTGCACCAAAAACGCCTTGTCCTTGGCCTTGAGGTCAGCGCCATTCTTGATGCCCAAGGCATGCATTTTTCCAGTCGTTACCTTGCCGATGCCGTGGAAATACTCAATCGGCAACTTGTCGATAAACTCCTGCACCTGATGGGGCGGAATCACCACTACGCCATTGGGTTTCTTTAGCCCTGAGGCCACCTTGGCCAAAAACTTATTCACGGAAACGCCCGCCGAAGCCGTCAATTGAGTTTCCTTTTCAATGCGCTCCAAAATTTCCTTGGCCAGCACCGTCGCTGAAGCCTCCCCCTTTTTGTTCTCCGTCACATCCAGATAAGCCTCATCCAAGGCCCATGGCTCCACCAAGTCTGTGTACTCAAAAAAGATTTTCCGAATCTGCGCCGACACCTCCTTATACACCTCAAATCGAGGCTCCACAAACACGGCGCCCACACATTTCCTTCGGGCAATCTCGCAAGGCATTGAGGAAAAAACCCCGTACTTTCGAGCCTCATAGCTGGCCGTAGCCACCACCCCGCGCTTATGCTTGCTTCCCACAATCACAGGCCTTCCCTTTAGAGCAGGGTTGTCGCGTTGCTCCACCGATGCATAGAAGGCATCCATGTCGATATGTAGGATTTTCCGCTTGGCCATATGAGTTATGTTAGCATGAGAACAATTCGGAAGTTAACCACGGAGAAAGGGAGGAAAGGAGACAATCAATGTCCAAAAAACTGTGGTCTTAAACCCTTGACTTAGGTTTTTACACCATGTACGTCTCCCTTTCTCCTTCCCTCCGTGGTTAAATATTTTACTTCGGCCAGCCCTCCTTTCCTGTCTTCCTCTGTGTTCTCTCCAGAAATCGAAATGTGCTTTTTTGGCAAGTTAGAGCGAAAAATAATGGGGCAAAAGGCGTGAGCTTTTTCTATCTTTTGGGAGAACGCCTTTGTCCATTGCGCTGTTCCTCCTATAAATCTACCCCTATGAAATATATTTTACCCCTCTTCGTCATCGCTTCCCTGAGCCTTTCTTCCTGCGCCCACAAAAGCGCCTGCCCTGCCTATAACAACCCAACCAAGGGCAAACCAAGCCAGATGAAGCACATCAAAAAAGAGAAAAATGCTGAGAGAAAAATGCCGAAGAATAGTGGCGGGGAGTTGAGATAAATTCCTCTCTCCTAACCATCGAATAGCCAAAATCACTTTTATTCTACTTTGTCATACATATGAGCAACGAAATCAGCCCCACCCAGCGAATCGTAAGAAAAACAATACTGTTTTCCTTAATCATTGGCGCCTTCTATCTGGCTGCTCATCCCTTTATCTTTTTGAAAGAGCCAGAAACTGACCTCGCTCAAGGAATCATTAGCCTATACAGCATGAAGTGGGCTAAAGGTTGGATTCTTATTCCAGCCTTACTTTTTCTAATGGTCTCTGTGCCCATAATCATCATAGTGAGTTCCAAAAATGATGTCCCTAGAAAATGGAGACTTTCTATCACATCTGCGGTATTTCTATACTTCTTAACCATTAACCTGATTGGCCCCAACAAAACCGTGGAATTAAGTCGTAACCACATCACCTTTCTCAACCCAGACCAGTCAGAAAATTTCCACATTGTCTTGGAACATGTGAAGGATTACCATTGGGACAAAAGAATTGTTCACGATGATGAGGGCTACATGGAATACACTCTCCTTCTTATTGAAACTCAAAGCGAAACAATTGACGTGTCCAAATACCAAGGAGAGCTTGATCCTATGCTCTACAAGCTCAAAAAAATTATCGCTCGAAATCGTCAATTAACATTTCTCAGGAATGAATATGAGGGACAAGATTATGAGGAGATGCGAAAAAAGGAGAATGAAATCTTAGCTCCCTTTCCTTGGACAGAACTATAACTGTAAAAACCTAAACCATGATTCTCCTGATTTAAGGATTTTCAGGACAGTCCCCTTTCAAAACAGCGCACGAATCCTATCCATCCAATAATCCTCCCATCAAGGTTCAGCCCCCTTTCAACAACAACAGCATCACTGGCACCTTCGCTTTCCTATTGATGTTAATGAGCCCAATTTGGTAACCATCAGAATCATCGGCATAGTTGATAAGGCCAAATTGAAGCCCCTTGATTTTTCCACGGCTGAAGTTGAACACGCCAATCTGAAAACCAGAAGTGTTTCCTTCCACAATGTTGAGGGTAGAAAGTTGCCAGCCTTGCATATTTCCCCGAATGTGGTTGCACACGCCAGCAATCTGCAAGCCTTTTCCCTGCCCAGAGGCGCGGTTATACACGCCCGTGATTTGCACGCCGTGAAAAGACGCTACCACATTGTTGGCCAATCCAGAGATTTGAACACCACGCAAATCAATACCTGCGGAGTTGAACAAGCCTGAAAGCTGTGCGCCCTGAACATCCAATTTCACAGTATTCAAAAGTCCGCTGGCACTAAGTCCGTGCATTTTTCCACCCGTCAAACTGGCCAAACCAGAGCCTTGCACACCCAACACGTTAAAACGGTTAATCGCCAGCAATCCGCTCAGCTCCAAGCCTTGCACCCCTGCCGAGTAACCACCGAGCAAGTTGAGTGACAAATGGTTGATAGACCTCCCCGATTCCCTACCATTCGTGCCCGTTGGTGGTAAAAGCGTTAACTGAGCACGAGAATAAAACAGGCTATCGTCGCGGGTGTGGCGACGCAGGAAATCCAAAGAAAGTACGCTTTGCACCAGCTTGGATTCATAAACAGGACGCAACAATCCTTCTTCCTCAATTCGTTTGTCACGGTAGGCTTCCGCCAAGGAATCTTCCCAAGGAGCGGACGCCTCTTCGAGTTTTTCGGCTGGAGGACTTGGCGTTTGAATGACCACCGTATCCTTTTCCTGTGGTGGAGAAATTGGCTCAGGGACAGCTTCCTTTTCCAAACGAACCACGACCCGCTTGGTGCTTTTCACATTAAAATTGAGAGACTTTGTAAGGTAATCGGGAGCTGAAAAACGAAGTTTCACCTCGTAATCAGGGTTAGGAATCACCATCAAAAAATTGCCCTTGGCATCGGAAACGGTGGATATACCGAGGTTCAATTCCTTCACGGTCACGCCCGCCACAGGGCTATCTGTACTGTCGGCCACCATGATGTTTCCATAAATGGTTTGGCTGGCTGAAACAGGTTTTTTGGGAGCTTTCCTTTCCTTCAAAATCAATTGCTGGCCCTTCACCTGATAGGTAATAGGCTTTCCTTTGAACAGGTCATCCAGCACGGATTTCAACGGCAAATGGGCATAGCGAACCGTCATATTGTCCGCCATGCCCTCAAGACTTGGGTTGTAGGAATAGTCGAAACCAAGTTGCTCGCTCAGGTCGTCAATCACCAGAGAAAGCGGTTGGTTGGATGCCGAATAACTGACATGCTTTTCGAGGAGGTTTTGCCCCACGGCCCACTGCGCCATCCCCCAAAAGAGGAGGATAAAAAGTCGTTTTTTTAAATGCACTTCACTGTCTTTCAAATCGGAGCTTAAAACCATTAAGGATATTAACCACAGAGGTCACAGAGGAAAGGAGGTCTAGGAGACTCCCCATTCTTCAGCAACTATATTGTTTGAGAATAAGAGGCCTCCTAATCTCCCTTCCTCTGTGACCTCTGTGGTTCTATAACTCTTTTTCTTCATCAAGGACAACGCCCTTCCTCCACGTAAACCACGCCTTTCTCCTCTTTAATTTTGGCCCCATAAATGGTTTCCAAGCTCTCCAAAACAACATGGAGCGGTTTATCGCGGTACTTTCCGGTGAACTTGCAAGCCTGCAAACCAGACTTCTTGCTCAGCACAATCGGACGTTGGTAATAATCTGAAAGCGTCCCGATGACCTCTGGCAATGGCGTGTTGCGGAAGCGCAACACCTTGCTTTTCCACGCCAGCATATTCGGGTCGTTGTTGGTCTCCAACTTCACGCCTTCCTTATTGACCACCACGCGCTGGCCTGCCTCGATTGGAATGGCTGATTTAAGCTGACCTAAATGGGCTTTGTTCGCATACACGGCCACCTTTCCAGACTTCACAGTCACTTCCAACTGCTCAGAGCTCTCGGCATTGACATAAAACGAAGTGCCCAACACCTGCACCATACCTCGTGGAGTTTCCACCACAAATGGATGGTTGGTATCGCGTTCCACCTCGAAGAAGGCGCTCCCTGTCAAATACACTTTTCGGATTTCTCCGTCAAAACTCTGTGGGAAACGAAGCTCTCCCCCTTGGCGCAATGACACCACTGAATTGTCGGCCAAATGCAACTCACCAACGTCCTCGCCCATTTTCATGGTGGAAAATACAGGAGCCGTTTCGGGTTGCTTGTTCTCAACGATATCAGGCTTATCGAATTCTCCGATTTTGGAATTAATGGTCTTTATCAACCAAAAGCCACCGCCCATTCCCACCACCAAAATTGCGACATAGGGAAGCATACGTAAGGCCCTCCAAGCTCCTCCAATTTCTCGGACTTTGGTCTTTTTTTCGTCGATGCTTTCCGAGGTTTCAGGCTCAAAGCCAAGGCGTTTTTCCATGTTGGACCACGCCTTTTCGGTATTAAAGGAAGAAGGTGAAGCGATGTTCTTGGCACCCGCACGTTTCGTCAACTGCCAAGCAAGAAAATGGCTGTCAAACATTTGCTGGTTCTCGGTTGATTCGGCCCGCCAAGCTTCCACCTGCTCACGTTCGGTCGCAGACGCCTCTCCGGAAAAATAACGAGCCAGCTGTTCAATTTGGGTTGTTTGATTCATGATTGCGACACGTTATACAGTTAGAGACTTGAACAGGAAAGGCAATAAGCCCGAAAAGAGAATGAAGAGCGGAAGGTAATCCTGCAACACCGTTCGAAACCGGCTCAACGCTTTGCCCATGTGGTTTTCCACCGTCTTCACGGAGATGTCCAAGGCCTCGGCAATCTCTCGGTATTTCTTCCCCTCAAACCGACTCATCTCGAAAACTATCCGACATTGGTCAGGCAAATTGGTAAGCGTTTCTTGGATGGTATCCTCCAATTCGAAATCCCTCATATCAGAGGCTAAATCAGCATCCAAATGGCGTTTGATTTCGGACTGGGCATACACCTCGCGCACCGATTGATGACGCAAGGCCGAAAGGCAACGATTCTGCACCGACCGATACAGATAAGCCTTTACGGATTGAATCTCGGTATTTCTTCCCCGCTTTTCCCAAAGGTCGCAAAACAGGTCTTGAACCAATTCCTCCACGGCCGAATGGCTGTTCATCCACCGAAAGGCATAAGCACAAAGCGCTTGGTAATAGGCCTCAAACAAGCGTTTCATGGCTTGTTGGTCGCCCCCTTGCATGGCCCGCCACCATCGCAGGTGCTCTTTGGTCTGTGGTTGCTCGTTTAGCATGGGAGGTGGAGGTTATTAGTTGATGGATGATGGTTCATGGAAGGCATTGCGGTGTTCCATATTTGGATGCGATGGATTGAAATCGGGCATTTTGAAAACGTCGGGTATAAAACCCGACGCTACGGAACCGAATGAGACTCAAATTTCGCCTATTACTTTTTCTGCACTTGGCCAGAGCCTGAATCCTCCTCAATGTAAAGGGCCGGATTTCCTTTGTAACGAATATCGCCACTACCTCGGATAGTTGCTTTCAATTCCGTATCCACATTCACCAAGGCATTGCCTGAACCCGTCACTTTCACTTTGGCCTCCTCGCTGTTTAGGCCATAGGCCTCGTAATTTCCTGAGCCCGTCACCACTACATCTTGGTCAGCCACAGCACCTCGGTTGATTTCCACATCACCGCTACCGGTAACTTCCACTTCAAGCTCGTCGGCAGACAATCCATCCCACTCAATGCCTCCGCTACCGGTGGAAATGATTTCCGCATTTCCATTCACCATTACATCAACATCGCCAGTAAGCTCACCGCTTCCAGTAGATTTCAACTTCAGGCTTTCCAAGTCGCTCGACAAAGATTTCACTTTTAAATCGCCCGAACCACGGCTCGCCAATGAATTTATCCTTGGGGAAGTAATGCGCACCTCAAGGTCAAATTTGCGATAGCATCCACCATTCAGCTCCACTTTCCAGAGGCCGTTGGACACCGAAGTATTGAGCTCCTGAATGATGTTATCATTGCCAATGGCCTCGATTTTTTGCTCGTCACCGTACATGACCACGACATCAAAGGAACCATTTGCCTCAATGGCAGTAACGGATTCGAGGTCGATTTCCCGAACGACTTCACCGCCTTTACCTCGTTTGCAAAGACCGTTATCTCCGCAAGAACTAAACAAAAAGGTGAAAAATGATGCGACCACGAGGGCACTGAGGTTGTTTGAAAACTTTTTCATGGATTTGAAATTTAGAAGTAAGATTTGAGAAGTAAGAAAGTCGTTTTTTTAACCACGGAGAGAAGGAGGAAAGGAGGCTCATATTGTTCAAAAAGGAGAGGTTTATCATGTGGAGGAGCTATAAGTATCTCCCAATCCTCTTGAGGCTTTGCCTCTCCTCCTCGAAACCATCATCTGCTCCTTTCCTCCCATTCTCCGTGGTTAAAAATCAATTGATGTGTTAATTGAGGTGATTTCTATCCTCGTTAATTAGAACATGATTCCGGCGGTGCCTCCAACCCAGCCTTGCACCCGAAGGCCTTGGCTTGAGGTCTCATCAAAAAACGTGTAAGGAGCAACTGGCGTATAACCCTCATTGGTGGCATCCCACACATGGACATTCACCACAGGACCGAGATAGAGGGTCGTGTTTCCACCAAGGTTATAGTTGTAGCTGAGGGCCAATTTATTGAGCAAATTGGTGGTGCCATTCTCCTGACCAAATGGCCAGCCATCGTCAAACAGGTAACTGCAACTTCCCTCCAGCATCAGCCCAGAACGTTCGCTCAAGGTGAAGATGTGACCCAAGCCAAGTCCAGCTGTAGTCACCATGCGGTCGTTGGCATAGCCTGTTCCCGCCAACACGGAAGTGAAAAAGGCCTTTGTTCCTAATCGGAAATGCGCGTTGATTTGGGTCACCTCATTGGCCGAAAGGCCAAAGGAATGAAGACCACCTCGGCGTACAATATTGACGATGCCAATCGGCGCACCACTCTCCACGGTGTCCACCACATTGATGACACCCAACTGCACACCTTTCAACTTTTTGGCAATGTTCAGCACACCGGCCAATTGGAATCCGTCCACCGTTCCCCGCGAAAGGTTGCATACGCCTGAGATTTGGGCGCCATCCAAGTCTGTGGCGTG
This sequence comes from Bacteroidia bacterium, assembly GCA_030431525.1. Lineage (GTDB taxonomy): Bacteria > Bacteroidota > Bacteroidia > Cytophagales > JAAEPT01 > JAUIJC01. The sequence continues at coordinate 31,685 of JAUIJC010000013.1, read as the reverse complement.
ATTGAATACCCCAGCCATTTGGATGCCCCTGACAGCTTCCGATTGGTTGAACACTCCGGCCATTTGGGCACCGTTCAAACCTTTGTTAAAGTTGAAAATTCCAGATGCCTGAACCCCTCTGGCCGAATCCAAGGCAAGGTTTGCAAGTCCAGCTCCTTGGAAACCGTCCAGCCTTCCACCGACATTGTTTACCAATCCTGTGGCTTGGAAGCCATTTACGGAATCAGCCACTTGGTTATAGAGTCCTGAAAACTGAGCTCCGTAAAAAGCCCCGCCATTTTGGTTCACAAAACCAGCAAGCTGAAAACCATCGACATCTTTGCCGACTTGGTTAAACACACCGCCAATTTGTACTGAGCTGAACTCGCCATCAACGCGGTTGCCCAAGGCACCAAGTTGAGGATAGCGGATATCCCCGCCAGTTTGGTTGTAGAGCCCGAACAACTGAAGGTTGTCAGACTTTTTGGTAGAATCTGAATCGTTTTGGGCAAATGCCATCATCGAGCTTCCTGCCAAAAGCAGGGAAAGCATGAATCGTAAGGAGGAAATCATCTTCATCACAAGGGAATCTAAGTCTTCATCGATTTTCTGTAGCGCTTACACAACCAAGACGCACCAAACCGAAAACACCCCTAGTCCCTTCTGAAAAAAATTGAAGTTTTTAACAAAATCTCCCCTCAGCCCGTCTGAAGGCACTATTCTTTCATCCAGAAAAAATCACATCCCAACGAAATGCTTCAGCAGGAAACTATTTCGCATCGATTTTTGCTTCCATAGCGACATTCTGAAAAAAACATTATTCCTTATGCGTCAATTCGTTACTCTTATGCTGATTGCCGGAACTCTAAGTTTCACCCTTGCTTCTTGCAGCAAAAAAACCTCTATATCCAAAAGCAAACAGAGTTGTCCGTACAAAAAATGGAAGTGATTTTTATCTGTCTCAAACCACTAAAAACAACAAAAGGTCATGGGTTTTAAACCATGACCTTTTCATTTTTCCAACCAAAAAAAGTTAGGGCAATAAAGCTGCCGCCCCTAAATCTTCATAATAATTCGCCCAAATGCGATAGTGTTCTTGGGCTACCTCCTCCTCTCCGATGCAACCAGTGTACTGGTCCAAAGTGGATGCAGCCATTTTTACCTTCTGGTAATAATTGTAACGATATATCCGCACTGGGCTCTTTTGATAAAGTGCTCTGGCTTTCTCCAATTCGGCCTTTTGTTCTTGCACCTCTTCCATTTCAGGAGCACACTCAACTTTCTCCTTCATCATGCAAGAGGAAAACAACACCAAAAGACCACCCACCAAGAGCAAAATCAGCAGAAGTCCTTCTACTTGCCAGAAAGGCGCCCTTCCATCCGTAACAGGTTTCATCTTATTCCTAAGGGTTTACTGCAAGTTGCAGCCCCTCTGTAACCCTACCGCCAAGCCAATGTTAACTTTTCGTAAACTGAATAGTTTGAACAAACCGCGAAAACATTACATCAGCTTCCCCGTTAAACTATCTAAAAACCAGTCGTTTATTACGCAATGAAAAAACTCGCCATTAGCCTCGCCTTTGTAGCTGCAAGCTCCCTAGTAGCCACCTCATGCAAACCTTGTGGCAGCACCAGCAAGAAAAAAAGCACGAAATATCGAATGGAAGCTCCTGAAAGGGAAAGATACGTGATTGAGGATACGAAGGAATATTGAGTAGACTCTACTCAATATTCCATACTCAAAACTTAAAAATCGTATCCAAACGTAAAGTGTAGTCGTGGCTTATTCACCACATAATCCTCTATGCCCCAAGCTGCATCGAGCTTGATGTAATAGCCCAAAATCATTGAGCGGAAGCCAACCCCGTAACTCGATAGGAAAGGGTTCCGGTAGTTGACCACCTTGTATTCAAAACCAGGTTCGCTCTCCACCGAGGTATTGAAGGAATTCTCTTGGTTGAATGGGTTTACGCCATCCCACACACTTCCGATGTCGTAGAAGCCAACCAATTGCAAGTTCCTGAAGAAGGTTGACTTGATAGGACCACGATAAAGAAGGCGTGCCACGGGTGCCCGAACCTCAGCGTTAAAGAGCAAATACTTGGTGCCCCAACGCTCGTTGTAACGGAAGCCCCTCAGGTTGGTCACATACTGGTTGTAAATCAAATCCAGATTTGAGACGGCTACCTCATTGTTCGTGTTCAGTGGATTGTTCTCGCCTTCATAATTAGTATTGGCGAAAAGCCAGTTGTCCATGCCTCCCAAAAGGAAATTCTTTGGGCTTGGACCAAAAAACTGTCCATAGCTGCCTCGCACGGCCAACACCATTTCCTTGTAAATCCGCTGATAACGGCGGATATCCACATCAAATCGGCCAAAACTCTCTTGGCTGGAAGCAAAATTCTGTTGGGCCATTAAACGGATGCGGGTACCCTCCAACATGTTTCGGCCGTGCTCCAAGGTGTTGTCATAGACAAACTCCCCACGCAGACCAAAATAGTTTTGCTTGACGACCTGCTGGGATAACTGCGGATGCAACTCAGCAGCCCTGCCGAGCTGAAGATTTGGAATCAAGGAAACCCGTGCAACATCGGACAAAGGCTTGGAAGCTTCCACCTCTACGGTAGTTCGCACATAGTTTTTTACCGAAACATCCTCAAAGGCAAATACATTATAGCGGTCATAACGCACCGCAAAATCATTCCGGCGTTTCAGATACCAGTACTCCATTTGGAAGCTGCTGCTTCGCAAATCCGTCAACATGAAGACGGTAGGACTCAGTGTATGGTTGCCAAACATGTCTGACATCCTCGACTCAAAAAGGACACCCACGCCACGAAGCTGGTCCACCAACAAGGAAGACACCACATAGTCGATTCCAAACATGCCTTGGTAATCCCGAGGCATACTGATTTTCAACTTTTTCTCCTGCTGAGCCTTGGCCATGGCAGCAGAATCTGCTGGTGAAATCTTACGGGCGGTATCCGATTCAAAACGGAAAAGCCCGAGATCCAGCCCTTCCAATTCTTGCAAAGCCTCCTCCTTCGACTTTTCATCAATGCCCTTTTGCTTCTGAGTCTCCTCCACAAAAGTCAATGGATAACTTCCGTAAGTCTTCTCGAAGTTGAACTGCTCCTCACAGAAAATAAACTGACGGCCATCCTTTCGAAGAACATAGGCAAATTGCCCTGATGAAGTGACTCCGACCCTGCGTACATTCTGATGGAAATTGGTGATTTGTTCGGCCTTTTGTCCACCAAACTCCAACTTATATACCTGACGATTGTGTAAGCGATCTGCCAAGAAAACAATCGATTTATCATCCAAAGGTGTTGGATAACGCTCATTGTATGGAGTACGCGTCAAACGCTCGAGCTCCTTGCCATTTGGGGCCTTCAGGTCATACACGAACAAGTCGTATTGATCCACGATTTCATCATAGGTTCCATAAAAACCTAAGGTATCAGCAGGACGATTGGAGCTAAACACCAGTTTGCCTGAAGGCAAATACCGTGGATCAAAATCATCATACAAGTCCTTGGTCAGACGCTCAGCCTTGTTCGTTTCTGGCTGATAAACATAAATGTCACTCCAGCCATTCTGAGTAGCACTCAGCACCATCATGCGGTCACGCCCAGCCTTACCATTGAAATCAAAGGCAAGAATGTCATCAAAAGTGACAAACTCCTTTTTCTCCTTTTTTCCCGTTTTGAGATTTTTAAGGATGTAATAAGGCTTTCCCTTTTTGGTCGCGATGATGCCCAACTCATTGTTAGACGCCCAAGCCACCAAAGGAATTTTTAGGTCGGCCTCGCCCTCTGGACGGCGGTGTTCCCTTCGGTAAACAACCTTTTTCTTGTCCTTCGCAAAGTCATAGACCACCACCTGATAGCGACCGTTTCGGTTTTCGGTATAAGCCATCAAAGCGGAATCCGGACTGAACGCAATACTATTATAGCGATAGCCCCTTTTATTAAATCTTCTCAGGCGCAAATCCTTGTCAGAAAACTCGCGGAGCCCTCCCTCAATGAGCAATTTCTCACGGTAGTACACCTTCCATTCCTCCAAAAACTGGTCATAGGGCACGCCCAGCGAACTGGACACACTCATTTGCGCATTCCGCACTATCCGACAGAGGTTTAAAATGTTGGAGACATTTTCGGGGCCATACCGATCGGCAATAAAATTCCACATGGACTGCCCTACAATAATCGCCTCCTCCCCGACCAATCGGGACGGTTCCTTGCCCTGCTTAAGCACCAAATCCTTGACGTAGTCATTCATCTCTGGCTCCCAGCCGTAAGCTATATAGGACGCTGCACCTTTGGTAAACCAATCCGGAACATGCATCAAATAGGAGTTCTGGACCATGTCCTTGAGCGAGCCACCATACATCATCAGATTGACGAGCATTTCCGAAATCTTATAGCTCACCTGACGCTGCAATTCCACTTGGCTTCCCTCAAAAGCAATCTCGATTTTCGATTTTAACAGGTCCGTCTCACCGCCCACATAATTCTTATTCTGCAAGCCGATGTTACTCTGCTGCATATCGGACTTGGAATTATAGAGGATAATGGTCGTCTTGGCATAAGGCACATAGCCCAGCAAATCGGTGATTCTGCCAAAGTCCTCCTCGGCATAGCGAGCCGTATTGTGCGCAAGCTCCGTTCCCCCTAAATAGTAGTAGACGTAAAAATTCTTGGTGCTAATGAACTTCCACTCAAAATCGTGGTGCTGAACACGGTTCTTGCCAAAGGTCTTCTGCGATTGCTGGGCAAAGCCCACCACTCCATTAAGAGATAATAGCAAGAAGAGAATCAGGGAAAAAAACCTCATAGCGTTGTCAGTTAACAGTTAGCAGCTAGCAGTTAACGGTTAGCAGGTAGCAGTTAACAGTTATCCATGATGGCAAAGGAGGAATGAATTCCACAACATGCTTGTGATAACTGATCACTGTTAACCGATAACTGATAATTGTTAACTGATCACTGAAAAAAAGCGTTGGACATCGACCTCAGCATCCAGCTTTCCGCCAAAAATCAGACAATCATGCAACTGTTTGGCGAAGAAAGGACCAAGTGTAATGCCTTTAGTCCCCAAACCGTTGAAGATGCCCACACGGGAATGCCGAGGGTGCATACCTATTAACGGTCTGCGGTCCTTGACGGTTGGCCGAACCGCCGCTTTTTGTTCAATTATAGTATAGGGAACCTTCAATAGACCATCGAGCTTTTCACAAAGCCGCTTTCGGCCCTCTTCCGTGGGCGTGGTGTCTGCAATATTCTGGTGCGTGGCTCCCACGATGAAACATTCATCCCCACAAGGCACCATATAAAACCCACGATTGAGAATTTTGTTCTGTGGAAGGCCCTGAATCTTTACCACCAAGGTCTCTCCTTTGTTGGGAACCAACGGTAGTTCACCAAAATATGGATTTTCAGTGGCATGATGACCTTCGCAACAAAAGACGTAGTCAAAGGCCCTTTCTTTCCAAAAGACCTGCTCTCCCTCTTGTCGTAACTCATTGAAATCAACACGACCTTCTTCGAAGGCGCCTCTTTCCATCAACCAAGACCGAAATCCCCCAAGAAAAGTCTTTGTGTTGATGAATCCGCCTTGCAGAATCTCCACACCTCCAAACTCATTATGGAGAAAGGATTCATAAGCTTTATCCTCAGGAGCCGTGTCAAGGTAAACTTTGAAGCGCTCATCGGCCGCCTTTCCCAACAAATCATTTTGCTGCTCAATGTCCAAAAACGGCTTGTAAATCGGCATTTCATTCAGGAATGATAGCCCCAAACCTTGCTCCATTTCACGGTAAAAATCCTTGGCGAATGGGAACAATTCATCAGCCCGCCAAGTTTTCACCACACGCCTGCCCGTAATGGGATTCATCAAGCCTGCAGCCACCTTGGAGGAGGAAAACTCCTCAGGTTGGTCTACAACGAGGACTTCATGACCATTGTTCAAAAGCGTTTGGGCGAGGACGGTGCCGGCAATGCCTTGTCCGGCAATAAGAAAGGAGGACATAAAGGATTCCTTTTGGAAAGGGAGCTAAGGCAAGAATTATGGCAGCCAGCACCACCTTTTTGTATCTTTGGGAGGGTATTCCCTCAAAAATACGATTTCTCTATGGTCCATATACAGTCCTTCACCTTTAATGCCTTCAGCGAAAACACCTACCTGTTGTATGACGACACTAAGGAATGTGTCATCATCGATCCGGGTTGCTATGAGCTTTCCGAGCAGGAGGAGCTCAAAAATTTCGTACAGAGCAATGGCCTAAAGGTTGTCCAGCTTATCAACACCCACTGCCATGTGGACCACGTATTGGGCAATGCCTTTGTGAAGGACACCTTTGGAGTGAAGCTATTTATCCACAAAGAGGATGAAGCGACCCTACGCTCCGTGCAGGCCTATGGGCCAAGCTACGGATTCGTGGGTTACACCCCTGCGGAGGCTGACGGCTTTTTGGAAGAGGGACAAAAAATCACATTTGGGGACACCGAATTGGATATCCTGTTCGTGCCAGGGCACGCTCCTGGACACGTTGCCTTTTATCACAAAGACCAAGGTTTCTTGATTGGTGGGGACGTTTTGTTCCGCCAAAGCATTGGCCGTACAGACCTGCCTGGCGGCGATATGGACACCTTAGTGAAAAGCATTAGAGAACAATGCTATACCCTTCCGGACGAAACAGTGGTCTATCCTGGCCATGGACCCGAAACCACCATCGGCTTTGAAAAGGAGAACAACATGTTTGTTCGAGGTTAAAAGCCACGCAGACTTTTTTTTGATATGGAAAAATTCACCCCATTTCTAAACTTCTATTCGGAGGAGGAAGCGGAACAACAGGCCGACCTGTTGAGGCAACACAAAGTGCCTTGTATCGTCAACGAGGTGAAATCCACCATTTTCGACGAAGGTATTTTTGGAGGGAAGCACCTTCAACAATGGGCATTACTCATTGAAAAAACGAATTGGGAAAAAGCTCAAAAAATTCTTCACCAAACAGCCAAAGAAGAACTTAAACACGCGGAAATAGACAGCGACCACTATTTGTTGAGCTTTAATGATGATGAATTATTGGAGGTCATCCAGAAGCAAGACGAATGGAACGCGTTTGACGTAGAGTTGGCCACTCTCATCCTAAAAGAGCGGGGCATCGAGCTTAGACAGAAAGACATCCAGGAACTTCAGGAAGAGCGGGTAGAAAAGTTAAAAACAGAACAGCCTGTAGGCAAAACGTGGCTCATTGTTGCCTATCTAGCCCTTTTGGCTCATGGCCTCATCAGCGTCGTTATTGGCCTTTACATTTTAACCAAGAAAACTACCCTGCCCAATGGGGATTTAGTCCCCTATTATGATGATTACTCACGAGCCCACGCCAAAGCCATTACCATAGTTGGCATTGTGATATTTTTCATATCCTATGCTTACAATATGAACGTCCTTTATCTTCTCGACCTCATTTAAAAAATAAATAGGGACATCCCCCACATCTTATCAAATGAAAAAACACATCCCAAATTTCATTACCTGCTGCAACCTTTTCTGCGGCGTAGTGGGCATCGTCTTCGCCTTTGAAGGTGATTTCTATATGGCTGCCTACTTTACCATTGCCTCCTTGGTTCTTGATTTCTTCGACGGGTTTGCCGCCCGTATACTGAAGGTAAGCTCACCAATTGGCAAGGAGCTCGACTCACTGGCCGATATGGTTACCTTTGGCGTTCTTCCGGGGATTATTATGTTCCAGATGATGAAGGCAGCAGCCTGCGCTCCAGGGGTTTGCACCGGATTATTGAGCAACAATTACTTCCCCTACTTGGCCTTCTTGATTCCCGTATTCTCCGGATTGCGACTGGCCAAGTTCAATGTGGACACTCGTCAGTCTGACAGCTTCATCGGGCTTCCTACTCCTGCCAACGCCATCTTCATCGCTTCCCTGCCCATCATCATGGACAATCAGGAATTGGCGGCAACTTGGCTGGCTAACCCAAAAGTTTTGGGCATCGTAACAACCGTAATGTCGTATCTATTGGTAGCCGAGCTGCCATTACTCGCCCTAAAATTCAAGGATTTCTCCTTGGCAAATAACAAGGCCAGATACGCTCTTATTGTCGGCTCCTTGGCATTACTCATTGGACTAAAATTCGCCGCCGTGCCATTTATCATCCTGTTTTACGTCCTTCTTTCGGTCCTCAATACCAAAAGGACAGCAAACAGCTAAAAAAATATCCGGCTCCATACAATAAACCAAAGCTGCCCCCGTTAGCGGCCTTGGTATGGAACCAATGGCGCCGACACCTTGTTTCGATTGAGGTTTTCCATCCCCAACCTTTGCATTATGCGAAAACTAATGAAGGCATTATTTTCTTTTGGACTTTTTTTAGGGACGCTCTCCATCACCTTGGGGCAGACGACTAAGTCTGTGTTGAGCGAGGGCGATTGGTACAAAATCGGAATCACCAGCGAAGGTGTTTTCAAAATTGACCGCAACTTTTTGCAAAGCCTTGGAGTAAACGCAGCTTCCATCAACCCAAAGAACATCAAGCTCTATGGGAATGGCAGTGGCATGCTGCCTCAAAACTCAAGCGCTTTCCGCTACGATGACCTTGAGGAAAATGCCATTTATGTGGAGGGAGAAAATGATGGCAGCTTTGACAACGGAGATTACATTCTGTTTTATGGCAGCGCACCGCATCCTGTTTCCTACAACAAGGACGCTGCCAGTGGCGCTTGGTTCTCGCATGAAACGAACCTCTATTCAGACACGACTTACTATTTCCTGACAGTTGGACAATCTGCAGGATTGCGCATTGACACAAAACCTACGGTCAGCGGAGCCACGGAAACCATTACCACCTTCAACGATTACATTCCTTATGAAAAAGACCTTGTCAATGTCTTGATCTCAGGTCGGGAATGGTATGGCGAGGAGTTCAAATTCACAACAAACCGCAACTTCAATTTTGACTTGACCGGTATTGTCTCCTCCAGCCAATTGAGTATTCAGACCATTTTGATGGCCTTGAACGAGGGATCAAAAAATACCTTCACCCTCAAAGCCAACAACAATAGTTTGGGAACAGTTACCCTTAGCGGTAGTACTGGCGCACAATACGGCAACAAAGGCGTTGAGCGAAACAACATTTTCCAAATTGACGCCAGCCAAATAGGAAACGCATTAAGCCTTCAAATCTCCTATGACAATGGCGGAAACACGAAAGCGGCTGGCTACCTCAATTCCATCGGTTTAAACTTTGAGCGGGAACTGAAACTCTATGGCAGCCAAACCATTTTCTCCTCGGTCAACAGCACTAACAATAGTGTTTCCCGATTCAGTATTGACAATGGAGCGGCCATTACAGGGGTTTGGGACATCAGCCATTCCTTGTATCCGCAAGCACTTCCCTTTACAAAAAGCGGGGTAGTAAGCTTCTCAGACAGCACTTCTTCTCTGAATCGCTATATCGCCTTCAGTGTTTCAGGATTGCCATTACCAACGCCATTGGGAAGGGTTGCTAACCAAAACCTGCATGGCATGAGCAGCTCTCCGGACTTGCTGATTGTCACTCATCCTAACTTCAGTGCCCAAGCCGAGGAATTGGCGGCATTCAAACGTTCTGTGGATGGATTCACCGTTGAAGTTGTCGATGTATATACCATTTACAACGAGTTCTCCTCAGGTGCCCAAGACATCAGCGCCATCCGAGATTTTGCCAAAATGCTCTATGACCGTGGCGATGCCAACCAAAGGCTGCGTTACCTATTATTGTTTGGAGATGCTTCTTATGATTATAAAAATCGCTCCACCAACAACACCAACTTCATCCCTGTTTACGAGTCAAGACAATCCTTGAACAATGTGCTGACCTACTCTTCCGATGACTACTATAGTTTCTTGGAAGATGGCGAAGGTCATTGGGTGGAATCTTCTTCTGGCAACCAAACTTCAGACATCGGCGTAGGCCGCTTCCCTGTAAAAACAACGCAGGAGGCACAAGATGCTGTTGACAAGATCAAACGATACGTTACCAATAGCAGCACATTTGGTGCTTGGCGCAATGACGTCTGCTTTGTGGCGGATGATGGCGACGGGAATAGCCACATCTCCCAAGCTGACCAGCAAGCCATTTTTGTGGATACTAACTACAAAAGCTTCAACCCAAGAAAACTTTACTTGGATGCCTTTGAGCAGATCTCAAGCGCCTCCGGCGAAAGCTCACCCACCTTTGTTCAGGCCTTGGATGACCAAGTGGCCAAAGGTGCCCTTTTGATAAATTACACTGGCCATGGTGGGGAAACGGGCTGGATGCAAGAACGTGGGCTTACAATCAACCAAATCGAATCTTGGTCCAACAAGAACACCATGCCCCTATTCGTAACGGCTACTTGCGAATTTGGACGTTATGACGACCCAGAGCGTTCATCGGGCGCTGAAATTTCCTTCTTAAAACCTGATGGAGGTGCCATTGCACTCTTAACCACAACCCGTCCAGTTTACTCCTCTTCAAACTTCAAATTGAATAAGGCCTTCTACGAACAAATCTTCAAACAGGACACCGATGGAGAATGGCCTCGCTTAGGCGATGTGATACGTGGCACCAAAAACAATAGTTTTGACAGCGTATTCAACCGCAACTTCTCCCTTTTAGGTGATCCTTCCTTGGCCTTGGCCTATCCAAAGCTTCAAGCAGTTATCACGGAGGTAAACGGAAGAGCAGACAGTCTTGCGACCACTGATACCCTACGTGCCTTGCAGGAAGTGACTATTTCAGGGGAAATTCAGGGATGGGACAACAGCATTATTTCAGACTTCAATGGGATCTTAGAGGCGACCATCTTCGAAAAGGTAAGCAGACTGTCCAGCTTTGGTAGCGTGGACAAGCCTTTCGCCTTCAACGCTCGTGAGAACATGATCTATGGGGGACAGGCAACTGTCAACAACGGAAAATTCACCTTTTCCTTTGTGGTACCCAAAGACATCAACTACCAGTTTGGTAACGGAAAAATTAGTCTCTATGCCAAAGAAGACGATGGCCTAAGAGATGCCAGTGGACATGCCAATGAGATCACAATTGGCGGTTCATATACTGCCACTCCAGATAATGACCCTCCAAGCGCCGAATTATTTTTGGATGATTACAGTTTCCAGAACGGCGGAATCGTCAATTCTGCCCCATTGCTGTTAGCACGACTGTCTGATTCCAGTGGTATCAACATTGCCACAACGGGCATTGGTCATGAAATCACCGTCATGATTGATGACGATCCAGCCCTGCTCTTTGTGTTGAATGATTTCTACCAAGCCGAGCAGGACAGTTATAAGCGAGGTACGATTCGTTATCAACTCCCTGAGTTGGCCGATGGCGTCCATACGCTTCGTCTGAAAGTATGGGATACCCACAACAATTCGACAGAGGAAGAAATCACCTTTGTGATTGGTGAGGCACTACAGGTCTATGGAAGTCCGAACCCATTTGTGGAAACGACTACAATTTATGTTGACCACCCAATGGGCGGACAGGATGTTAATAGCTCCATGAGCATTTACAGCAATACTGGCCAATTGATATTCTCGGGAACAACAGCCATCGAAGAATCAAATTCTGTCTTAGCCTTTGAATGGAACGGTGAAGATCTTCAAGGCAACACCTTACCGAGTGGCATTTACCTTTGTACCATTCTCTTGTGGAATACCGAAACTGGCTATGAAACTCAAAAGACAATTCGAGTGGTAAAAGCCAGAGACTAAAAAGCACTCATCACTCCATGAATCAGCTTTTTAGGCGCACCATAAACCAAGACTTTCTTAACTTGCACTGTAGAACAATTAGCTATATGAACCTGAGATTTCAACACGTCTTGTTTTGCCTGACGTTTTTCATCCCTTTTTCGAGTTGGGCTCAAATTCAGTTAGACTCCTCAATTGCCGGACAAACCGGTAATAATATCATTGTCACATCTGTACCCTTCCTGAATATCGCCCCTGATTCACGCAGTGGCGCCTTGGGTGACGCCGGAGTTGCCCTTCCGGACGCAGATGCAAATGCCACTTATTGGAACGCTGCTCGTTTGGCCTTTGCCGAAAAGAAAATCAGTGCATCCCTGTCCTACACCCCTTGGTTACACCAATTGGTAAAAGACATGTGGCTTTCGTACTTGACAGGCTATTATCAGCTTAATGATAAGCAGACGGTCGCTGTATCGATGTACTACTTTAACCTTGGAGAAATTGATTTCCGTGATGAAAGTGGTAACAGCTTAGGGGTAAAAAACCCACGTGAATACGCTCTTTCTGCCTATTTCGCACAGCAACTTAGCAAATCATTTAGCTTGGGCGTTGGATTGAGATTTATCAACTCCAACTTGACGCAAGGTGTAGCCCTTCCAAACACTGGAGTACAGACCCAACCTGGTCGTACCGTGGCGGCAGACATTTCTGCCTTCTGGAAAAAGGACAAAGTCATTTGGTTCGGTCGTCAGTTCACCCCTGCCTTGGGTATTAACCTTTCAAACATCGGTGGAACGTTGAAATACACAGATGACTCTGACGGGGAGTATATCCCAGCAAACCTCCGAATCGGTGGATCTTTGGGTACTGAAATTGACCAATACAACCGTGTTACTTTCTTGTTGGACTTCAACAAGTTGATGGTTCCTACTACTGGAACTGACTCAGAGAAAAGCCCATTGGGTGGGGTTGTTTCCTCCTTTACAGATGCACCTGGTGGATTTAGCGAGGAGATGCAGGAAATCACCATCAGCACTGGTCTGGAATATTGGTACGCTGACTTGTTCGCTGCTCGTGCAGGTTACTTCTACGAGAGCAAAAATAAAGGCAACCGCCAGTTCATCTCATTGGGTGCAGGCATTCGTTATAACGCCTTTGGTGTTGACTTCGCCTATTTGATTCCAACTGCTCGTAACCACCCATTACAAGACACTGTTCGTTTCTCATTGTTGTTTGACTTTGGCAAGGAAGAGGACAAAAAGCCATCTGGCGGAAGCTCCGGCGGTGGTTCCTCACCAGTGATCAACTAAGAGCTTACAAATTCTTTCTATTAAGCGTCGAGGAGATATTCTTCTCGACGCTTTTTTATTGGTCAATTTTTCATCGCCCACTTGGCTAAAATTCAAAGGACTAAAGTCCTTTGCTATGGAGAACCGCCCTTACAGGGCTATCATTATTGAGCCCTGTAAGGGCGGTTCTCCATAGCGATGGATTTCAATCCATCGGCCCAAAAACATCTAACAACAAAAACCTCCCGTGCCAAAACGCTGGCAAGGGAGGTTCCTCCATTTAAAATCACAAGAGATTACTTCAACAGCAACTTCCCTGAGCGGCTGACATTACCCTCTTTATCCATGAACATGTAGAAATACATGCCTGGCTTTTCAGCCAAATTCACTTTTTGAGCTTTACTCACCTTGGTTTGGTAAACCTCATTCCCGGTAATATCATAAAGACGGAAACCAGTTTCTCCCTCTATAGGATTCAAGTTCACCATGCCTGTGGAAGGGTTTGGAGACACCGCCAAACTCGACTTCAAAGTGGTATTTTTATCAGCCAAAGGCGTGGCCATTTTCATTTCAATATTATCCAAATACAGCGTGCTACCAATCTGTGCTTTGTTAGTGGTCACTCCTTCTTCTTCATGGCTTGCCACAAAAAGAATTGCCATGGAATCTGCCATAGTCCCTTCATGGTATTCCATAGGAATACTCACTTTTGTCCACTCTGATTGTGGAATCAACTGCGATTGGTTAAACCCAACAATGGTACGCTGACTGTCTGCATACTGGGTCATTCCCAATACACACAACGCCGTATCACTTTTTCCTTCGGCTGGAATGTATTTATAGTAAAATGAGAAAGTATCAAGCACTTGCCCATTCAGCCCCATACCTGGAATGATGTCATTGTAAGTGAAAGAACCGATTTCCATATGTCCCATCGGCTCCTCACCAGGCAACTGCACCGTTTTAATTTTTATGGCATAACCCCCATCAACAACATCATCCTCTACCGGAGAAAAAGATTCGTCGTGCGGTAAATGGTTGTATCCCTCCCAGCCATCACATTTCATATTTCGGGCGGTTTCCCAGACCTCAAAATCACCGTCCGGCACATAATATTGTTCACCATTCTCCCCCTCTAAAATCATATTATCCACCTCTACATAATTTCCTGGAGCAGACCCAAAATTCTTCGTATCCTCAGAGGTTACCGCAATGATACATTTGTCCGGCATCATTTCCGGACGCTGTAACCAGATACTCATTGGCATAAACGTCTCCTGAGTTCCCGCAAACTTGTGAGTGGTGTGGGCAATAACTGAGTCCTTGTAAAGAAAGCTGACCATCACTGTTGCGGAATCGTTCAATGACACATCATACCGCATGTCACAGGTCAGCTTGGCTACATTTTGATTGTAGAATGGGAAACCACCATACAAATCATCGTCTTGAGCCAAATCCTCACTACGTGTCCGCCCAAACACAAAATAACCAAGCATGGAGTTCGAAGCCGTTTCTACACGAATTGCATGGCCTGACTTGCCATCAACACGTGTCATATTGGGTGTCCCCCCATATAGATTAGACAAGTAGGCTGAACAATAAAAATCACCATCCACTGCGGGCTGAAGATAGAGCGAATCTCCCATGTCCCAGTCTTCGAAACTCATGTTGGGCATCTGCGCCCATGCTGCCAGCGAAAAGAAAAACGCCAAGAACGACAAAGTAACTTTTCTCATAAGAAGTGAAAGTTTAAAGAAATGCTAAAAAGAACTTTTGCACCCTTGTCAAACGAACATTTCCCTTCTTAGGTTAGCCCTCATGGGCCATTTATTCCAAAATGAAGCACAAAAAAAGCCCTGCATGCTCCAATGAAGCATACAGGGCTTTTCAAGATAGAAAATGAGATCACACGATTTTCTCCAACCTTCGGATGTAAGTAGCAATTCCTTCCTCAATCTCATGTAAGAAAATAAACTCATCTGCCGTATGGGAACGCTCAGACTTGCCAGGCCCCATTTTGATGGACTCTCCTGAGAATAACGCTTGGTCAGACATGGTCGGCGAACCATAAGGCTCAGCACCATCTTCCAAACTGGCTTGAACAAAAGGGTGATCCATCCGGATTCCTGATGAACGCAGACGCGCGGAACGTGGCGTCACAGAGGATCGTACGTTCTCCCCAATAGTCTCCAACACCTCCTCGTGGGAATATGAATCGGTCACACGCACATCCACCACAAACTTACAGGTGTCAGGCACGACATTGTGCTGGCTGCCAGCCTCAATCACCGTTACAGACATCTTCATTTTCCCAAGCGTCTCGGAAACCTTAGGAAATTCAAACGTTCTGAACCATTCAATGTCCTGCAACGCCTTATAAATTGCGTTTTCTCCTTCCTCTCGAGCGGCGTGCCCAGCTTTGCCCTTCGCCTCACAATCCAATACCATCAACCCTTTTTCAGCCACAGCAGCATCCATTTGAGTCGGTTCCCCTACGATGGCAAAATCAATCTTTGGCAATTCCGGCAAGGTCAGCTCCAGACCATTCCTTCCAGAAATCTCTTCCTCGGCAGTGGCTGCAAGCACAAAATTGTAGTTGAGCCCTTCCCTTTCATGGAAATACAGGAATGTCGCAATCAAAGACACCAAACAACCACCTGCGTCATTACTGCCCAAACCAAAGAGTTTTCCATCCTCCACAATTGGAGCGAACGGATCCTTCGTATAGCCGGCATTCGGCTTGACGGTGTCATGATGGGAATTCAACAACACAGTCGGCTTTGCAGCATCAAAATGCTTGTTGAACGCATATACATTGTTCTGCTTGCGGTGCGTTTGGACGCCACGCTCCTGCAAAAAACTGTCGATCAATGCCGCCGTTCCCTCCTCCTCACGACTAAGTGAAGGGGTGGCAATCATTTTTTTCAACAGCTCAATCGCTTCCTCTTGTAATTGGGTAATCATGCCTGCAAGGTTGTTCCTTTTTGTTCCCCATCCACCAAAATGCTTTTCAAATCAGAGGCTTGGGCGATGCGCACTTTGCTCACTCCTTGGCCAATGGCGTCAAAGCAGTTATCCATTTTTGGAATCATGCCCGCCACAATCACACCTTCCTCACGAAGTTGGGCATAAGACTCAGGGTTAATCTGCGTAATCACAGAACCCTCGTCATTGATGTCGCGCATCACTCCCGGAAGCTCAAAACAATAAATGAGCTGAGTTTCATACTTCGAGGACAGGCCTACCGCCAATGTTGAAGCGATGGTGTCGGCATTGGTGTTCAACATCTGACCCTGTTTATTATGGGTCAAAGGCGCCATCACCGGCTGACGACCACTTTCCAAAATGGTGGACAAGAATTCCGCATCTACCTCTTCCACATCACCTACAAATCCATAATCCACATCCTTCACGGGACGCTTTACCGAACGGATAACATTGCCATCGGCACCAGTAAATCCAATCGCATCACAGTCCAAGGCCTGAAGTTTGGCCACAATATTTTTATTCACCAAGCCGCCATACACCATGGTCACCAACTCAATGGTTTGGGCATCGGTCACTCGGCGACCGTTCACCATGTTGGCCTCTACTCCCATTTTTTGTCCAATGCGGGTAGCAATTTTCCCACCGCCATGCACAAGTACCTTACGGCCTGGAATTGAAGAAAAATCGGATAAGAATTGATCTAAAGCGGTCTCGTTGTCCACGATGTTTCCGCCTATCTTAATAACTGTCAGCTGCTCCATTCTGCAAAAATCGTAAAAAGCATTAAATTAGGCAGATGTAAGAAGCAGTGCTTTTTCAGCCTTAGAAGATTTTGAATACTCATTCAACAAAATAGGCGCTGAAAAAATTCTAACGAGCTCTTGCTCAACCCGTAACAATCGCCACAACAATTTAGCACGTCAAAAGCACCTTAAATCAGCATTTATGCCTTTGCAAAACGACCTCATCTTACGTACCGCCCGTGGAGAATTTGTTGAACGCACACCAGTATGGCTCATGCGCCAAGCCGGTCGTATCCTCAAGGAATATCGTGAAGTACGTGCGAGTGTAGGAAGTTTCAAGAATTTGGTGCAAACCCCTGAGCTTGCCGCCGAGGTGACCATCCAGCCTGTTGACATTCTGGGTGTGGATGCGGCTATCGTTTTCTCCGACATTTTGGAAATCCCACAAGCTATGGGGCTTCCGTATGAAATGGTGGAAAAACGTGGACCAATCTTCGAAAACACGATTGAGACCGTAGCCGACGTAGAAAAGTTGATTATCCCAGACCCTGAAACGGAGTTGGGCTATGTGATGGAGGCCATCCGCCTCACCAAAAAAGGCTTGAACGGAAGGGTTCCATTGATTGGATTTGCAGGTGCTCCATGGACCATTTTCGCCTACATGGTGGAAGGAAGTGGCTCTAAGACCTTCTCCAAGGCACGTCGGATGCTCTACACAGATCCGATGACCTCCGAGGCATTGTTGCAAAAAATCACTGATTCCACCATCGAGTACCTCAAGGCGCAAATTAAGGCTGGCGCTGACATGGTTCAAATCTTCGACTCATGGGCGGGCATTCTCCCTCCTGACCAATATCAGGAATTCTCAGTGCGCTATCTCGCACAGATTTGCCACGCCCTCCCTGAAGACGTTCCTGTTACTTTGTTTGCCAAAGGCGCATTCTTCGCCCGCCAAGCCTTGTCGCAGTTGAACTGTCAGACCATCGGTTTGGACTGGAACATGGATATTTTGGAATCGCGCCGCATCATCGGCCCAGCCAAAACGCTCCAAGGAAACCTTGACCCTTGTGTCCTCTATGGCAGCCCTGAAACCATTCAGGAAAAAACCATCGAGATGTTGGACAAATTCCGTGGATCACGCCATATCGCAAACCTTGGCCATGGCGTTTACCCAGACACGGACCCTGAGAAAGTAAAAGTCTTTATCCAAACGGTAAAAGAGCACACAATGAAGTTTTAAGTGAAGTTTTTCATATCACCTGCCAACAGCTGCAAGCTTTGGCAGCGTGGTATGAAAAACAGCTCTGCGAAGAATACTCACACTGCCAAAGCCTCCGGCTGTTGGCAGGTGACAGCATAACTTCAGATTTTAAGTGCTCAAATCAAACTTTTCAAAGTTCACTGAGGTTCAAAGGAAACATCCCAAATGGATGCTTCCTTTGAACCTCAGTCCTTTTAAGAAGAAGCGAATGTCATTGCACGACGACACATTCGATAGCAGATTAGAGGATGAATTCTCTATCTGTGAATTAAAAGATGGCATTATCCACGCCACCTATAAGCCTAACTTGACGATTACCTTGGAGGTTGCCAAAACCGTTGTCAACAACCGAATTGCATGGCAAAAAAAGACCTTGCCCCTCTTTTCTGATTCACGGGGAGTGAACTACGCAGACAAACCCGCCAAGGACTACCTTGCCAACGAAGGCAGTGAAAAACTCTCGGCCGTAGCGCTTTGGGTAGATAGCCCGATGTTAATCGCCTCAGTAAATTTTTACCTGAAAATCAGCAAGCCAATTGTTCCCACAAAGCTTTTCCTCAAGAAGGAAAAGGCCTTGCAATGGTTAGAGAAGTTCAAATAATCGATTGGACACAAGTATCATAATCTCTACCTGTGTCTTGTGTCTTGTGTCTTGTGTCTTGTGTCTTGTGTCCAAAACTACCTACTTAATCCCTCCCACCAAATAACTCAATAGCGAGGCACTATTCTCTGGCGTACGGAAGGCCATCGTCTTATAACTTGGAGGGAGAATGAGTCCTCGACTAACCATCTCATCCACAATATCAAGATGAGAAAGGGAGATTTTCCCAATCAACAGGTTATCCAAAGGATTGCCCTTTCGATAGTAGGAAAGGATATCATGGAAGCCCTTGAGATAAAGGAAATCCTTGGTGAAACCGCCTCCTCGGAAGATTCGGGTCGTAAAATAAAAGGCCTCTTCTTGGTCCAACCCTCCCTCCTCCATAAGATAGGCAAACACTTTTGGGAAATCATAGCCATCCAACATTAACCGAATCGCCATCACCCGAAGGGCCAACTCTCTCAGGCGCTTCACATTCAAACTGCCTGACAGGTATTCCGCCAACACCGCCAACCCTTCTTGGGTCATGGTGTAAATCGGCATTCCTAAGCGGAAAATTTTCAAGGGTTGCTGCCTCGCATTGATGGTCGTGACCATATGCACCCCTATTTCATGGTGCACCAAGCCCCTCGCCTCGGTCATGGTGAATTCCGCTCCTTTCTTAATCTTCACCAACTTTTTGGCATTCAATACCAACGCCTTGGCTACCTGACGGGGCGCCACTTCAACCCTGCACGAGAAGCCATATTGGCGTGCTGATTCCTCGAACATCGCCTTGACCTCCTCATCTCCCACCATGACATCGGGAGCGCCTTTTGGCATATCATCATTCAAATAGAGCAGAAAACGGGCATTGGCAACCTCTGTTTCCGTGGGCTCACCAAAATAACGGAGGGAATTGTACAGGAATTTTTCCGTGCCCAAGGTTGCCAGCAAATCCGCCTTGTCGGCATAAGCATTGATGACATCCTTATAAAGCCGTTGCATTCCAATGTCCCTTATTCCTTCGACGGGCAATCGGAAAAGGGCCCGTTTGAATTGGAAGGGATCAACATTCAAATGTTTATATCGGAAGACTGGATTGTTTTTGAAATTGGACTGGAAAAACCGCTTTTTCTCAGTTTCCACATTCACTGGATTTACAAACCCCAACACCTCAAAATCCTTAGCCAAGTGAAAGAGCTCTCGGTCCACTCGCAAAACGGCAGGATCCAGTCGTGAGGAAAGTAAGTGAAAGCCTTCTAAGGATTTTTGCCCCAAGAAATGGCGGACAAAATAGGAGGCATTCGCAATCACCGCCCGCTTGAAACTTTCCCTCAGGCCATCAACAACCTGCGGGAATACCTCACCCGTTTCCTCATCACAGTAAATTTTCTTGACTTCGGTGGCAAGCACCAAGGTGTTCTGAAATCCCTTGGTGATATGGCTTAGGAAATAACCCCTTCCAAAAAACACATCATTTTCTGCAAACTCAGCCCCTTCTAAATTAGGCAGTCGCTTGGGATCCAAACTCTGCTTCCAATGGTCAATCAGCTTACGATACCTGTCAGTATCCACCTGCTCTGTCCCAATATTAAAGACAGGCACCTCTCGGTCCCAACGCTTATAATTATAGGAATGAATGTCATAAACCACGCAGCCTCCAAATCGCTGCTCAACAGCCTCAACAAGGGCATCCACCACCTTATAAAAATTGTGATGCTTTAAGAGGCTGGCAATCTTCTGCCGTTTGGACAGGGGCTTAGTCCAAACCATTTTCCCCCAAGCCACCTCATGAATGGCCTCCTCGGGAGAACGGTTCAAATCGTATTCAAAACGGGAATCATGTCCCTCTATGACAATGGGAAGGGCAGCAATAAATTGCTCTGTGGCGGGATCCTCCTCATACCAGCGATCTTGCTCAGTGAGAAGGCATTCAGACTTTAATTCCTCTCGAAACCTGTGCCCAGCATGGATGGCAGCACCAATATAGGGTACATAGTCACTCACCTTAAGGCTGAAGGAGCCGTCCTCAGCCATGGCCTCAAAAGTCTTCCCCTTCTTGATTCGGGAAAGCATTTCATCAATGGAAAGGCTAATCATGCGCAAGCGGATCGCCCCATTGTGGCCGCCAAGCTCATTAGGGACGTTCGTTTAGAGAAGGAAACATCTTGGGGATGCTGTTGCCCCCCTGTTACCTCTAAATACGCATCGCACCACTTTGTGGGTGATTATTTTCGATGGAACCCCCACAATTCCCTTTATGGTGGCGCTTCACCTCGCACAGCCATTGGTGGGCCTCCTCAACAGATTCAAATAGTTGGATTTGCAATCCTTCAGGGCGATTAAAGCCTAAATAAGAGCTGCCAATCAGACGACTAAGGGTATTTCCGACCACGATAGCCATTCCGAAATAACGGCCTCCATGACCCAAGTCTTCCTTAAAAAGCATTCGAGCCTCCTTAGATGCGCTTTTTATTTCTCTGAGATCTAATAAAAATCCAGTACAAACTTTTGGATGAAGTTCATACCGTGCCTTAATACTCTCTTCTGCCTCATTCACATCAATAGCTGCGTCAGGCAAAACCCTTGTGTAAACAAAGTTTTCTGACCCTAACCAATGCTCACTACCTGTTACAACAACCTTTTCCATAAAAAACGTGAAAAAACTAAATGGGCATTTATAAGGTGTCTTTTCAAAAACAAATCATGTAAACTGATGCTAAGATTAAATTCGCATCAACAAATCATAACCTCTACAATTCCTAATATATTTTATTCACACAACAAGAAAAATATTACGTAGTGTTTTTTATTCTAAGTGAGGAGAAGACCATTACCCTGTTTCAACATTAGAAAGAAACAGGGTAATGCATCGTCACGATCGTTCTAACTCTTCCTTTACAAACCTTGCCGTGTGCCCAACTTTTAGCTTGGCAAGATCCTCTGGTGTGCCTTCGGCAATCACATAACCACCACCAACACCACCTTCTGGACCAATATCCACCAGCCAATCACTGGCCTTAATAACATCGAGGTTATGCTCAATCACCAACACCGTATTACCCTTTTCAACCAATCGGTTCAAGACAGAAAGCAATTGTTTGATGTCATTGAAATGGAGCCCTGTCGTTGGCTCATCCAAGATGTAAAGGGTTTTTCCTGTATCCCTTTTGGATAGCTCTGTGGCCAATTTCACCCGCTGAGCCTCACCTCCCGAAAGGGTTGTGGCATGTTGGCCAAGCGTGATGTATCCCAAGCCAACATCTTGGAGCGTTTTGATTTTTCTCAAAATCTTGGGCTGACTCTCGAAAAACTCAACGGCTTGGTTGACGTTCATCTCCAATACATCGGAAATAGATTTTCCTTTCCAACGAATCTCCAGCGTCTCACGGTTATAGCGCTTGCCCTTGCAAGTCTCGCACGGCACCAACACATCAGGAAGGAAGTCCATCTCGATGACTTTCATGCCCCCACCCTGACAGGTTTCACAGCGACCACCTTTCACGTTAAAGGAAAAACGGCCCGGCTTGTAACCACGAATCTTAGCCTCTGGCACCTGAACGAACAAGGCGCGAATATCAGAGAAAACGCCTGTGTAAGTGGCAGGGTTGGAACGAGGCGTACGCCCGATTGGCGCCTGATCCACCTCGATAACCTTGTCGATATGCTCTAAGCCCTCGATGCTGTCATAAGCCAATGGCTCCTTGTTGGAACGGAAAAAATGCTTTGACAAGGCCGCATGCAGCGTTTCATGAATAAGCGTGGACTTTCCACTTCCTGACACCCCTGTAACGGTCAGCATTGTTCCCAAAGGAATGTTCAAGGTAACATCATGCAAGTTGTTTCCTTTCGCGCCTTTTAAGCTCAGGACATTACCATTTCCTTTTCGTCTCTCCTCTGGAATTTCAATCTCAGTGCTACCCAACAAATAATGAGCAGTCGTACTATCCTGCTTTACAAAGGACTCCGGGGTACCTTCCGCAATGACGCGACCGCCCCGCTTTCCTGCGCCCGGACCAATATCCAAAATATGATCGCTTTCCAGCATCATATCCTTGTCATGCTCCACCACAAGAACGGTGTTCCCCAAATCACGAAGGTTTTTCAGGGCTTCAATCAGCTTCACATTATCCCGCTGATGCAGACCAATGCTCGGCTCATCCAAGATGTAAGTCACCCCAACCAACTGGGTACCAATCTGGCTGGCCAATCGAATCCGCTGTGACTCTCCACCAGACAAAGTTCGCAATGGACGATTAAGCGTTAGGTATTCCAAACCTACGTCAATCAAAAAACCCGTCCGCTTGCGCAATTCCTTGAGAACCTCGGTGGCAATCAACCGTTGCTTTTCAGTCAAGCGGTCCTCCAAGCCCACAAACCATTCGCCCAATTTGGCAATATCCAATTGAGCCAACTGGGCGATGTTTTTATCATCAATTAAGAAGTGTAATGACTCCTTTTTCAGCCTTGCCCCATGACAACTCGGACAGGTCCGCACCTGCATATATTGGCGCAACATCCAGCGCCAGCGCTCCGATTCCGAGCCTTCAAAATGTCTGGTGAAATAGGGAATCACTCCCTCAAAATGCCCTGAGTATGGAACGCGAGTTCCCCCGACAGAGGAAATACCAGAGTATTCCCCTCCATTCAAAAGCAGGTCAATAATTTCTTCCGAATAATCTTTTATAGGCGTCGTCAAGTTAGCCTCACGGCTATTGAGCGCCTTTTCCAACTCCTTCAAAAAATGGGTGTCCTTATTCTCGCCAAGGGGTGCAATGCCTCCTTTTTTGATACTCAGTTGGTCATCGGGAATCACCGAATCTTTGGTAAACTCTTCGATGGATCCCAAGCCGTTACACGTCTGGCAAGCACCATAAGGGGAGTTAAAAGAAAAGGTGTTCGGGGCAGGCTCATCATAGGAAATACCTGTTGACGGACACATCAGGTACTTGGAGAAATTGCGGACCTTGCCCTCCTTATCCAATACCTGAATCACACCCTTGCCCTGCTTCATGGCCGTCTTAATGGCTTGAGCCAATCGGAAACGGTCTTCTTGCTCTACGATAATGCGGTCCACCACCACCTCAATATCATGAGTCTTGTAGCGATCCACCTGCATTTTTGGGGTGATGTCGCTAATCTCGCCATCCACTCGAACCTTAGCGAAACCCGACTTGCGAATCTGCGTGAACAACTCGCGGTAATGTCCTTTCCTACCCTTCACCACAGGTGCCAAAAGCACCGCCAACTCCCCAGTATAGTCCTTTAGGATGGTATCAATGATTTGGTCCTCGCTTTGGCGCACCATTTTCTCACCTGTCCGGTAAGAAAACGCCTCGCCCGCACGGGCATAAAGCAATCGAAGGAAATCGTAAATCTCGGTGACCGTACCCACTGTGGAGCGTGGATTTCTGGAAGTAGTCTTTTGCTCGATGGAGATTACAGGACTTAAGCCCTCAATCTTATCCACGTCAGGACGCTCCATGCTTCCGATGAAAGATCGGGCATAGGCCGAAAAACTCTCCATGTAACGCCTCTGCCCCTCAGCGTAAATCGTGTCAAAAGCCAAGGAAGACTTGCCACTACCGCTTACGCCAGTAATGACAACAAGCTTGTTTCGAGGGATTTTGACGTCGATATTTTTGAGGTTGTGTTCACGCGCACCGTAAACCTCAATATGCTGATGACCGAGGGGTTTCTTACTCATGGAAACGAGGGATAGAAAAGACGCTCCAAAGATAGCAAGAAAGCCTTGGGCATTCACAGTGGAATCCAGAAAGGCTGAATGGCCATGGATAATCGAGTACCCATGGCCATCATTTTTTAAGCGCTCATTTTACCTTTCTCAGACTGATGTTTTATGAACCTGAATTTTCGAAGCCCCTCCACCTCCTCCAGCATCTTTTCCTTCTTCCAACCATTTTTGCGGTAAAAGGCATTGGCCTTCCTGTTCCCCTCAAAACTCTCCAACTCCAAGGCGTCAAAATATTGAAACAAGGCCGTTTCAACCACCCGTAGCATATAGCTTCCAATGCCTTTGCGGTGATGTTCTGAACGCACCATCATCATGTCGATCACATTTCCTGAGCATACAGAAAAGGCAACCAATTGGCCCTCAATCTCCATCACCACACAATCGCGGAGATTCTCAAGCATATATTCATCTGAGGGGCCTGAGATAAACCAGTCTACTCCGGCATTCCCAAGAAACGACCGGTAATTCAGATCGATGGTATGACGGGCCAAATCCTGAAGACTATTCAAATCATTTGGCTCCGCCTTTCGGATGTTAAATTCCATAATCGAAACTGTTTAAAACTTGAATCCCAATCTGAAATCCACCTGATGGAGACGCACCTCAGCGGTATCATTATTCACCTGAATGTTGTCAAAATTGGATTCGTAGAACGAGCTTCCCTTAAGGATATTGATAAACCCTCTGTTATAGTGGCTGGAAATACACAAGATGTTATTGTCCAACACAGGAATCTCAACTCCCAGTCCCAGAATCATACTGCAATCAATGAAGATGGTCATGGGATCATCAAACGTTCCTACCGCCGTCCCCTCAATCTCATAACGGTCCTGAATCCGGAAGTCTGCCGCTCCTGCCACATGCAAGAATGCCCGCATGTCTGAACTTCCAAGCTCATTGGTGTACATCTTCAGCCCAAATGGAACCTGTATATACTGAAGGCTATTGGTCACCCTAAAGTTTGTTGGCCCCGTCTTAGAGCGCACGATGAAATCGGCCCCTCTGGTAACAAAATATCCCCCAGTACTGAAGGCTACATTATCCGTAAAAAAGAAATCCATCATCAGCCCGCCAGTGAAATTCACGCGGGTTTTTCCAGACTCCAAGTCCAGATTGCTATTCCTATCCTTTACTTGGGTGCGAGCCCAAGTCAAACTCGGCCCAACTTCCACGCCCACACGCACCTCACCTGCATCCTGCGCACAAAGAGGAAGAGACAAACAGGTCAATACTAGAAGTGTAATTATTCTTTTCATAAGCTTTTTCGCCAATGCGCTTTACTGAGTGGAGTTTTCCTAATATTTTGGTACTCCTTTACTAAGGACTTAGTTGGAGCGCGGATGGACCACTTTGGGAATTCTTTTGGAGCAACACCAAAAACCCCCAACGATTTATCCGTAGGACGTTAAACTTTAGACAAGCTTAACCCTCTAAGCGCCTAACCATTCCTTGGTCATCCTTCATATTCCCGATGTTTTACATCAGTTAAACACCTGCATGAAAAAATTCCTCAAAGTCATTTTATTCGGTTTTTTGATTCTTGTTGTCCTTCTGGTTGTTGCCGGTGGTTTGATTCCAACCCTATTCAAGGAAGACATCCAGAAAGCCATCGACAAACAAATCGACCAATCGGTTAACGCTCGCATCGAGTACGATTTGGACAAACTGGACATTTCCATTTTCCGCCATTTCCCTAATGTGGGCGTTGCCCTCCAAGACATTCGGGTCATCGGCAAGGGGCCATTCGCCCAAGACACCCTCATGGATCTCCGCTCCTCGGAAGTTTCGTTGAACCTATTCAGTCTTTTCGGTGACCGCATGGAAATCAACGGTGTTTATGTGGACGGACTGACGATGAACGCCATCATCAACCAGGATACCATCGCCAACTACGAGCATATTTTGCTCCCAACCGAGGAGGAAGAAAAACCTGAGGAAGAAGGTGCGCCACTCGCTCTGAACCTCGAAGAGTTTAAGTTTTCGGACATCAACCTTCGCTATAAGGATGTCCCTGGAGGGATGTTCGCCGAAATTAAAAACCTCAACCAGTCGGGCGCCATTAGCATTGACGGCAACGAGTACGATACCAAAACCTCCACTGAAATCGAGGAAATCAACTTCGTGATGGACCATATTTCCTATGTGGATAAATGGACGCTCAACTCTGAGATCGAATTGTTGATTGATTTGGAAGCCATGAAGTTCACCTTCAAGGAGAATGAGATTGACCTCAACGAATTTGCCTTCGGATTCGACGGTTGGGTATCCATGCCAGACAGCCTCACCACGGACATGGACCTGAGCTTTGCTGCCAAGCAAACCGAGTTTAAAAACCTCCTTTCCTTGGTGCCAGGCGTCTTCACCGAAGACTTCAAGGGCTTAAAAACGAATGGAGAATTAGCCTTCGATGGCTTTGCAAAAGGACAAGTCACTGAAACCACGGTTCCAACTTTTGGAATCAACCTTTTGGTTAAGGACGGCATGTTCCAATACCCTGACCTGCCAACTTCCGTTTCCAATGTGAACATTGAGAGCCACGTGAAAAACGAGGACGGCATTTTGGACAATACCATTATTGAGCTCAACAAATTCCACCTCGACATGGGCACCAACCCTGTGGACGCCAAAGCCATCATCAAAGGCATCGGCGACCGCAACAACATCGTGGCGGACATGAAGGCTCACCTCAATTTGGAGGACCTCAACAGCATCTACCCCATCGAAGGAACCACCCTGAAAGGAAACTTCAACTTGGCTGCTGACGTGAACGGCATTTATGACGAGGCCGCCAACAGCCTACCAAGCGTGGACTTGAACATGGGCCTCAAAGACGGTTACGTGAAAACGGCTGATTTGCCGAGCGCCTTGGAAGACCTTCACTTTGGCGCCTTTGTTTCGGTACCTGAGGGCAATATGCAGGCGGGTATCGCCAAAATCACGGACTTCGTAGTAAAACTGAACGGCGATAAGTTCACCACAAACTTGATGGCCAGCAACTTCGATAGCCCAACCTACGAACTGGACGCCAACGGCACGCTAAACATTACCAAACTGATGGAAATGTTCCCAATAGAGGGAACCACCATCGAGGGTATCATGGAAGTCCACGAGTTCAACACCAAGGGCACGATGGCTGACATCGAATCTGAGAACTACGAAAACCTCCCAACCAGCGGTTCCATCACCCTCAAAAACTTCTTCTACAAAGAGGACGAGTTGTTGCCACAAGGCTTCAAGATGAGCACTGGTGAAATGAGCTTCACCCCAGAGCAAATCAACATCAGCAAGGCCAAAGGTTATGTGGGCAAAAGTGATTACACCGCCAGCGGATTCATTCGCGATTATATGGCCTACACCTTCCGCGACGAAACCGTGAAAGGTGAAATGGACTTCTACTCCATGAGCTTCGATGTGAACGAATGGATGATGGAAGACAGCACTGCCACCGAAGCAGCGCCAAGCCCAGAAGCCATTGAAGAAGAAGTGGCTGAGGTGCCTAAAAACATCGACTTCATTCTCCACGCCAAGCTGGACAAGGTCCTTTATGACAACCTTGTTTTGCAGAATATGACTGGTGACGTTATCGTCAAAGGCGGCATTGCAAGAATGAAAAACCTCCGCTTCAACATGCTTGGCGGTGGCTTTGTGATGAATGGCGAATACAACACCCAAGACCTCGCCCACCCGAAGTTTGCCATGGACATGGATATCGCTAACCTCGGCATCGGCAAATCCTTCGAGGCATTCAATACCGTACAGATGTTGGCACCAATCGCCAAAAACACGGATGGAAGCATGTCTGGCGTAATGAAAATGAGCGGCGAGTTGGGCAAGGATATGCTCCCACTCTATAACACTATGACTGGAGGTGGTGCCATGAAAATCGCCAATGCCGTGATCAAGGAGATGAACGTGATGAACCAAGTCAAGGGCTTCTCCAAATTCAGCAACTTCGATCCTGGCACTAAATCCTTTACCATTAAAGACCAAACCGTCAAGTTCAAATTCGTTGACGGAGGCGTATTGCTCGAAGAGCCAATCACCTTCAACGCTGGTAGCACGCCGTTTGTACTTACGGGTAAGGGCAACTTCGATGGCTCGTTGCAATACGATTTGGAAACCGAACTCCCTGTGGGAAGCGCTGGTCAATCCGTAAACAATGCACTCGGAAGCCTTGGACTAAAAAATGCCGCCGTTGGCGATAAGGTTCAAATGACCTTCGGCATTGGAGGAACGGCCACAGACCCGAAACTTAGCCTGAAGAAAACGACCATGGCTGGCGATTCTGGTCAATCCATTGAAGAGGAAGCAAAAGAACGCGCCAAGTCAGAATTAGACGCCGCTAAGAAAGAAGCCGAAGCCAAGGCTCGCGCTGAAGCTGAAAAGGCGCAGAAGGAAGCCGAGGCGAGAGTAAAAGCCGAAGCTGAAAAGGCACAAAAAGAGGCTGAAGCAAAAGCGAAAGCTGAGGCTGACAAAGCCAAGAAAGAAGCCGAAGCAAAAGCTAAGAAGGAAGCTGACAAGCTTCTTAAGGACAAGTTGAAAAAACCTTGGTAATACCAGTTGAAACCATAAAATCCCGCAATAGAGAAGGCTCTGTTGCGGGATTTTTTATTGCGAAAAAGCAAAGGACGATGTCCTTTGCTAACATATTTCGCCCTTTCAGGGCTGTGAAGTGAGAGCCCTGTAAGGGCGAAATATATCAGAGTGGGGCGTATAGCCCTACTCTTTTGAATCCATCTACCCCTCCCCATTTTTATCCTCGTCTTCCTCTCCACCCTCATCCTTTCTAAATCGGAATGAAGGCGGACGATAATCCTCAGGCAAATACTTTTTGGGAATGGTGGTCTGGTTGCCATCCCTTGCCGCACGGTAATGTGGTGACATAATCTCCACTTCATGCTCATTAAAAATATCCTGAATATTCTGATGGAGCTCGGAATAGATTTCGGTCTGTAAATGTGGCGCATCACTATGAGCGTTCAACTCATAGGTCACATAAAAATCATCCAGACTGGTTTGTAGCACAAATGGCGTAGGCTCCTTACGAATCGTCTTGGTTTGTATGGCCGCCTGAATCAGCAACTCGTGCACGGTTTTCCATGGCACATCATAGCCAATCGTGACTTTAGTGTGTAGGATAATATTCTCACTCTTATACTTTTTGGTGCTGTAGTTTACCACATGGCTGGAGGTGATATTGGAATTCGGCACCGAGATATATTCATTCTTTGTGGTGCGAATGCGTGTCACAAAGGCAGTTTTCTCCACCACATCCCCAAAAATTTCCCCAATGCGAATGCGGTCGCCCAACTGAAAGGAACGCATGTAGGTAATGATCAACCCCGAAACAATATTGCCAATAACTGAGCTGGAACCAATGGAGAACACCACGCCCAAAAACACGGAAACGCCTTTGAAAATGGGGCTTTCGCTGGCAGGCAAATAAGGGAAAATCATCACAAAGGTGATGATATAAATAAAGGCCCTGAGGATGTTGAAGGTGGGCTTGGCCCAATCGGGATAAAACCATGAAAGCTTCAACCGCCCCAACTCAATCTCACGGGCGAAAAACTTCAAAAATTTCAGCAATTGCCTAACCACATAAAGAATCACCAAAATGGTAATCAGATTGGGAATATATCCCACAAAAGCACTTACAACTGCTTTGAAGGGGTTAGCGATATAACCAAACAACTGATGAGCGAGGTCTTTTGTCGGGGGATAAAGACTGAAAATCACGGGCAAGGTGATGAACAGCATCACACCAATAATCAGGTATCGTACGGCTTTGGAAAACAAAAGTGCCAAACGGGTTTCCTTCTCTGGCGTGAGCAACTCAAAATTCTTGAACTTAAAGCCCTTGAACAGCCCTCCTTCCAAACTCAAAAGTTTGGGGTCAATCCTCTTCCTAAAAAGGCGATTGAGCAATACAATCAAAATCACCTGCACAAAAATGACCAACAGAGAAAGCCCCAACTGACGTGGCAGTTCCTTTAGAAGCATTCCACCCTTGTTTTGGCGCAAATGCTCAGCAATAATCGCCATTTGCTTCTCGGCCAAAGCCTCCCGTTCCATACCCTCTACACGGGCATCATCGGCGGTTACCGTATGAATGGTCTTCTCATTAATCTGGATATCCACCCCATAATGACGGTGCACCAGCTGTAAGGAATCCATGATATCCTTTCGAAGAAACACCCGCTCAAGATTCCCCAGCCTATTCTCAATGCGCTCTGCTCGCTCCTGTGGTGAATAAGGCCCGAATGCCCCCTCTATCCAAAACAGTGTATCCTGCAAGACTACAACAGGTGAGGCTCCCTTGACATGACCCGAATCGCTTTTGATGGTCAATAAAAGCTTCTCTCGGATTTCCTTGATGACCTGTTCCAGTTTGGTCGCCCGCTCCTTGTCCTTTTGCCTAAGGGAATCCACCTCCAAAAGCAGTCCTTCCCGCAACTGTTTTTCTGAACGGCTTACAGAGTCGCTTTTTTTGAGTGCCACCTTAGCCTCATCCAGCAGGCGCTGAAGAGAATCCCTTGTTTGGCTTTGCCCATAGGTTGGCATTGGCATGACCAGAAATGTCAGCCATCCAAGGAAAATGAAGGAAAGGAGATGCTTTTTCAACATCGAAAAAAAGCCACTGGTGAATGAGTGTTTCGTATGGTGTACGAAATTCATTCATCAATGGCTTCGTAGAGACAGGGCACTGCCCTGTCTCCGCCCATCATTTTTTTAGACAAGGCACTGCCTTGTCTCTACACATCCGAAACCTTATCCAAAAACTTCCACATCAGGGACCGCATCTTCAACAATTCCTCCAAGGGAATCCCCATTTCCTTCACTACCGCCTCAGGAATGCATTCGGCCCTATTCTTCATGGCTTCGCCCGTTTCCGTCAAGCGGATAAACACGGTGCGCTCATCATCTTGGGAACGCTCCTTTTCCACCAAACCCTTTTGCTGAAGTTTGTTCAGCAATGGCGTCAGCGTATTGGAGTTGAGAAACAACTTTTGGCCAATCTCCCCCACCTTTAATGGCGACTGCTCCCAGAGCACCAACATCACCAAGTATTGGGTATAAGTGATGTCCAGTTCATCCAACAAGGGCTGGTAAAGGCGATTAATCAACCGAGAGGTGGCGTAAATCGGGAAACAGACCTGATTCCCCAACAACAATGGGTTTTTCGAATCATCCATGCGCGAATGTGAATTGCGTACTGCGTAGCGACGCTTTGAAAGTAGTCCTGTTCAAAACTTAAAAAAGAAAGCCATTTCCCCGCTCGTTATATAAAGAAGCACATAAAGAGCAAGAAAATGGCAAACTACACTAATGTAACGCAAGTCCTTG
>JAUIJC010000056.1 GCA_030431525.1 Bacteroidia bacterium | reverse complement strand
GAGGTAGAGGAGAATGTCTTCATGGTTTCGAGGGAGTAAATCCTACTCAATCATACGGAAACCATGATTCGTTGTTGTAACTAAGTATGTAATTCCAACTTTTATAAATAGGTTAACAAGACCAAGAAGTAGGCACCCTATCCCAACGGTGTTTTCTTAGCTTTTCCATCATCTCTTCAGACAACTTCACGCCATCACCACAGGCCATGTTTGCGATGACATTTCGCGTTTTTCGCATGCCTGGAATCATGGTGCTCACCGCAGGATGTTGGGCAATAAAACGAAGCGCAGTTTCCGCCATGTTGGCGTTTTCGAGCTCTGCACGAAGTTTTTCCGCACGGTCAACCGTAGGACCGAGGTTTTCAGGACCAAAGTAAACGTTTCTAAAATCACCCTGTGGCCAGGTGGTGTCCTTGGTCAAATTGCCTGTCAATGAGCCCTCGTCGAAAGGGACACGAGCGATGACAGCAATGTTCTTTTCTTGGCAGTAGGGGAATAGCTCGTCTTCTGGTGCTTGGTCGAAAATGTTGTAAATGACCTGTATGGAGTCAATCAGACCTGTGTCGATGGCTTTCAGGCAGTTGGTCGGTTCCCAACGGTTCACGCTGATGCCAAAGCCTTCGATTTTTCCTTCCCGTTTAAGGTCTTCTACGGTGCGTTGCCATTCCTCTTGGTTGGCCCAATCATCTTCCCAGACATGGAATTGTTGGAGGTCGATGCGCTCTACACCAAGATTTTTGAGGCTCTTTTCGGTGTATTCGCGGATATGAGAAGCGGGAAAGACCTTGTCAATGGAACCGCCTTTTACAGGTGGCCAATTTTCGTCCATCGGTGGGACTTTTGTCGCCACATAAATCTTTTGTTCTGGATGCCGTTTCAAAAGCTTTGAAAGAATCTCCTCGCTTTTTCCAGCGCCATAGGCCCAAGCCGTATCAAAAAAGTTGCAACCCAATTCAATCGCCTTGTCCAAGGATACCATGGTTTCCTCATCATCGGAGGCTGTCCAATCCGCTAAGCCCCACATGCCGTAGCCAACTTTACTAACTGGCCATCCCAATCGTCCAAAGGTATTTTTCTGCATCATCCAAAGTTTAAAGTGTTCGGGTTGGTACGCCCTAATCAAAAGGATCCATGTATAGACGTCAAGATACAGAAATTGGATTGGTTCGATTAGAATGAAATAGACCTGACAGGTTTCCAAAACCTGTCAGGTCTATTTCATTCTAATCTATAATCAATGCGCAGGAATATCTGTTTTTAAAAAGGTTTGGTCATATCCCTTAATTAGGTTTTTGGAATGGTAACCTTTACCGATTTGTTCTGAGTTAATAATGATAGAGTCATTTCTGATGGAGCCGATATAATGTAAAAGGGTTCCTCCGCCTCCTTCCCTGAAGTGTTGGTGGTTGATAGCGAACTGCTGAATTCGAATCGTGTTACCATCTACATGATATCGCCCAACACCACCAAAGTTGTTGTCATAAAGTTTAGCCGTATCGATTGCATGGGTGAATTCATAACGATTCACTTTGCCCTTTTTAGAGAACTTGTAACAATCAAAATATTCTGGCGCATTTGAAGGGTAACAATGGCAATAAATGCAATTGGTATCCAAATGGGAACTGTCGCTTAATGTGAATTCATGTTTATCGTAAGAAAAGACTTTTTCGTCTACAGGTCTTGCAAAGCCAAGAGGGGTAACATAGTATTCGATGGAGCACGAAGTGGTGATGAGAGCAAAAAATAGGATGATTGAAAATCTATATTTAGTCCAATCCATAGGTCTACTTGTTGACAGGCCTAAAGATAGAAGCTTCTGTTAACAAGTCTGTTGATTTTGGGAGGGGCTAAAAAAAGCCTTGACAACTATTGAAGATTGTCAAGGCTGAAGATTTAAAGTGGATTGATAAATTAATTCACATCTACCCGTTCACCTTTTTCCACTTTTTCAGTTGTCACTGTCGCTTTATCCATCCCCAAATTCTCCATCAATCGATGATAAAAGAATATTGTTTCCTTGTAGTTATCCACAGTGATGTATTCATCCACACCATGGAATCGCGAGGCGTCTTCAGGCGTCAGTCGGACAGGTAGGAAGCGATAGATGTTTTCGGAGATGGCGTAATAATGTCTGGAATCAGTGGTGGCGCTCAACAACCCAGGAGTGGTAATACTTTCGGGGAATACCTCTCGGACGGTTTGAAATAAGGTCTGGAAGCCATGGCCAGCGGTGTCCGAAACAGGGGAAGGTTCATGGAGGAAGCTTTTGCGGACATGAAGTTCAATACGCTCGTCGGCAATCAATGACTTCAGTTCCTCGATCACACTTTCAGAAGTTTCACCTGGAATAATACGAATGTTCAAAGTAAGATGAGCCGTCGCTGGCAGAACGTTTTCCTTCACGCCACTGCGGAAAATCGTGGGCGCCACGGTGGTATTGTTCCCAACCTTTTCCACCAACATGCCTTCAAATAGCCATTGGTTGGCAAACGCAATGCGTTTTTCAAAGGAAAATTCAGGGCCGAGATAATCCCAGAATCCTTGGTTGGCCTCCGTAATTCTGTGTCTGAAAGGATTGTTTTCCAGCTTGACCAAGGTGCGGGAAAGCAGGGCGATGGCATTGTCCTTTTCCGGTCGCGAGGCATGACCGCCATCCACTTCCACGCTTAGGTCAACAGTCATATAGCCTTTCTCGGCCACATTGATAACGCTGATGGGCTTGTCCATACCTGGAATAAAACCCTTGGCAACATAGCCTCCTTCATCCAAGATGAATTCGGCTTTAATCCCTCTTTCCTCTAAAGTTTTGGCAATGGCTTTGGCGCCTGAACCGCCCACTTCTTCATTGTGTCCAAAGGCCAAATAGATGTCTTGGGCAGGTGTTTTTCCCGCCTTGAGTTGCATTTCAACTGATTCCAGAATGGCCATCAGACTGCCCTTATCATCGATGGTGCCACGGCCATAAATCTTGTTGTCCACCAGATTTCCAGAAAATGGCGGTTGGCTCCATTGTGAACTATCGCTAGGAGGGACCACATCAAAGTGGGCAAGTAGAAGAATTGGTTTGCGGTTCGGGTCTGTTCCTTTCCAGTGGTAGAGCAAACTAAAGTCTTGGATGGTTTCCCTTCTTAGATGCTTATGTGTCAGGGGGAATTCCACCTCCAAAAAACTGTGAAAGGCAAGAAATGAGGCTGAATCCAGTTGGGTGGTGTCCTCGTGGGAAATGGTGGGCAAGGCGATGGCGCTTTGCAAACGTTGGATGGCCTCCTTAGGAATATCAGGTTGCGGGATTTGGGGAAAGTCCTTTTGTTTGGACGAAAACCGAAAGGTGTTGAATAATAAGATGCCACCAAGGGAACTGACGGCGATGGCCAATGAGCTTAGGATAGTTTTGAGCATAAAAAAAGGTAGGACAGTGTGACTGTCCTACCTTTTACGCATTTACTATGCCTAGAGGTGTGGCTTATTGGGCTACACGCTTAGAGTACTGGTAGTTCTTGAAGATTTCAGTGTCAACAGTGATGTCAACAACAGAGTTGCTTTCAACTTCTGGGTCTTCGTTGATAGTTTCCAACTGGAACTTGATTTGATGAGTTGTCTCGTCGTAGCTGAAGCTGCCGTCAACCACGCGGATACCGTAGCCCATGTCTTCCCAAGAATCACCATTTACATATGGATCTTCATTCAACTCATTGAAAGTTTTGTCAGCTTCCCAGTAGTTGAAACCATCGTTTTCGAATACTTGGAATTCAACATGGTCCAAGATTGGAGTGTCGAATTGCTCAGAGAATGATCCAGCGCTGTAGTTAGCAGTAACTTCGCCCTCAACATCTTTCTGAGAAGCACCGTTGATACCACCAACGTAAGTATTCACGTGAAGTTCAACTTCCAAGTAACCGTTTTGCTCCATTTGCTCTTGGATTTGCTCATTCTCCTGAGCATTTTCTTCTTCAAGCTCTGTTTCTGGGTCAAAGATTTGATCCTGACGAAGTTTGATAGCGAAGTGTTGTGTTGAATAAACAAACTTCACAGGGTCGTTATCATCGTTGTAGTCATAAGTGATAGAATCACTTTCTTCTACTACTGTGTAGTTGTCCTCACCGATAAGGTAGTTCAAATCGAGGGTTTTTTCTGCATAAGCATCTCCATCGATGTTGTTACCTTTAATTGTAATTGAAGTGGAACCTGATTGACGTGAGTCAGCCAAAGTTACTACTGATACTTCTTCGTCTTCGCTACAAGAAGTGAATACTGCTCCCAAAGCAGTGGCAAACAAAAGTCCTTTTACAAGTTTCATCCGGGTAAAAAGGGTTAAT
This sequence comes from Bacteroidia bacterium, assembly GCA_030431525.1. GTDB lineage: Bacteria > Bacteroidota > Bacteroidia > Cytophagales > JAAEPT01 > JAUIJC01. Next base: position 13,243 of record JAUIJC010000056.1, on the reverse strand, counting down.
TAAGTGATTAAAATGTAAAAACGTGCGTCAAAGGTAGGGATGTAATTTATAATCTTAAACCTGTTGTTAATTATTTTTTAATACTTCTTTAAAAAACACAAAAAGGCAGGGTTTCAATGAAACCCTGCCTTTCTTTTATCATTAAAACGGAGAGCCGTTTTAAGCTTTTTTACTCTGCACCCAAAGCCTCAGGTGTGATACCAGTTGTGGAGAAACCGCCGTCGTGGAAGAGGTTCTGCATGGTCACGTAGCGCGTGAGGTCAGAGAACATCATGATCACGTAGTTCGCGCAGTCCTCAGCCGGAGCGTTGCCCAATGGGGACATGTTCTCGGAGAAGGAGATGAAGTCACCGAAACCGCTGATGCCCTTACCTGCTGTAGTCACAGTTGGGGACTGGGAGATGGTGTTCACACGAACCTTGGCTTTCTTCGCCCAGTGGTAGCCGAAGCTACGAGCGATAGATTCCAACATGGACTTGGCTTGCGCCATGTCGCTGTAGTCTGGGAAGGTACGCTGAGCGGCCACGTGCGTAAGGGCTACGAAAGAACCCCAGTCGTTCATGGCGTCTTGCTTATAAGCCACCTGCATTACCTTGTGGAAAGACATCGCAGAGATGTCCAAGGTTTTGTGGTAGAAGTCGTAGTTGAGGTCGGCGTAATCTTTAGCCTTACGTACGTTCGGGCTCATGCCGATGGAGTGAAGCACGAAGTCGAGCTTGCCACCCAAGATTTCTTGTGCCTTGCTGAAAAGGTGATCCAAATCCTCGAGGGAAGTGGCGTCAGCTGGGATAATCTCAGCGTCACATTTTTCAGCCAACTCGTTGATTTTACCCATACGCATAGCGATAGGGGCGTTAGTCAACACAAACTCAGCGCCTTGGGCTTTGGCTTGCTCAGCCACTTTCCAAGCGATGGAGTTCTCATCCAAAGCACCGAAGATGATGCCTTTCTTTCCTTGAAGCAAATTGTTTGACATGGTCAACTATATAGTTCTGAATCTCTGACGAAACCGCAATTTAACAGAAATATCGCTAATCAGTTATCAGTTAACAGTTAGCAGTTATCAACAGCTTTTGGTTTGAAAAAGCCACGGTTTTTAACTCTCTGTAAAACAGTTGTTTACAACGTATTGGCGTTAACTGATAACTGTTTACTGTTAACTGATCAACCCTGCTCTTCGCAACAAGGCTTTCACATCCGGCTCATGCTTTCTAAAGCGCTTATAGAGAATCATTGGATGCTCTGAACCGCCTTTGGACAGGATATTTTCTCGGAAGGAATCAGCGGTTTCTCGGTCGAAAATGCCTTTTTCCTTGAACAGCTCGAAGGCGTCGGCGTCCAACACTTCTGCCCATTTGTAGCTGTAATAGCCCGAGGAATAACCGCCTTGGAAGATATGGCTGAACGAACAGCTCATGTTGCTTCCCGCCACATTCGGCAACAGGTTGCAGTCGTCCATGGCTTCATGTTCGAACTTATCCACACTTTCTACGCCGTGGTTGTCTTGGCCGTGCCAAGCCATATCCAAGAGGCCGAAGCTGATTTGGCGAAGCGTGCCCGATCCCTCCATAAAGGTGGCCGAGTCTTTCAGCTTTTGCACCAATTCGGCAGGGATTGGCTCATGGGTTTCGTAGTGAGAGGCGAAAAGGTCGAGGCATTCCTTCTCGAAACACCAGTTCTCCAATATTTGTGAAGGGAGCTCCACGAAATCCCAGAACACGCTGGTGCCCGAAAGGTTAGGATAGGTGCCGTCGGCGAGCATGCCGTGCAATCCGTGGCCAAACTCGTGGAAGAGCGTCGTTACCTCATTAAAGGTCAACAAAGATGGCTTGGTGGCCGTCGGCTTGGTGAAGTTGCACACGTTGGACACATGCGGACGAATGTCCTTGCCGTTCACCTTTTTCTGTGGGCGGTAAGAAGTCATCCAAGCGCCGGCGCGTTTGCCTTCCCTCGGGAAGAAGTCGGCGTAGAACACCGCCACGTGCTTGCCACTTTCGTCCGTTACCTCATAGGCGGTCACTTCTTCGTGGTAAACAGGAATGTCCTTGTTCTCCTTAAAGGAAAGCCCGAAGAGCTTGTTGGCCGTTTTGAAAACACCGTCCACCACCTTTTCCAATTGGAAATAAGGCTTGAGCATCTCATCATCGATGGAGAAACGCTCCTTCTTGAGTTTTTCGGTGTAGTAGCCAGAATCCCAACGTTGCAAATCCTCGGGACCACCCAAAGATTTGGCGAAGGCCTTCAAATCCTCCAGTTCCTTCAGCGCAGACGGCTTGGCGTATTGCTTCAAGTCATTGAGGAAATGGTTCACCTTGTCTGGGCTTTCGGCCATGCGCTCCTCCAACACAAAGTGGGCGTGGGTCTTGTAACCCAACAATTCCGCGCGCTCTTGGCGGAGGTTGACAATCTTCTTGACGATTTCACTGTTGTTGAATTCGTTGTCCTTGAAGGCACGGGAGCTGAACGCGCGATAAAGTTTTTCCCTCAATGCACGGTTGTCCGCATAGGTCATGAACGGCACATAACTTGGATAATCCAAGGTGAACACCCAGCCTTCCTTGCCTTTTTGTTGGGCGGTCATCTTGGCCATTTCCTTGGTGCTTTCCGGCAAGCCAGCCAAGTCGGCCTCGTCCGTGATTTCCATGCTGAAGGCATTGGTCTCCTTCAACACGTTCTCCCCGAACTTTAGGGAAAGGGAGGAAAGCTCCTTGTCGATAGCGCGCAACTTTTCCTTGTCGCTATCGCTCAAAAGAGCACCGTTGCGCACAAAACCCTTGTAGCTTTTTTCCAACAAGGTGAGTTCCTCTGGATTCAAATCAAGGCTGTCCTTCTGGTCGTGAACGGCCTTTACGCGCTTGAACAGCTTTTCGTTCAACAGGATGTCATTGCCGTATTCCGTCAACAATGGCGAAATTTTCTGCGCCAAGGCCTGAATCTCGTCATTGGTTTCCGCTGAGTTCAGGTTGAAGAAAATCGTGGAGATGCGGTCCAGCAATTCACCCGCATGTTCCAAATGCTCGATGGTGTTGCTAAAGCTTGGCGCCTCTTCTGAATGGACAGCCTCATCGATTTCAGCCTTACCTTGTTTGATGGCCTCTTCGATAGCCGGCAGGAAATGCTCGGTTTTGATTTTGTCGAATGGCACCGTGTGGAACGGCGTGTCAAAGGGTTGTAAAAGGGGATTCATATTAATTTTTGAGGTCTGGGTTCTTGATGAAAGATGAATAAAAATAGACGCTTTCCTCACTGTCGTTACGTAGGATGGCGTTCTTCAACGGAAGTTATGGGAATACGAGGCTTTTGGCAAGTGTTCTGAAATTCTCAGGTTGTAACTTTTTGTTTGGGTTGCATTGTGGAGGCTGTGGCTCCGTAGCAACGCTTTGAAAGCGTTGAGCCCAATAGGTCGCAGACGGATTGCAATCGAATGGTTCGGGGCAATTCACCTTCGGTGTCTTGGTTTCGACGCTTTCAAAGCGTCGCTACGCAGTGCACAATTGGCATCTGAATTTTAAAAAATGAACTTTATCCCATGACTCGACGACTCCTTCCTCTAATTGCCTTCCTCATTTTTAGCTGTTCACAAAAGAGCGATTCTGTCCAAGATAAGCGAGAGACCGTTGAGTTGGATACGATTGAAGTGGCTTCAACTGTCATTGATTCAATTCCAGAAAAAGTTGATTCTCTTCCAGATACAAACACTGTTAGGGTTTGTGGTTGTCAGGGACAAATTCCCAAAATTCCTCGTTCCCGCCCAAAAAGCTATCCTCTGGATTCACTAAAAGTGTTGAGTAAAGAGCAGAAATTGGCGATTAAATCACTATACCTTCCTCATTTTGATACCATTCCTGAAGAGTATGGGGAATTGGAAAATGTTGAGTTTTTGCATGTTGGGTATATTGATTGGAGAGAAGTAAATGGGTTGGACCTTTTCCCAAAACTAAAAGGAGTGCGGTTTTGGGGAAAAACAGTGGACTTGAGCGACAATCCAAAATGGTTGCAGAATATTGAGGTGATAGAAGCTGAAAAATCACGACTTATTGGTCTAAAGAGCTTCAAGAGTTTACCAAAGCTCAAGGAAATTCGATTTGCGTTTTCAACCTTTGATGTCTTTCCCTCCAATTTTGAATCTATGCAGTGTCTTCAGAAGTGTTCATTTGGAGCTTATTTGGGGAGGGATTCAATTGATTTGAATCGGATTGACCTGTCAAAAATGCCGTGTTTGGAGTACGGCGAATTTCATTCTTGGCACAAAAACTTTAAGGGGCTCCCCAAAGGAATGGATGGTGTGAAAACGGTAAAAGTTCTTCATGGGAATTTGACCGAAGAGGAAAAGCAACGGTTAAAGAATCATAGGCAAGGAGGGGCGAAGCAGAGCAATAAGGGAGAAAACCCCTCACATGGGAGTCTAAGGCTGAATTTGGATTCCCTACATTTTATCAGTGAACGGGAATACCTTGATGATACTTTGAATCATCCCCTAAGGGCTTTTTCTCTTTCCTATCCGGAATGGGAAACCATCAGCTGTATCATTGCCATTAATGAGGATTCTTATTGGAACAAGGCGATGATTGGGCTGATTGAGAAGTCAGGAACGCTTAGAATCAATTACAAAGGAAAGACTATTCGGCTAAATCCTGATAAAAAGGTCCCATTCCAGAAGGGAGAGTGGCGAAATACCTTTCGAAATGATTCCTTGGTAGTTAACCTGCTGATTGATTTGGATGAGAAGAAGGTCATGAATAGTCTGACTGGAAATGGAAAACTACAATTGGTAAACCAAGGGCAGGTTTATAAAGAAACCTGCTTTTTTGTGGCTCAGCTGAAATAGACATTGAAATGACTCCAACCTTCTTCCCCGATCAATACCAATTCCGTGACTGGCTACAAGCCAACCACCAATCCGAAACTGAACTCAATGTCGGTTATTACAAGGTGGGTAGTGGCAAGCCGAGCATGAGCTGGAGTGAGTCCGTGGACCAAGCGCTTTGTTTTGGCTGGATTGACGGCGTTCGGAAGTCCGTTGATGAGGAGCGTTATATGATTCGTTTTTCACCACGCAAGAAGTCAAGCATTTGGAGTGCGGTAAACATCAAAAAGGTGGAGGAATTGAAGGCAAAGGGATTGATGCACCCCGCTGGCTTGGCAATTTACGCACATCGAAAAGAGGACAAATCCGGTGTTTACTCCCATGAGAATAAGAACCCAAGTTTTTCCAAGGAATTGGAAGAACAGTTTCGGGCAAGTGCAAAGGCATGGACGTTTTATGAAACGACGCCTCCTTCCTACAAGCGGTCAACGATTCATTGGGTGATGAGCGCCAAGCGGGAGGAAACCACACTGAAACGCTTGGAACAGTTGATTGCTGATAGTGAAAAAGGGGAGCGAGTGAGGCAGTTTGCACCCCGTAAAAAGGGGTGATTTTTATGGTGTTTTAACGCCTCATGTTGAAAAGTCTGGAGACTTTATTGGAGTGAAGGCACAGGAGCGCTTCGCTGAACTCCTGCGCCAGTGAAGGGAAAGTATGCTGGGCTTACCCTTCATCCCAAAAAAAACTTCACACCAAAGCTTCTTTATTTTCACCTGTTTACAATGGAGTAATATTCATGTAATGGGGAAAAAACACCGATGAAAGGTTTTGTTTAGATATGCCGTTATGGTTGCTTAATGTGAAATCGTAAGTGATTGTAGGTGAGTTGTTTTGTGGTTGGTTTGTTTTTATGAACGGTGTTGTAATACCCTGATTTTTATGTAAGAAACATATCACTTGGGGTTCATTTTAAGGCAAAAAACGGAGTCTACTTTTGTAATCTATTACAACCAAACCAAGGAATAGATTATGAAACGAGGAACTTTACTTTTCCTTTCGCTTTTTACTGCAGGTTTTGCCCAAGCGCAAACCAATACCATTCAAAACCCTGTTACGGAGTCGTCCGTGGTTGCTCGGACAGCCATTGTGTTTCCAGAGCTGAATTTTGAGCAGGAGTATGTGACCGTCAACGAAACCGATGGTTCCCTTCAGGTCAATGTGTCCCTTTCAGAAGTTTCTGGCGATGAAATCACGGTGGAAGCCTCTTTGTTGGCTGATTTTGGTTCTGCCAATTTGAACCTTCCGTCGCAGACCTTGACTTTCCCTGCGAACTCTACTGACCCACAGACCATCACTATTCCGTTGCAGGATAACAACACGTTTGACGGTGATCAGTTTTTTGTGTTGCAATTGAGTAACCCAAGCAACGCCCAGTTGGGTGAGACTGCCGAAACGGTGGTTTACCTTTTGGACGATGAAAAGTCTGCACCGGTAGCCACTGAGGAATTGGAAATTGAGCACGCGCATAGCTATAAAGTGGACGAGAACGGAACCGCCGAAATCGTTGCTTTTGACAAGGACAGCAAGCGTCTTTTCGTCTTGAACTCTGAGGCTACTGCAGTGGAGGTTCTTGACTTCAGCAATCCGAAAAACATCACGCCGATTTCCAGCATCGACATGACTTCCTATGGCGACGGCGCTACCAGCGTGGCCGTTCAGAATGGTATCGTTGTGGCATCCGTAGAGGGTGTGGACTTCGCTGACGGCAAGGTCATCTTCATGGATATCGACGGAAACATCCTTAGTTCCGTAACGGTGGGTAACCTGCCTGATATGGTGACCTTCACCCCAGATGGCAACTACGTGTTGACCGCCAACGAAGGCGAACCAAGCGACGATTATACCATCGACCCAGAGGGTAGCATTTCCGTTATTGACATTACAGGTGGTGTTGCAAACCTCACCCAAAACGAGGTGAGCACATTGACCTTCAATGATTTTGACGCATTGATTGACGAAGTGCGCGATGCTGATATCCGCATTTTTGGTCAGAACGCCACGGTTTCCCAAGACTTGGAGCCGGAGTACATCACCGTAAGCGAGGATTCCAAAACGGCTTGGGTTTCCCTTCAGGAGAACAATGCCATTGCGACCATCGACTTGGAGAGCATGGAAATCACTGAGATTCTTGGTCTTGGCACCAAGGACCACAGTCTTGCGGGCAACTCCCTTGACGCTTCCGACAAGACGGACGCCATCATCATGGCCAACTGGCCGGTGAAAGGCCTTTATATGCCTGACGCCATCGCTAGCTACACGGTGAACAACACGACTTATGTAGTCACTGCCAACGAAGGTGACCAACGTGAGTTTGGACCAATCAACGAGGACGTTTCCATCAAGGATGATGAATACGTGCTTGACCCGACCGTGTTCCCACACGCCGACTTGATGAAAAAGGACTTCGTGCTCGGTCGTTTGGCGGTTTCCCCATATTCTGGTGACCTCGACGGCGACGGTGATTTCGATGAAATCCACAGCTTCGGTGGACGTTCATTCAGCATCTTCAACACTGAAACTGGCGAATTGGTCTACGACAGCGGAAACGACTTCGAGATGATTACCGCCATGGATCCAGTGTACGGCGAACTCTTCAACGCCAGCAACTCGAACAACAACTTCAAGAACCGTAGCGACAACAAAGGGCCGGAGCCAGAAGGCATCACCGTTGCCGAAATCAACGGCCAGCACTATGCTTTCGTAACCTTGGAGCGCATGGGCGGTATGATGACTTACAACATCACTGACCCAATGGCGCCTGAGTTCGTGAACTACTCCAACAACCGTACACTCGGCGCCGACGAAGGTGGCGACCTCGGTCCGGAAGGCATCATCTACATCAACGAGAACGACAGCCCATCCGACACCGCCATGGTGGTGATGGCCAACGAGGTCAGCGCAACCATCAGCGTGTACTACATCAACAACGTAGCGAAGAAGGTTACTTCTTTGGAAACTGCCGAGAGCAACGACTTCCAAGCGCATCCAAACCCGACTTCAGGCAAGGTGTACTTCAACAAGCCAGTTTCCTTCACCGTCCACACCCTCACCGGTGAAAAACTCATGGACGTGCAGGACAAGGCTTCCTTCGACACCGCCGACCTCGACAGCGGGATTTATATCCTCGTGAACAAGGAGGGCGAGACGACGAAGTTGGTTGTGTCGCATTGATTTGGAAGTACAATGTATTAGGTGTCAAGTAGTATGACTTGATGCTGGAAATGGAAAAGCCACCTCGGAGACGGGGTGGCTTTTTTCATAACTTGTGCTGTATGAAGATATCGGTAAAATGTATTCCAATTTTTGTCTTATTGATACAACTAATGGCCTGCCAAGGAAATAGAAATAAGTTGAGAGACCAACAAGTGGAGATCGAATCGGCAACTACAATTAGTGAAACCGAGATTTTCAGTCTTTTGGACAAGGCATTCAAGGGAGAGCCGAATCAGTACTATCCGCCCCGTTTGCCGAACCATATCCACTATAATTTCTTTCCAGATTTAGAAGACGGATACCGCTCAACTGCTGGAAGTAGAATTCATTTGTATGGCGATTCTATGAGGTGGGCTGTGGTTTTTGAGACAAATGGATATCATAACCATGCATTTTCGGCTATGATTGAACTGGACTATGTCGGAAACTGCATTAATTATCCTGTGGAGAATCAGCCGAAGAGAACTTATATCAGTAATCAGAGCCACCTTGTCCTGATTTCATCAGAAGAGTATGAGCGCATTGAAAACAAGAAAGGAAGGGAATTGGAGAACTTTGAGTTAGTCAGTGCAGACATCAAACAAATTCAAGTGCGTGATAAAACAATCCCATTCAATAGCAATTCCAAAGACTATGAAAAGTTGGGGGTTGAAATTCAGGATTTTGACAACCCGCATAAGCTGATTGGATTTAAAGACCTTGTTCGTTATCTCCATGAAACTTCACCAGAGGTCATCAGTGCAACGGAAGAAGATATCAAAGCGCATATTCCTTATGACTTGCCTAAGATTATGACGATTGATGCGTTTCACTTCAATAGCTTTTATGACAAAGAAACTTTGCCCAGTCAGCAGGAAACTTATCAGTTGATAGCAAAAGTCATCGTCAATCAGGATTCAACGTATTGGAAACCCACTCAGCCAGCAAACAATCATTGGTCGAATTGGGAGTCGGGAAACTTGTAGGCATCATTTCAAAGGGGGTGGTTTAGCCCAGAAAGGCTTCCATAACCTGTCAGGTCTGACTTCCTTTTTACTTCTTGATTTATCTTTTAGTGTTATGTTGAACAGATTATATCACCGTCTTTTGGCCCTTGCTCCCAAAAGCTTTTCGGAACTCAACAGGATGGCAAAATCCCTATTGAAATTACTTTTAAAGGGGTGGCTCTATTCTTTTTTGTCTTTAGTCGTTTTGTCCTTTCTGTTAGTCTTGGTTGGGGAATATATTGACATCACTTCCTTGGAACCCTTGGCCATGGTGATTCTTTATTGCTACGGTTTACTGCTTGCCTATAGTGGATTATTCCTTCTTGTGCCACTATTGTCCATTGTTGTAGTCTATTGGGTATATCGCCGATTCTTCAGTTTTTGAATGCGTTAAAAAATGAACCGATTTTTTCTCCTTCCTACTACTTTAGAATAAGTAAGTCACCTCCAATGGGGTGGCTTTTCCTGTTTTAACCCCTTACAGCCAAAAAATATGGAAAGGCGGATAAACTGGTTTTTTATAGCATCGTAAAAGAAAAGGGAGGATAAAACATTCATGTAAAATCGGTTAGCCCTAAACTCTAAGGTGATGCTCAATTCATTCAAGTTCCTGACGACTCTTTTTTCCCTTTTGTTATTGCTGAGTTGCGACACTCAAAAGAAGGGCTCCACTGACGAAACTTCTGTACATAACCACACTATTTTTTACAACGGTGACATTGTCACCATGGAAGGAGATAGCCCCCAATATGCTGAGGCTGTTGTTGAGCGGGAGGGGGAAATCGTTTTTGTAGGATCCAAGGATGAGGCCTTCAAGGAATTTGAGGGGAAAGCGAAGCTTTATGACCTTGAGGGGAAAACGCTGTTGCCAGGATTTATTGAGCCCCATGTGCATCCCTCCATTGCTGGAACGGTATTGCCGAATGAGATTATTGCTCCTTATGATTGGGTGTTGCCCACTGGTGTCAAAAAAGGGGTTTCTGGCCATGAGGCCTATATTAAACGACTAAGGGAGTCGATTGAAAAAAACGCTCAAAAGGGCGAGCTGTATTTTGTGTGGGGCTATCATCCACTGTGGCATGGTGAATTGAACCGAGAAATGCTTAACGAGATTGCTGGAGACCAGCCTGTTGGGGTTATACATCGCTCTTTTCACGAAATTTTCATTAATGACGCTACGATTGAATTATTGGAGATTAGGGAGGAGGACTTTAAGGGGAATCCCCAGGTGAACTGGGCCGAAGGGCATTTCTTTGAAGGGGGCTGGCTGGCTTTAGTGCCGATGTTGGGGCCTATATTGTTCCAAGAGGATAGATACATGGAGGGTTTGAAGGCCATGTCTCAATTGGTCTTAAAAAATGGCATTACAACACTTATGGAGCCTGGTTTTCCAAGTTCCAGTTTTGAGTTGGAGTATAAGTTCCTGAAGAGGGAGATGGATACTTACCCACCCTATGATATTTTTTTAGTTCCGAACGGTACCCAGCTGTACGGTATGAAGGGGAACAGTAACGAGGCTGTGAAGGAATTTATCGAAACGTTGCCTGAAGAATATGACACCAAAAACATCCATTTTTTACCCAAGCAAATCAAACTATTTTCGGATGGGGCAATCTATTCTCAACTCATGCAAATGAAGGATAATTACACTGATGGGCATCATGGAGAATGGATGACAGTGCCAAGCTTATATCAAGAGCAATCGAAATTTTACTGGGATAATGATTATAAAATTCATGTGCACGCAAATGGAGATTTAGGCATTCAAATGGTGTTGGACGATTTGGAACAGTTGGAAGCAGGGCACCCAAGGACTGACCACCAGTTCACATTGCATCACATGGGTTTTTTCACCGATTCCATGGCAGAACAGGTAGCAAAGCTTGGCGCAGAGGCTTCTGTTAATCCTTATTATCTGTGGGCGCTTGCGGATAAATATGCAGAACATGGCTTAGGTCCAGAGCGAGCGCACAATCTGGTGAACATTAATTCACTTGTCTCGAGAAATGTACCCGTCTCTTTTCATTCGGATTTTGCGATGGCCCCCATGGAGCCACTGACCTTGGCATGGACAGCCATAAACCGAGTGACTTCTAAGAATAGCAAGTTTTCTCAAGACCAAAGGGTGAGTGTGTTTGATGGCATAAGAGGAATTACAATTTCTGCGGCCAGAACCATCAGTCAAGAGGACCATTTGGGCTCCATTAAGGAAGGGAAAACAGCGAATTTCACATTGCTGGCTGAAAATCCTTTTAAGGTGGAGCCAATGCATATCAAGGACATTTCAATCATAGGTGTAGTCTACAAAGGCAAGCCCTATTTCAATGAATAAGTAAGCTATTTAGATCTACTTTGATGTGATGGTCCTGTTTTTCCTATGGACCATGCTGTATAGCCTTTTTGATACGCTCAAACTTGTTCCAATATGATTTGTCGTAATCTTGCGATAGCAAGTCAAATCGTTTTTGTTTGGGCATTTGTGATAAAATGAACCGATTCATCTCCTTCCTTCTGCTGATGCTCACGTCTTGTACTTCTTTCTTCAAACCAACAAATCAAAAGACAAGCATTGACTTGGAAGCGGTTGACTACATCGTTATTTCGAGAGGTTTTAATGATGTGAACAAGGTTGGGCTGACCGAAGAACAGACCGAAGAACAGACCGAAGCCTTTGTGAATAAGTGGAATCGGTCGAGGTCCAAGGGGCCCTACAAGTTTATACCTGAATATTGGTTGACTGTCTGTTTGAAGGACGGGAAAATGCGCGATTTCAGGGTGAATGGGAAACTTGTAAAGGAGGGGAATGATTGGAGTTATAGTGTTGGGGATGCTGAGTTTTTTGAAAGGATGGTGATGGAAGAGTGAGTCATATTCGATGCTTAAGAAATGCAAAAAGCCCTAATGAGTTTCCTCATCAGGGCTTTCTTTAAAATAGGGCCTTGACTAAGGCTTATTTGACAATCACTTTTCGAGTTTCAACCACAGAGCCGTTTTTATTATAAATGGCGGTGATGTAAATACCAGCCTGAAGCCCTTCTACAAATAGTTTTTCACTGCCTTTGGCAATTTCAACGCCCATGGCATCCATCAGGCTAATGGACAATCCTACCTCGATGATGATGTTTAGTGTTCCAGAGCTTGGGTTCGGATAGACGTTGACAGCATAGGTTTTTGCTTCAACAACTGAAGTGACTTTTTCATCAGCACCGAACTTCATGTAATCGATTTCGATGGTGCCTTGTGGCTGGGAGCCGTCATTATTCACAGCTCGGAAGGAGAAACCAACAACCCTGTCTGTAAAGCTTGCCACACGCTGGGATTGGCCAAAGAACCCTGCCAAGTCAACAGTAAATGTGATCCATTCCCCGTCTCCAGAAAGTGCGATGGAGGCACCGTTGAGGTCTGCCTGTTGGACAATGCCGTTGTCATCAAGGTAGGATAGCATAACAAGGAAGCTGTCCACTGGGACATCCGAACGCAGGCGCAGTTTCACATTGGTTTTACCTGTCAAGTCAATCGGGTCATTGATGATGCTGGTGGTATCACATTCCCCTTCGGAGAATCTTACTTCAGCGGCAAGGGCCCCACTTCCGTCCATTTCGATGGCGATAGCTTCTTCCTGCTCATTCACGTGGAAGTCATAGCCAGAGGCACCGTTTACGTTCCAGAGGTTAAGGCAGTTGAGGCACTTATTTAATAAGAATTCGTAATTGAACCCTCCACGAGATTCAGTAGGCTTGTTGCCTGTCTGACTATAATTCGCTGTTTCAATTTGATTGTAAGTTATTGTGACTTGGCTTTTAGAAGGCTCGCATGTTCCGTTTGAGATTTCCCATTGTAGGATGTTCACACCGTTTGCCAATCCCGCTACCATTGCGTTCGGGTTATTCATGCTGGAAAATGAAGCTGATCCTGAAATCAATGACCATTTTCCTGTTTCTCCCATAGCCACCTGATTAGCTTCAAGAGTTGTGCTTTTTTCGCAAATGGTTTGATCCGAACCAGCATTTGCAATAGTAATAGGTTCTTCGACGGTTATTGTGACTTGGTTTTTAGAAGGTTCGCATGTTCCGTTTGAGATTTCCCATTGTAGGATGTTCACACCGTTTGCCAATCCCGCTACCATTGCGTTCGGGTTATTCATGCTGGAAAATGAAGCTGATCCTGAAATCAATGA
>JAUIJC010000012.1 GCA_030431525.1 Bacteroidia bacterium | reverse complement strand
TTACTACATACATTTTCAAAAAACCCATCATCAGCCTTCTGTGTTTTGTGGTTTATTGTTTTGTAGGAATTGGTGCCGCTCGTGTATTGCCAACCTTGCCCTTAGGGCTTGGAATGGACATTCTTTTGGTTCTTGCATTAATTGCCATAACCTTTAAAAGCTTCCATGGCGCTGGGTTCAAAGCTGCCCAAAATGAGCTAACCACTTTTGCTCTCCTATGGTTTGCCATCAATGTCCTCCAGTTGTTAAACCCCTTCCGTGGCAGTCCTTTAGGATGGTTCTACGGCATGCGTTCAGCTTCCCTTTACTGGCTACTCTTAACCCCTATAACCTTTATCCTCTTTAATGAACGGAAGCACCTAAACCTATTCTTAGATATTATCATAGGTCTCTCTGTTTTTGGAACCTTATACGGAATCAAACAACACTTTCTTGGAGTTTCAAGCTTTGAACAAGAATGGTTAGATGCTGGAAATGCAAAGACCCACATCCTTTTTGGTGTGCTTCGGGTATTCTCATTCTATAGTGACGCTGGACAGTTTGGTGCATCACAAGCACATATTGGACTAGTTGCTCTTATCCTTGCCGCGGGCCCCCATTTAACCTTAAAGAAAAAAATCATCTACGGCATTATTGGAGGGTTACTGATCTATGGATTTATGATTTCAGGAACCCGAGGAGCGCTGTTCGTTATCCTTGCTGGTGGATTAGTCTATCTTATTCTTACAAAAAGAACGAAAGCTTTGATGCTTGGCCTTGCGTTGGGTGGCTTCGCGTTTTGCTTCTTGAAGTTTACCTATATAGGTCAGGGAAATGCCGAAATCAGAAGGATGAGAACTTCATTAGACCTAAGCGATCCTTCCTTCCAAGAACGACTAAATAACCAACGAATTCTTCGAGAGTACCTTAAAACAAGGCCCTTCGGGACAGGTGTTGGCACCATTGGTAACTGGGGCCAAACCTATAACGCCGACCGCTTCATTTCGAAGATTCCTCCTGACAGCCTATTCGTAAAAAACTGGGCTGAATACGGTATCATCGGCTTCATTATCTGGTTTGGGATTCAGCTCTACATTTTAGGAAAAGGGGGTGGCATTGTGTGGAAACTTAGAGACCCTGAATTAAGACAAAAAATATTGGCCCTTACTGCAGGGTCCGCAGGAATCCTCTTGGCCAGTTATGGCAATGAGGTTCAAAATCAGATGCCTTCTTCCATGATTATCTATATCATTCACCTATATGGCTCCCAAATGGGATGCGCAAAGCGCGAAGTCAAAAAATATTTCTAAGAATTAAACCCCATAGAACTTTATCCTCATGGAGACCTTGCTTTTAGTCTCGCATCTTATCCAATATTTCCTGCTTGGATACTTCGGTATTAGCGTTGCCTATATTCTTCTTCTGGCCATAGCTGGACGGTTTTCATACCATCCTCGCCTCTTGCCTACCGACAAAAAGAAAAAAATTGCCGTGCTGATTCCAGGTTATAAGGAGGACGAGGTCATCGTTGACGTGGCAAGGGACGCCCTGAAACAAATCTATCCGCAGGCCTCTTATGATGTGGTAATTATTGCCGACTCGTTCACCCCATCAACTATAACCTCTCTTAAGGAGCTTCCCATCAAATTGATTGAGGTGAGCTTTGAAAAGAGCACCAAAGCCAAGGCCATTAATGAAGCCATAAAACAACTCCCTCAGGATGTTTATGACGGAATTGTCATTTTGGATGCTGACAACATTATGGCAGGCGATTTCCTGAGTCAAGTTAATCTTGCCTTTCAGAGCGGAACCAAAGTCGTTCAGGGCCACAGAACAGCAAAAAATCTCAATACTCCTTTTGCCATTTTGGATGGCATCAATGAGGAAATCAACAATCATTTCTTCCGAAAAGCCCACCGAGTACTTGGAATGTCATCGGGACTGATTGGCTCGGCCATGGCCTTTGACTTTCACTATTTCCGCAAGATTATGCGGGACATCAATGACGTGGCAGGGGAAGACAAAGAGATTGAACTTAAAATTCTAAAAGACAAGGTGTTCATCGAATACTTGGAGGATGCCTATGTCTATGATGAGAAAGTCCAGAACTCCCAAGTGTTCTCAAAACAGCGAACGCGTTGGATTGCCTCCCAAGCCTACTACTTCAAAAATTATATGTGGGATGGCATCAAAGGACTTTTACTCAAGGGAAACGTGGACTTTTTCGACAAAGCTTTCCAGACATTCATCCCTCCTAGGATGCTCATGTTTGGTTCGCTCATTCTTCTTTCCGCCATCAGTTTGGTCATTCATCCTTTTCTGTATTGGCCTATTTGGGTGGGACTACTGCTCATCAATTCGATTTCCCTTTGGATTTCGGTGCCTGCAAGATTCTTCAATAAGGAACTATTGAAGGCTCTTGCCCAAATCCCAAAGGCCATTCTTTGTATGGTAAAAGCCTTGCTCAACATCAAAGGAGCTGACAAAGAGTTTATTCACACACCTCACTCAGCAAAAATGGATACCCAAAAAAGTGTTGTGACCGTAAACAAACCAACAAAGGGTACAAAGCCTTGATGAGACAACCTAAAACCAAAACCTTATGCCTTGGGAATACATTTTTCTACCCGCCGTTATTGCTCTTATCATGGGTTTTAAGAATGGCTTGAAATACTATGACAAAGAAGTTGAGGAGTTCATGAAAGAAGACAAGAACCCTAAAAGATTTCCTCGATCTTAAACACTTGTCCGTTAAAGTTGGCCTCCTGCCCTACCTTCAATCCTATCATTACTTTTCCGACTGGGGCAACTGGGGAAATCACAAAGCAATCCGTGTTTTGAACAGTGACCTTACCCAAGCTAATGGCAATAAAAAACCAGCCCTTGGGGGTCTTTACTAAACTTCCGAGTCGGACTTCAGTCTCTACTTTTTCGGGATGAATCTGGTCGAGGACCTGCTTTAATTTTCTGGCTTCGGCCAGTGCCTGAGCACTTTTATCCCTTTCCAATTGAGCCATTGCCCTACCCGTTTCATACTTATCTCCAGCACTGCTTTTGGTCTCCTCATTTGCAGATGCCTGCGCCAATCGCATTTCCTTTTCTGCCACTTCCATGCGTTGTGCCACCATATGCTGACACTGCTGGAACAGCTCCGTTTTAAAGCTTGCTGTATTTTCCATAGCCTAAAATTAAAAAATGCCCCGAGGGGAAACGGGGCATTGAGAAAAACTCGCAAAAAATTAGGAATGAACGGCTTGAAGCCGTCATGAACTCTATACCGTTCGTCCATTTTAAGTAACCGTTAATACTCCTATTCAGTCCGTAAAAACTTTCAACTGATTATCAGACAGACCACTAATTTTTAAAAATTAATCTCCAACCTACGTAACCCCCTTTGATTTTCTTACGTAAACAAATCACCGCACCTCCAGTGCGGACCAAGCCCATAGGTTTGCTGTTGAACCCAAAAAAGGAGAAAACCATGCAACAAAAAGGAACCTCGCATTTTTCGGCGCTTGAACTGGAAACCAAAAAACTGGAGCAATTCTCCCGTATCGCCAGTAACTATTTCAAATCGGTGAAGAAAGGAAGCAAGGCCGAACTGGACATCATCCGTTTCTTTACAAAAAAAATTCAGGCTACCCAACTGCGTGTGGATAGCCTGAATGGTCAACGAATTTGAGTGGCGAATTAAATCTCGTCGCTCAAATCGAATTCATGTATTTCTAAACTTCCGTCTTCACCGTCCTCATCGTGAACTTCGGCCAAGAAATATTTCAATTTTTCTACATCCGAATCCAACACCTTCTGGCCAATCTCAGCGGTTTCTTCATCCTCCGCCATGGCCATATCTCGAAGGTTTTTCACCAAATAAGGCAAAGTCCCTTGCTCGGCAAGCTCTCCCTCAAATTCTACCTCGCGATAAGGGTCTGAAGTAAACTTAATATCCGTTACGATAAAGGCCCCCTTATCTTCTAAGATTAACCCGAAGTCTCCCTCTTTTTCGGCGAAAAACACTACCTGCGCCTCAGGAAAACCTTCCAATAAGGCTTCCATGATAATTTCCTGCAATACCGTCATGGTGCAAAGTTAGAACTTGGAGCATTTGGAAGGAAACATTCTCAACAATTCCGTTTTATAGCTCAAGAAAGTGATTGTTTAATTTTAACCACGGAGAATGGGAGAAAAGGAGCAAATGATAGTTTAGAGGAGAAGAGGCAAAGCCTCTGTAGAGAAAGGGAGATATTTTGTGTCTCCTTTTCTCTAAATGCGAAGCATCTCCTTTTTGACAAAAAATGTCTCTTTTTCTCCCTTTCTCCGTGGTTAAAAAATCAACTTCCATATCTATAAGTCAATTAAACCTGATAGGCCGTCAGCAACTTTTTGAATTCCTCCCGATAACTCTCTCCCACGGTCACACGCTTCTCCCCCAAAACCACTTGGTTGCGTTCTATGGTTTCAATTTTATCCATGGAAACGATGAACGAACGGTGAATCCGAATAAACCTTTCCGAAGGAAGACTCTCCTCCACCTCCTTCATGCTAAGCAGTGATAGAATGCGTTCCTCTTTCAACTGAAAAGCCACATAATCCTTCAAGCTTTCCACATAAAGGATATCGTCCAAATTGATTTTTACCGACCTATACTCTGATTTCACAAAGATGAAGGATGGCGTATTCTCCTTCACCACAACAGGTTGGTCCGTTGCAGGCTTCTTGCTGGCAAGCCGTTGTTTGGCCTTGTTGACCGCCCGAACAAATCGGTCCAAGGGAATTGGCTTCATCAAATAATCCACGGCATCCACCTCATAGCTTTCCAAAGCATAATTAGGATAGGCCGTAGTAAAAATCACCAAAGGCTTTTTCTCCAATGTGCGAAGCAGTTCAAAGCCCGTCAGATCATTCATTTGAATATCCAAAAAAATGAGGTCGATGGCTTCTTTCTCCAGAAAGCTCATGGCTTCCAGCGCACTCTGCACCCTCCCCTTCAAATTCAAGAAAGGAACCTTTGAAGCCAAATCCTCAATAACGTCCAAGGCCAACGGCTCATCGTCGATGGCTAAGCAATTAATTTTTGTCATCATCGGTTTTACTGTATTTGCGAAAGTGACGAATCAGTCCTCTTTTCAGTGCTTTGGACCTCTACCCTTTCTTCCATTCTTCCATACAACTGCTTTCTCAGATTGTCTGAAAAATCCAGCAAAGGTCCCTGAATGGATTGAGGGTCTTTCATTGCTTGGGTCTTGAGATTTTCCAAAAACCCTAACACATAAGGAAAATTCACATTCACTCGAATCGCCTCAATCTCGGTTTGAGTCTTTTTGAGTTCCAGCTCCTGAAGCACATCCAAATTCTCCACCCAGTTGGAAGCCAAACGCAATCCAGTGCTCACCCCCAACACAATGAAAAGGTTCTCGCAGGCGGAAACAATCCATCCCCCCATATCAGAAGCCTCGCCAAGCAAATAATATTGAAAGCCCCAGTTTATGCACAGAAAGGAAACGAAGAAAATGCTGGACGACACCACGAGCCAAAGTGGTATTAACCAAAGGTTTTTATTGAGAAGCCAACGTGGTACCCAAATAAAATAATTCAAATAGAAGGGAATGGCTCGTGAGGGAAACGAGGCAAATACCAGCCAAACCATAGTAGTGAGCACCCCCGAAAGACTTCCGAAATCCAACCACAAGGATTCCACACCTGCTCCCATCAACCAAAAAATGATGTGGGCCGAAATCAATACTTTTTTATTCTTCATAGCACGGGGAATTTTAGGTTCACGACAAACTGCTTTCCCTCTGGCCCATATTCAAAATCAAACTTTTTGGGAAAGAGCAAGGATAACCTCCTTTCCACATTTTGAATACCGATGCCCCCCACACCATCTTTCTTACGGCTGGGCTTGAGCCCGTTCACCACCCGAAAATTCACTTCGGCCTTATCAACCTCCAAACTAACCTCAATCGGAAGCTCATCATCACCGTGCTTAAAGGCATTTTCCACAAAGGGTTGCATCAAGGCAGGAGGAATGGATATCCCATCAGGGGCCTCTTGGGTGTTGAATGAAAACTCCATTCGTTGTTGTCCCCTAAGCTCATGAAGTCGGGCATAATTCTGAATATGAGCAATTTCCGTGGCCAATGAAACTTGAGATTGTTCCTGAATGCCCTTCATATAACTCATCATATCATGAAGGTCCTGAATGGCCCGAGGCGTCTGCTTGGCCCCTCGCATGGAAAGGCCATAAATGTTATTCAAGGTGTTGAAAAGGAAATGCGGGCTGACTTGGGACTTGAGGTACTGCAACTCGGCAGTGCGTAATTCCTGCCTCAATTTGCGCTTGGTCTGCTCACTAATCCACCAATAGTGCATGAACCGCCCTAAGGTTGCCACCGAGAAATGCTGGAATGTAGCAAAAGCCGATGCACGAATCGCCATCTCACTGGGCCAAACATAATCCGAGGAATAGCCTCCCCATGCCCATGGCAAAATCCAGAAATGAGCAAAAGCTGTCGTTAAAACCCCTATGACATAAAGGAAATACCGCTTTTTGAAGAGCAGTACTGGAACCAAAACAAAATAGTTCAGGTAACTAAAGGCCATCGTGAAGCCAAAAAGCATAAAGAGTTTGGCGAAATACAGAGGGTGCCACTCAAAATACTTCAGCTCATAGAAATAGTAGGTCTCACCGAGTTTGAAGAGCCAAAAAAGGAAATGAATGAGAACAAGTACTCTTCGAGTCATAGTCAACTACATAGGTGATTCCGCCAGCTAACAGGGAATGGCCGAAAGCTGAAAGGATTGCTCGGGGAAATTAGTTCCCCCCAGACTACTGGACGTTTGTACAATGTATCGTGTATTATGTACAATGATTGCTCAATTGCGAGGTTCATTGTACATAATACATTGTACTTGATACAAAAACATCCAGTAGCCTGAGTTCCCACGTAACATTCCTTAGCGAAGCCTCAAAAATAGCAACATCCATTGCCTCGCCACACACTTATCCATTGGCCAAAACAATTTATCGACGAATCCCTGCTTTTTATCGACAAACCCCATCTCCCTGATTAATAGCGGAAAAGCGCTGTATGGTATAGACTTTCCACCCTTGTGTCGATATCATTTTTAAAGGTGTAAGGAATGCTATTGTTTTGTTCACATCGCATCACTCACCAAACACAGGACAATGAGAAAGTACCTTTTTCCCTTCCTTGCTCTTCTGCTCCTCAGCTTTTCTGCGGACAAAGCTCCGAAACTTTACTCGGAACTTGATAAGGCGCTGAAGCATCCTGAAAAGGTAGAGCGTTTGGATTTGGGGGAATACAGCCTGAACCACAAAAAACTCCCTGAGTCACTCAAGACCTTTGTCAACCTTCGGGAACTTTCCTTGAAAGCGCCTAAGGCAAGCGAAGAAAACCAATATGGCCACGCAAGGCATTACGCAGTAGAAAACTACCAGAAGGCCTCTTTGAATTCACTGCCTGAGTGGCTTACGGAATTACAAAAGCTCGAACGCATCACCCTTGCGGGAAACCCACAATTAAACAACCCAAAAGAGCTACAAAAACTGGTTGGCGTTTCTTCACTTCGCTATCTGGAAATTCATCCTGAGGACCAGATTTCGGATGAGATGTACACTGTCATTGGCCAATTCGAACAGTTGGAAGTCTTAAAAATTGAAGACAATCGTACGCTAAAACTCACGGAACTGGACCTGCTGGAAACCCTGCTTCCAAACTGTAAGATTGCGTACATGAACTACGAAAACGATAGAGATTAAATTTTCCCTTAAAGACATGGGGAGCCTTTTGCCGAAGAAATAATCGCGGTGGTTCTAAATTTTGGTTGGTACGAAACGAACCCATCAGAGATTACGACCGAGGTTCGGCTCCCCTTATTTTTCTCCAATGAAATTCACCGTTTTTTTGCTTCTGCTGTTTTTTGCCTCCAAGATTTTGGTGGCCCAAAGCACGACAGAAAGACGCAGTTTCCAGTTGGAGACGACCACCCTTCCCGTAAAAATTGATGGAGTTTTGGATGAACTATGCTGGCAAAGGGAGTCCTTGGGGATTTTTTGGGGCAATTGGCCTCAGGACACCCTGCCAGCAAAAAACCAAACGGAAGTAAGGGTTTGCCATGATGAGAAGTTCCTTTACATCTCCGCCATTTGTTGGCAGGACAACTCCCCCATTACGCATACCCTGAAAAGGGACCAACACTTTTGGGCTTCCGATGGCTTCTCCGTTGTCATCGACCCCACGAACTCCAAAAACAACGCTGTACTTTTCGGCCTCAATGCCTTTGGAGGCCAAACCGATGTCAGTTTCAGTCAGTCGGACTGGAATGAGGCTTGGGACAGCAAGTGGTTTGGCGCAACCCAACAGGCTGATGGCTATTGGACTGCAGAGATGGCCATTCCCTTAAAAACACTTCGTTTTGTCGCCGGAAAGCCCGACTGGGGCATCAACTTTATCCGGAACGACATGACGGGGAATGAGTTTTCCACATGGGCTCCAGTCCCTCGATTCCAAGACGCCAGCGACTTAGGGCGCTTTGGTGAAATGCATTGGAACCATCCTCCCACTAAAAATGGGCGGAACATGGTGCTGAACCCTTACTTGAGCTTGCAACATTCCGCCGATTTCGAAGAAAATCAGTACGTGGACCTTATGCCAGATGCAGGCATAGATGCCAAAGCCAGCCTAAACTCCTCCCTAAACCTTGACCTGACCATCAACCCAGATTTCTCGCAGGTGGATGTGGACGACCAGCAAATTAACCTTTCACAATACAGCCTTTTCCTTCCCGAGAAACGGGGATTTTTTCTCGAAAACAGCGACATATTCAATGGTTTTGGCACTTATGAAGCCCGTCCATTTTACTCGCGACGAATTGGTTTGAATGATGGGGAAGCCATTCCCATACTTTATGGGCTTCGCCTGACAGGCAACCTCTCCCCAAAATGGCGCATTGGCATGCTAAACAGCCACACCCAAGCCAAGGAAGAACTACCCTCGAAAAATTTCACGGCATTGGCAATGAGTCGAAGGTTTTGGAAGCGCTCCTCCCTTCGTGCGATGCTCACGAATGTGCAAGGGTTAAGGAATGTGGAAAACCCGTCCTCAACCTTTAGCCGAAATATGGCCGTGGAACTTGAAATGGTAAATGCCAAGGGCACCCTGATGTCTCACCTAAAGGCGCATGGAACCTTTGCCAATGAAATCAATGCCTATGGCAATCTGTTTTCTGGGTATTTCGGAATCCACAAACCCAAATACAGCATTGACCTGAACCTCGAACATGTGGACGAAAACTACCAAACCGATATGGGCTTTTCCATTCGGCAGTTCCACTACGACCCAGTTTCTGAGGAATGGCAACGGGTTGGTTACGAGCATTCTTGGATAGAATTTAGGCGCCATTTTCTTCCGAAAAAATCGACTTGGATAAACGCCCATCGCCTGATTGTGAACAACAATATGTTCTTTGAGCAGGCTGACGCCCTGTTCGACCGCCATACAGAAATTCGCTATGTGGTGGAAGGTACAAAAAGGCATATCATGGTGCTCAGGGCAAGCTCCGATTACAAACGGCTACTTTTCCCGCTTGAGCTGACTGAAAACGGTGAGTTCCTTCCCGTCGGAGAATACAACTTTCAGGGTGGTTCCATTTATCTGCAAAGCGACGACCGAAAACCGCTTAGCCTTAGCGCCTATGCCGAGGGTGGCACCTTTTTCAACGGTGAGAAGATTTCACTAAGTGGCGAGCTAAACTTCAGAATCCAGCCTTTCTTCAGTTGGAAAAGCAGTGTGCAGTACAATGACATTCAGCTTGCCAAAGGCTATGGCGATGCCAAAATCTGGTTGTTTAACACCAAACTGGAATTTTGCCTTCGCAAGAATCTGTTTTGGACCAACTACCTCCAATACAACACCCAAGGGGAAAACGTAAATATCAACAGTAGGCTCCAGTGGCGCTATCGCCCCATGTCCGACCTTTTCATCGTATATTCGGACAATTATCTGGACCAGCCATTCAGCCCCAAAAACCGCTCTTTGGTCATTCGTCTGAACTATTGGTTTTCGATTTAAGACGGTTGTATCAGTTGTTGGTTTTCGTAGGGGCGGACCTGCGTGTCCGCCCCAATACTGTTGATTGAAGCTCAAGAATTCGACCCCACCTCTGTCCTCCCCTTATCCAAGGGGAGGAGAATGTTACAGAGAATACTTGCTAATGGTGGGTTTAAACTCTGGACTGGTGGTTTCTCCTCCCCTTAGATAAGGGGAGGACAGAGGTGGGGTTGACCCAGAGGTTGGGAATTTCCCTCCTTAAAGCAACAATATTGTATATCTTTCGCCCTTCCCCATGTCTCCCGAAGCCTTTAGGAAAAACTTAATCTCGGCGACCACACCCCTTCTTGGCGACACGCCCCAATCCACCCATTTTTCACTTCGGGTAAAACAGCGTTTTGAGGGAAAAACCATCTTAGATTTCTACGACGAGCAGTTTCCTCGTATTGGCAGAGAAACGTGGATTGAGAAAATTGAATCGGGAAACCTCAAGGTGAACGGCCAACAGGTTGATGTGGATTATCAGGTAAAAACGGGGGAACTCACTGAACATTCCTCAGCGCCACAAACGGAACCAGCAGTTAGCAACAAAGTCGAACTCCTTTTTGAGGACGATGCCCTGTGGGCAATGAACAAGCCCGCACCACTTCCTATGCATGCTGGCGGACGCTTTGCGAGAAATAACTTGGTCAACTTTCTGGAAACAGCTTTTCCTGAGGAGGAATTCAAGATTATCCACCGCCTTGACGCCAATACCACAGGTCTTGTTCTTTTTGCGAAAACAGAGAAAGTAGCCCAGCATTTAGCCCTGCAATTCAAGGAAAACACACTTCAAAAATCCTATTTGGCTTTAGTGGAAGGCATTTTAGAAAAGGATGAATTCTCCTTAGATGCGTCAATCGCCAAGGAAACAGACACCAGTGGTAGCCGAAAGCTTACGGAAACGGGACAGTCTGCCTTCACAAAATTCGAGGTGCTGAAACGCTATCCTGACTCCAACCAAACCCTGCTTTTGGTCACCCCAAAAAGTGGACGAACCAATCAAATCCGCATCCACTTGGCCTCCTTGGGACATCCGATTGTCGGTGACTTCGGCTACAAGGACCCTGAATATTTCAAGAGCAATCCACTGACCTATGAGCAAGATTGCCTCTTTCTTCATGCTTGGAAACTAAATTTCATTCATCCAAGCACGGGAACATATATGGAGCTCACCGCGCCAATCCCTCAGAAATTCCCTGCCTTCCTATAAAAGAAATCCCACAAGCATCCGAAGACACTTGTGGGCCGTTTTCAATTGTGGGAGTGATCGCTGTCTCTCCTATGCTTTGTAACAATGGGAATTATTTTTTGGTTCATTTTGGGGTCAATCACCTTGGTCGGTAGGTATAAAACCCGACATTTTCGAAGTCCGCCCCATAACCACCTTTAGCTCTTGTTTTTCCCCTTCTCCCTATAATATTCCTCCTTCAACGTACTCGATAGCGCAACAATCGGCTCGCCAACACTCACAGGGTCAATTTCCGCAGAGCTTTCAAGCTCGGACAGTGAAGCCGAAACAAAAGGGATATCCACAAACTGCTCTCGAATCTTCATTTCCATCTCCTCCTTTTTCTCCATCAATCCTTCCAACTCACTTTCCCGTTGGAGTTGCGCCATTTTCATGGACAGGTAGGAACTGATGCCCAAGCAGATAAATCCGTTTGTGATGGAGGCTGTGATAAAATTGTAGAGACTTTCAGGGGCATTGGTCCAACCCAACCAATCTCGGAAAAGGTACCAACCCACAAAGATGACGACGAACCCTCCGACAGAATAAGCCAACCATCGATACAAATCCGCTCCTTCTTCCTTAATCAGAAACTTTGGTGTCCAGAGATAATAATTGAGATAAAACGGCAACATACGCGCCACAGCCACCGAGCAAATAAAGCCGATAAATATACCCACGGTGATTTTCGACCAATCCTCCCAATATGTGAAATACAGGAAATAAAAGGCCCACAGGCTAATCTGACTGCTTAAAAGTTGTAGTCTGCTCATTTCAAGGGTAAGCTTAATTCCACCAAAAAATCATTCTTTTCCAGCGCTGTGTTGAGTTGTCCATCGCCATCAAACAGCAAATCAATCCTTCGTTGGAGTTGCTCAAAACCTTCCAAAAACTGCTCCTGCCCTTCTTGATGTAATGTATTGAGCACTCGAAACCTCATTTCATCCTCAGCCACTTCCAAATCCATGACCATTGGCGTTTTTTCGCCACCCAACTTCAAGGAATGTTCTACAATGGGATGAAGTAACATCGACGGGACTTTCCCTTGATGCGTGGCATCACCAGTCACTGAGAAATCCAACTGCTCCCAACCCCGATATTTAAATAGACGGACAAATTTCTTGAGGTAATCAACCTCTTCATCAACACTCACCCATGTCTCATTTTGAGCCACACGCTGATACTCAAGCATCCCACGAAAAGCCCGAACCGCTTCCGCCGTAGCAAAGGACCCCGAAATGGACATTTCAAAAAGGCCGTATAGCACATCAAAGAGGAACTTTTGCCCTGATTGCCCATGGGACTGCAACAATTCAATCAGCTTGATTTCCTTTTTTAATCGCTTTCGCTCCACCTCACCTTTCCACCATTCCTCCATCAAACGGCCAATCGTGGCCACGGAATAAAAAAAGAAGGAAGTGAAGGTCACCGAAAAGAGCTCTCCAACTGTTGGCACCAATCCATTCAGGTCGTAAATTTTCCATGCCCAAGGCAATAGGAAAACATGCAAGGCCCAAGATATAACCAAGCCTGTCAGATAGGACTTATACTTTTTAGGAATAAGAAACCGAGGGACCAAATAGGAATAGTTCACATAGAAAAACACGGTGGTGTAACCAAACAACAACACCAAGCGCGTCAAATACCCCAACTCCCATTCAAAATTTGGCAGTTGATAGGTATAAAAAGTATCTCCCCAAATGACCAGCCAAAAGGCTAAGTGCAACAGGATTTTCGTTCGCTTTGTCACTGATGTATAAAATATTGAAGAGGGTTCACCTAACTCTCCCTTCAAAAATCAATTTTGCCTCACAATACGCCAACGCCCCCAATTCAACGGCTTTCAATCAGAAATGACACAATCATTTCCCCAATGTCATTCCTTGTAACAAAAATATAAATTTGAGTGTAAAATCCTCAAAAATAGACCATTTCAGACTTTTTATATCCTTGGACACCACCGAATTACTGCAAATCAAAGCCCTCCCCTCTGTCTTCCTGTCAAAAATCATTTTTTTGCATTGAGCATTATTTTTTTGCGCACCTTCTGGGTAATTTAAAGGTTGGTATTTAGCCAAACTTCTCTTGATTAAGGCAACTTGGCCTCCTTACCACCAATCCATAGGTGGTACAACATCGACCAAAGTCCCCAAAGAATGGAAAAGCCCAGTGAATCGGTATGTAATGACAAGGTCTATCGTGGCCTTTTCGACAAACACGCACTCCATCTGCGGAACTACCTCTATTACCAGTTTGGAGACATGACCAAATCCGAGGATTATGTCCAAGACTCATTCGCAAAACTCTGGCAGAACTGCAAAAAGGTAAGCATTGAATCAGCCAAGAGCTTCCTTTTCACTGTGGGTAAACGCCTTTTCCTCAACGATGTGGAACACCAAAAAGTCGTGCTCAAATTCCAAAAGCAAAACACCATGCCCTCGGCATCGTCGGAAGACCCTGATTACGTTTATCGCGAAGGGGAATTCAAGGATTTATTGGAAGAGGCCATCGCCAACCTTCCTGAAGGTCAGCGCATCGCATTCCTTATGAACCGCATCGACAAGCTTTCTTACAAGGAAATCGCCGAGCGACTCGAGCTCTCCGAAAAGGCTATTGAAAAACGCATTAGCGGAGCATTGAGGAATTTGAAAGAGCAGGTGGAAGAATTGCAGAGGATTAAGATTTAAAAGAGACATTAGATTTTAGACATTAGACTTTAGCACCCAAATGGCTGTGTCAACATTTAATGTTTAAAATTTGAAGTCTTGCGTAGGGTTTCCCCGACCCTCCCTGTTCTACTCAAGCAAGACCAACCATTTTTATGGAACACGAAGACAACAAAGACATTTTGAACGACTGGCTCAAAGGAAAAATAAACGACGAGGAAGCCAAATTGCTGTTGGGCGAGGACGACTATAAGCAATACAAAAACATCCTTTCGGAAGTGGACCAATGGACCGTTCCAAAATGGGATGGTGACGCCCTGTTCGAGCGCATCCAGACGGCCAATGCCTCACGCAAGAAAACGCCAGAGCCAAAAGTGGTTCCGATTGGATACCAACGCTGGATTTACGGTTTGGTGGCCAGCGTTCTTTTGTTGGTCGGCTTTAGCATGTGGTGGATGAAGGGCAACCTGCAAGGCACTCGTTATGAAACGGCCATCGGGGAAACCAAGAAAATCTCCCTTCCAGACGGCTCCGTGGTTACCCTTTCGGGCAATTCCAGCATCTTGCTCAACGAGGACAACTTTGCTGAAAAGCGAGTACTCAACCTTGAAGGTAAAGCCTTTTTTGAGGTGACTTCTGGCGAAGGTTTCGAGGTGATTTTCCCTTCGGGCCATGTGAAAGTTTTAGGCACAAAATTCACCGTGACCAGCGGAAAAGACGCCTTTGACGTCCGCTGTTTCGAGGGTAAGGTTTCCACCACCAACAAATTGGGCAAGGAGCGAATCCTCACCCAAGGCATGGGCGCCAACTACACCGCCAATGCAGGGTTCACCGATTTTGTCTTTGAGGAAAATCATCCTGTTTGGATGGACGGATTCACCCAATTCCGTGACACTCCGCTTCCATTGGTGCTCCAAACCTTGCAATCCGAGTTTGGCTACACCTTCCAAACAGAAAATATCTCCTTGGAAAAAACCTTTACGGGTCGCATCCCACACAGCAAGCCTGAACTGGCGCTCAAGTTGGTCTTTGAATCGTTGGGAATTGGCTATGAGGTGGATGGAAAAGTTGTGGTATTGAGGTAGTTCGTGGTTCACCATCGGTTGTCTCCGTAACGTCGTCCGCCAGCTGGCGGACGACGTTTTCGAATGCCCCAGTCATATCCTGATTTCCGTTCTCAATTCTTGTCTTCACTTCGATTTCCTCCCTGTGAAAAAACTGATTCCGCTTCTCTTTCTTCCTTGTATTCTCCTTGCTTGTCAATCCAACCAAAAGCAAGAAGAATTGGTGAGTGATTCCACGGAAATGGATTCTACCAAAGTAGCAGTTGTTGATTCTTCGGAAGTAAAAACGCCAATCAAAAAGGAAATCACAGAGACAGATTCGAGTGAGTTATCCACAACACCTCAAGTAGTGGAGGAATTCATTGATTCAGTAAATATTGGACGAAAAGGAAGTCATAAACTTTACATCCAAAAAATAGCTACTGATTCAATGGTTATTGCCAAGGTCCAACTATTTGAAAAAACAGGACAGCGCTGGAATCAAACTCAGGAAATCATTACAAAATCAAACCTGATTTCTGGGTTGAATGTGAAATTATCGGATTTCAACAATGATGGTTTCAAAGACCTAACCTTTTCATCGATAATAGCCGTTAGAGGAGCAAATGAAGTCAATCACCTATTAATCTTTGATAAAAAGACACGTCAGCTGAGAATGATTCATAATGCCAATCAATTCCCCAATATTCGATACAACAAGGAATTGGATTGTGTGGATTCATGGACCGTTACTGCAGGAACAACAACCTCTTTTCTAAAAATTGAAAAAGACAGTTTACGGGAATTTGCCTATGTTTCTTTAAGTCATGGTATTCGCACAATTGCAACTTTTGACAGGAAAGGAAACCGAACCTCATTTAAAGAGACGCCAATGAATAACGAGGCACATTATATCAGGTTTTCTAATTACAACCCACTTAAAGAATTAAAAGAGGAATAAGGTTTCTTAACCTTTTCAAACACACTCCCCCCAATGAAACTTTCCCATCTCCTTTTCCTCCTCGGGCTTCTCTTCTCCCACCTCTCTCTCGCCCAAACCGATACCCTTTCGGCCTCCGAATTCCTTCAACAACTGGAAGCTGAACACGGCGTTTTCTTCGCTTATGAGGCGAGCATGCTGAACGGCGTAAGCATCCCAGCGCCATCCACAAAGGGCACCTTGGAAGAGCAACTGGCTTATTTCGAAAAGGCTGTCAACCTTTCTGTGCAATCCGAAGGAGATTCCTATTTCTTGATAAAACCCGTGGAACGCCAATACAAAATGCTGGCCTACGATGCCAAAGAAAGCTTTACCATCTATTCTCCGGCCATTACGGTCAATGGGAATCCACAGACCTTTTCACTTCAAGGTGACACCACTACTTTTTCAGCCACTTTGAGCCCAAATGATACGGTAACGGTTCACGCCTTGGGCTATGAGAAAAAGAGCATGTTGGGAAAGGATTTGGGAAGGCAATCGGTCTTGACCTTTGCCATGTTTTCCACCACCTACGAATTGGAGGAAACCGTTGTGCGAGCCTATCTCGCAGAGGGTATTTACGCCAACCGTAAGGAGCACCGCTTGGAAATCAAAATGAATGAGTTGGCGCAATTGCCCCAAGAAACGGACGGCGATGTGCTTGTGTCGATTCAAGCCCTGCCGGGCATCACTTCGCCGAATGGCAAGGCGGGCAACACCTACATCCGAGGCAGTGCCACCGACCAATCTTTTGTGTTGTTCGACAATATTCCCATCTACCACAAAGGCCATTATTTCGGCACCATTTCTCCCTACAATTCCCATGTGGTAGACCGCATCAACGTCTATCGCAACGGCTTCAACCCCAATATGGGTGGCAGAACGGGTGGCGCCATTGACATCCACACCTGCGACAAAATCGAAGATTCATTGACTGGCGGGGCCTCTGTAAACTCCGTTTATATGGAAGGGCATTTGGCCACGCCCATCATCAAAGACAAGCTGAGTTTGAGCTTTTCGGCACGAACAAATCTTCCAGTGAAATGGCAATCGCCAAAAGTCCATGCCTTTTCCCGAATGATTTTCGCGACCAGCAAACTGCAGAACGCTATGAAGAATCCCTATCTGAAAATGGATAGTCTTCAGCTTTCTTACCACGACATCAACGCCAAAATCAACTGGAAACTTTCAAAGAAACACAGCCTGCATTGGAGCGGAATCGCCATCAGCAATGGTTTGGACTACCAACTGGCGGAGACCACTGTGCCCGAAACGGAACATGTGGACAACACGCTCAACAATTTTGGGAGTTCCCTTCGATGGAAAGCCAACTGGACCAAAGACCTCACGGGCGAGTTGTCGTTGACCTACTCGGACTACACCTACGACTATGCGATGAACCGCCTCAACAATGATAACGGGCAGGTCAACGTAACGCATGCCAACCTGAACAACCTGCGAAACACGGGCCTCAAATATCAGTTGGGCTATTACCTGAAAAATGGCGATCAAATTGAAGGCGGATACGAACTGAAATCCATTCACACCGACTTCCTGAACCACAACTATGAGCGCTATGATTCGGTGGGCGTGTTAGATATTTCCCAAGAGGTTTCGGGCATCCTTCAGTCCCCATTTGTCAATTATAAACTGAACCGCTTTAAGCGATTCAAAATGCAAGTGGGCTTGCGTGGAACGCATTATTCAAACACGGGGGAATTTCGATTTGAGCCAAGGGCATTTGCCAATTACCTGTTGACCGACAAAATCAACCTCAAGGCATCCTCCGGCATTTATGACCAATATGTGAGTCAGGTCCGCAACATGAACTTCAACTTCCAGAACATTGACCAACACCTTTGGATGTTGGCTAATGACCGAAATGTGGGGGTGATGACTGGGCACCAACACATGCTTGGCTTCATGTACGCCAGCAAAAAATGGACGCTGGATGTGGAAGGCTTCTACAAGAATGTAAACAACATCGCCTACTTGGCCGGAAGGTTGGTGACAGGACCAAACGACTTTTACGACCAAATCCGTATCCAGACCACTGGGGTTGATCTGTTGGTCAAGCGGAAATTCACTGACAGACTCACGGCTTGGGTCAGTTACACCTACAGCCACAACCAACTCAGCTCCGACAGTTTGTATATGGCAGGTTACGCCAGTGACTACGACCAGCCCCATGTGTTGAACATCGTTGGACTTTATTCATGGCGCCGATGGAAATTCGCCGCTTCATGGAAGTTCGCCTCAGGCCTAACAACACTTTTCCCCGGCACGCCTCAACAGGAATTACCGAGCACCATCGCCAAAGGCGGAAACAATCCCAATGCGCCTAAGGACCCTCCACCACCCCCAAAAAAGAAACCGAAAAAAGCGCATCCCTACGAGGTTCATGGGGAGCGATATCCAAATATTCACCAATTGGACCTGTCGGTTTCTTACACCTTCCGCGTCCCAAAATGGCAGGGGATGCGAGGCATCATCGGACTCTCCATCCAAAACGTTTACGACCAGAGTAATGTGGTAGAAGTGATTACGACCACCAAGCCAGATGGCAATACACGATACCAAGAAGCTGAGGGATTGGGTTTTGCGCCGAATTTGATGATTGGGGTGGAGTGGTGATTTTTTGACGGTGATAACGTCGATGGGTTTTACCCATCGCTACGGAGAACCGCCCTTACAGGGCTACTATGATTTGGATAGCCCTGTAAGGGCGGTTCTCCACAGCAAAGGACTTCAGTCCTTTGGATTACCAGAAACCAACCGATTCACCTCAAAAAACAACTCCTCCCTACTCCCACACGCCACATTATACAAACAAAACCGCTTCCCCTCCACCAAGTTTTCCCAGCGCCAATCCAGCTCCGACAAGGTCATTTCCTGTCCATCTTTATACCACCAAGCAGTGTGTAAAACCTCCCCATTTTTCACCAACTGCGCTGTATAAACCTCCACATCCCCAACACGCTCCACCTGCTCCCCGATAATCGAATACCCCGTGGAACGCCAACAAATCAAGGGATTGTGATTGGACACGCTCATCGCATTTTGCCCCTTGATGTAAAGCACAGTTTCCTCCTTTTGCAAACTGAGCAAACGGCCATCAACCTTGGTTAAATCATAATGCTGAGGCAAGGCAATTTGGGCTGACAAGGGCACAGATTCCCTAAATTCTTTTTCGAAAGAGCCATAGTTGAAAACAGCTAACAACAAGACGGGAACAGCTGGAATCCATTGCCTAAAAGGGAGATCAAAAACGCTATTCTTTTTCGTTCCCTTCGGAGCATCCACCACCCCAAACTTTTCCACATACCAACGACTTATCCACAGCATCGGCAACACCCCAAAAAGCAACAAACAGAATATCCCAATCAACTCATGTGAGGCTGTCTCCGGTGGCGACTTAAACACCACAAGGGCGATAATCCGAAAGTAATTGGACAACACAATCCCGATAAACCCCAACCCCATCAGACCCAACAGCCCAAGCATGGACAACTCTTTAGCCTGTCGCTTTTCCTGCTGACTAGCCAATAAAAGCGTTAACAGAAAGCCCGTCATCACCATCCGGAGCCCCATACAGGAAGTATCCACAAAAAACTGTTCCCCATTCACCTCCATCAAATTGCCCGCGCTTTTGGTGGCATAGCCCATCAGGCTAAGCCCAGCCACCGCCCATTTAGTGAGGTACAAACGTATCTGAAATCCAAAAAGATTGAACAAGCCACTGGTAAATGGCAGGTAAAAAATGGGCGCGAGGACTGCAGGTGCATTGAGTTTTCCGTAATACAGCTCAATCAAAAACAGCAATCCATACAGTCCGGCCCCAAAAAGCCAGTAGGCTTGTCCGAAGAAGTAATACAACAACCCGCCAATGGTTACACCCCAAAGCATTCGCATGGAGTGTTCGTCCTTTTTCGCCACCCGAAGAATGAAGGGTAAAAGACAAAGTCCTCCGATGCGAAGAATGTCTGATTGACCAATCAAGTCCACCAAACTTGGAGCAAAGGCAATAGCCCAGCCCATAAAGAGGAGGGGCTTAAGGAGGTTATGTTTGGTGATGGCGAGTTGGAGTTTCATAATTGGTGTTCGTTTTTCGATGGATTTCATCCATCGTTATGAAGAACCGCCCCTACAGGGCTGAACCGTGGTAGCCCTGAAGGGGCGGTTCTCCACAGCAAAGGACTTCAGTCCTTTGGCCTAAAACATCATGGATAATGAGAGTTCATATCAAAAATTCAGCAACCTCAGCCCTTGCCCCAAAACGGACTGGAATCATACTCGTTCCAATACCCTTTGAAACATACAGCCGTTTATCTCCCTGCATGTACCAACCCTTCAAAAAAGCACCACTTCCAACAGGCTTAAAAGGCACCCAGCCCAACACATTCACCTGTCCGCCATGGGTATGCCCCGACAACATCAAGTCAAAATCCACCTCCCCAATCTCCTGAAAGCTCTCTGGACAATGCGCCAAAACAACCCGTTGGTCAGCATGACCCAAATCCTGAAAAGCCCTGCTCACATCAGGCGTTCCACCCACCAAATCATCCAATCCAATAAACGCCAACTCCCTCCCCTTCACGGAAACACGAGCATGTTCATTCACCAACAACTGGCAGTTATACTTGGCATAAAGCACTGAAAGCTTATCCAAATCCACCTTCCCCCAATATTCCCAATTGCCCAGAATGGCAAACTTTGGCGTTTCCAAAGGAAGCTCCTTTAACAGCTTTTCCAGTTCGCCCAATTTGTCAGAATCATCCACTGAATCCCCCGTAAAAACGATGACATCAGGCTTCTTCTCCACCATTTTTTTCACCACCATTTTTAAGGGATAATTGAACGATTTCAGATGCAAATCAGAGAGTTGAACCAAGCGTATCGCTTCCTCTTCCTTTCCATTAAAAAGGGAATGCGTATTCCAATCCACGAAGAATCGCTCAAAACAAAAGCTGTCGAACAAGACCAATCCAAGCCCTGCGAGTAAACCGCCTTTGATAAATTTCCTTCGGGTGATATTCATGTCATTAAAATCTAAAATGTAGGGACAGGACTTATTGCTATTTTCAACCCCTCCTCTGTCCTCCCCTTATCCAAGGGGAGGAAAATGTTACAGATAACTCCAACCAATTATGGCTTTAGACCTTGGGCTGATGGTATCTCCTCCCCCTTTTAAAGGGGAGGATACAGGTGGGGTTGCCCCAGAATTTTTACATCTCATATACTCTCCAACCAAAACAACTCCGACCATCCCCACATCAAAACCAGACTCAACCCAAGAAAAACCTTGGTGTTTATGCCCTTTCTCAGGCTAAACTTTTCCTTGCTGATTGCCTTCCAAAAGGACCCAATCCAGAAAAACAAAAACACTGAGCCAAGAGGTATGGTCACAATAAAGCCAACCATTAAGAGAAGGATTAAATCCGACGGCGAATCATCAAGTTCCCACCACCTAGTTACCCACGGATCAAGGCAACTATATTCAACTCTCTCCTCCCATTCTTTCTCAGAATCAAACACTTCTAAAACCTTACTTTTCTCATTAAAAATGAAATGCAACGAGTCTGAAAAACCTACAATATGGTCTCTGTAGAAATAAAATCTCTTGATACGAGGCATTTCATTCTCAAACCCCACAATAGCAGGAGCATTCTTTTGATAATTTTCCAACTCATTGCAATCACAGATATTATTCCCTTCAGGAGTATAAAAATTCACCCCTCCAAATTGATACCCAAACACATTTGCAAAGGGCAATATTAACATTGCATACAAGAGACCGAGACATTTCATTTCTTATCAAGCTGTCAAATAGAATTTCATTTCAATGGGTTTCAACCATCCTTCACCTCCCTTTCTCCGTGGTTAAAAATCCCCCTTCCACACTGCCAAAGCCTCCGGCTGTTGGCAGGTGAAAGGCGCCTCAATCCAAATCCATCCTCCAAGCATTATTCGTCCACACCAAATACCCAGCAACCATCGCAAGAATGAAAATCAACGCCCACTCATGAGGCTCCGGCGTGGCCCCACCACCCGAGAAATTCGGCGTTTGCTGAGGCTTCTTCGGCGCTCGGATTTCAGAATCAACCCCCACAAAAGACGTGTACTTGGTCAGCAGACTATATTTCAAGCCCAAGTCCGTAATCTCCTGCTTGTGGTCACGGCCCAAGGACTGGTAATCCGACAACAGCTGGATGCGCTTCCTTGCCCAAAGCTGGCGCAAGGCCTGATTTTCCGCAGACGGCTTTTTCTTGGCGCTAATCGTTTTCGAGAAATGCCCCGAACCCGTCTTTCCCGAAACCAGAATCCTGCCCTTCGGCTTGCCCTTGTACTTGCCAAAAACCTGCAACGGACGCTCGGCAAAAAGGTCGGAGCTGTTCACCGGCTCCACATCATAAACCTTGAAGCCATCAAACTTTACCTCGATATCGGTCAGCACAGGTTGCTGGATAAATTCCCGCAGACGCTGTGCCTGTAGCAAGGCCTCTGATTTTGAAGTCGCAATCAAAGGATCCGTATTCCCCACATGCGCCATGCCCTCCATCAAGAAGCGGTTCACCCCACTGCCGATGCCCACAGGGAAAAAATTGGCCTTGCCCAAGTTGTTTCGAATCAAATCGAAAGCCTCCGCCTCGACGGTCACAAAACCGTCGGTCAAAATCACAAAACTGCGCGAACGCTCTTGGTCTTGGGGCAAGGCCAATGCTGTCTTCAGGGCCGGAAGCATCTGCGTTGCTCCCCCTCCATTTATGCCATCCAAAAAGTCCATGGCCTCCTCGATATTCTCCTGATTGGCAGGCAAGGAAGTGGAACTAAGCACCTCGGAACTACCCGCAAAAAACAGAATGTTAAAGCGGTCAATCGGGCGCAACTGAGGCAACAGCTCCTGCATCATCGCCTTGGACACCTCCAACGGAAAACCCTGCATCGAGCCCGACACGTCCATAATAAACACATACTCGCGGGCGGGAATCTCAGACAGCACCACACGCTTTGGAGGCTCCACGGTCAACAAAAAATAGTTCTCGTCCTCACCTTCGTACAGCAACAAACCCGACTCGATTTGGGCGCCTTGCAGGCGATACCGGAAGATAAAATCAGCGGGATTCTTCAAATACTCCTGTTCATCCAACACCACCTTGGCTTCCTTGTCCGAGGCAAAAACCACCTTGGTTTGGTGACTCACCGAACGCGCCTCATGGATGGGAATGCCACTGTTCAAATTCAGCTCAATCCTGAACGGCGGGCGCTTGGCCTTCGGCAAATCCTTGGCGTCGGTGGTAAACGGATTCTGCACCCACGGGTCAGCTTGTAGATGGTCCGCATTGGCATAGCGCGGACCAACCACCGTCGGCATCACAAACTCATATTCGCCCTCATGCACCGCCACCGTTTCCGTGTAGCGCAACTCCACCTCCACCCTGTCATTGGGCTGAATATTCGCCACACTCATCTGGAACACATTCGGGCGATGCTGTTCTAGCAAAGTCGCCGTCTTGCCCTCCTGCTGGGCCTCCTGAAAAATCTGCTTCGCCTCCTGCTTCTCCTTGATTTCGGCCTGAATCTCCCGATCGCCAATCTTGAACTTCAGCGCATACACCGCCGACTTGGACGAGGCCGGAAACACATAAGTCGCCTGCAAAGTCGAATCCCCGTGGTTCACATAGGTCTGGGTCAGCACCACATCGGCAATCATGCCCGCAATATTGGCCTTCACCGTGGTGCCCTCCAGCCCAAAATCCTCGGAGGCCTGCTGGCCATTCACCTGAAAATACGGCGCCTCGGTCTGGGGCTCCTCTTCATCAATAAATTGGGCATGGGCTCCAAGACTTGTCCATCCACACAAAAGGAGGAGAAATGCACGGAGCAAAAAAGGGTGTCGCATAGCAATTGGCTGTTAAAGGTTCGTTTCTTTTCCCTTTTGGGAATACTCGAAATTGACCCTTCAGGCCGTGCTTTCAAGGCGACTTTGAATAAGTGTTGGGGCTTGGTGAATAAGTGTTGGGAAAAAATGGTAGCAACCCAAAAGTCTCCTCGCTGGAGGATAACCTCCTCTTATAAACACATCCCCCTTTACTCACTAACTTGTCCATACGATCATTTGAGACTATATTCATAGAATCATCTATAAAAGGAGGTAAACAACAAGATAGTGTATACAACTGTTGTGTACTATGGGAATAAAAGCGAAAGTAAAACGAAAATTATGGGCATCATCAGGGGGATATTGTGCTAACCCTGATTGTCACAATGATTTATTCCCATTTTTTGAAAATGGTGAAATAACGAATATTGAAGAGTTAGCTCATATAATTGGTCAACAACAAAAAGGTCCCAGAGGAAATAGCTCATTACCACTAACAGACCGAGATGATTTTGAAAACATTGTTTTACTATGCCCTAATTGTCACACAAAAATCGACAAAAACCCAAGTATGTTCCCAACAGATCTAATCAAAAAATGGAAATCAGAACATGAATCAAAGATTATAAATCTATTTGTAGCTCCAAAATTTAAAACAAGGAGTCAAGTAAGAGCTTTCCTAAAGCCACTATTTGCAGAAAATCATGCCATTTTTAATATTTATGGTCCGTATTCAAAAAATGCACAAAACAAACAAGCTTCAACAGAATTAATGTGGGATAAACTAGCTATCGAGAAAATCCTACCAAACAATAGATTAATAGAACAAACAATTAGTCAACACGAACACTTATTACAAAACGATGAATACGGTCAGTATATTGAGTTCAAACTCCACAGAGAAGGTTTCGAATACAATAAATTATCAGGAGATGTAAACGATGCCGTACCAACTTTCCCTTCTAAATTTGAATTGATTTTTGATGAGAAGAAGTAACAGAGAAAAAGTCGCCAAATCTAGCATTCAATTTTTTGAAAATGGCATGTCTGGTCATTCAGCAGTGGAATCAATGACTAGCTTAGGTCAAGATATGTACATACTGAAAAGAACTCAGAACAGACCTGATTTAAAAATTTTAGTAGCTGACATATACATTGCTGGAGAAGCTGACATTCATGAAATCAAACCTAACTTACACGATTTAGACTGCATTGTATTAATAGGTTTCTATAACAAATATTCATTTGTTGCAGAAGAATTGGCTAAAAGCATGAATGTTGGATTATTTGATAACAGAGAGTTTTTTGGCGCAGTAAATCTAACTGGCGAAAAAATGGTAAACTATAAACCCAAACCAAAGAAATGATTGATATAGTATTAGATAGCAACAATGGCTTTGACGTATACCAATTTGGATCTTCTATTTATGAGACTAACCCTAATGATATAGATATCGCAATAATTTATGACAAATCTAAAGTTAGTATTGAGGAGGCTTTAGATTATCGAAATGAAATTAGTTTGTTTATCTACAAAGAGTACAACCTACCTGCAGATATCATCCTTCTAAATACTTCAGAAGAAGCAGAAACAAATTTCCTAGACAATGCTAAACATAAGGTGATATATAAAAACAGCTCACCATATACGGTATAGAAATATTTTTTTTAGTAAAAATGGTTTGGTTGCCCACCTCCTCGGATGCTTGTGTAATGCGTCTGAAACAGTCATCAATATTTCCAATATCCCAAATACCTTGTCACAAGGTATCACAAATGCTATTCACAGTTTCGAATGCATTAAAAATTGCGCTCGAGAATATAGAGCTGTTACCCTTCAAATGAGCATCAAAAAATCCCTGACAAGTTTCCGAGACCTGTCAGGGATTTTTATATCCAAAAAACTGATTTATCACTCCGCTACATAAACCTTCTCCCTACTCCCATCCACATACTCCACAATCAACACCTGCCCTTTAGTCTCCCTTGAAACCTCATTGCCCAACACATCATAAACCCGTTGGATTTCCTTGGTTTCAATGGCGGATGCAATGCTGAGTGGTTTGTTATCCTTGCTGACGACAATGGCCCATTGCTGGCTACTGCCATCGCTGGCGACCACCTCAAAATAAACGGTGTCGGTGTAGTCATTCACCGTCTGGCCACTTTCCTGAAGGACGCCGTTCATATAGACTTTGGAGCCTTCTGAAACGTTGTAAACAGCCGTGAGGGAAGTCAGGTCAGTCGTTTCATCAACCACTACGGAAATGGTGCTATCCCCGATGGTTACCGCACTGTTCACCTCCACGAAACTGAAGTCCAAAAACTCGGTTTCCAAGGCTTGATTGGTGAACACATAAGGCTGGGAATAGGAACCTTTGATGGCATCGGCCACGAAGCTTTCCTGATTGGTCAGCTCCACAATGGCATCCATCTGGGCATCGTACAGCTTAAAGGTCAAGGCCTCAGGACCGCCATTGCTTCGCACCTGCAACAGGAAGAAATACCTGTCCAAGGCGGAAACATAGGCCGGCTCCGCCACGCCACGGCATTCCCCACCGACGAATACCGCCAGCTTGAATTCCGTTCCGTACACCTCCACGCCATCGAGCAGTACCACGCCCACCATGCTCATGTCCTGCGAATAGGCCGAGGAATTAACGGACCAATCGGGGGCTGTCGCCTTGGCGGAAAAGAGGGCGAGGAAGAAAATGAGAAGGGATATTGATGATTTCATTTTTGTAGACATTAGAGAAGAGACGTTAGACGTTAGCTTCCACATACTCTGGGTCGGTAGGTATGAAACCTACCGCTATGGACAGACCGTGCTTTACCCATGCGCGTCCATAGCGTCGGGTTTTATACCCGACGTTTTAGGGTTTTATGCCCGACGTATTCGGTTTTATACCCGATGTTTTAGAACGGCCTTCATAAAGAAAGACATTAGACGATAGCAAAACCCTAATCGGAAATGCTAAAGTATAATGTCTAACCTCTAAAGTCTCTTTTACTTCTTAATTACCAACCGCTCCTCCGCAAAGCTCGCTCCCACCATCCTCACGATGTAAGCTCCGGAAGCGAGATCCTCGACGATGGAAGCGTCAAGAACAACCTCCGAACCGGAAGTGTGGGAA
This sequence comes from Bacteroidia bacterium, assembly GCA_030431525.1. Taxonomy (GTDB): domain Bacteria; phylum Bacteroidota; class Bacteroidia; order Cytophagales; family JAAEPT01; genus JAUIJC01. The sequence continues at coordinate 83,350 of JAUIJC010000012.1, read as the reverse complement.
GCACTGTACAGGGTGATGCCCGTGGTGCTGATCAACTGCACCTCGATGTCGGCATCTTCCACGTTTGGAAGCACGATGGTCAACGACTCGTTGAACGGATTCGGCATCACGACTGCTTCGTCGATTACCGCGTCCTCAGCCACGCGCAGGGCGAATGGACTGTTGAGGGAACCAAGCACCTTGTCGCCGGCATAAGCCACGATGTTAGTGATATCCACCTCGCGCAAGAGGCCTTCGTGATACAACTTGAAGCTCACCTTTTCGGTGCTGGACTCGCCATTCACCGTCAGGAAGTAAACCACGTTGCCGTCAAGCTTCATTGGGCTTGCGTAGCCTCGGCACTCGCCGTCCACAAAGGCGACAAGGATTTCCGAACCGTCCAAGCTTTCGCCGTTGGCGATGTTGGCTAACAGAGTCATGTTGCCCTCGTAGCGGTTCATTTCCGTTACCCACTCGGCAGGTAGCTCCACGCTTTCCTCAGCGATACGGGCCGTGGCCAACACGCTGTTTTGTGGATAAGTCAACATTCCGCCAGTGGCCGACTGCAACATGTAGCCTTCGGTCGGCTCCAAGCTGTTCAATGAACCGATCCAGCCCAACGTACTGCTGTACATGGCGAAGGAATTCTGGCCTTTGATCAAATCGCCTTCGGTCGGTTGCAAGGAAGCCAAGGCCTCGTCCAAAGTCATGGACACCTGTGGCACCATGCCGACCCAGTTCCAACCTGAATCAACGGCAATCGGATAGTTCGCCGTTTTGGCCGGTACGCCAACCACTTCCAACTCGGTTGGTTGGGCCACAAACACTTTATACATCTCCCCGATTTCCAACCCGCCGTTCATGGTCAAGGAACCGAACCAGCCCGTTGTTTCATCATAGATGTCGAAACCGTCTTGGCCTTTCACCAAATCATCCTGCTCCCCGATGCCGTGGAAAAGTGAATCCACACTGTTCAAAGCATCGCTTTCGAGGTTGAGGGAAATCCAGTTCCAACCAGCGCCAAGTTCAATTGTGGTGCTGATGTTTTCGTCGGCGCGGATTTCCTGTGGCGCGAGGATGGTTCCCACAATGCCGTTCGGAATAAAGTCCAAATCAGGCGTCACGTTGCCGTGGATATTGCCCGTGCTGGCATCCCAAACCCTGAAGTCCAAGTTTTCCGGATTCAAGGCCTCATTGGAATAGACGTTCAAATACACTTGGTAAGCGTCCAACTGCGACTTGTATTCCACGTTGGCCACGCCTCGGCATTCATCGCCCACAAAGACAGCCACCATATCATAAGTATCCGTGGAAGCCACGTCCTTGATAAAGAGCTGACCAATGATGCTCATCGTGTACTGATAGCCCTTCGCATCCACCGACCAGTTCGGCGCTTCTGGCGCCACGCGAACATTCACGTTCAGTTTCTCGTCGAAACCAAGGATGGTCGAGAGGTTGATGCCCTGCGAGTAGCTTCCAGTGTTCAAGCCCTCGTTGATTTCGAAGACAATCTCCTTGGTGCTGTTCGCTGGAATCACGCCCGTTTCGGCATCCGTGCTCAACCAAGCCGGAATGTTGTCCAAGCTATAGTCATAAGCCACACCGCTCAGGTTGGCCAATACCGCCGTGAAGCTTCCGCCCGTGTTCGGCGCAATGTTCACGCTGATGTCAGACTCCTGCCACACGACAACGTTCTGCTCCATCAAGGCCGTCCACGTTTTTGGCGACAACATGCGGTTGCCGTTCAAATCTTGAATATCCAATACGGAGATTTCCAACACCTGCCCTTCGATGCGCGAAGCGTCGATGGTTGGCGTTATCACGATTTCGTCGCCGTTGACCACGAAGTCGAATGGAATATCCTGCATCGGACGAACGTCCTTCACCGCCGGACCGCTACCGTAGCTCACGGAATAGTTGGCAGAAGCGGTCAATCCGTTCACCCAAAGGTTGGAGTTCAACTGGTCGTCCAAAGTCGAGTTGAGCACAATCGTACCCATCACTTCGTCGTAGGTCTCGAACGGATAGTAAGCAACCAAACCAATCTCGTTGCCGTCCAACTTGGTGTTCTTGTAAAGGCTCACCAATTCCGCTTTGCGCGCGGAGTTCCACACACGGATTTCATCCATTTGTCCATCGAACAACTGGTCCACATCCTGCGTGCTTGGCGAAGTGGCCTTGCCTCGTGCACCGACCCACATTTTCGCTCCGGCCAATCCAGAGAAGTTTGCGGAAGCCGATTGGGCTTGCAATCCACCGTCGATATAAACCTTGGCATTTGCACGACGATCTACGCTCAAGGCGAAGTGGTGCCACTGATCGTCCATCACATTTTTGGAAACCGCCGTCCAAGCAAAGCCATTGTTCAAGACCTTGATTTGGCCAGAAGCATTGGCGGTAATCGCCATGCCGTAGGCTGGGTTGCCACTGCCTTCGATGCCGTCACCCCATCCGCTGGAGAAGAGGGTTTGGTCGGAAGAAGCCTGTGCGCCCTTGAACCAAAATTCGATAGCAAAATCAGTCTCATCGTCGATGACAATGTTCTGGCCGTCCAATTCGAGGTACTGGTAAGCGCCGTCAAAGTTCATGGCATAACCACTTGGCGAAAGCGCCCACGTGCCGTTCACATTCATATGGCGAGAAGCCGTTTTGTCCTCGGCCAAAGTGCCTGTTCCCTCATCCATTGGCCAGTAGCCGTAGAGGTCAAGCTCACGACCAGAAAGCGTCACGGACATATTGGAAACGACCTGCCCGAAGGAACGGGCCTCTTCCCAAATGCGCAGTTCGTGGATTTTCGCCTTCAACGGTGAAGTCTTCGCCACGTTCGTTCCGAGGTACAAGCTCTCTACTTCCGTGGAAAGGAATTCCACATCGCTCTGCGTCAACAGGATTTGGTCATCGCCATAAACGGCGAGGTACTTGGCGTCCTTGTCGTAGGAAACGGCGTAGTGGTGCCACGCATTTTCCGGATAAGTCGTGTTGTAAATCGTGGAAGCGTCGATGCTATATGTGTTCGTGCCGAAGGCAAGGTTCAAGTTGCCCGAAGCGTCAAAATCCATCTGCACCTGTCCCTCACCGGAACCTTTGGCGAAGGCCGTTCCTGCTGTTCCTGCATCACGGCGCAACCAGTATTCCACGGTGAACGATTTGTTGTTCAAGGAAACGGAAGGCACTTCTGTGCTGGCCACAATGCCGTCGAATTGTACGCTGGTTCCATGGGAAACATCGGCGCCGTTCAACACACCACGCACGGAGATGTTATGGTCTTTCACCAAACCAGCTTCCAACTCTTCGTTGAAGCGGATGGAGATGTCCTCCCCTGCCGACAAGATGCCATCAGTCGGGTTTGGCGTACCAAATACCACCGGCGTCTGGCGGTCAATCAATCCAGTCAAATAGTCGGATTCTGTAACGGAACCATCGGCACAAGTCGCACGAGCGCGAATCATGTAAGCGCGATCGGTCAAGGCAGAAATGTCCCAAATGAAGCTTTCGGAACTACCGTCCAAAATTTCCTTGGCGCCTGTGTAATCCTGATAGGCGTCGGAAGTGGTATCTGGGAAGTAGGCCTTCACGGCAATCGGGTTACCGCTCAAGCTCTTGTACTGGAAGTCGACGCGCTCCAAGGTGGACTGGTTCAAATCATACCCCTCCAACTTGATGGACACCTGATCGTCCGAGCTGTAATTGACAATCCAATTCTCGTTCATGTTGCCGATTTCCACATCGGTACACTCCGGCAGGAAGTGCGCTGAAACGTACACGGTGTCGGCGATGTCCGCCTGAATATTGGCAGGATCGTACTGACACATCGAACGGAGAATCACCCCGATGCTGTCGTATTCCATCACATCGTCCAAGCCTTTTGACAAGGTCAAGGTCTTGGTAACGGTTTCCCAAGCCGGCACCAAGAAGGCGCGATCGGCTGAAAGTCCATCCACCAACAGAATAGCGCCGTTCGGGTTGGTCTCCTCCAAAATGCCGAGGCTGTACCAAACGTCCGTATTCGACTCACTTTCGTTCTGAAGCTTCAAGGTGAAGACCGCAGATTCATCTTCCGGAACATTGGAAACTATGGCAGGACTCACATCCAACACAGGCACCTCACGGCGAAGAGTCGCTACGTGCAAATCAACAGGCGCCTCGTCCTCCATATAGAACATGGAGATTTCACCGCCCTCATACGGACAACGGGACTGACCGCCACGCACCGTGAAAATCGGGCTGGAAATGTTGAATCCAGAAATGCGATAGGTGTTGTTGCCTTCAGAATCCTTGTGGACATCATCACGGAAAATCGCCAGATTCACCATGTCGTAGATATGCAATCCCAAGTCGGCGGTGAAGAATGCGGCGCCAATGTATGCGCTACGGTTAGCGGCCACTTTGGTAGTTGCCTTTCCAACAAACTTGTAGAATGACCCCACGTACAAGGCCGTACGAGCGGCACCCACTCCACCTGCAATGGAATAGCCTTTTACTTGGTCATTCACCCAACCGCTTTTGTCAGGTAGGAAGTCCATGAAATCCTCACGAGAGGAGTATTTCACCCCGTTGTTTTTCTTGACGTCGATGCTGTAATAATCGCCCTCATCACGCTCGTCAATGACATAGCCGAAGGTGATGCTATTGGTCGCCGATTGACCGTCGTTGGTCTTCAGCGCCAAATCCACATCGAAGTTGTAGTTCATCTTGAAGCCGTTACCGCCCGTGATGAAACCGGCCTGCGACTCAGAATAAAACTCGATTTTACCGGTACGACGATAATCAAAGGCGGAAGTGCGCTCCTCCTTGATTTCGCTGGTGTATGCACCTGTCGAGCCGTCAATGGAAAGGTTTTGTACCACTTCGGCATTGGCTTTCTCCTCCTCGTTCAAGGCAATCATGTCCAACCAAATCGTGATTTGCTGGTTGAGCACACGCACAGAGTCAATCTGACCTGCGAACGAAGGTGTAAAGGTGTAGGAAAGCTCAGTGGTGTCCGTTGATGAGGACAAGTCCTTGGCCTTATACACATTCTCATTATCGTTGTTCAATCCGAAATAAGAACTGTTTGCAGGGAAGTTGCTGGTGTATTCCGGACGGGTGAACAGGTTATCCCGAATGTTGATCATGTCTGGAATCAACTCGTAGAGGATATGCTTTTGGGAGTAGATGAAGAAGGTTGAAGTCTCATCATTCATCACGTAACCCTCCAAAATACCGAGCACTTTTTCGTTGCCCGTGTCATAGAAATCCAAGCCGTTGGCGATACAGAAATCACGGTCCAACACGCGGAGGTTCTTCGACTGGTTCATGAAGAAGTTCGTGCCCTTACCGATGTAAAGGTCTGCGTCAGAACCTACGTCCTCGGCATCGGAACTCGTCTCGATGCGCTCGGTGAAGGTATAGGTCTCCGAATACTCACCAGAAGTGTTGTACTCCTTGGTCAGCTCGATGCCGTATTTCGCATCCTGAATGTACTCAGTCTCGGTGAACGGTCCGGCCAATCCACCGCCAAAGCCCATTTTCAAACCACTAACGGTTTGGATATCGAAACTACTGGTGGATCCCACCTCGAAGTTCCAGCCTTTTGTGGTGGTGTAGGACGAGCCCTGCTCCATGTAGGCATAGCTGTTCGTGCCCGGAGGGTCACGCAAAACAATCTCTGGAATCTCAGGACCGGAAGTGATGAAATCTGTCCCCTCGATTGGAAGCGCTCCCAAAATGTGGCCACGGAACGGCTCGTTGTCATTCCATTTCACGGAAATGCTTCCCGTATTGGCATCCACTTCAAACGTACTTGTGTAGGTGTTTTCACCATCCACGGACAAACTCGGCACACCGCCCATAAAGCTGTGCACATATTCACCGTTCTCGTCCGTCGTTCCGGTTACCGCCGATGGATTCACCATCAAGTTGTTGTTGATGGTGATGGTCGCGCCATTCACAGGCACTTGGTCCACCACGGCGCCGTCCGGATGGTTCGGGTTCAAGTAAACCTCCTCCAAGAAAACATGCGCCTCGTAAGGTTGCCCTTGGGTGAACACATGGTGCGCAAACGGATTGTTCGACCCGATATATAAGGTGTCAGCCTCACCGGTTTCTTGGTCGTTAAAGTACAACACGGTGTCACCCACGAAGGCATTGTCGTTGGCATCCAACACCTCGATGCGAGGCGTTTGGCGAATCACGTAGTTCAGTTTGTGGTGATACGCGAAGGTGTCCAACACGCCCAAAGCGTTGGTGTCAATCACGATATTCTCCGTCAAACTGCTTCGCAAATCAAGCACTGGAATGTCAGAGGCATCGAGGAAATAAGTATCGTTTCCTGCCTTTTCCACAATCCACTGCTCAGGAATCATCTCGATTTCATACTCGCCCGTGTACGGGTCAGTCGTCACCGAAAGCAAGTCGTAGATGGCGTTATCATTCACATCCAAGTCATAGCCTTCTTTCTGAAGACGGAACTCGATGTCCGAAACGCCGATGTTGTTCAAGGAAAGGCCAAGACCGATTTCCTTATCGCCCTCACGAGTACCACCCACTACACGACCAGCCACCTTGATTTTGGTGTCGTCGGAGAAGTTGATGGTGATGTCCTCGGTGAACTCATACAACTCGATATCGCCGTAGGCGTTCAATGGTGGGAAAATGCCCTCATCAAAGGTATGGCCTTCCATCTGCGTGGAAATGTAGTGGTAGCCAATCGGCACGCTGATGGTGTAATCGCCATTGGCGTCCGTGCGCACAGGTTGGTTATCTACACCCACGGCCTGCTGACCGTCAATCAAAATCGCCACGCCCTCAACTGGCACTTGGCTGTTTTGATAAGTCACTTTACCAGCAACAGAGAAAGAAGAAATGTCTGTAAAGTCCAATCCATTTTGCGTCTGCGCGCCATCGCCCACATACACGGTGCGTGAATTCGGCTCAAAAACGTGCTGACCGATGGACGGCGTTACTTTGAAAATCTCACCACCAGATTTGTAAGGAATGTAGTCGATGGTGTAATCGCCGTATTCGTTGGTTACCGCTCGGATGCCCAACAAATCAGTTGAAGGAATCTCGGTGGAGAAGGAAGTCTCTCTCACAAAAACCCCATCATTCTTGTTGAACTCATCATCGGTTTTGGAAGCGTCGTAAACATGGTCTCCAATACCCTCATCACATCTGTAATAAGCTGTCAATCCCTCCTCAGAACCGTTGATGATTCGGTTATAGTTCTGCATGATTTGCTCCTCAGTTCGGGCCACATTCCACACACGAACCTCATCAAGGAAACCCTTGTAGAGATTATTTCTTTCCACATAAGCAAGAGTGAGCGGATCGGTGCCCAAAAAGTCAGACTCGGAGCGATTGCTGGCTACCAGTTCACCATCCTTATAAATAAACCTGTTATCACCAGTTGCATCTTGGTCATAAACACAAGCCCAATGGTGCCACTGGCTATCATAGGTGGTGGAAGCGCTGAGGTCATTAGCGTGGAAGGCAAAAATGAAGTTGTTTGCATTCGTATAACCGATATAGAGCGTCTTATTTGCTTCGCTTGCGTTCACGCTGGAACCAACAGCAAAGCCCCTTGAACTCTTCGTTCTTTTCTCCCAAAATTCAATGGTAAACGAACGGTTATCTATCCTAACATCTTCGTCTAACAACACATAATCATTGCTTCCGTCAAATTCCAAACTATGTCCGCTGGAGTTGGAAGACTGCTTCTCAAAATTCACCGTTACATCCTCAACAGGGTTACCGCCCTCATACTCCACATGTCCGTTGGCCACTCCAAACGGAATCATAAAGCCCATGTCGATGCCCTCGTTGGTGTAAATGGTGTTGTCCTCACAGCCCGCCTCGCCGACTACCTTATAGTTGTAGAAGGTTCCGCCAATGGCCGTTTCGTCCGTGAACACCAAATCATTATCCAACACTTTCAAGAGCGAGAAATCATTCTTGTCGGCGCGGGAGCGGTAAACGCGGAAACGGTCGATGTTGGAAAGGCTTCCGTTCATCTCCCATTCCAATTGCACCGCATCAGAAAAATAACCCTTGGAAGCCTCCATGTTTTTGATGGCATCCGAAAGATCGGTGCTGATGTTCCCCGTCAAATCAGTGGTCGCAAAGTTGCCGTCCGAAGCACATTCGTTCACAGCACCAATGGTGTAGCTGAACGTCTGACAAAGCTCCAAGTCAGCGTCATCATACTTGGTGGTTCCCAATGCCGTGGTAAACTCCACCTCATCGGTACCGTCAAATTTCTTACGCTTGATAATCCAGCTGTCGGCGTTGTTGCCACTTGGGTTTGTCCAGTCCAGCTTCAAGGTCTTGTTTGGCAAGTCCTGCGTAATGGTCATGTTTGTCGGCGCACTTGCAGGATACGAAGTGTTTCCTTCCACGCCCGAAGACCATGTTCCTGAAACAGAACAACCGTTATCGTCCGTGCCATAAGCCTGCACACGGAAATAACGGGAAGTCTCAACAGTTTGGTTAGAGGCCGTGTAAGAAGTCGTTCCTCCATCCAAATTGCTGGTCATGTACGTGTTTCCACTTGAAAAAGAGGAATTATTGGAACGCTGGATACGCCAAAGCGGAGGCGTTCCGTCTGAAGCACTCCAAGAAAGGTCAATCGTTTTGTCGCAGTTGTCGGTGGATGCACCCAAATTGGTTGGCGCATCATACTGCATTTTGATTGTACCGTAATCACTGTAAATCACATCATCGGAATAGACTTCGTTGCCGTCGATTTTCCAATAGGTCTGAAGCTTATAGCGGTGCTTGTCGCCCTCGCTCACATCCGTATCGGACTTGCTGTTTCCCGTTCCGGAATAAAGAGTGGCACCATCAGAATCGCGAGTCACCTTATAATAAACGCCGTTCGCGTTTTCATATCCCCAAGAACTCGCCTCGAAATCCGACCAGCTGACGTCGATGTCCGAAGTCTGGCAATCATTGGCCGTGAAGGAAATATTGAAATCAGAGTCGTTGAACGAAGGCGGTTTTACCGTCGGGCTGTAATCCGAAGAAACGCCCACATCAGAATTGGAAACCGTAGCATCGTACTCGTTCTTCGGCGAACGGTCCTCGAATTTCCTTGAAGAACCAGACCCACTTGATTCCGTTCCGTGGTAATAGCGAATCAAGTCATTCCAATGCGGGTGCGCCTTGTTCACCTCCTCGTCATAATACTTAGCGATTTCGGAAGACGACAACTGAGCATCCCACAAGCGGACCTCCCCCACATACATTTTACCCTCAATGTCCTTGTTTTTGGACTGGGCACCTACTGCGCAATTACCGTCGCCATCATAAGGAAAAAGGCTGGCCAACTCACTGCCATTGTGCACCAAGTTGGTAGAGTTAATGGCCGGCTGACCATCAATAAAGAGACGCACGGTACTTCCGTTGTCGCAGGTGAAAGCCACATGGTGCCACTGATTCAAGAACGTTGGGGCAGTAAAACCACTTTTGTAGCCGAACCACCAGTTCCAAGAATCACCTTTACCACCCTTCTCCGGCAAACCCTCCGTCTCCACATACCACACCTCATCGGTGTTCTTCTTGTCGTCTCCGCGATAGGACAAACAGAGGTAGCGGTTACCACTTCTAAAGCGGAAAAGGTTGAAGTTGCTGTTGTTGTTCTCGGTCATGTACACCCATGCCTCAAAGGTGAATGAACCACCCTCGATGCCCAATCCAGAGTTGGAAGCATCATCGTTGATAAGGATGTACCGACCTTGACTGGCCGTCAGGTCAATCGACCCTTCGCGGGTCGGCTGGGCAAGGCCCAAAAGCGCCGTACACTGGAATAAAAATAAGGTCCAGAGCCATCGGCTAAAGTGCGGAAGTCTTCTTTCCATCGCTGTTGTGATTGGTTTACAGCAATGAGGACAGGTGAAGATGGGGATACCCTACTAGGGAGGGGGGATTTTTTTTGGGATTGTTTTTTTGATGGCCTCTTTATAGGAAGAATTTGCCCTCGGGGTGGAATGGGGGTATATTCACGGGGGCATCTGTGATGCTACAATAAATTTATTTACCATGAAAAAGAACATATTCATATCAGGATTATTTTTGATACTAAGCCTAAATCTATTTGCACAAGTAGATGATGACTCCATTAGACAAGTTGTTTTGAACAACAACATTAAAGATAGCCTTTACATCTTTGGACAATGGAATGAGACAGGTGGTACAGAAACCCATCTCAGATACCTCGGAATTATTAAAACCCAAAATGGGAATTATAAGATAATGACCTCTTCTTGGTTTTGGGGACTATCTAAAAGAGCAACCAATAGAATTTTGGTATTTGACGAAAAGGACAAATATATAGGAAACTACTATGTCGGAATGACATATGACTTACCCGAAAAAATCGAAAATAATCAGATAGTATTTTTTCATTCTAAAAGCGATAAATGTGACAAAGAAAAAATCACTCGACTATCTTTTGAGAACGGAATTCTTGAAGAGTTCTTTTTAGAGTGTAAAGATGGATATGGAAATTTTTATTCATTTGATAAAGAATAAGAACAACCGCTTCTACTCGGGCGCTTATATAAAGGGTTCGAACCCTTCATGAATATTTCAAATATCAAAAACAATTTGATTAAAAAGCATTACAAATGCTCTTGACAGTTTCGAACGCGTTTGCAGTCGAGTAGGCAAGGGGAACTTCCCCCAAGCCTCTCACAGAACCGTACGTGAAGGTCTCCCCTCATACGGCTCTTGCCATACAATCACATCGTTTTATAGCCAAGTTTCCAATGGTAGAAGAGATGGGGCTTCTCGTCCCTTACCTGTTTTAGCCATTGATAAGCCTTGGCCTTACTTTTCCGAAACCTTTTGTACTTGCTACAAGCCCACTTGACCAACCTAAAATGAAATCTTCGGGCGACTCGATCCAATTCCCACTTTCTGAACTTGCCATAGTAGGTGAACCAACCACGAAGTTGAGGATTGAGCTTTTCAGCAAGCTCTATCGGTACCTCAAGCCATCTTTGGACATACATCTTGACCCACTTTTCCTCCACGTGCCTGTCCAAGGCCTTGATCAGGAGTCCGTGGGAGACATTGTCAAAGAACCCTTTGATGTCCAAGTCAATTACCCAATCGTAGCGTCGTACGTTTTGACGCACCTCCTCCACGGCCTGATGGGTGCTTTTCAGAGGACGATAACCGTACGAGCGACAATCGAAAACCTTTTCCAACCTTGGTTCCAGATAGCTCTTAACCACTTGCTGGGCAATGCGGTCGGCGATGGTCGGGATGCCCAGTTTGCGTTTCTTCCCGTCTTTTTTCGGGATTTCGACTTCCCGAACGAGACTGGGAAAATAACAGCCAGAGGCCAAGCGGTTCTAGACCTTGTACAGGTTATTCGACAGCCGTTGGTCGAATTTCAGGAAGCTGACTCCGTCAATGCCCGCACTGCCTCGGTTTGCCTTAACCTTCTGGTAGGCCGACCAGACCATCGTCTTGGTAATCGGAAGTGATTTTGTTTCCGTCTCTTTCGTCATCCTCTTGCGAGTTGTGAAACAAATGAAACTGTATGGCCCAAGCCCTTCGCTCCACTTCCATTACAGAAGCCTCAACGCTACTACGGCTTGGTCCGCCACCTTGCAAGCCATCGGTGTTTGGCCTCGTGGGGCTTCCACTTGTGCCTTTCCCTTCACATTCCTGCAAGGCTTCCCGTGTTCCATAAACAAGCCTGAATGAGAGTCACGCCACCTTAATGACGGCTGCCCCGTGGCCAGTAAACAGGTGGCCGCCACGATTGTCCTGGATTACGCGATATCAATCCAGTTTTGACAGCAGGTATCTCGTTCTCGACATTTCTTCGAATGGTTCGCTTTCGCTCGTCTCTCTCATTCGTACCTGACCCCTCATGGGGGCCTTTTCCTGTTCGCTCAATACCAGCGCATTGCTTTGCCAGCACCAACAGGTGGTTTGTCGGCTACGCCTGCACATCGCCGACTGAGGGCCAAACCTCCATCTTGTTTATAGTTGCGTCAAAGATTACTTCCGCCGTTCTTTGACTTCACGGCACACATCAAGCCCAAGGAAATTATTCTTGCGATATTTGGGTTATCTATGCTCGCCCTTGTGGTTGGTTATGGGTTGCTTCTAATGCTTCCCTCCTTTCGAAGAAAAAGTAAGTCGCTCTGGCAATCATCAAAAGGGAAATTCAGCGGATTGGTAGCTCTGGTTTATCTGGGAAGTAATACCTTGGTGTTGAGTGTAATGGGAATTTTGTCCTTGTTGAGTATAATTTAAATAGGCTTAAACTGATTAGAAACAAAAATGCGGAAAGCACACTTCCTCCTTCTCCCCATCTTTCACCTGCTCTTCGTGTTGGCCATTGGTCACCAACATTTGGAAAATCCTGCTCTCTTGGGAATGGCGGGAATCCTTGCCACAGGATGCTGTTATGCTTACTGGAAACTATTCAGCGAAGCAGAATCCTTCGCTGTAAAACCTACAGATTGGTTGCTGATTCCCGCAACGATTTTGGGCGCATTTGTCACCCATTACATCAATATTGATTTGGGCTATGGAGCAGTAATCGGAGCTGGACTGGTTGGCACTATTGGTTCTTTCATCCCCATGATTTCCAAGAAAAATGCATTGCTGGAAAAAGCCCCAATGGCCATCTATTGTGGAGCCTTTGTGGGAATGTCAGCTTCCTTTGTTTTGGAAGGCTACGCTGATGTTCTGATTGCTTCCCTCTCAGCAGGAATTATCTTCGTATTGTCTACCCCGTTCTTCAATGGTTTCGGAGGAAAACTTGGGACCATCGCCTTTGGGGGAGTTTGCATCACAGCACTTATTCACTTTGCACTATGATGACCGATTACATCCTTCCATTTATCGGCATGTTCGGAGCCGTCAGCACTTTCTTTGTGGCGCATAAAGGCAAACAAGGACTGGTCAGGGCCTCCGCGCTCCTATCCCTAATCGTTGGATTGACCTGCTTTTTTGGAAAAGAATTGATGGGTGAGGAACTGGCAAAACTCATCCCCATCTACTTTATCGGAGGAAGCTTTGTGGGCATGACCGCCCCAAACATTATTTCCTCTCACCGCATTATTGCCCTTTCGGGTTTCCTATTTGCTTTTGTCTTTATGTTTTCCAGCAAATGGTTCACTGGTTTTGGAGGTGGATTGGGGACTTCGGCCTGTGTGTCTGTGGTGGTGAGTTATGGGATGATGCGGGGGTATTCAAAAGTGGCGAAGAGGCAGGAAGATTTCAAATAACTAAATCAGGCAAAGGACTGAAGTCCTTTGCTAAGAAGAACCGCCCTTACAGGGCTCCCAAAATAGGAGCCCTGTAAGGGCGGTTCTTCTTAACGATGGGATTTATCCCATCGATTTCATCCCATCGCACTGAACTCACCGCTTCAAATTATCACACAAAACCGCCGTAGCAATCGCCACATTTAAGGACTCCGCCCCACCGAATCGTGGAATGGAAATCTTTTGCGTGACCTTGGCTTCCAGCTCTTCGGAAACGCCCTTGGATTCGTTGCCCATCACCAAATAACCCGCCTTGGGGAACTCCATTTGGTGGACATTCTCCCCTTCAAGGAAAGCGCCCAACACTGGAGCATTTGCACGGCCCAAATAGGCTTCCAAATCACAGTAATAAAGTGACACTCGGGTAAAGGAACCCATGGTGGCTGAAATCACCTTGGGGTTGAAAACGTCCACAGTATCCTGGGAACAGACAATTTTTTTGATGCCATACCAGTCGGCCACCCGAATGATGGTGCCCAAATTCCCAGGGTCGCGCACATCATCCAACACCAACACAAATTCATCGCCTTGCACCTTCAACGGCACGTTCCTTGGCATTTTAACCAAAGCGATTCCTGCGTTGTTTGAAGCAAAACTTCCTGCGCTAACTAACTCCTTTTCAGAGGCCTCTTCACAAGGGATGTCAGCTAAGATTTCAGCGTGTTCTTCCAAAAAGCTGGGCGTTCCATAGACCTGCTCCACCACAAACGGGGAATTCACTGCCTCCAACACGTTCTTGGCCCCTTCGACAACGAAGTTTCCAGACTCCTTTCTGTATTTTTTTATTTGCAGGGATTTGAGGAATTTTGCTTGCTTTTTGGTCAACATAGTTGTTCGGAAAAGGGACTTTAGAGATTAGATTTTAGACCTTAGCACCATTGTAGTTTTGTTGGAGCTAACGTCTAATGTCTTACATCTAAAGTCTTACATACTGGCCAATGAGATTATCGACGCCGTTAATGGATAACTGTTAACGGCTCACTGTTAACTGTCACTGTGGGTTCACGAAAATACATACTTCCTTTCCTCCTTTTGCTCTTGGTCATGCTTTTTTCATGCGGGCGCAAGCTGGCGTGGAACGTGAACTCGGCCTGGAAAAGGTACCCGCAGGACTATCAGGATCACACCCTACTCTACAAAAACCATATCAAGGGTAACAAGCAAATCAAGACTTTTAAGCTTGAAGAATTCTATCAGCAAAACACCAACAGAAAGTTAATTGTCAACTGGGCACAGCCCTACCTCTCCGCCTATTTTATTGGTCGCTGGGCTTATGACACCACAGCCATTGAGGAGAAATTTGAGAAGAAGGACAAAAAGCTGACAGATAAAATCATTGCGTTGGATACCCTTACTTACTGGAGCTATAGGGATTCTGTAAAGCTGGTTAAACAGATTAACAAACGTTCGAAACTCAGAGAACAGCAAAAAGAGACCTTAACCAAAGGTAACTGGATGATGCGTTCGGTGGGTGAAAAGCCTGTGCTGCTGGACACTGCGGAAATGAGTGCTACGGCCCGCCAGATGGAACTTTATTATGAGTCCAAAGGATACTTTAGCGCCAAGGTGACTCCTGTGGCTGAAATAAAAAACAGGAAGCAAACCAAAAGCGTGGTCACCTACAACGTGGTGGAGGGTTCAGCCCACAAGTTCAACGAAATCTCCTATCATTTTGAGGACTCTACCTTAAAAACCTTGGTAGAAGAAAGTTTTCAGGGGGATTCAGTCCTTAAAGCTGGAGACAACTACGACACGGACAAAATCAATAAGGAACGCGACCGACTGAATAATTTGTTCCGTGATAACGGCTATTTCGAGTTTAAGCGCCAGTTTATCACCTTCAATGTGGACACCGCCGTAGGCAATAGACAAGTGGATGTTCAAGTCTACATACATGCCCCTACCAAAGAGCCATTCCATGATGAATACACCATTAAGGAAGTCTATTTTCTTCTGGACATGGACATCAGCAAGCGTGATGAGTATGACACCACCATCGTGTATGATGGGGTGAAATACTACTTTGGGCCTCGCACCTTTGACAGAGGACAGGAACGCCGAGGAAATTTGGAGAGGAAAGCCAGAAAAAAGGCTAAACAACTCGACTCCCGTATCAAGATTCGTCCCAACACCTTATACAGTCAAAGCAAGGTCAAGCAAACGCAACGTGGTCTAAACAACTTTGAATCCTTCAAGTTTGTAAACATTGACCTTCGTCAGAAGGACTCCACCAATTTGGCGGCTTACATTTCAGCCTCCTCCTTCAAGCGTTACGCCATGACTGCGGAAGCGGGTGTAACGGTCAGCGCCTATACAACCACACCTGGTTCTGGCGATAACAACGCTACAGACTTCCTTCCAGGTCCCGCTGTTCGTTTTAATTTTCGGGATCGACGTGCGCTCGGAGGCTACCAAATCTTGGACGCGAGCGCTTGGTTCAACATCATAGGACAGGTACCTGCAGACACCAACATTCTGACGGCCACTACTGAGCTGGGTGTTAACCTTTCACTGACATTCCCAAAGATTGTTGGGGTCAAAAAAGTCCTGCCGAAAAAATGGCAGGAAAACCTACCTGATAAATTCCCCAAAACAAAACTTACGACAGGTTACAGTTGGACAAACCGCTCGGACTATACACGCACTATCGCCAATGCGGGACTCCATTATTTGTGGAAAAATGGCCAACACAACATTCATGACTTTGCTTTGTTCGATGTCAGTGTGGTGGACACATTACAACTATCCAAAAACTTCAGGGATTATTTAGACACACTTGAAACTCAAGGAATTCCTCTAAAACAAAGCTTCCAGCCAGCTCTGATTTCCAGCACAAACTTTACCTACATCTATAACACCCAGGATCCGACAAAAAACGAGAATGCTACTTTTTTCCGAATGTTCTTAGAATCAGGTGGAAGCATTGCCTCCATTTTCCGATCAAGTGGTCAGGACGAACTAAAAGTGCTTGGCTTGCCCTTCTACTCCTTCCTAAAAGCCAATCTGGACTATAGGAAATATTATAAAATCTCGCGACACGGTAGTCTGGCCATGCGACTAAATTCAGGTATTGCCGCACCAATAGAGAAAGTCAGCTCCACCCTACCCTATGAAAAGTTCTTTTTTGCGGGGGGAGCAAACAGTGTACGAGGCTGGAACTTTCGACGGCTCGGGCCAGGCACTTCTCTCCTGACAGAAACCAATGATGACGGGGAAACCGAAGCAAGCTACAACTTTGAAAGACCGGGCAATATCATCCTCGAATCAAGCATTGAACTTCGAGCAAAAATCTTTGGCTATCTGCACGGAGCGGTCTTCTTAGATGCAGGTAACGTTTGGACCCTGGAAGAACAGGATGTTGACAACCAATTCCTTGCAGATGGTTCCTCCACTCTTTCACTAAAAAATTTCCACAAACAACTGGGTTGGAGCACGGGAGTAGGCCTCCGATTGGACTTCTCCTTTTTCATCTTCCGTTTCGATGTAGGAGTTCGAATCTGGGATCCAGGACGTCAGGAGTTTGTTCCGTGGACAGACAACTACAGCAAGGCCTATCATTTTGGCATTGGCTATCCTTTCTAATCAAATCGGGATTTCTGACGGTTGGCATTTCCCCACTGGGAAAGAAAAGGGTATTTTTAGGCTTGATTGAACATTTCCCCTTTTATGGCACTCGACAAGCAAGAAATCGCCCTATGGTTCCAAGGTCTGCAAGACCGCATTTGCCAACAACTTGAAGCCTTCGACGGCAAAGCAACCTTTCAGGAGGATGCTTGGACCAGAGAGGCTGGAGGCGGTGGACGCTCGCGAGTGATTACTGAGGGAAATGTATTGGAAAAAGGTGGCGTAAACTTCTCGGCGGTGGAAGGACCAACCCCAGAAAAAATCCTCAACGCCTTGAAACTGGATCAAGCAGACTTTTTCGCCACTGGCGTTTCCATTGTTTTGCACCCATCCAGCCCCAAAGTGCCCATCATCCACATGAATGTACGCTACTTTGAGATGTCAAACGGCATTTGGTGGTTCGGCGGAGGAATCGACCTCACTCCTATCTACGTGATTGAGGAAGACGCCAAACATTTCCACCAGCAACTCAAAGCCGTCTGCGACAAGCACCATGCGGACTACTACCCAAAGTTCAAGCCTTGGGCGGACGACTACTTCTATCTTCCACACCGTAAGGAAACACGTGGCATTGGAGGCATCTTCTTCGACCGCCTTTCAGGGAATGACGACTTCACCAAGGAGGAACGTTGGAAATTCCTCCAAGACGTTGGCGAGCTCTTCGCTCCGCTCTATATCGAAATTGCAGGTCGCCATAAAGACGAGACATTTACCGAGGAGGAAAAAGGCTGGCAACTGCTTCGCCGTTCCCGCTATGTGGAGTTCAACCTGTTGCACGACAAAGGCACCAAGTTCGGGCTGGATACTGATGGCCGAACGGAATCCATTTTGATGAGCATGCCTCCATTAGCCAAATGGGAATACTGCCATACACCAGCACCAAACAGTCCTGAGGAAAAGACTCAAAGCCTGCTGAAAAAAGGGATTGATTTCGCTGGAATGTAATTGATTGAAGCCAGTATCGAGTAGCATGATTTGTTACTTGATACTGGCTTTTTTTGAATGACACAGGCGGACGCCTGCGCCAGATGGAGTCTTTTTGAAGACGTAGGGCACAAGGCCACTACGTTACGGAACAGCTCATGTACCAAAACAGGACTTGGTACTCTCTACTTGACACTTCTATGTTTGAACTCGACGAACAGTTTTTTCTCTACCTGAATAGTTTCCATTCGGATGGCTGGGACAAGGCCATGGTGACCATCACCGCCAAAGAAACTTGGTTCCCCTTATACGCCCTTATCCTTGGCATTTTGATTGGCGTCAAACCCAAACGCGCGATTACAGTTTCGTTCGCCTTGGCCATCGCCGTAGGCCTCAGTGACTACATTGCTTCTGGCATTTTCAAACCGTGGATCGAGCGACTGCGTCCCTGTCACGACCCGCGCTGGACGGAAGTTATCCACACCGTCAACCATTGTGGCGGGAAATACGGATTCTTCTCCTCACACGCCTCCACCACTTTTGCCCTTGCCGTTTTCCTGATCTACGTTTTCAGGAAAGACACCTTTTTTGTCTGGTTGCTCTTGCCTTGGGCCATGATGGTTTCCTACAGCCGAATTTACCTTGGCGTGCATTACCCATTGGATGTGTTCACTGGTGCGCTAACAGGTTCCTTGATGGGCTGGATTGTCGCCAAAGGATTTTTGAACATGGAGGATAAGCTGTTGTTTTTGAGGTGAACCTCATTGTGTTGGAGACAGGGCAATGCCCTGTCTCTACGTGACGCCACTTAAATCTTGGACGATGAACCGCCTGATTTTTCTCCTCTGTTTGATTCCAAGCCTCTCCTTCGCCCAGCTCTTTGAGGAAGAAAAACCCATCACACGCAAGGACAGCCTGCGTGGTCAGCTCTCACCCGAGCGCACCTGTTTTGACGTCTTTTACTATGATTTGGCGGTTGATCTTTTTCCTGAAACAAAAAGTATAACAGGCAAAAACACCATCCATTTTTTGGCAAAGGAAAAAGCCGAGATGATCCAACTGGACCTATACGCCAATATGGAGGTGGACAGCATTTTTGACCAAAAAGGCCGAGCCATCAGTTACCAACGAGAGGAAAACGCCATCTTCCTCAGCCTACCCAAAAAGCTCCGCACAGCGAAACAATACAGCGTTACCGTTCATTTCCACGGAAAACCCATTGAGGCCAAAATGGCGCCATGGGATGGCGGTTTTGTTTGGAGTCATGATCAATGGAACAACCCTTTGGCGGGAGTCGCCTGCCAAGGAATGGGCGCCAGCCTTTGGTGGCCCTGCAAGGACCATCCTTCGGACGAACCAGATTCCATGAGCATCACGCTTACGGCCCCGTCAAGCCTGAAAGCCATCTCCAATGGCAGGCTCAGAAAAGAAACAGCATTATCTGAGGATCGAACCTCTTGGGAATGGTTCGTCCAAAACCCCATCAATGCCTACAACGCCACTTTTTATCTGGGTAATTTCACACACTTTAATGATTCGCTGGGAGATTTAAGCTTGGACTATTACGTGCTTCCTGAGCACTTGGAATCCGCCAAAGAGCAATTCAAGCAAACGCAACTAATGCTTGAGGCCTTCGAGCATTACTTTGGGCCTTATCCATTCCCTGAAGATGGGTTTAAAATGGTGGAGGCTCCCTATTTGGGCATGGAACACCAGAGCGCCATCGCTTATGGCAATGAATTTCAGGATGGCTATTTGGGTCGAGCAAGCTCAAAGCAAGGTTTAGACTTTGATTTCATCATCATCCACGAGGGCGCCCACGAATGGTTTGGAAACAGCCTTTCGGCAGATGATTTGGCAGACCTCTGGATTCAGGAAGCCTTTGCCAGCTATGATGAGGCCTTGTATGTGGAATATCACTTCGGAAGAGAAAAAGCTGAAGAATACCTCTTTGGGGAACGCCAAAAGGTCAATAACCAATCGCCCATTCAGGGGCCTTCAGGAGTAGCTCGCGAGGGTGATCCAGACATGTATGCCAAAGGCACCTTAATGCTCCATACGCTGAGAAATGTGGTAGACAATGACAGCCTCTGGTTTGGTTGGATCAAATCCTTATGCCTTGACTACAGACATCAATCCATTAACTATGAAAAACTGGTCACTCATTTCAATCGGCATATGAACCAAGACTATTCTTGGTTTTTCGCACAGTATGTTAAACAGGCAAAGCTCCCTGTTCTGAAAGCTCAGTTTGTAGTAAAAAATGGAATCACTACACTCTACTATTCATGGGACACTGAGGTCAAAAGCTTTCGGATGCCCATTAAAGTATTTTTAGGTAGTGAGGAAAGCATATCACTTCGTCCAATGACCACACCCCAAGAAATCAAGGTCACCTTGACTAATCCCTATGATTTTAAGGTTGAAGATGGATTTTTTATGGAGGTGAAAATTGGAGTGGTTTACTTGAAATAGCACTGGCATAAAAAAACACCTGACAGGTTTCGAAAACCTGTCAGGTGTTTTTTTATGCCAGTGCTATGATAAAGGAAGATTAATAAATCCTTCCGTTCAAAATCTCAATCATGCGAACCAACTCAGGGTTCACAGGCTTGCGCTTGTTAATAGCGTCATCCAAAGTAGTGTAAACCAACTCGTGGTTGATCACACCAGCCATTTTTGCTGACAAGCCATTACGCAATCCCTCAACAGCGCCTACACCCAAACGGCTGGCCAACACACGGTCAGCAGCAGTTGGAGCACCACCACGCTGAATGTGACCCAAAGTAGAAACCTTGGTGTCCAAATCAGGAATAGCGTCTTTTACTTGCTGAGCCAATTCGTGAGCGTTACCAGGCTTTTGGCCCTCGGCAACGACGATAAGGTGTGAACCACGAGTAGCAGCAGCACCTTGACCCAATTTGGCGATAACCTCATCGGCTGTCGTCAACTTCTCAGGGATGATCGCCATTTCAGCACCACCACCGATGGCAGAACGAACAGCGATATAACCTGTGTCACGACCCATCACCTCAACAAAGAACACACGCTCGTGTGCATCTGCAGTGTCACGGATTTTGTCGATGGCGTCAAGCGCAGTATTAACAGCAGTATCGTATCCAATAGTGAAGTCAGAACCGAACAGGTCGTTGTCGATGGTTCCAGGAACACCAATCACAGGGAAGCCATGCTCCTCATAGAAAAGCTTAGCACCAGTGAACGTACCGTTACCACCTACAGTAATCAATCCCTCAATACCGTTTTCCTTCAACTGCTTGAAAGCCTTGGCGCGGCCTTCTACAGTACGGAACTCGTCACTACGAGCGGACTTCAAAATCGTACCACCCTTTTGAATGATGTTGCTGACAGAACGACGAGTCATTGGAGTGAATGACCCATTGATCATACCGTCATAACCCTTCACTACTCCCATCACCTCCATGCCATAGTGGATACCAGCTCGAACCACGGCACGTACACAGGCATTCATTCCTGGAGCGTCACCTCCAGAAGTCAAAACGGCTATCTTCTTCATATGGTTTTTCTTCTTCGAAGTCTATCTGAAATGGACATCTCTCCCCCACAAGCTGCCTCCACACGTCGCCCAAAAACTGCCTCGGCGATTCCTTTGGCAATTAGACTGCGAATTTTGCCAAAAATTGCGTGGATTCAAAGGCTTTTACTAATATTGTCCACTACCCAAAAATACTCAAATAGTAATGAAGAAAATCTTGGCTATTATAGGTGCTCGCCCTCAATTCATTAAACATGCCCCTATCGAATTGGCAATGAAAGACAAAGCTCAACTTGTCACCATTCATACGGGCCAGCACTACGATGAACGAATGAGCCAAATTTTTTTCGATGAGCTCAAAATGACTCCTCCGAAATATCAGTTAAATGTTGGCAGTGCCACCCATGGGGTCCAAACTGGCAAAATGATGGCGGAGATTGATAAGATCCTATTAGATGAGAAACCAGATGCCGTTTTAGTCTATGGTGACACCAATTCCACTTTGGCAGGGGCACTTTGTGCGTCAAAACTGCATATTCCAGTCATTCACATTGAAGCAGGGCTAAGAAGCTTCAATAAAAAAATGCCTGAAGAACTTAACAGGGTCCTAACCGACCATGTTTCCAACTTACTTTTTGCTCCAACAAATCATGCTGTTGCAAATCTCGAGGATGAAGGCATCACCGAAAATGTCTATAAATCTGGGGATGTAATGTGTGATATGGCATTAATCGCCAAAGAAAGGGTTAAAAACCAAAGCTCATCACCTTACATTTTGGTTACTATTCACCGACCTTACAATACTGACGATAAGGTAAGAATAACAGAAATACTCACTCAACTAAATGCATTAGGTACGCCTGTTAAGTTCCCAATGCATCCAAGAACGAAAAACCTCCTTGCCACTTTTGGCATATCAATGGAAGACTTTCAAAATATTGAGGTCCTTACCCCCCAGTCCTACTTTGATACGATCGAATTATTAGCAAACTGCTCATGTCTTGTCACGGACTCTGGAGGGATGCAAAAGGAAGCCTATATTCTCGAAAAACAGTGCGTCACAATTCGATCGGAAACTGAATGGGTAGAAACGTTAGAAAATGGATGGAACCAGTTGATTTTTGATGACCTTTCTCAATTGGCTCCTTCGATTAGAAAAGAACCTGGACAGTATACTCCAAACATTTACGGAGATGGCACTGCTGCCATTTCGATTGCCCAAAAAATTTTCACCCACTTTTAATAAAAAGCAGGTGTTATCTTAACTTTGCTTAGTTCATTTAATAAAACTTTAGCTTTTATGTTTAAAAGATTTTTAGTCCCCATCCTTTTACTCTCTTTTGGTGTTACTGGAATTTCTTCTGAGGCTCCAAAAACCAAAACAGTGAAAATCCAACCTGATGCGAACACAGGTAAGGATGCATTTGTATGGTATGTTGATCCCTCAGGTTCTTACCCAGACAAAAGCACAAACAATTATGGCGACCACTCTTCCCTATTTCTCTTTGAATGGACTTTTCAAGGCTCAAAAGGCTCGGAAAGAGTTCTGATTGATTTTGATTTAGGTGAAATACCAGCTGGTGTAATAATTACAGAGGCTAGCCTACAACTCAAGCACAACCCTAACACAAGCGAGGGTGGACACTCCGGAGATAATGCCTTCACTATTTCCAGAATTACATCCTCTTGGGATGAAGACTTGGTCAATTGGCAAAACCAACCTGAATTCACCAGTGAAAACCAAAGCTTTATTCCCAAGGCAAGTTCTTCTACCCAAGATTATGACCTAGATGTCCTTCAACTAGTGCAGGACATGATAGACGATCCGGAAAATAGCCATGGGTTTATTCTTGAAATGCAAACCAACCAACCTTATAGGTCATTGGTTCTTGCCTCGAGCAACCACCCTAATGCAGAACTAAGGCCAAGCCTAACGCTCACCTATGAACTTCCAGAATCAGGCTGCTTGTCCCTACAACCAGACTCTTTAGAGGGAAAAGATGCTTTTGTATGGTATGTTGACCCATCAGGATCCTATCCAGACAAGAGCTCTAAAAATTTTGGAAATCACCCTTCATTGTTTGTTTACGAATGGACTTTTGAGGGTTCGCAAGGATCAGAAAAAGCCTTCATCGACTTTGACCTCAGCAGTATTCCTGAAGGAGCTGCAATTTCTAAAGCAACCTTGAGTCTTTTTTACGACAGTACTTCTAATGAAGGTGGGCACTCAGGGGACAATTCGTTTATTGTTTCTAAAATTTCCACTGCATGGAATGAAGATTCCGTGACTTGGCAAAACCAGCCCAATATCAGTAAAGAGCATCAAGTTTTTGTACCAAAGACAGACAGTTCAAACCAGAACTTTAACCTAGATGTTGTCCAATTGGTACAAGACATGGTTGATAATCCAGCTGATGGACATGGGTTTCAAATTGAGATGCAAACTAATGCTCCTTATCGTTCCCTAGTAATTGCCTCTAGCAACAATATTATTCCCGAACTAAGGCCTAAGCTGGAAGTTTGTTACGAATTCAGAAAGATTACCTCAACAAGCGATTTTGTATCTGAAGAAGAACTTGTTCTCTATCCAAATCCTAGCCACGGAATCATCAACACTGAAAGTGATCATGAGACAAGCCAAATCGAGGTCCTTTCATTGTATGGAGAAAAACTTCTGACGATTGAAAAGCCAGATTCTCAGATTGACATTTCAATCCTTCCCTCTGGAACCTATATGTTAGTCCTCCGAAATCAGGATGGATCAACTAAAACCCAAAAGGTTGTACTTAGGAAATAGTTTCGCTCCTATCTTAGGAACAAACAAAAAGGGCCAGATCTAATCTGGCCCTTTTTGTTTTACTTAAAGTTGAATACCTACCTCATGGCTTGCAAAGGTTAAGCTGCCCCTATCTAATCCTCTAAGCTTTCACACTGGGCTTTTCTTTCATAAATTCACCCCATGAAAAAAGTCCTTGTCATTACTTACTATTGGCCTCCTGCTGGCGGCCCTGGTGTCCAGCGAACCCTAAAATTCGTCAAATACCTAAGGGATTTCGGCTGGGAACCAATAGTTTATACAGTAAGTAATGGTGAGTATCCCATTCATGACCCTTCTCTCGAAAAAGAGATTCCTAAAGATGTCAAAGTAATCAGACAACCGATTTGGGAACCATTCTCTCTTTACAAACGCCTTATTGGCCAAAAACAAGAGGAAAAAATCAATCCAGGATTCCTAAAGCAAGAAGGAAAAAAACAGAAAAATCTGATAGAGGATTTTTCTGTTTGGGTACGCGGAAATTTTTTCATTCCTGACGCACGGAAATTCTGGATCAAGCCCTCTGTCAAGTATCTAGCCCAATTCCTAAAGGATAATCCTGTGGAAGCCATATTTACCTCTGGCCCACCACATAGTGCTCATATGATTGGGCTTGGTCTCAAAAAACGACTCAACCTTCCATGGGTAAGTGATTTTAGAGATCCCTGGACCAATATTGATTTCTACGACCAGCTAAAACTTAGTAAGTGGGCGGATAGAAAACATCACCGCTTGGAAAAGGAAGTACTGGACAGCTCCTCAGAAGTTTTAGTCATTGGTAATACAATGAAAGAGGAGTTTGAAGCTTTAACCCAAACTCCCGTCACCGTTTTGCACAACGGCTATGACGAAACGGATCTCCCATTGACACTAAAAAAACCCGATCCGTGTTTTGGAATTGTCCATATCGGAATGATCAACAAGGACCGAAATCATAAAATCTTCTGGAAGGCCCTTGAAGAATTGATGGATGAAATTCCAAGCTTAGCCAATGATTTGGTATTGAAGTTCATTGGCAAGGCCGACCAGACCGTCTTTGAGGATGCAAAAGCCCATGGACTGGAAAAGTTCTGCGAAAAAGTGCCTTATGTTCCTCATTCTGAAATCCACGCAGAACAGCAAAAAGCACCAATCCTCTACTTGCCCATTAACAATACTCCGAACGCAAAAGGAATTTTAACAGGGAAAATCTTTGAGTATCTCGCTGCACAACGCCCTATTCTTTGCGTTGGCCCGACTGATGGCGATGCTGCCAAAGTCATTCAAAAAGCAGAAGCAGGAAAGGTTGTCAACTTCGAAGATCTTGATGGTTTGAAAAAAATACTCAGGGGCTACTACGCTGATTTCAAAGAAGGAAACCTTCAACTAGAAAACTCTCGGTACCAAGAGTACAACCGAAAAACGCTAACAGGCAAATTAGCTGAGATCCTGGATAAGCTTTGCTAGCGCAAAAGCCTTATTTACTTTTCCTGAAAAACTTGGAAACAAGCTGATTGACATCTTCAGAAACATTTCCAAAATAGATTAGGACACCCAAAATCAGGGTAAAAACAACAGATCTCATCAGGATATCTAACAGAGGGAATCCTTGGGCAGGTAGATAATAGGCCGTAATTGCCGATAAGCCAAGCACTGCAAAAGCCTTTATAGTTGATTTTCCAAAAGGGGAAAACCCCATTCGATTCTTGATAAAATACCACTTTACCAGGTTGAACAGCAGAAAGGACAGCAATGTTGCGCCTGCCGCACCAGTGATACCTAGGGCTGAAATGAACAGGTAATTGGAGCCAATGGCACACACCATTAAAAACAATAGGAAATAAAGATTATACTTATAGTATTTTGAATAGACAATCAACTCATTGTTGGTGCTAAAAAGCATATCCAACAACTTGGCACCGCTAATAAGCACAGCCACCCAAAAGCCAGAAGCGAAGCGTTCCCCATTTGGTATCAAGGAATAAATATCTTCCAAGCTCAAGCAGATACCCCCCATCACAAAACCACCTGCCAGCAACAGGTTAATAGACATTTTTTTATAAATCTCCTCTACCTTATCCATATCCTCTTCCTGAAATGCCGCACTAAGCATAGGAGATGCAACCTGAATCAAAGCCCTGCGAGGAATCTCTACCAAGGTTGCAATAAATAAGGCCATGGTATATATCCCATTTCCCTCAAGGTCCACAATCCCTGAAATCATCAGGGAATCAATCTTGAAAACAAGAACTGTTGCAGTACCGCTGACAAGAGTGAATAGAGCAAAGGAAAGGATATCCGTCTTAAGCATTGGGCCTACAACAGAAAAGTTGGGGCGGACAAACATCCGCTCCTTCCACATCACAAACCCTAAAAGCAACATAGTATTCAATCCATAAGTAGCCACTAATCCCAACCAAAACTGATGTTTGGTCAGCACATCCACTGCTACCAACACAATCAGCAAGAAGAAGTTGATGCGCAAGACTACTTCCCTCAAGAAATTGGAATAGACTGTATGCATCAAATTCCGACAATGTGCATCCAAAAGGGTGTTGAACGTTATGAACAGAATCAAAGGAAAAACCAAGTAGAAGTACTCTACAAAGGCTGGAGCCTTCTCAATATACTCTCCCTTGATGAGGTCTTGAAAGAAAAATATCAAGACAGCCAAAACCGAAAAAGCCAACAAAGGAATCAGGAGACCAATCCACACAAAGGCACTTCTCTCCTTCGTTTCCTTATCCCGAAAATGAGGGAAAAACTTCAGCAAGACCCCAGTAAACCCAAACATGGCTAACTGACTCACCAAAGTAGCGAAATCAACCAAAGTGGAACGGAGCCCAAGATCCTCGGGCGTAAAATACTTTGGAAAAAGCATCACCACATTGATGTATCCCAAGGCGACGCCCAAGTAGATAACCAATGTGGTGACAAATCCTTTGCGTTGGATGATTCCCATTAGGCATCAAGTAGAGAGTACCAAGTATCAAGTCCAGCTCATAGCTTGGTACTCTCTACTTGATACTTGGTACTCATTTCTTCTTTACCTCCATAAACACAGCCAAACCAAAGATACCTAGCACCAAAATGGACCCTATTAAGGAAATCGTGCTGCCAAGGTGGTAAGAGCGCGGTTCAAACTTGAACTCCACGGTGTGATCACCTTCTGGAATTTCCAAGGCACGCAAAACGTAGTTCACACGCTTGATTTCGACAGGTAAACCATCAATCGTTGCCTTCCATCCAGCTGGATAGTAGATTTCGGAGAATACAGCCAAGCCTTCCTTAGCATTCTTAGTTTGGTATTTCAGAGCATTTGGCTGGTAATCCAACAACTTGATGTTTTCAGAACCATTCAAAGAATAATCAGGCTTCGCATCAAATTTGGTAGTATCAATTACTGCTACTTGGGAAGCCTTGAAATCTTTGGTACCCAAAAAGTCCAACTCATCATCAGGCGAACCGACTTGTTCCACCTTGTTCACAAACCAAGCATTCCCCAAGCCAGGGAATTTACTTAACCTCCCCTGAGGCGTCACCACATATTTGGTGTTAAGCATGGCCAACACCTGCTGGTTTCCTGTGGAAAGCTGATTCTCCACCAATTCTTGATAACGACGAATCTTAGCGCCAGAATACCCTCCTATGGATTGATGATAATAAGAAGTATTAGCCTCGTTAAAAGGATTGTTCGCGTTAAACACACGATATGTACCCTCTTTGCCTTTGGCATCTTTCAAAATCACCTGATCCGCCGGCGAAGGATTCAGTTGACTATCAATCGCATTCTCTTTGAAGTTATCTTGATTCAGATAGCTCCAATCAACACCCCAAAGGTCAAAAACCACCAAGGCAGCCAAAATTGCCGAAGCAACCATAGGCTTCATATTAAACTTCAAATAAGCCCAAAGTGCACTAGCAGCCAACAGAATCAAGAAGAATGAACGGAAAGCCGAAGAGGTCAACATTGCCGCTCGATCTGCCCTAAGCGCCTCGACCAAACCTGGAGCTTGCTGAATCATCCCTGCATCACCCTGCCCTGCAAAGTCAGCAAATACCTGAGCGAAAAGGAGCACAAGAATTGCCAATCCACCCGAACAGCCAAAAGCGATCAAGAGGCGGTTCTGCCAATCTTTTCTAAGCTCCCCATGAAGAATCGCCTGAAGGCCAAGTCCTGCCAATATCGCCAAGCTCACCTGCGCAATCATCACGGACATGGCCACTGTTCGGAACTTGTTGTACATCGGGAAGTAATCATACATCAAATTGTTGAACAACGGGAAGTTCTTACCCATTGACAACAATAGTGACAACACAACTCCAGCGACCAACCACCACTTGATGCGTCCCTCGACAAAGAATGCTCCTACAAAAAAGAGGAAACAAATCACTGCTCCCATATAGATTGGCCCAGCCGTGAATGGCTGCGTTCCCCAGTAATATGGAAGACGCTGCTGCAGAATCTGCTCCTCAGGATAGCCACGTTGCTGAAACCATTGATAAGAATCAGAACCCTTCTTCACATAATCTACACTGGCACCTCCCTGAAAATAAGGAATCATCCAAGTCAAATTTTCCCAAGATCCTTGACTCCATTTAAACACATAATCACGGCCAAGACCATCTTCGGCATCACCTTCCTGAACCGTTTGCTGCAATTCAGACTTTCCTCGTGTGGAATATTTGCTGTATTCCATCGTAGTCCACAGCTGCGCAACACTCGGCATGAATCCCAAGGCACCTGCCAACAAGGCTATAACTGAAGCCTTGAAAAATTCTGGGAGTAGATTCTCTTTTAAATAATCAACTAAACGGAAAATTGCATAGGCTAAAATCAAAAGCCCATAATAGTAGGTAATCTGTGGGTGACCAGCCACCAACTCCAGGGAAATCCCCAATGCTGCTAGAGCAAAACCTAGGAGATATTTTCTCTCATAAATCAGATGAACCCCAGCCAACAACAATGGTCCTAAGGCAATGGCCATTACCTTTGAATTATGCCCAGCCGCAATACTAATGGGCATGAAGGAAGCCAAGCCAAACCCAAGAGCCGCAACCATTCCGACAAGGGGTTTGACCTTAAAACACCTCATTAACACAAAGAATGATAGGAAGGCTATAAAAAATGTAGATGCAGGATGTGGCAACCCAAGCCCTAAGCCCCTTTTAAGGTAGCCTATCAAGTTACTATCATATCTAGTCGATATTGTATAGGCAGGCATACCGCTGAACATCGAGTTAGTCCATAATGGCTCTTCTCCATGCTCCTCCCGGAAATCAATAATTTCCTTAGCTGCCCCTTTCCACATGGCAATATCATGTGAAGCTACACCCTTGCCTTCAAAAACCTGTGGATAAAAGTATATGGCCGTGACCGCCATAAAAACGACCAAGGCAATCAACGACTTGATTAAAGTTTCTTTTTTCATTTTCAGTACTAAGTACTGAGTACTAAGTAGCGAGTTTTGAGTAAGGAACCATTCAATATGGGAAGACTCCGTACTCTGGACTCAATACTCAATACTCAATCAAACATTCATCTCCTCAACCACTTTGTCTACCACTTGGTCAAGCTCACCACGCTCCATAAAGTAGAATTCAACAAACTCCTTAAAAGCGCCTTCTCCACCTTTTTTTGTCAAGACCACATCCACAATATCCTTTACATAGCCCGCCGCATCAGAGGGACAAGCGCTTAAACCAACTTTTTTGATGATGGAAATGTCATTTATTTCATCCCCGATAAAGGCCGTTTCTTCCCAAGAAATACCCAACTGTTCCAGCAATTTTTCAGCAACAGCTACCTTGTTTTTTACGCCGAGAAAACAATTGTCAATTTTTAACTTTCTAGCCCTTCGAGCGACAATCTCCGTGTTTTCACCGGTCAAAATTGCGGTAGGTATATCAGCTGAGCGAAGCAGAATGACTCCTACTCCATCCTTGACATTAAACCGTTTCAGCTCATTGCCAGTCCCTTCATCGTATATCATACCTCCGTCGGTCCAAACACCATCTACGTCAGTCATGAATAACTTTATTTCTCTCATAGTGAACCCTTACCTAAAACAGCTTTTAACAAATGATTTTTAAAGTTGTCTTGCGCATAGACTTCCTGATATAGCTTCAAGGCTTTTCTACTAGCCTTTCGGTAAGCTTGGAAATCAAATAATTGCTCAACATCCTCCATAAGAACTCCACAGCCCATCTCAATTTTTTCAAAGGTGGGCCTTCTTCTATTTCCTACTATGGGAATTCCGAGAGCCAAGTAGTCGATATCCTTGTTAGCTTCTTGAATCTCATAACTTAAATGGATGGAGTGAATCAAACTCACACCCAGAAGATTATATGAGGAAGAAAGCTTTTGAATTTCTAAACCCAAGGCATCAATCTCAAAATTCCCTTGATACTTAACCCATGGAGAGTTCTTGACTAGCTTCTCAGTGCTCTGATCACCGAGACGGCCAAAATAAAACAAAGGAATCTTTAGGCTTTCCGCCAAATGCACAGACTCTTCAGCCCCCTTCTCCTTGGACAACTTTCCAAAGTAAATTAGCGCAAAGGGATTTTTAGAATTGCTTCCTAGGCTTAGCCCCTCAAAAGGGGAACTGTACAAGTTAACAATTGCTCCAGAAAGGTATTCTCCTAAGGGAAAGGAATTGACCATTACCGCATCGGCCTTTTGGCTCAAACGACGTTCAAAAAAGGAGAATACATTTACAATTGCAGGCTTGAAAATCGACAAAGGAGAAAGCCGCTTTGCCAATTCATAAAAATGGTAACTAACATTATGATCTAGGGTTTGATAAACCATTCGTCTGTCCTTTCCTGAATTGAGCAAGGTTAAGGGCAGTAGCTTTAGGTTATAAAACAAAACCACATCATAGGCCTTTGCCTTCTTGGCCATCTCAAAAACATGGCCCCATTCAAAATACTTTAAGGTCAAGATGTTCAAGACTTTCACCCACCATGAGGTACTCACGGAATCTTTACCTGAGAATAGGTCAACCTCGCAGCCCTGCTCCACCAAAATCTTTTCCTCTAAAGCAACCCTTGCATGTTTCACCTCCAAGGAAAAGGGTACACAAATCAACACTCTCTTCATTTCCCCACCACAAACATAAAGTTTGGCGAATAGAACCTCCTAATTGCGTAAAATATCCGACTCACGCCATGGGTAATCTTGGAAGTAAATGTTTTGGGATTACTGTACTCCTTTAACCAAAGGAATGATTTAATCTTCAACCCTGACCTATCAAAAACTTCGGTAAGGGTTATTGGGTCAAGCCAACAGGTGTGTTCGGCGTTCACACTTGGCTCCTTAAACAACAACACAGACATCAGCTGCCTGAAATTGAATGGGTTAGGAGTGGTAATAATCATCTCTCCTTCGTCGGAGAGAAACTCTTTGTAAAAGCTTAGAAAGGCTTGAACATCACCAATATGCTCGATAACATCCCCCATCACCACAACCTCAAACTGCCACTCGGCAGGGCTTAGGTCATCCAAATGAAAAACGTTGTGTCCCTCCTTCTTCAAGGCTAACACCCCCTCTCTGTCTATATCAACCCCAACGAGGTCGTTGGCCACCTTGGAAATCTTTCCATGCAGCCACTCATCACCTTTGTAAGACTTTACCTGCCCCACGCAACCAACATCAAGCACTCGCTTGCCTTCACAGCGCTTTAGGATTTCACCATCCTTTTCCGAAAGAGCAGCTTTGCTATACCGCCCTAACCAAACTTCCTTATTTGTCATTACCACTTTCTTTTCACTCTTTCAACCCTACTACTGCTTTATCTTGCCCTTTTGGCTGCTTAAAAGCATCTGAAGCTTGAATAAACCGTTCCTGTAGACGCCATAAACTCCCAATTTCTGCATCCAACGAATCACCTGCTTTTTGAAACCAGGATTAACCGGTTCAGTCAGGCAATCTTCCCAAAGCAACCTCACCATTTTGGCATAAAACTCTGGATTCTGCTTCTGTCGGTATTTTTTATCCACCGACATCATTGTTGTTAATAAGTGTCGGGAATTAAACGGTTGGAACACTTCCGTTTTCCAACCAAACTCTGTATTAGTCTTGGCAACCACATTTGCGCAATTCTCTTCCCAATACAACATGTCAGACACTCGATATCCATTCTCCACAAAAGTTGGAGAAGCCTCCTCGAACCAATCTTTATAAATCTTTGAGGCATACTCTGAATTCGAGCATTCCTGAGCCACAGCGACGGACCAAGCTGATGGAAAGTCAATTTCATCCCATTGCATCCTAGCCACCTCACTCACATTGCCATTCACCACTAACTTACCAGTGAAGTTATTAGCTAGAGCGTGGCGAACATAGTTGAAAATTCGAAATCTTGGATTTGAAAAATCCTGCAAAATTTCCTCTCTCTCATTATTGGTCAATTGAACATCCTGGGGATACTCCAACACATTCAACTTCAACCCTAACCTTTGAAGTAACTTCTGGGGAATTTTTATATCAGGATGATCATCAGTATACCCAGGGTGTTTAACCACAAAATAGTACACCTGCTCCTTTATCCGTTTACTGGCAGCCAGTAAAACTCTGCTCTCCCATCCAGCAGTTACAGGTATGGCAAGTTGCTGCCTTTTGGAAGCAGCCTCTAAAAAGCCCTGAATAGATTTGGCTGCCTTTTCTACAGTTTCATCAAGGGCTAAAGATTCCAAGGGTTTCCTTGGAAAAAATCGATCAAAATTACCAGTCTTAATATTTAAGACCTTATTGGGCTTAAGTCTACGAACGCCCATATACTCTGTCTGGTCCCCCACATAGACCTGCTTACTCGAAAAAATTGGAGATTCATAAAACGATCTTGCCTCCTGGCTTGAGTACTTCTCCAAGGATTGTACTTTCTCTATAATGTTAGGTTGAGAACCAGCAATTATTTCCGTTGGTCCAACCTGGTAATAAAATAGCTCCCGAGTTACGGCTGTATCCCCAAAAACAAATTGTTCATCAGAGCTTCTATCGTCAACAAAGACGAGAAACCCACCACAATAGTGACCAAATGCCTCCAATAGGGCTGATGGGGAATCATTTTTTGCTAGGACATCCCCAAGTATTTCTTGATTGGTGAGACTCGTGTTTTCCGCATCAAGTATATCCCCCACCAAAAACACTTCAAGACTTTCATTCTCCTCTCGAGAAAAATTCAACTCAGGATGAGTGTAAAGGAAATAATCTTTGAAATCATTTCGGTTCCAACCCTCTAAACAGGGACACTCCCTTTTCGAGAAAAGAAATTGCTTATTAAACATGGCTTCGAATATCCCACCTTAAAACCTCCATTCCAAGCTAAAAAGCAACGTAAGTGCAGAAATAATGGATGTTTTCTTGAGTGGAAAAACCTAAAAATTTCGAACTAAAATGAGCTTTCATCACCCCACCACAATCCCCAGCATCTTCGCAAGCTCGGCTTCCATCTGCTTCAACTGCTGGTATTCCTGAATCGCCTCCATGGTTTCCTCCGGCGTTTTCGCCTCCAGAAGCTTGGGTTGGTTATCCTTTAGCATTTGGCGGACCTTGCGCCATTTCAGGCGAAGGACACCATTGACGAGGGCCTTTGAAAGGTCCTTGGATTCATCGGAAACATAGATTTCACGTTGTTCCCAACCTTCGCTGAGGTCCTCGACATCGGCGAGCATTTCCACGATGACTTGCTTGGTTTCCTCGTCGGGACTTTGGAGAAAATGCTTTGGTTCGGCCATCACACCCTCCTCCAATTTTTCGCGGTAGACGCTAACAATCTGGGCCAAGCGAGCATCCTTAAATTCCACTTCTGCAATTTCCTGCAAAAGGAACTGCCCCAAGAAACTCCCGTCGTCGAGTTCGATGGCGCCGTAATGAATCAGGAAGCGGATGGTTTCCCATTCCGACTTATGGGTGGATTTATTCCCGTGATCAACCACAGGTGGCAAGCCTGCCTCCTGCGCCAAATATTCATCTGGAATAGGAACATAAATATCCTCAGGAGGCAAATCCGGCGGTAGCCCCTGCGAGGAAGGCTGAGTAGGTTTGTTCTGAGCCCTTCTCGCCTCACGCTCTTGGCGCTTGCGCTCCTGCTGGATGTTCCGATTCAGTTTTTTGTCCAGCTCACGGTTGAGTACATCCTCAGAAACGCCCAAGAGATTCGCGCATTGCTGGATAAAAACAGCCTGACGAATGCCATCGGGCACCTTGGCAATACTTTCCACAATCTCGGAAATGGCCTCCGCCTTTTTCACAGGGTCATTTCCAGCCTCCGCCAAATAGACGCTGACCTTAAAGGAAATGAAGTCTTGGCGGTTTTCCTCCAGATATTTCTGGAAGGCGGAACTACCAATTTTGCGGACATAGCTGTCAGGGTCCTCCCCTTCAGGGAAAGACACCGCATGCACATCCATGCCCTCAGACAGAATGATATCCACACCACGCATGGAAGCCTTGAGTCCGGCCGAGTCACCATCATAAAGAACGGTGATGTTTTTGGTGAAACGGTTCACCAAACGCACCTGCCCTTCGGTGAGGGAGGTTCCTGAGGAGCCCACCACGTTTTGAACACCTGCCTGATAAAGGGAAATCACATCGGTATAACCCTCCACCAAATAACAGTTGTCCTGTTGGCGAATGGCGTTCTTGGCTTGGTAGATCCCGTAAAGAACCTTGCTCTTTTTATAAACCTCAGTCTCCGGTGAGTTGAGGTACTTGGGCTGGCTCTTATCGTTGGTCAGGATTCGGGCGCCAAAGGCGATGACTTTGCCCGAAAGGTTGTGGATAGGAAAAATGACGCGACCACGGAAATAATCATAGACACGGTCCTCTTTGCGACGCAAGAGACCAGCCTTTTCCAAGGTCTCGATATTGTGATGATCCTTCTGGGCCTTTTTGCTCAGACCATCCCACTCGTCCATGGAATAGCCCAAATCAAAGGCCTCAATCGTATTTTCTGTAAATCCGCGTTCGCGGAAATAACTTTTACCGATGGCCTGACCCATCGGATTGTTCTCCAAATTGTTGCGGTAGTACGCCTTGGCGTAATCAAGAACGATGTAAAGGTTGTCCTTCTCGCTCTTCTGCTGTTGTTGCTCAGGCGAGGCTTCCACCTCGACAATCTCGATGTTGTACTTTCCTGCCAGATAACGAAGCGCCTCGACATAGCTCATCCCCTCGTGCTCCATGACGAACTTGACGGAGTCACCCGCCACGCCACAGCCGAAGCACTTGTAGATGCCCTTTTCGGGCGCAACCGAGAAGGAAGGCGTTTTTTCGTTGTGGAACGGACAGCAGGCCCACATGTTCCGGCCTTTCTTTTTCAGTTCCACAAAGTCGCCCAACACCTCCACGATGTCGATGCTGTCGTAAATCTTATCTACCGTATCCTTTGGAATCACAACGCTTTACGGATTGGTTTTCCTGATGCAAAGTTAGCCTATAAATTATTGAACCACAGAGAACACTTTTGAAAGAAAGGTTCAGGAGATTTCTTTTTTAAACCACGGAGAAAGGGAGGAAAGGAGACCCTTATCGTTCAAATTTGAATGACAACCTGCTCCTTTTCTCCCTTTCTCCGTGGTTTAAAATTCTAAAATTAGTCGCGCTTAAAACGAGGTTTCCCTCCTTTTTTCTTAAATCCACCACCACTTCGGCCATTTCCGGCACCGCCAGAATTTCCTCCGCGTGAATTGCCATTGCCTTGGCCTTTTGCTTTAGGACGTTGACCGCCACCGCCACCTTTCGGGCGATTGCCACCTTGACGACGACCTCCTCCTCGTTGTTGTGGAGGATTTTCTTTGGCGTGTTGCCTTTCAGCCTCTTCGTCCAACGGATATGGGTGATCCTCCACCACAGGAACCTGTTGCTTGATCAGTTTATTGATATCCCGCATGTAAGGCTTTTCCTCCAAATCACAGAAGGAATAAGCCACGCCATCAGCTCCAGCTCGTCCCGAACGACCGATACGGTGAACGTAAGTTTCTGGAATATTCGGCAACTCGAAGTTGATGACGTATGTCAATTCATCCACATCAATACCACGAGCGGCGATGTCAGTGGCCACCAACACACGAGTAATCTTGCACTTGAAATTGTTCAGAGCATTCTGTCGAGCATTCTGAGATTTGTTCCCGTGAATCGCCTCGGCAGTGATGCCCGCCTTGTCCAAATCCTTCACCACACGGTTGGCTCCGTGCTTGGTTCGGGTAAAGACCAGCACACGGTCAATGTCTTCGTTGGCGAGCAAATGCACCAAGAGTTTGCGCTTGTCGCGTTTGCCTACATAGAATACTGACTGCTGAATAGTTTCCGCCGTAGAAGAAACTGGCGCCACCTCCACCTTGGCTGGATTGGTCAAAATTGTTCCCGCCAATTCAACAATCGACGGTGGCATGGTAGCCGAGAAGAACAAGGACTGACGCTTGGAAGGCAATTGTTTGATAACGCGTTTTACGTCATGCACAAAGCCCATATCCAACATGCGGTCGGCCTCATCCAACACGAAAAACTCGATGGCTGAAAGGTCAATAAAACCCTGTCCCATCAAGTCCAACAAGCGTCCCGGTGTCGCTACCAACACGTCAATACCTTTGGCCAATGCATCGGTTTGGCGCTTTTGAGTCACGCCACCAAAGATGACGGTATGCCTCAAGGGTAAAAATCGCCCATAGGCTTCAAGACTCTCTCCAATTTGAATGGCCAACTCACGAGTTGGCGTCAAAATCAAGGCTTTAATTTTCGGTTTCCCCTTGGTCACCTTGCCTTGCAAGATTTGAAGGGTAGGAATCGAAAATGCGGCAGTTTTACCCGTGCCGGTTTGTGCACAACCCAACAAATCCCTGCCTTCCAAAATCAAAGGAATGGACTGGCCTTGGATAGGTGTCGGTTGCTCGTAGCCTTCCTCTTGGAGGGCGTTCAATATTGGCTCGATGAGCCCAAGATCTGTAAACTTCATATATGGGAGTCATTCCGAACCAGAATCGACTCGGAAAGGATAAGGCTTAGCGCTGTTTCAAGTACAATGTATTCTGTACCATGAATGGTTCCATTGGGCAATCAGTGTACTTGATACATTATGCTTTGTACAACTACCCAAAATGCTAAGCCGAGAACATGCAAATTCAACATTCCTAAGCGGAATGCCGAAATTTTCGTTCGGAAAGCTTCCACAACATTACGTTATTGGAAACGTTACGCACATAAATCTTTGACCATGAACACTTTCAAAAAACTCCTTTTACTTGGCATTGGCACCTTGGCATTTGCCTCTTGTAACAACGACGATGATGAGAGCAACATTGACGATGATGTCACCTATGTTGTCACTTTTACAGGAACTTGGGACAGCACCAGCCACCCAACAGATTTCCCTGATAATGACCACTTTTCGCCAGCCATTGGCATGGTACACAAAGAAGGCGTTTCCTTCTTTAAGGAAGGTGAGTTGGCCAGCGAAGGCATGGAAGACATGGCCGAAACTGGTGGAACTGACATTCTTAATGCGGAAATTGACCAGCTGGAGGACGACACCGATTTAATAGAAGATGAATTTGTAGCTGGCGGACTGCCAACTGGCACCAGCAGTACCACCTTCGAAATTGAAGTCTCCAAAGAATATCCGTTGGTAACCGTGGTGAGCATGATTGCCCCAAGCCCAGATTGGTTTGTTGCCGTGGAGAATGTGGCCCTCTATGAAAATGGCACTTTCTTGGATAGCCTCACCGTGGAAACCGAGGCGTATGATGCCGGCACGGACAGCGGATTTAATTTCACTTCCCCAAACGACGATACCAACCCAGCCGAGAACATCGCAAAAATCACTTCAGCGCCTTTGGGAAATGGTTCAGCGGTTACGCCAAGCATGGCGAAGTTTACTTTTAAGAGGAAATAAAGCTTCATCCCCTTGGCACATAAAGAAACAATACGGGTAGTTGGGGCGATCATTTCCAATGCACAAGGAGAGATTCTT
Source organism: Bacteroidia bacterium (assembly GCA_030431525.1). Taxonomy (GTDB): domain Bacteria; phylum Bacteroidota; class Bacteroidia; order Cytophagales; family JAAEPT01; genus JAUIJC01. Next base: position 45,271 of record JAUIJC010000012.1, on the reverse strand, counting down.
TGCGCACTACGCTCGGAAAAAATGTCACTACCCAACCTTTGGGAATTTCCAGGAGGCAAGGTGGAAGATGGTGAGCAACCTGAACAAACGCTTAAGCGTGAAATCCAAGAAGAGCTCCATTGTGAAATAGATGTTTTCAACATGGTTGAAGACACCCTTCATGACTATGGGGCGTTTAGGGTACATCTTCAAACCTTCCATTCGAAAATTAGAAAAGGAACTCCCCAAAATGCTGAACATGCAAAACTTGTGTGGCTTCCTCCCCACAAGCTTATGGGTTTAGAATGGGCACCAGCTGATATTCCTGCGGTTAAAAAAATAAGCAACCAATAATGCTAAGTAAGTTCACAGAGAGCTCAGGCGATTGAGTTCTCTGTGGTACTTGACCTATTTAGATTAGCTTGAAGGAGTTACTGCTTGCTTGATAAGCTCAAAAGTTGAATCAAGTTTTTCGGATGGAGGAATATAAATGACCATTCCGTCTCTACCCCGCGTTAGCAACACCCTGTAGGCATTTAACCTTAATTTGAAGGAGTCCCGTGCTTTTCTATTTGGGTACGTATCAACCCAGCCCCCATTTTTAAAAATCAGATCATCATCCCAACAAACGATAGGGTAATCTAACTCCAAGCCTTGACAACCAAATTCTGTCACCACATGATTGAGTTGACAACATGAGTTGGGTGATTTAGGTAAAGCCGTATAGTACTGCACTTGATTTACAGACTTGGTTGCGTCAAAACTATTATCCACACCAAACTGCCTGAGGACTTGCCCTTTGGAGGATGCAATTAGGCCATAATGCTTGTCAATAGTCCCAGCATAAAGATTCTTGACGTGATCTTTGGTCGCAGGTAAATCACGTTTTAAGTGAATACTAAAGCCTTCACCACGCACCTTTTTAATCAGATCCTGACAAGTTTGAATATCTCCTTGCAACAATGCTTCTGTCCAAGCCTGTAAATCATCGGCTAAATGCGTTCGAAGAGACACATCTAAATTCAACTGTTCATGCACTTGAGGCGTTCCAAATAGCGCTTTGAGTTGTTCAGGACAAAACACTTTCCATTCCTTGGCGCCCCCCTCCAAAGCCTCTTTCCATAGCATCAAGCCCGATTCTTCACCCAAATGGATTTCCTGCCCTTGGCCAATAAGTCCCAACATCACTGCCCATTCTTTCCGCTCTCCTATCCTGATAAAATCACTTGGCTCAGAAAAACCACGAGGCCTTCGTTGCTGTACTTTCTGTTGGTCCCAAGCCCTTTGCGCCTCATCATAAACATAAATATGCTCTTGTGGCGCATTGTTACTGGCATACTGTTTCAAAAATCCATGCACATCATGGACAAACCGCTGCCCCAATAAATCTCTCAAAACATTCACCAATGGCCCATTCCCTGAAAGGTAAATCGCCTCATCAACTTCATGAACAAATTGAAGCCCTACCAATGTTTTGCCTGCTCCAGGAACGCCTGTGATCAACACCAAAAAATGAGCGTTCTCCCTTTTTGCAGTATCAACCAGGGTTTTTAATAGTGAAATAGTTTGGGGAATACCTGCACTTTGGGCCTTCTTGATAGAAGGAAATGTCCCTTCTTGAAATAGAATTCTTGCAGATTCTGTAATGCTTGGCAACGCCTCGTAATCCGCATTTATCCAGTCCTTTGCAGAATTTTTTGGGGGAAACTATGGATTCTTGAATCAGGTCATTGAGCAGGTCTCTTAAGCCTTCTTTTCCAACAATATGAATATTGTCCTTTTGACGTGATGCAGCCCCTTTTGTTACTACCAATGCCGCAGTCATTTCCAGCTCATGCGATGCTGAATGGTAGCTGGCAATGTCTCTTCTATAATTTAACGCCTGTTCAAAATCGGCCTGTTTCGCTGTGGACTTATCCTTAAACTCAAGGATTAATACCTGATGCTGCAGCAGCAAAACCACATCAGGTCGCCTTCCCCTTTCTCGAGGAAGCTCATATTCAAAAATGATTTCTCCTGGCAGCTGAGAAAATGGCGCTAATACATCTTGTAGAAACTCAAAGCAGTTTTTCCATGCAACTTTTTGCTCCCGACTGGGAGCTTCATTCATACAGTTTTCATGATGCTTCACCAACTTATTTCCCCAGGTGGCTAAATCTTCTTGTAAGAACTGAGAAAACGTATAAAAAGGCGTGAGTTCATTAGGCATTCTGACAGGATAAAAATTGCGATTTGACCGAAGTTACGCAGAACTGATTTTCATATCACCTCCCTTCATAACTTCAGAGCTTGATACCTGTGTCCATCTTGCCTCAACCCCGACTATTCCAAGCTTGGCCAAACACAATGTAATACCCCCAATCTTCATTGGAAATGGCTACATCAACTCCAACCCTCAATCCAAAAAGCCTTGCCATCAAATAGCGAAAACCGATTCCCGCATTAAACACAAAACTGTCTTCACTCAAATTGGTGTTTCCACCAAAGGCCTTTCCTGCTCCCAAGAAACCTACACCACTCCATCTAGGAACAAAATCAACACGCTGTTCTGTCTCAAGCAAAAAGGTGGACTTGCCTTGGTATTTTGACTTGGGCACCCCTCTCATGGCGATCATTGGGAGCAAATAGAAAGGTGGATTATTGAATACCTGTTGGTACTCAAATCGAAATCCGCTAATCCAATTCTTCTTGATGGGGATGAAATCCAGCGCAAAAAAATTGATCCTCTGATAATCATAATCACTGCCCGTCCACGAAGCATTCACCATATATTCCGTTTTCAACGCCAAGCCTTTGTTTGGCGTGAAGAAATTGTCGCGGGTATCAAACATGGCAACGGCACCGATGGAACTCACTCGGCTATCCAAATTATTCTCCCTCAAAAACTCAGGAAGCGGGCCATCAAACTCTGGATTTACTTGGGTATTCAAAAAGGTGTATTGCAAGCCTAAATAGAGATCGGTTTTCGCCACTCGTTTCATCAGGGAGACAAACACTGGAATCGTCTTAAAGTTGAAACTGAACTTCTGCTCCCCGACATCAGGTAGGGTCTGGAAAAAGTCCATATTCACATTCGCATAGCCCCCTCCAAAACGGTACTTCAAATGATATTTTGGTGAAAACCCAATATGCATACCACCAACAGCCCATGTACCATTCAGGGTATATCCCGCAAATCCTGCGGTCAAATCGGGTGGAGTATATTTAAGAGAGTCTTCCTTTAATGGCTTGTTTGGTTTGATAAACACAGGCGTTAACATCAAACCAAAATTACCCAAGGCCGGCTCAGTAATGATTTTCGGTACAGGAATTACCCCTTTGGCGTCTATTAAAAAGCGGGAGATATCGAACTTTCCATCCGTGGTATCCTTGAACAAGGACTCTTCGCTTTTCTTCTTTTCCTTCCGCTCCTCCTTTTTAGATGATTGGGCAAAGCACGGCAAAGCCATTCCAACCATAATCAGCAGGACAAGCTTCATCCACCACACTTTTTTATAAACACTCTTAACCAAAATCGCCGTTGATTTCCTCCCAAAACAAAAAACCCTAACAGCCTGAAGTGGCTATTAGGGTTTACGCATTTAATATGAGGTCGTTTTTTACTGGGAGGTAATTTACTTTTTAACCACGGAGGGAAGGAGAAAGGGAGGCATATAGGATTCAAAAGTGAGGTTAAAATTCCTTTTCCAACATACCTGCCTCCTTCCCTCCCTTTCTCCGTGGTTTAAAAACAAAACCCTCCCTTATCCTACCTCCTTCTCATTCATCCTTTTCGAGAAGAACATCACCACCGCAAGGATAAAGAACAGTCCCAAGCTACCAGCCAACAAAGCCAAATCCTCCAACTGGATAATGACAAAGATAAAGCTGTAAATACCCAGCAATATCCCGCCCATGGCGCCCCCAAGTCGCTTCGATTTGAAAATCCCCATGGCGTACAAGCAAATCAAAGCAATGGTCATAGCCGTGGAAATCCAATACGACGCATTAAAATTAATGTGTTCCGAAAAGGACACCAGCAAGGTATAAAACAGGCACAGCGCAAAGCCGACCAAGGCATATTGAAACGGATGCGTCCCCTTCTTGTAAAGCATTTCCACAAAGAAGAACCCGAGGAACGTCAGGCCGATAAAAAGGATGGCGTATTTGGCTGAGCGCAACGATTTTTGGTAGTTATTCACACCCTGATGCAGGCTAAAGCCAAATGAAGATTGCTCAAGCAAGTATGTATTTCCAGACCAAGCTTGCGGAAACGGACGGTTGAGCGCCAGCACATTCCACTTCGCCTTGAAGCCATTTTTGTCCAGCTCATACTCCGGCAAGTAGCTTCCCTGAAAACTTGGGCTGTTCCACGGCGAGCTGATTTCCACCGCATTCTCCTTGCCCACAGGACAAAAACTCAATGAACTGGCTCCTTTCAGCGCCAAGGAAAATGAAAAATTATGGGCCACATCCTGCAACTGGTCAAGGCTATCCAAAGGCAATTGAATTGGAGCACTCACCGCCGAGGACATCAAATCCTTAGAAAGACTTCCCGCCTCAAAAGGAATCTCCTGCCCGTCCCAATTCAAGAACAACTCCTCCTTGATGCCACGCAAATCAGAAATCCCCATGCGCAAAAAGGCATTCTCCCACTGAAGATTCGGGATGCCCAACTCCTTGGCATTTTTGGAGAGATGCTTGAAACTGCCCTCCACCTTCAGGTCCGACTTATAAACAATCACCTCAAAAATCCCCCGACGGCGCTTCTCAGGATCCACCGTGCCGTTGACCTTCAACTTTGAAGGCAAAAAATGAGCATAACTCGTGATGCGATGCCCTTGTTTACTCACATCATAATAAGGCACCGAAATAACGGGCCCCACCAAAGTCTGTTCATTACCCCACTTCTTCCCCACCTCATTGACAGCCTCCTGCTGGCGGTGCGAGCGCTCCTCAATCAGCCCCTCCACAATCTTGGCGGGAATGAGCAGAAGCAAAGTCATAAAAACCAATAAAGCGCCTTTGATGCTAAGGCGATTGGAACTGAAAAATGATGGTCTGTTTGGACGCTGTTGTTCTTCCATTGTTCGAGCTTTTTGTTTTGTGATACTCGAAAATGGCGGGTGAAACCCATGATTTTAGGGGGCTTCGAATAAGTGTTGGGGGTTGGTGAATAAGTGTTGGGGTGAAAGTTGAAACACTACTTCTGTATAAATGCCAGTTGGAAAAAGGTCCCTTTCACACACAATTTGCTCACAGACCCCATTAGGGCTATATTCACGGGGTCATCTATAAAGGTGGCTAAACGCCATAGTGGGGCGTTTAGAAAACCGTTGCCAGCAATTATGAAAATAAAAAAAGTATCGACACTTCTATTGACAGCAATCGTTCTATGTGGCTGTTCTGAAAAACACGATAAGGCCCACGTATCAAAAGACACTTGGGGCAACGGACAACCTAAAAAAATGGTGTTAAATACAACTAACAAAAACACCTATTACAACCTTAAACTCGACAGCATAGGGAGAATAAAAGAAATAATTCCCTACTCCAATGGACAAATAAACGGGACACAAATTTACTTTCGAGACAATATGGAGGTAGGGGCATTAATCAACTTCGAGAAAGGTAAACGTGAAGGATACGTATTTGAATTTGGTCCAAAATTATTTCTAGGATTTAAAGGACTGGCAAAAGGTGGAAAATTCAATGGAGAGTCAACTTGGTATTTTGAGAACGGACAACCAAGGGCCACAGGAGACCGATTTGATGGAAAAAAAGAGAGGCAATGGTCTGAATATTATAAGAGTGGCCAAATAAAAGGACATGGCTCATACGTGAATGGCAAGAAACAGAACGATTGGACTTACTGGAATGAGGATGGAACACTTGACTCCTTAAAAAAAGGAGAAAACTAGTGCTAACAAATCCTATGCGCAATCCTCCTCGAGCCCTCCTCGGGCGCTTTTGTAAAGCGTTCGAAACAGTCAACAATATTTCTAATATCCCCACCATCCCACAAAGCATTACAAATGCTATTTACAGTTTCGAACGCGTTATAAAACACGCTCGAGCACACTGGGCTGTTAAGCCTTCAAAAAACCAAGACCCAAAAAAAGCCCTGACAAGTTCCCATAACCTGTCAGGGCTTTTTGCTGTCCCTCCCCTTTGGTTTCGCATCCATACCAAGGATAGAATTTTGAAATTCTTATTTTTAGGACTACAGACGATAATTTCCCTGTCGAACTTATACGCTCTGTACCTCTTCGCCCAATCATTCAAATGGGCCTCATTATCTCCTCCCCAAAAAGTATAGTATGATGCGAATCTCGACCCCCTTTCTGCTTTTGCTCCTTCTATCGGGACAGCAATTATTCTCCCAATCCATCACAGAATTCATTGTTGTCGATCAGTTTGGCTATCGACCTGTTGGCGAAAAAATAGCGGTTATCCGCAATCCTCAGGAAGGACCAGATGCCCAAAAGTCATTTTCGCCAAGTACCAATTTCGCCCTCGTAGATGCCACCAATGGCAATCATGTCTTCACTTCGAACATTCAGGAATGGAACGGAGGAGCCGTGGATGCATCATCTGGCGACCAAGCTTGGTGGTTTGACTTCTCCGAGGTTGAAGAGGCTGGTCGATATTATGTGCTGGATCCATCGAACAACCTACGGTCCTATGAGTTTTCCATTGACGAACAGATCTATAATCAAGTGCTACAACAGGCCGTTCGCACATTTTTCTACCAACGGTCAGGTTTTGTGAAAGAAGCGCCCTACGCGGGTGAGGGCTGGGCAGATGGTGCGAGTCATTTGGGGCCATTGCAGGACTCCCAATGCCGTTCGTTTGATGACCCAAACAATGCAACCACGGAGAAAGACCTGCATGGGGGCTGGTATGACGCAGGCGATTTTAACAAATACTCAAGTTGGACGGCAGACTATGTCATTGACCTGTTCAAGGCTTATGAAGAAAGGCCTGAAATATGGGGAGATGATTATGGAATTCCGGAATCGGGCAATGGTCGTCCTGACATCATCGACGAAGCACTTTGGGGGCTCGAATATTTAGAACGCCTCCAACAACCCGACGGCTCAGTCATTTCAATTGTGGCTGTGGCCCAAGGCAGTCCGCCATCAGTAGCCAATGGGCAAAGCCTTTATGGCCATGTCAACACCTCATCGGCATTGAGTGTAGGTTCGGCTTATGCCAAGAGCGCCTTGGTGCTGAAGGACTTTGGAATGGAGTCGAAAGTAATGGCACTGACTGCCAATGCCGAAAAGGCTTGGGATTGGGCGAACGACAACCCAGATGTCATCTGGAAAAACAACGATGAAGCCTACGGTTCAAAGGGTATCGGAGGCGGACAGCAGGAGGTCGATGACTATGGTCGATTGTTTTACAAAATGCGACTGGCCCTCTACCTTTTTGAATTGACTGGAAAAACAGCCTACCGTGACTTTTTTGACGCAAATTACTCTGAAATCCACTTGATGAAGTGGAACTTTGCCTATCCCTTTGAAGGACGTGAACAGGAACTCTTGCTCCACTATACCCAAGTCCCTAACCACACGAATGAAGTGGCCGAGGAAATAAAGTCGGTCTATGTGACGGCCATGCAAGGGCCACACAATTTTGGCGCAGTGCAAGATGTGAAAGACCCGTATCTGGCTTACCTGAAAGATTATACTTGGGGATCCAACTCTAAGAAATGCGTTAAAGGGCTCATGTTTTATGGATTGCACAGCTACGAGCTGGACCCATCAAACAAGGATGCCTCACTTCAGGTCGCCGAACACTATATCCATTACTTACACGGTGTGAACCCATTATCCAAAGCCTACCTATCTAACATGGGAGCCTTTGGCGCAGAAAATTCCGTGAACCAGTTTTATCATGGATGGTTCCATCAGGGAAGCGCCCTATGGGATGAGGTGGGCGTGTCCACCTATGGCCCTGCCCCTGCCTTCTTGGTGGGAGGACCTAATCCCAAATACGATTGGGACGACTGTTGCCCAAACAATTGTGGAAGTGCAACCAACAATGCCAAATGCCAAGCCGTTGACATTTCCGTGATTGTCGGCCAGCCCGATCAAAAATCATACATGGACTTTAACCACTCGTGGCCCATCAATTCTTGGGAAGTCACCGAGAACAGTTGCAATTACCAAGTGAACTATATCCGGCTGTTATCAAAGTTTGTGGAGCCCAACGAAATCCTGACTGGAAACACCAGCCCCCAAACCGATTCACAACAGCTCTATGTTTACCCCAACCCATCGCACTCACAAGTGGTCATAGAGGGTACCGAAGACCTCTCTTGGACACTCTACCATGTCACTGGAGAGGAAGTTGCCTCGGGCACTGGACAACAAATCAATATTCAAGCGCTACCCACAGGTGTTTATTACCTCAAAAACGGTGATGAAACTGTCCGGTTTGTGAAACGGTGATGAACCTTTCATTGACCTCTTTGAATAACTTCTAATAAATGGGTTTCACCCTCCATTGTTCGAGCTTTTTGTTTTGTGATACTCGAAAATGGCAGGTGAAATCCATGATTTTAGGGGGCTTCGAATAAGTGTTGGGAGAAAAATGAAGGCAAAAAAGGCTTCTTGATGTAGGTTAAACCCTATCACTGTTTAAAGCAGGTCCATCAAAAAAAATAGGCTCTCAGCACCATTCAGGCTATATTATAACCTCCATCTATAAGGGTGGATAAACTCAAGTATTGGGTTTACACAACTGTTAGCACACATTTTTAGTGAGACATATAATAATCACACTGCAATCTTTAATGCTTCTTGCATGTGGCTTAGGGAGGACTTCGGAAATGGATAAAAGTAAGGAAGTAGATAAGATGGTGTATAAACCAAAGGATGCAGTTTACTCGGGAAACCATGTTGTAATTATAACCGAAGAACCATTCATTGAAATAAGTCTTGAAAAACGAAAAGAACTAATGGATACTTTGTCAAGTACGTATCCATCAAACGAAATAGAAATATCGAATTTTGATAATCCATATTTTGTAGACGCAGGAGGATATTTTGAATCTGTTCATTGTAACCTATGTGGAAGTGAAATTTCAATGGATGATTGGACAACTAAAATGGAAGAAGCTTCTTGGGTAGACTTTTCAAGCCTAACTTTTGAGACTCCTTGCTGTGGTAAACAAAACTCCTTGAATCTATTGAATTATAAACCAAACGTAGGTTTTTCAAAGCTTCAGGTCAGGATTGTAAATTTAGACTATCACGAAAATCAAGCAATGGAACTATTGAATAAAGTAGAGGCGGTTCTTAAAATTCAAATGAAAGTGTTTTATTACAATCATTAAAAAACACCTTATCAGGTGCTTTTGTAAAGTATTCGAAACACCTTCCCTCCTCGGGCGTTTTTGTAAAGCGTTCGAAACCGTAAACAATATTTATAATATCCCCACCATCCCACAAAGCATTACAAATGCTTTTGACAGTTCACAAGACTTTGTTGCACAGACCTGAATCACCTTTTTTTGACGTTCTGACACAATAAAAGACGTGGGTTTCTGAGTAGTTAATGTAGATACAAACAGACTCAGCCCACGCCTTTTCGCAATACAGTCATGAACGCAATTACCCCTACCAGAGATTGGCCCCGCTATAATAATTCCCTAAAAGGGAGATGTTCGCTTGACATCTGGCTAACCGAGGAGGTATTGAGGAACTGGCAGTTCACCGGTCATCAATTACAAGGCGGTATGCGACGTTATAGCGATATATGTTTTGAGTTCTTCTTCACCATCAAAGCACTTCTTACCGCCAGACCCAAGACCTACTGGAAAGTCTGTTTCGTTTGTGTCGGCTACCCCTGAAGGTTCCAGACTACACCTTGGTCTGTCGCCGGTCAAAAACCATCACCATCTGGGCCTCCTCGCCAATACCGGAACATGTCGTTAGCCTTTTGGTGGATTCCACGGGAATCAAGGTCTATGGCGAGGGAGAATGGAAAGCCCGAAAATATGGGTTTTCCAAGCGTAGGAAGTGGAGAAAATTACATCTAGGGGGGGGATGCGGAAAGCCAAGCGATCCTTTCTGTTCAGGTCACCCATAATGATATACATGATGCTGAAATACTTGACGACATTATTGACGAGGTTGAAGGACAAGGCCATAAAATCAAAGATTTATATGGGGACGGTGCTTATGATGCCCTTGAACGGTGTAGGCAACCACTTTTTGAACGAGGTATTAAACAACATATTCCACCACCCGGTAATGCGAGATACCACGATGAGCTGATGAAACCGTATGTGGCCGAACGAAACCACGCCATCGAGGAAATCTATCACAAGGGGAGAAAACGATGGAAAGAGGAGTAGGGATATCACAAGCGAAGTCTTGTCGAGGTCGCAATGTATCGCTACAAAACAATTATTGGTAACAAATTCTATTTACGAAATATTGAGTCACAGGCCACCGAAGCCTACATTGGAGTTAGCATTCTCAACCGAATGACGGCTACGGGACTTTACTGAGGTTAGGGTAAGGTGGAAATCACTTCAAGGTGATTCAGGTCTGTGCAACAAAGTCACAACAATAGGATATTAATCCATAAAGCAGAAAACCTTTCAAGTGAATCTATCAGGAATCATAATAGTCATAGTCGTGTAATTACAACTGTTTTTCACAACCTTATCATTCAATTTTTTGACCATGGAAAACCGAATAAATGTTAAAAATGAAATACTAGAAACGATGGCCCCTAAGCTTTCCAAAATTGAAAGGTACATGCTCAACACCTTATTGGCAGGCCTAGAATCACTAAACCCAATGCTGAGTTATGAAATTCTTATTTCTGATGACGATCCTGAAGAAGTAGGTATAAACATTTATGAAAATGAGAAATTCTTAGCAGAAGTGTACTGCGCTCAAGTTATAGGTGGATTAACAGGTGAATATCAAGTCTCTACACCTACCGATGAAGGAGGACCCAAGATCCTACTCTTGGATGCAGCTGCCTCGAGAATCACCAAACCTCCTCGAGCACTTTAGAAATGCACCCGAAACTGTCATCAACATTTCGAATGCCCCAAACACATTTTAATAAAGTATTACATGAGAAGTAGTTAGCTTTGACTACAACCAAAAACGCTTTAACACTTTTTCATACTTTAAAAATCACTCGCACCATGTCCACCTTCCAATCAGCACTTGATAAACACTTTCCTGGTAGCCTCCCCTTGGATGACTACTTGGCTCAGACCTATGCAAAACTGACGGAGCATGGTTTTAATGATGTCAACAGCTTTGCCTGTGTCTCCACTTGTCGGGATGAAATCGCCATGCCTCTTCTGGAGCAAACTGATAAGGTTTGGGGAGAGGTATTCAATTTTTCCAGCTTAGCTGGGCCATTGACCTTGGGAAAAACAGGATTTGCAGCGGCGACCAGCCACGCACCAGTCATTGACGGTTTAGAGCGCTATGTGTTTATAGGAATGCCACATATCGCTATTTCTGAAGATGGTGAGGTGAGTAAAGTCATGCGTGAAGGAAGAGACAAACCTTCATCGGCATGCGGTGCATTGATCGCCATTGTTTCTGAAATTGAATCTGGCAAGGTTCACTTTCACATGGACTTGGACGACATTGAACAAAGCACGCTGAAGTCCAAAATATTTGAAAAACTGGAGTACGGAGAGAAACCCGATCTAAAGACGATCACAAAAGTCACACATGAAATCATGATTGACGATTTTGAACGTCTAATTGAGGTTTCTGACAAGGAGCCATTTGACTATGCCCTGCTTACAGGTGTGCTTATTCATGGGCCAAATGAAACGAACTATGTGTGGCCTGGAACTTTTTATGCGGTGCATGCGAATAGCAAAGAGCGGATTGAATTGAGTCTTTGAAAAGGTAAGTCATAAAAAAATAGCCCTGACAGATTTTGGAAACCTGTCAGGGCTATTTTTTATGACCTACATGCAATCACCGCATCAAAGTCAACTCCCCCCTGAGCTGGCTCAGGAATTCATGGCCAGCCAGCTTCACTTGGTTGACGCAATTCCCAAACTCCCGCAGTCCCACGCTCTGCTCAAAACCTTGCTCCATATCGTCAATGGCCTCCACCAAAATCTTGGCGTCAAAAAAGTCGCAGGTGCCACGAAGCTGATGCCCTAAATCAATCACCTGCTCCATATCCCCGCGCTTCCAACTACAGGCAATTCCTCCCAACAAACCGGTGACATCACGCACCATGGAATTCATCATGTTCTTGATAAAATGGATGTCGTTGCCAGCCATTTCCTCCAATCGGGTCAGAGAAAAACATTTCTTTCCGACGTCCTGTCCGCGCTTTCGCAATAAGCTAATCAACACGGTTGAAAGCTCCACATTGTCAAAAGGCTTTGCCAGAAGCTCATCCATGCCGGCGTACATATAGCGAAGACGGTCGGCATTGGCGGAACGGGAACTCATGGCCACCACGGGAATCCCAAGGTTCAGCACCCCGCGAATTTGCTGGACAGCTTCCAAGCCATCCATGGTGGGCATCTGCACATCCATCAACACCACATCGAAAACCTTTCTTTTGAGCTCTTCCACGGCATCCAAACCGTTATCCACGATTTCAAAATCCGCCTCCACATTTTCCAACATCTTCTGCAACAGCAACTGGTTGCACACATTGTCCTCGGCCACCAACACCCTCACCCCTTTCAGCTTAGTATAATCGGCATCAATCGCATCGCCCTCCGATTCCATCGGTCCCGAAAGGGGCAAATCCAAGGCGAAGTGGAACGTGGAGCCTTTCTTCGGCTCACTGCGCACCAAGAGCTTTCCGTCCATGGCCTCAATGATTTTCTTGCTAATGCCCAAGCCCAAGCCAGTCACCCCAGAAGAATCTGGCAGTAGGTCATTGCTCGGCGAGAAGAATTCGAAAATGCGACCAAGACGGTCTTGGGTGATGCCCACCCCCGTGTCCTCAATTTTAAAATGCACACGGCAGGAACCTTCCTTGATTTCCTTGCTGAAGATTTCAAGCGCGACCTTTCCGTTCGGGGTAAATTTCAAAGCGTTATCCAGCAAAGGCATCAGAGCCTGACGGATGCATAGCTTGTCGCCCATCAGTCCATCGGGAACACCCGACAAAATCAAACTGAACGTAAGGCCTTTTTCTCTGGCCTTTGGGCCATAAATCCCTTCCAACTCAGCGCATAACTGGCCGATGGAAAATGGCTCCGGCTGAACCACCTGTTTGCCATGCTGGCTTTGCACCTCTCCGATAAGGTCCTCGCCCGACTGGATAATCAATTCCAGCATTCTGCGGGCTTCCTCCTCTTGGATGTTATTGCCCAAACGGCGAGCCATCACCACGATGGTGTCCAAATGCTGTTGCATTTTCTTATCTAAAGACTCACCGCCTTTGGAAGCCTTGCGAAGTACCTTGGCCAAACGGTTAAACACGCCGACCCATAATTCAGGCACGGAATCCTTCAACCACTCTTTATCCTTGGACACCAAAAAACATTGTCCAACGCCCTTGAGTGCAAACCAAACTCCCTCCTTGGTTTCCATCCATTCCTGCCCCATCAATTCAAAATGCTCGGCTTCCTCCTTTAAACTTTCGGGCACTTTTCCCGACTCGTAGGCGGGCGTTTTTCCGCCCTTGGGCCATAGAGAAAAGCCCTCAATGGAGAGGTGGCTCATCAGCTGATTGGAGAACAGCAGGCAGTTTTCCAGATAATTCATGGAATCGTCTGGCACGAGGGACAACAAGAGACATGTATTGGTATGGTGATTCATAGACAAAAAAGTAAGTGGGGCCTCAGAAGCTAAAAATGGCCCAGTTCCCTTCCTAATACGGGCTTTTCCCAAAATGGGATTAGCATTTGGGCTGTTTTTTCACGGCCCTAAAAGATTTTCCCAATCCTTTAAAAGTGCTGGCGCTCCTTTGGTGGTAACCATTTCAGGCTGGGTGTTATTCTAAATATAGGGACTTAAGGTTTAAGAAACTGTGGGTTAATGAAAAAGGGGACATGAAGGGGCATGTGTGTCCGTCCCAAAACTCTGGGTCGACCCCACCTCTGTCCTCCCCTTATCCAAGGGGAGGAGATACCACCAGTCTGTAGTCTGAAAACCACTATTGGGATGTATTAGCTGTAACATTCTCCTCCCCTTAGATAAGGGGAGGACAGAGGTGGGGTTGAACTACGTCCATTAAATCCTAATTTCACCACATGACAATTCCCCCTCCCCCAACCTTCCAAGCCCAAACATTCCAATCACTTGATGAAATTGAACATTGGTTTCAGCAGGTAGCTCACAAGCTCTTTTTTGAGTACAAACTGGAAGCCTTTGGGGAGACTTGGCGAATTACCGCCGTGGAGCTTTACCTGTTTATCCCCCATCATTTTGAAGACCCGTTCACCCACCGCTTTGACGAACAACTCAAAGCTGACACCTTTTACTTGCATTATGACGGCAAGCGAGCTCCAAATTATTCAGGCATCGACATTACCTGCGGAAACTGCGAACTCGGCATATATGGAGGCATTCAAATCAGAGAACTGGATTTCCGTGATGGTTCAGCCACCAGTCTGAAAACCATTGTCCGCGGGGAACAGGGACGAAAACGGCTAAAAATGGGAAGCGATGAATGGCGTCAATCCTTGAAGTGGACGGATGCTGAAAAGGAACGTCTTCAGCTGATTCACCGAAGCCATATTTTTGAAGGAGCCGTTAAGCTGGTTCCTCATAAAACCACGCCCTCTCCCATCACTGCACACAAACGGGTTGGCCTGAAAGTGGGAAATTCTTCCTCTGAAGAAGAACGAAAACAACGGGAGTTTTTCAGCCAATTAAAATTTCGGTTGAAGGTAAAAAAGTAGCACTCGCTGTCAGTAACGTAGGGCCTTGTGCCCTGCGATACCGTGCACTGAATCACTCCTGAATGGAAACCGACTCTTCCAATGCTTTTTTGAAAGCCATGCCGATGGAGTGATAACGTCTAAAATAATCCTGAACAGATTCCTTCGTCGGCTTAGCTTGATGATCTTCTCTGTACATATACATCGAATCTCCCACAACCTCCAAAAAAAGTCCTTCTCTCCTTTTTAAAAGAAGTCTAACCAACTCATCATTAAACAGATATCGAATCATTTTTTCATTCTCACCTCTCAGTCGATACCTATCTGAAAACTCAGGGAAGGACTTAAACTCTATACTTTGTCCACCGAACCATTTGGCAATGGAATCTAAAAAATCATGTGGTTCCAACAGGAATTCTGGAAACTTGGTTGAAGAGTCTGTTAGTCTAAGTCTATAAACGGTCTGATCATAAACCCTTCTACTCTCCTCAGTTCCTCGACTAAATCTGAACTCAAAAACATCAGCATTAGCCCCTTCTTCCCTTACTGTAATAACATTCCTGATAGAACTGCCTCGGCTCCTATAAATTGAAGTCTTTTTAAAAGCTGTCTTTAACTTTTCATCAGTCTCTCTAAAAGAATAACCCAATGCCTTGGCAACCAATTCAAAGGCTTTTGTTCTCTCTTTTTGTCTCTTGATATGGAAATAAAGAAGGAATGAGCCTACAATTAAAATACCGATGATGATTAAAAGAAAAAGTGCTTCCATTACTTGCACTAATTATCAAACAACCAAATCAGCCTCCAAAGCCTTTTTAAACGCCATGCCAATAGAATGATAGCGCTTTACATATTCCTGAACCTTTTTGGTGGTCGCATCAGCATGATGCTCAAAACGATAGATATATAGCGAATTCCTGCTGACCTCTACATGAAGACCATCACGACGTTTCTGAAGGGTAGCCAATAACTCATCATTAAACAGGGTGCGAATCGCCTTCTCGTTTTCCCCACGTAGGCGGTAATCGTTTGAAAACTTTTGGTAACGCTCAAAGTTGATGTCCTGTCCACCAAACCATTTGGAAACGGTATCCATAAACCCTTCTGGCTCCATCCGAAACTCTGGAAATTTGTAATCAGAATTGGTCAAGGTCAATCGGTAAGCCGTCTGGTCATGGTTGGAGCTATGTTTTCCAGAACCTTGGGTCAGTCTCAGATCAAACAATTCTACCCTTGTGCCTTCGCCCTCAATAGGGATGATATTCCGAATCTTATTGATTCTATCATTCTTGAAAATGGACACCTGTTCACAAGCATTTTCGAGGTTTGGGTTTTCCTCTTGGAAAGGCAATTCCAAGGTCTTCGCCACTTTTATCATGGCTTCTGTGCGCTCCCGATCCTTCTTTCGTTGATAAAGATAACTACCAATGCCAAAGGCGATTATTACGCCGAAGACTAGATACATCATAAGCAAAAAAACCTCCCTAAAACTGGCTTAAACCATATTTCAGAGAGGTCATTTAGGTATTAAATTCTATTGTTACAAATTCAGCCAACCACCGCCTGCAATTCCTTAATCGCCTCCAACAATGCCTTGTTCTCCTCGGCGGTTCCGATGGTAATCCGCAAACAACCTTCGCATAGGGTTACGCTGTTGCGGTTGCGGACAATGATTTTGTGTTCTACCAATTGGTTATAAAGAGCCGTGGCATCGACCTTGAACTTGGCCAAGATAAAGTTGGCGTCCGACGGGTAAATCTTCTCACAGCTCTCCAATTTGGACAGGGCATCAGTGAGCATCTCGCGCTCAAAGAGGATGTCCTGCACCATCATTTCCTTCTTGAGGACATTTTGCAATGCCTCCAAGCCCTTCTCTTGGGTGAGGATATTGACGTTATATGGGTATTTGATTCGGTTGAAAACGGCGATCAACTCCTCGGAACCGAAGGCCATGCCCAAACGCAGGGCGGCCATTCCCCATGCCTTGGAGAAAGTCTGTAGCACCAATAGGTTCGGGAATTCTTCCAAACGCCGTACAAAGCTCACTTCATTAGAGAAGTCGATATAGGCTTCATCCACCACCACAATGCCGTTGAATTCCTTGAGCAATCGCTCAATATCTGCGTCAGCCAAGCTGTTGCCCGTTGGGTTATTCGGAGAGCAAACAAAAATGGCTTTGGTGTTTTGATCCACAGCGGCAAGCACACCTTCCACATCAATTTGGAAGTCTGGGGTCAAGGAGACTGTACGAACCTCCACATCATTGATATCGGCGCAAACCTGATACATGCCGTAGGTTGGTGGCATGGTGATGACATTGTCCACCCCTGGACGGCAGAATGCACGGAAGAGCAAGTCGATGCCCTCGTCGCTACCGTTGCCCAAGAAAATCTTCTCAGGCACTACGCCTTTGACCTCGCCCAAACGCACCTTTAACTCGCGCTGAAGCGGGTCAGGGTAACGGTTGAACTCCCCTTCGCACACCGACCCAGTCGGGTTTTCGTTGGCGTCCAAGAAAATGCCTTCCGCTCCAGTGTATTCGTCACGGGCAGAAGAATAGGGTTTGATGGTGCGAATATTTTCGCGCAAAAGGCTTTGCAAGTCAAACATAATGAGGCACAAAGGCTGTGATAAGTGCTGTAAACTACCAAGTTAGGACATTTTTCCCGATTTATGCGCTTTTCCTTACACCTCTAATTGTTTCAAAAGCCCTCCATTAATACTCAAGACCAACTCACTATCAACAAGATACCATTAACAGAATGGTACAAACAGCTATGACTTTCCTACCCCTGTGGTTCAAAAGCTTTTTTTGTGGTAATTTTGATGATTAAACACCTGAGAAAATGGAGGAGAACACCCTCTTGCTCTTGGGATTTTGTACCTAAAAAACCCTCTCTCCGTGAAACTCAGAGGAGCAGACTATATCGTTCGAATTCTCGAAAAGTTGGAGGCGGGACACCTGTTTGCCTATCCAGGAGGCGCTATCCTTCCGATTTATGACGCCTTGGCAAACACCTCGCTGAAGTGTGTGTTGGTGCGCCATGAACAGGCCGCAGCCTTCGCTGCCCAAGGATACGCAAGAACACAGGCCCACAAACCTGGCTTTTGTTTGGCTACTTCTGGCCCTGGCGCCACCAATTTGGTTACAGGCATTGCTGACGCTTATGGCGATTCCGTGCCCATGGTGGCCATTACAGGACAGGTTCCCAGTCATTTGATTGGTAGCGACGCCTTCCAAGAGACGGACATTACGGGAATCTGCATGCCCTTCACCAAGAAGACATGGATCCTGAAAGACTTGTCAAAAGCCGAGGAGATTTTCCGCGAGGCTTATGAGTTAAGTATCAATGGCCGTCCTGGTCCTGTGCTGATTGATGTTCCAAAGGATATTCAAGAACAGGAATTTGAAGTGGCTGATGACTGGGAAGAAAACTTTATCAAGCCCTTCCATCATCGTTTCTATAATGCCCACCCAGAGGCCATCGACAAGGCTGTTCAGTTGCTTTCACAAGCGGAGCGCCCGTTGATTATTGCTGGACACGGCATTTTGTTGTCAGATGCTGTTGAAGATTTCCGTCGCTTTGTTCACAAGGAGCATATCCCGACCATTTCGACGATTCACGGCATTGGCATTTTGCCTACCGATGACCCTTTGTACTTCTCTTGGTTGGGCATGCACGGCATGAAATACGCCAACGAAGCCGTACAAAAAGCCGATGTGATTGTGGCCATGGGCATTCGTTTTGACGACCGAATCACAGGTCGTCTGAAGGACTTTGCGCCTAACGCCAATATCATTCACGTGGACATTGACGACAGCGAAGGCTCTAAAAATGTTCCGACCAAGGTTTTCCTCCATAGCGATATCAAGACGATGCTGATGGAGTTCCCAACGACCTTGACCCGTTCAAGTCATTTCCGCCGTCAGGTGTGGGTGGATGAACTCAAGGAACTGCGGAACCACTACCCTTTAAAGCGTCGAAATCACGAGACTTTCGGAACCGCCACCGCCTGCGATATTTTGAACAAGAGCATCAAAGGCAATGTGGTTGTGGCTACGGATGTAGGCCAGCACCAAATGTGGGCAGGTCAATACCTGAGAAAGCTCGGGCCGTTCGAGTTTTTGACTTCTGGCGGACTCGGCTCCATGGGCTTTGGCCTTCCTGCTGCGATGGGTGCCCAAGCCGCACAGCCCAATAAGACGGTCTGGTGTATTACAGGGGATGGCTCCTTCCAAATGAACCTTCAGGAAATGATCACCTTGGTTCAGGAGCGCTGGAACGTCAAAATCCTGTTGTTGGACAACAACTACTTGGGCATGGTGCGCCAGTGGCAAGAGCAGTTCTTTGACCGCAACTACTCCGGCGTTGACATGCTCAATCCAGATTACGGCATGCTCTGCGAATCCTATGGCATCAAATGGGCTAAAGCCGAAAACGCTGAGGACTTGAAAGTCGCCATTCGCGAGGCGGAATTGCATGATGGACCTTTCCTCATCCACGCCCGCGTCATTAAAGAAGACAATGTATTCCCAATGGTTCCTCCGGGAGCCAGCTTGAGCGAAACACTTTATTATCCTGAATGAGTACAAAGTACAGAGTACGGAGTACACAGCCTGTAACTCCATACTTGGTACTTGGTACTTCGTACCCTTTACCTCTATGAAAACCCAAAACTCTTGGAGAATCCGCTGCAACCACACCCCTGAGGTGATTGACCGCATTTTGATGCCTATCCGCAAGCGCGGCATGAGCATCGACAAAATGAGCTACGAGCGCGACGGTGAGTTCGGCATTTGCCACCTCCACTTGGAGATTGAAGAAAGCGACGCAGATCGCATCTACAAAAACTTGATGCGTATCACTGACATCTTGGAAGTGGAAAAAGACGTTTGATTCGATTACTTCCATAAAACGAAAAAAGCTACTACTAGCCCCCAAGGGAGACAGTAGTAGCTTTTTTCATTGGATACAATCCAATTGTTACTTCAACCGGAGACCTACATTCCTATAAATCTCCTCAAAACTGATTACTTGACCCGTACTTTTCAACTTCAGATTGCCTTCTAAAAGATACTCTACTTCCCAAGTATCTCCTGATGTACGGAAATGATGAGCTATTTCTTTGAAGTTCGGTTCCACCATCACATAATCTTTTATGGATGGGAAACTTCTATAAATCTCCAGCTTATCAACCTTATCTCTTATTCGAGTGGAATCGGATAATACCTCAAAAACGGCAACAGGTAAGTCATTACAATAGATGGAAACATCGGGAAATACCCACTCTGTCTTTTCTTCATTGAGGTAAAGAGCCAAATCAGAAGTAAACACCTCACAACCCTTTTTTTCTCTTTCTAAAAAGACATCTGCTTTTACCAATATATTTTTAGCCACTCGAGAATGATTGACCGAGTCTCCTGCCATTGCATATACTTGGCCACCATAAGACTCAAACCTCTCATCTGAGGAGCCTCCAAGAATATCCTTTTGTCCTTCCATTCTTAAAGCGTTTCCTTGAAAATACATAGAAAGTCTGTCTTTGACCATGATTTACCAAAAGGCATGCTTTCAGTAAAAAACATTGAGTTGAATAGCTTAAGCCAACTTCTTCTTGACAACGGCAGGGTTTCCTACAGCAATACAATCCGAAGGCACATCTTTGGTTACCACACTACCCGCACCAATAACACAGCGGTCACCAATCGTCACACCAGGACAGATAATCGCAGCACCTCCTATCCAACAATCCCTGCCAATGGTAATCGGCTTCCCTGACTCCAACCCCGTTCTTCGCTCATCGGCATCAATGGGATGGGTCGCCGTATAAATCTGCACACCCGGACCAAACATGGAGTTCGCTCCAATATGAACCTCACAAACATCCAGAATCAAACAGTTGTGATTGAAATACACCTTCTCCTCACAAAAGATATTGTATCCGTAATCACACCAAAAAGGCGGTTCTATAAAAAGGTCTGATGGACAATTGGGTAAGAGTTCATTCAGCACATTCCTGTAGCGCTCACCTTTATTGAAATCATACTCCGAAACATTCAGTCGGTAAGCCATTAATTTGGCTTCATTTCGCTCTCGCAGGAGTTCTGGGTCATTGGCGAAATACAACTGCCCAGCGATCATTTTTTCCTTTTCGGTCATGATTGCTTTAACGAAGAAAGCTAAACCCTTTCCGAAAAATTGGACACAAAAAAACCACTATCAAACCCAAGGCTTGACAGTGGCTTTCCGTTAACTGCTAACTGCTAACTGCTAACTGCTAACTGCTAACTGCTAACTGCTAACTGCTAACTGCTAACTGCTAACTGCTAACTGCTAACTGAAATTACTTTCCTACTGGAGGCAACTCCAACATAATACGCTCGGCAACTTTCCCCATATTCTCAGCAACAATAGCCTTTACGTTATTGTTATTTGAGTGGTATGGGACACGGAACTTGTTTCCTCCAATGAGGTTACCATTCTTATCCATAATGGTAAAGTGTGTCGTGAAAGTACGCTCGTAGTTTTGAGCAGCACGATCTAAGCAATGCTCGTAGTTGGTTTGCACTTCAAACTGGCTGACAAAGATAAAGTAGTCCGCGCTGTACTTCTCTTGGAAGTATTCGAAGAAACGAGGGTTATCCACACGAACACCGTAGTAACGGCTGGTGAAAGTGGCCTCAGGAGCATCCTCACTTTGGGTAGGTTGCACCTTCTTTTTCATGCGACGGAACCTACCTTTTATTGAATTATCATTAGCCAACTCACGTTCCTCCTTCTCTTGTTTGTATTTGAGGTAATGCTCACTGTAAAGCACTTCCTGAAGGTTGTAGCGAACGTTCTTATAAACCTTCTGCAAATCCGCCAAGGTATCTGAGTCGCGGAACCTTCCGCCCATCAAATGGATGGTTTCATAGCCTTCTGGATCAAGCAAAGCATTCAAACGACGACGGAATACCTGACGAACCTCTGGCATCTCAATCTTCGACTGGTTAGCAATTTCTTGGTCGCAGTCTGAGAAGTAAAGGTGCGGATCAAAAGGAATGACAATGACCTGTTGCCTATACTCATCAAATGGATATGGCTCGCCAAATTCCCAATCGTCGATGCTGGCTTCTGGCTCAACTTCTGGCTTAGGATCCTCCTTTGGTTCAGTAGCAGCTACCTGAGCAGGCTCTTCCTTAGGAGTAGTTTTTGGTTCTTCTTTGGGAGTTTCAGCCACAGCCTCTTCTTTTGGCTGAATCGCATCGGTGATTGGTGTATGACGCACCTCAGTTTCCTGAGTTTCGGTCACTGTCACCGTTGATGGCTCCTTAGGGGTTTCAGCAGGAACTTCTACCTGCTCTTGAACCTCAACCTTTGGTTCTGGCTCAGGAGTTTCAGTCTTTGGTTGCTCCACCTCAACGGTTTCAACCTTCAGGTCTTCCTTTCCAACCACAACAGTTGTCCCCGCATTCAACACGGGACCGTTCCATTCCTGAAGCTGTGCCACCGAAACATTATACTTGCGCGATAGCGCATAATAAGTTTCTCCTGCTACCACTTCATGGGTAACCTCTCTTTGGGCGGTCTCAAAACGAACCGTGTTCGTTTCCTCCTCAACAGGTTTCTCGATTGGTGCTACCTGAGCTGGTTCAACGGGTTGACTACTTGGAATCAAAATGACCTGACCAGCTTTCAAGCCCTCGGCAAGCTCTGGGTTCAACTCCTTGAGCTGATCTACCGAAACATCATAATCTCGGGAAATGCGATACAGGGTTTCCTTTTTGGAAACCTCATACTTGATAAGTCGCTGGCCATTTACATTAGCCACACCGATGGAATCCAAAGGCATGGCAAACAGGTTACCAGTCAACAATCCGAGGAAGGAAAAGACGAGATATTTGTACAACTTTTTCATCATTTCTTAACGGAAAATATCATTTCCAAAAGCGAGTAACATCAATCCCAACAGCAAGGCCATACCCGTCATTTGGGCAATCTCCATAAAGCGTTGGGAAGGTTTTCTGCGCACAATAATTTCATAAACCAAGAACATGGCGTGGCCACCGTCCAAGGCTGGAATCGGCAAGACGTTCATAAAACCGAGAATGGCGGAGAAATACGCCATGCTGGAGAAGAATACGCGCCAGTTCCATTTGGTATCCATGGCCTTCGCAAAGGCAATTGGGCTGTGAATATCCTCATACACCTTGGTGCTTGGATTAAGCAAATACACCAATGTTTTGGCCTGCAAGCGTACAGATTCCACCGCTGACTTGATGCCCTCTGGGAAAGCCTCCCAGAAACCAAACGTCAAGGTTGCTTTTTGAACTGCGGAGGAATCATTCGGATAAAAACCGACCGTTCCCTGTGCTGAGAGCTTTGGCTTCACAGTTACCGTATCACCATTCCTGAGGACACTAAGGGTAACTACATTCCCCTTTTCAGATTTAAGCTGTCTTCTTAAGTCCCTAAAGAAAACTGTGGATTTGCCATTGATGGCAACAATGTGATCTCCTTTGATCAATCCTACGCTGTCGGCAGGACTATCCGCAAGCACAGAGTCAACAATGCTACGGAAACGGATACCAAAGCCTCCACCAACTTTTTGGGAGCGAATCAAATTGAGGGCAAAATCCTCATCCACATTCACATTCACGGTTTTTCCATCACGGAGAACAGTGAACGATGATGGGTCATTTAACAGCGCAACTTTGGTCAATTCCTCAAAGCCATGAATGGTATCACTATCCGCAGAAATGATTCGATCACCATCCACAAACCCATAGGATTCCATTGTAGAGTCGCACGACACCCCATATTTGAGGCTTTCCATCGGGATGGTTTCATGCCCCCACTTGTAGGTCACACCCCAAAACAACAGGCCTGCCAACACAAAGTTAACAAACACGCCGCCGAGCATGATGATCAGGCGTTGCCACGCTGGCTTGGCACGAAACTCCCACGGTTCTGCAGGACGATTGAGGGACTCGCTGTCCATAGACTCGTCAATCATCCCCGCAATCTTCACATAACCACCCAGCGGAAGCCAGCCAATGCCATAAACCGTCTCCCCTATTTTCTTTTTCCAAAGAGAGAAATAAGGGTTAAAAAAGAGATAGAACTTCTCTACCCGACACTTGAAGTACTTGGCAGGCAAAAAATGGCCTAACTCGTGAAGGATAATTAGAATAGATAAAATGAGGAGCAATTGACTCCACTGTACGAATGAATCCACTTTTATTCAGTTATCAGTTAACAGTTATTAGTTATCAGGTTTCAGTTGTCAACAGCCCAGAATTCGCTGTTGATAACTGCTAACCGATAACTGATAACTGAAGACGTGTTTCTGCGTCGGTTTCGACATAATCCTCATAAGTCGGGTGCTCAATGAAAGGCACCTTGGCCATGCAGTCGGCGATAAAATCAGAAATCTCCAAGAAGCTGATTTGCTCCTTCAAGAAGGCGTCGACGGCAACCTCGTTGGCCGCATTGAGGATACATGGCATATTACCCCCCTTTTCCATAGCATCAAAAGCAAACCTCAAATTCTGGAAGGTTTCCATGTCTGGTTGCTCGAAGGTCAAGGTTGGGTAATCGATGAAATTGAAGCGCGGGAAATCAGCGAACTGGCGCTCAGGATAGGTCAAGGCGTATTGAATCGGCAAACGCATATCTGGCAAGCCCATCTGTGCTTTGATGGAAGAATCCTTGAATTGCACCAAAGAATGGACGATGGACTGCGGGTGAACCACCACGCCAATTTGGTCAGGCTCCAATCCGAACAACCACTTGGCCTCAATCACCTCCAAACCCTTGTTCATCATCGTCGCGGAGTCAATGGTGATTTTAGCACCCATCTCCCAGTTAGGATGCTTCAAGGCCTGCGCCTTGGTCACCGTCTCCAAGTAAGCTCTGTCCTTCCCACGGAACGGTCCCCCAGAAGCCGTCAAAATGATTTTCTCAATGCCATCCTCAGGTTCCCCAACCAAGCATTGGAAAATGGCGGAATGCTCAGAATCTACAGGTAGAATCTTGACTCCCTGTTTGCGGGCCAAATCCATGATGATCTCGCCAGCAACCACCAAAGTTTCCTTGTTGGCCAAGGCGATATCCTTTCCAGCCTCAATCGCCTTGATGGTCGGCAACAAGCCCGCATATCCCACCAAAGCGGTCAACACCACATCCACCGCAGGACGAACGACAACCTCAGCAAGGGCCTTGCCTCCGGCCATCACCTCGATTTCCTTGTCTTGCAATGCATCACAAACTTCGGCATACTTCGATTCATCGCCAATGACCACCGCCTTTGGAGAGAACTCCAAGGCCTGTTGAATCAACAAATCAGCATTGCGCTGGGCTGTCAACACCTCAACGGAATAGAGCGAAGGGTTCTTGCGAACGACATCCAAGGCTTGGGTGCCAATGGACCCCGTTGAACCGAGTATGGCTATGGTTTTGTGTTGCATATTTTTCAAGTACTGAGTACAGAGTATGGAGTACGAAGTCCAGCCTGATGCTCAATACTCCGTACTCAATACTCCGTACTATTAAATCATCTTCTGTAACTCATCCGCAATATCGCGGTCATTGGACAAGCGAGGCACTTTGTTTTGCCCTCCCAACTTGCCAATGGACTTCATATACTCCACAAAAGCATCGGACTTAAGCGGATAAACCTTAAGGCGCTGAAGGATGTTGCCTGTAATCAGGTCATCGTAATAGGTATTCAGCTCGGTCAACTTCTTATCCAAAACTGTCTCGAAGGCGTTCAAGTCATTCGGTTGCTTGGCAAATGCCACAAACCATTCATGACGCGACTGTCCTTTGTCTGGATTGACACTCGGCGCTACCGTGAACTCCACGATTTCAACTTCTGGGAATCGGGACAAAGCGTAATTCATCGCCTTCTCCACTTCCTCACCAATCACGTGCTCACCAAAGGCGGAAATGAAATGCTTGATGCGTCCCGTGACCAACAGGCGGTATGGCTCCTTGGATACAAACTTGACGGTGTCACCGATGGAATAGCCCCAAAGACCCGCATTGGTATTAAGAATAAGTGCGTAGTTCACACCCAATTCCACCTCCTCAATGCTCAATCGGGTTGGGTTCTCATCGAAATACTCGTCCGCTGGAATAAACTCATAGAAGATTCCCGCCTTGAGCAAAAGCAAAAGACCTTCTTCTGTTTGCGTATCCTGATAAGCGATGAAACCCTCAGACGCTGGATAGGTCTCAATGGAATCGACCTTCTTGCCAATGGTTTCGTACAGCTTGGCGCGATACGGCTCGAAGTTCACCCCACCATAGACAAACACGGAAAACTCAGGGAAAACCTCTTTAATCGGCTTGCCCGTCTTTTTCACAATCTTATCGAAATACATCTGCACCCACGGCGGAATCCCTGAAATCAGGCCCATCCGTTGGTCAATGGTCTCGTCGATAATGGCGTCCAATTTATCTTCCCACTCCTCGATGCAGTTTGTCTCATAGGACGGCAACTGATTGGTGCGCATCCAGTTCGGCACGTGATGGTTCACAATGCCCGACAAACGACCGTAGTGGATATCCCCTTTCTTGTCCATCTCCGGACTTCCCGACAAGAAAATCATCTTCCTATCCATGAAAGCCGTATTGCCAGTCTCATGGGCATAAAGCAACACCGCATCGCGGGCGCTCCCCACATGATAGGGCATGGACTCCTTGGTCAATGGGATAAATTTCATCCCAGAGGTCGTTCCGGAAGTTTTAGAAAAATAAAGGGGACGGCCTTTCCACAACACGTCCGATTCTCCGGCGATGATGCGCTCCACATAGGGACGCAAGCCTTCGTAGTCCCTGATAGGAACCTGCTTGCGAAAATCCTCATAACTCTTGATTTCGGAGAACTGATGATCACGCCCAAAGGCGGTATCCTTGGCTTGCGCAATCAGTTCCTGAAAAACCTCACGTTGAGTTTCATGCGGGCGAGACGCCCATTTTTGAACCTTCTTGTGGATGTATGAGGCGAACGGCCTGCTAAAGAATGACTTGATTCCCATGGGAAAAGGCTTGTAACCCTCAAAAATAAGGAGCTTTGCCCGATTATGGGAGGATTGGAACCATTTCTTGCATTAGGAGGTCAGCAATAAGCTCCAAGACTTGGTAATTAGTCAAAAAACGAAATCACTTGACAATCAAATAATGACCATCATTATTCATCTCTAGGTCAACTCCATTATAGCCAAGGGAAGTAATACTCGAACTTGTGTAACACTTTGATACCTTTTTTTCGGTGGTAATCTTCAGCGTGTCAATATCTCCAGCTACAAGGCTGAAATAGTATTCCCTCTCATCGGAAAAGAATGTAGGAGACATTCGAAGTCCCCAACCATTAGTACCTACAAAATAACTTTTAGTAAATAAGGTGTCCTCCAATGAATAAAAAAGGACAGAATCCAATAACTCTTTGTCCAGATGATTTCCATCTATATCCTGAAACTCCAATACAGCCTCAGGTGTCGCTGGAGTAAGTGCTACTTTATAACCATCACAATCGTCATCCACAGTATTTACTTTCTCACATGCATAAAACCCCAAAACTCCCCCAACCAAAGCCAAAACGGACAATACTTTTTTCATCACTCAAAAAGGTTTTAAAAACAAAACCCCCAACAAATCAGCACTTGTTAGGGGTTAAATAATTTATCATCAACAGGTATTAACCTGCCTGCTTACGGAACATAGCCTGCAACTCATCCACCGTTCTGGAGAATGAAGGATCCTTGTCCATCAACTTGTTCACGGCACCAACGGCGTGTGAAACTGTGCTGTGATCACGATTACCGAAGTGTCGGCCAATCGCCTTCAAGGACAATCGGGTGTATTCCTTAGTGAGGTACATGGCCACCTGACGGGCAATCACGACGTTTCGTTTCCGAGTCTTATCGTGAATAGCCTCCAACGGCACACCAAAATAGTCACTAATCTGCTTCTCAATAAAGGAGATATCAATATCCTCCTCGATGTTCTTAACAATGTGTTGGAGCGTCGTCTTAGCTACGTTCAAGTCAACCTCGGAACGGTTAAGGGAAGCATTGGCAATCAATGATACCAACACGCCTTCCAACTCGCGAATGTTTGTCTGAACAGTTCTGGCAACGTAATCCACTACCGTCTGCTCCAAAGAGAACCCATCAGCCTGCAACTTCTTCACGATAATGTTCGTGCGCATGTTGTAGTCTGGTTCCTGCAAATCAGCGGTCAATCCCCACTTAAAGCGAGAAACCAAACGCTCGTGCATTCCCTGAAGTTCTTTTGGAGAACAATCCGAAGTCACGATGATTTGCTTACCATTCTGATGAAGGTGGTTGAAGATATGGAAGAACACCTCTTGGGTTTTCTCCTTTCCAGCCAAAAACTGAATATCATCAACAATCAACACATCCACCTGAAGGTAGAACTGACCAAAGGCCTGAACCGAACGGTTCTTAAACGCCTCGACAGCTTGGTTGGCAAACTTCTCAGAAGAAACATAAAGCACCACCTTATCTGGATGCTGTTCTTTCACCTTGTTACCAATCGCCTGTACCAAGTGAGTCTTACCTAAACCAACACCTCCGTAAACCATCAATGGGTTAAAGGCAGAAGACTTCGGGTTTTTGGCAATGCTCAATCCCGCTGAACGCGCCAAGCGGTTAGACTCTCCTTCCACAAAAGTCTCAAAGACATACTTTGGATTCAGTTGGGAATCGAAAGAACGTCGGTCATGACGACCAATAGTGAAAGGGTTGGATTGCTTGTCACCAGCGCTCGGAACTTGGGTTGGAGCCTTCTTTGGAACTCTTTGAACGGGCTGATTTTTTTGCGCACCATGGGCAGGAACCTTACTCGTTGGAAGGTTCATAACCCCCGGACCCTTAGGGGCTTTACCCTTATCCACCACGATGGAATACTCCAAGCGACCTGCTGGTCCCAGCTCGCGGTCGATGGCCCTGCGCAAAACACCTACAAAGTGCTCCTCAAGCCACTCATAGAAAAA
The DNA here is from genome assembly GCA_030431525.1 of Bacteroidia bacterium. Lineage (GTDB taxonomy): Bacteria > Bacteroidota > Bacteroidia > Cytophagales > JAAEPT01 > JAUIJC01. Next base: position 16,449 of record JAUIJC010000012.1, on the reverse strand, counting down.
TGGACTAGGCACTTGGACCGTAAGGGTCTGCCCTACCAACTTCATAGGCACGATGGGTTGGAACCAAGTCTTAAAGCTCTGGCCTCCAACCTCCTGTGCTATGTACTGGAGGCAATTATTCCAAACCGTTTTACAATCCTTAGGCATTCTTCAAAAATCTTTGCAACAAGCAAATTCAGTTAATTCCCCTCGTTTTTTGGTGAGGGTGGAAAGCAAAATTGACCAAAAAATTGATAGAAAAAAACTTGGGGTAGCTCTTGACTTTTTTCTGGGCATAACACTTTCCACCGAAGGGAACCCGAACGAGCAAAATAATGGTATATCACAATTTTTTATACGAAAAACACAATCAATTTATCATCTAAAACTTACAACACCATTGAAGCACACCTCTACCCTTCCATACGCCGTATAACAAGGGATAACGGTGTTTTTCTCATGCTTCCTTACAAACTCTCCTTTGACGAATTTCCTTCTCTTTCCAAAAAAGAATGGATTGCCCTGCTAAAACAAAAAGCCGAAACTCCCGAACTCCCTCCTTTTTTTACAGCGGACGACATTTCAGGCTCATTTCACCTTCCAAAAAGAATAACGGTCCTTTTTGAGAAACAGGTAGAACCCAACATCATATTGGAATCAGGAAGTGAACAGGACCTAACGGAACGACTGGCAAAAGCCTTTCAGGAAGGAAAAAATTTGGAAAGCCTTGTTCTCCAGTCAAGCATTGAAAAATCATTCTTTCATGAAATCGCCAAATTGAGAGCCTTGCGCTTGTTCTGGGCGAAACACGTAAAAGGTGAACTCACCATTGTTTCTTCTTGGCACCATTATGAAAATCGGTACAGCAATGGGTCAGACAACTATTTGATTGAACAAACCAGCCAAGCACTTTCAGCATTTTTGGGAGGAAGTGATTTTATTGACTTTGGTCCTAATGCCAATCGAAACGCGCAAAACATCGCTCACATCATTAATCTTGAAACCATCACTTCTGATTGGGTAGACCCCACTTCTGGCTCCTATTCTATTGAATGGCTTACTCAAAAGCTATTAAATGGGCTGGCAGAAAAAACTGGGCTTGAAGCTCCAAGTCCGACACAAAACAAAGACCGTTTCCCCCACGAAAAATTTGGCGCTGGAGCCCCACCTTTCCTCAGAGGCCCCTACCCCAGCATGTACACCGAGCGCCCTTGGACCATTCGCCAATATGCTGGCTTTTCCACGGCTGAGGCATCAAACGCTTTTTATAAGAGAAACCTCGAAGCTGGACAAAAAGGTTTATCCGTTGCCTTTGACCTTCCCACCCACCGTGGTTATGATTCTGACAATCTGATTGCCGTCCATGATGTAGGCAAGGCTGGCGTGGCCATTGATACTGTGAAGGATATGAAACGACTCTTTGAGGGAATTCCCTTGGATAAGATGTCTGTTTCCATGACCATGAATGGGGCGGTCATTCCGATTCTGGCCTTTTACATTGTTTCCGCTAAAGAACAAGGAGTTAATTCGAAGAAACTTACTGGCACCATCCAGAACGACATCTTGAAGGAGTTCATGGTGCGCAACACCTACATTTATCCACCAAAAGCTTCCTTGCGCATCATTTCAGACATTTTTGCTTACACAAGCAGACACATGCCGAAGTTCAATTCCATCTCCGTGAGTGGCTACCATATGCTGGAAGCTGGCGCCTCACCTGAACTGGAATTGGCATACACTCTGGCCGATGGATTGGAGTATGTGAGGACAGGGCTAAAAACGGGAATGAGCATTGATGACTTTGCTCCACGCATTTCATTTTTCTGGGGAATCGGCATGGACTTCCTCACTGAAATTGCCAAACTGAGAGCGGGACGGTTGCTGTGGGCCAAACTGATGAAACAGTTCAAGCCCAAAAATCCGAAGTCTATGGCGCTCCGCACCCATTGCCAGACCTCAGGCTGGAGTTTGACCGCACAAGATCCACTGAATAATGTGTGTCGGACAACCATCGAAGCTTTGTCTGCAATTTTTGGAGGGACTCAATCTTTACACACCAATTCATACGATGAGGCTTTAGCCCTTCCTACCGAAAAAAGCGCACAAATTGCCCGCAATACCCAGCTTTTTCTTCAACATGAAGCCAATCTTTGTAAGGTGATTGACCCATGGGGAGGTGCAACCATTATTGAACAAAAAACAGAACAACTCTACCAATCGGCTTGGAAACTGATTGTTGAAATCGAGGAGGCAGGCGGGATGACAAAAGCCATTGAGCAAAGCATCCCTCAACAACATATTGAAGAGAGTGCAACCCGAAAACAGGCGCAAATAGACACAGGAAAGGCAAAAATTGTAGGACTCAACACCCACCAAATAGAAAATGAACCTCCTATTCAGGTTTTAGAAATTGACAACAAGAAAGTCCTTCAGGAGCAGAAACAACGACTGAAAGAAGTCCGAGAGAACAGAAACATTGAACAAGTAAACTCTACCCTTGAAGAGTTAAAAAAAGCTTGTCAATCGGCTGATAAGAATATTTTAGAGGTTGCAATAAGGGCGAGCGAAGCACAAGCCACATTAGGAGAAATCTCATCGGCCATGGAAGAAGCATTTGGACGACATCAGGCAAAACGACAAGGCATCACTGGAATCTATGGCGCCGAAATCAAGCAAACCGAAGACAGCAAAAAAGCACGTTTACTTTCAGACAAGTTTCTTGAGGAAAATGGGCGACGTCCTCGAATCCTTATCGCGAAAATGGGACAGGATGGACACGATCGTGGCGCTCGTGTCGTAGCATCGGCTTTGGCTGATCTTGGTTTCGACGTTGACCTTTCCCCACTTTTCCAACAGCCCCAAGACGTCATTCGAAGGGCCATTGATCATGATGTCCACATCATAGGCATTTCTACCCAAGCTGGGGCCCATAAGCCTTTGGTAGAAGCGTTAGCTGAGGAATTGAAAAATCAATCGCTTCAAGGTGAGTTCCTTCTGATTGCTGGCGGGGTTATCCCCCCTCAAGATTACGGTTATCTTCAAAAACTTGGAATAAGCCTGTTTTTTGGGCCGGGGACGAATATTGCCAAAGCGGGAGTTGAGATTATTAAAAACCTCTCCAAAAAATAAAACCCGTCTCCACCTCAATGGAAACGGGTTCTAATTGAATTAATAAATACTCTATTAGCTCTCTACCGACTGACGCTCAACCTGAAGCGCACGAGCTTCGGCAACCTTTGCCAAGAAGGCTTCGGCCTCAGCATAGTAGGACTTAGCAAACTCAAGTGATGGCTCAACTTTGTTCAACTGAAGTACTTTATCTTGGAAAGAAACACCATCCAAGTTCATGAATCCTTCGTTGATGAACTTCTCATCGAAGTCCTTGATGATACCGATTTGGGTGTTACACTTCACGTCCTCACCAAGCAACAGGGCTTTGGCACCAACAACGAAAGTATTGTAAGAATGATAAATGGCATCCTGCCAAGTATCACGCTCCATCGCCTTAGTTGCCCAAGCAAATTTTTCCTCAGCTTCCTGAATCAAGGTACCCACCAAGTCAAGAACAACACCGGCACACTCACCGACACCAATTGCCTTCACATATTTTTCCTCATCACCCCAGTCCACATAGAAGTCGTCTGGAATCTCGGAAACATCAGTAAATGGTTTCAGAAGGGTGAAGAAATACATCTTGTCTGCCTCCTTCTGACGCTGGTAGTAGTTATTGAAATATTCGCCCTCAAAAGAGTTAGTAGCGAAATCTTCCATCAAAGCAGAAAAAGCCTCTCCCACTCGCTTGGAAGGGACTTTTACCACCTTGTCAGCGATAGTCGCATTGCGGTCTTTGTCGAAACCACCACCCAAAAGAATCTGGAGCGCAGGCATTACCAACGGCCCTTTCTTGATGGTCATCCCTTGGAAACCAACGTTTGCAGCACTGTGCTGACCACAAGCGTTCATACAACCAGAAATCTTGATTTTGATATCGTGGTTATAGATCAAGTCTGAGAAATCCTCAGAAATCAAACGCTCCAACTCAGTCGCTGCTCCATAGGAACTGGCAATACCCAAGTTACAAGTGTCTGTACCTGGGCAAGCAGTAATGTCAGCAGTGCTATCAAAACCAGGAGTAGCCAAACCAAGCTCATTCAAGCGGTTGAACAATCCTACCAAAGCGTCCTCACGAACAAACTTGAGCAAGAAACCTTGGTTGATGGTTACACGAATATCGTCAGCTGCAAAACCCTCCTCAATGATGGCCGCCAGCTTGCGAGCAGTCTCATTGTAAATGTTACCCAATGACAATTTGATGGTCACAGCATAGAAACCATCCTGCTTCTGAGCAATCACGTTAGTGTTTTTCCACGCCTCAAAAAGGGCTTGGTCAGCAGGTTGCTCAGCTTCAAACTCAGTGCGATCCGATGGGCCAACCAATTCGGCACGGCTCTCGTCCACTTTCCAAGTTTTGTTGATAACAGCTGTCATCTCCTCCTTCACCAATTCGATAAAGGCGTCGAAGCCGATCTTTTTGATCAAGAACTTCAAACGGGCCTTACCACGGGAAGCGCGCTCACCATGACGGTCAAACACACGAATCACCGCTTCGGAGAAAGGAATAAAGTCCTCTTCTGGAAGGAAGTCGAAACCTTCTTGGGCCAACATTGGTTGGGAACCAAGTCCGCCACCTACCATCACGCGGAAACCACGCTTTCCATCCTTTTCCTTGGCGATGAAACCAAGGTCATGCATAAAGGAGAAAGCAGTGTCCGAATCGCTGGAAGAGAAGGAAACTTTGAACTTACGTCCCATCTCTTGACAGATTGGGTTACGCAAGAAGTACTCATAAAAACCGTGGGCATAAGGAGACACGTCGAACGGCTCCTCAGGGTCAATACCCGCCATGGCAGATGCTGTAACGTTACGAACTGTGTTACCGCAAGCCTCTTTCAAGGTGATGCCCGCATCCTCCAAATCAGCCCAAAGCTGTGGGGAATCGGTCAACTTCACATAGTGAATTTGGATATCCTGACGGGTAGTAGCGTGCATTTTCTCCGTGGCATACTTGTCTGCCACATCAGCGATGCGCACCAATTGCTTAGCCGAAAGACGACCAAAAGGCAACTTGATCCGAATCATCTGCACACCCTCCTGACGCTGGCCATAAACACCACGCGAAAGTCGGAAAGAACGGAATTTCTCTTCGTCCTGCCCCCCAAGCAGGAAGCTCTGAATCTTGCTGTTCAGGTCAACGATGTCCTCTTTGGAACGCTCATTCACCTTGGGAGATATATTGAGTTGTGCCATTGGTATTTCAGCTACAGTCCGTGACAAATATCACATTAACACAAATTTAGCGGAAAAAATGCGAAAAAACAGTCCAAATAGGTTGTGCACAACTTTTGCTTGAGAGGGACAACAAATATAAAAATTACGAAATGCCCATTTTCAATGATTTAGCCAATAAATAGTACATGTATGAAAAAGCCTTTATTCAGTGTTATTACAGTAATTGCCTTTGTTTTTGGCGCTCAAGCGCAAAATGTGAACCTCGGAATTCAGTTCACCCCGCAAGTATCTAAACTCACCTATTCCCATCTCAGCGAGCAAATGGAAGAGGCCTATCGCGAAGCCTCAGAGACTGGACTCACCTATTCCTTGGGGAGTTTTGTGGAGCTCAATCTTTCCAAAAAACTGTCAGTCCATATCGGCGCAAGCTACGGGCAGATTGGCGAAAAGCTTATTGAAACTTATGAAAACAACTTTCAGGGAAAGGAAAAATCCACCATTGACTACAAAATGCACTTTGTAGAACTGCCCTTGGCCGTCAAATACCAATTCAACAAAAACATCTTCATCACTGCTGGCACACAGGGCAACTATTACCTCAACTCTTCCAACAAAGTAAAAACTCAATACGAAAACGGTTCAACGGACACCCAAAAAACCTCTGACAAGGAAGACGGCGTGGAAGACCTTAACCTTGCCATCACTGGAGGAATCGGCTTTACCATTCCAATTGGAGAAACACTAAGTTTCATCATTCAACCAAATGTGGTTTATGGTCTTACCAATCTCTACGAAAGTCAGGAATGGGACCGCAGGAACCTGTCCTATGGATTGACCACGGCCTTAAATTTTGGATTGTAAAACGAAACTCCATTGACAAATTCAGACTAAAAAGTCCACTTATATGGGGAATTATTAAACCTCTTAATTTGTACTTCACTAAAAATGACAACTATGAAAAAAACCATTCTTTGCCTTGTAGCATCTCTTGGTCTTTCAACGATTGGTTCAGCTCAGAACCTCAAAGTAGGCCTTCAGTTCACTCCTTCGGTAAGTAAACTTAGCTTCAACAACCTTCCTTCTCTTCTTGAAGGACCTTACAGGGACGGTATTTCCCCTGCCCTAACCTACTCACTTGGTGCTTTTGGAGAGTATGGAATTACCGATCAAATTGGTGTTCGAGTTGGCCTCAACTATATGACAACGGGGGAAAACTCCAGCATATCAGAAATACTAACCGTTGAAGAAACAAGGACAAGAACCCGATTGCACTATTTGGAGATCCCAATTTTGGGAACTTACTCCCTATCCAACGGTGTGTTCTTCAATGCAGGCTTAAGCCCAGCTTTTTACCTTAACACCAGCTACAACACAAAAACAACATACACCAACGGAGACACCGACAAATCCAAAAGCACCGAAAAGGGTGATGATATGAACAGCATGAACCTGTTCTTAAAACTCGGAGTCGGTTACCGCCATGAGTTGCAGGATAATATTTCCTTGGAGCTTCAACCTAACTTCTCCTATGGCCTGATGTCCCTATCATCGGATGAGGATTGGAACCGAAAAAGCATCAATTACGGCCTGACCATGGCAGTAACCTATGGTCTGTAATTCCAGACTTACGATATAAGAACAGAGGCCTAACCGTGTCCAGTACTCGGTTAGGCCTCTATTTATTTAGGACCATCAATAGATGTCAAAACCACAAGTGAACAGAGGACACAAAGACCCCAATATGAATAAATGAGCTGTCTTTAGAACAAGCGGTCTCCTTCCCTCCTTTCCTCTGTGGACTCCGTGGTACATCTACCGTATTCGAGGTTCAAAAACCTCAAACCTCCCAACTCTCCTTCAACACACTGCCCTTCTCCTTGTGGTTTTCCACCTCAAGGAACATGTCGATATCCTGCTTCAATTCCTCCACGTGGGAAATGATACCCACAATCCGGTTTTCCTTTCGAAGGGAATTCAAGGCATCAAACACAACCTCCAGACTTTTGCTGTCCAAGGATCCGAAGCCCTCATCAATGAAGAAGAAGCTTTTGTCGGATTGGTTGAGGGTGCGCACATTTTCAGAGAGGGCGAGCGCCAAGCAAAGAGAGGCTTGGAATTGTTGTCCACCAGAGAGCGTTTTCAGCAAGCGCACTTTTCCCTCGTTCAAATAATCCCTGACCACAAACTCGTTTTCCGCATTCAGTTCCAAGTTCAGGGTGTTTTGGGTCAGTTTTGAGAAACGTGTATTAGCCACCGCACAAAGGTTTTGTAGGTAAACCGTTGACACATACTGCACAAAACCACTGCCCTTGAACAGCTTTTTCAGCGTTTCCAGATTCGCCAATCGAAGTTCCAGTCGCTTAGATTCCTTTTTGAGCTCACGCTGTTTTTTCAGAGCATCCTCCATCCGCTCGACGCGTTCCTGCAAAACAGCCCGTTCTTGCTGTTCCTTGGAAATGGCCTCTATCATCCCCTGAAGTTTTTCCAACAAGGCCTGATGCTCTTCAGCCAAATAAGTTTTGCCCTTTGTTTTGGCTTGCCAAGCACTCAATGATTGTTCACTGGCGTGCAATTCCTTATAAAAGGCCTCGACTGCTACCCGCTCCTGCTCGATATTGATTTGTGCGCCCAAAACTTGTTGCACCTCTTCCAACGTTTCAAAAGCACTTTCCTCGACCAAACGGCCAATTTCTTCCTGAGCTTTACCCTTTCGCTGTTCGGCTTCCTTGGTCGCCTTTTCCGCTCCTTGGGCTTTTCCCTTCAACAAGGTTGTCTCCCCCAACCATTTTTCACGGGCTTGACTCGCCTCCTCAAATGCCTTGAGCAAATCCCTTATCGCCTTTTCCCCTTTGTCTCTTCGCTCCGCCAAACGGTCCAAAGAATCCTGCCCTTCCTTTTCATACGCCAAAGATTTCAAGCGTTTCAGCAAGGTTTCTTTTTCGGCTGAAACACCTGACTGTTCCTGTTGAAGTTGCTGAATGCCCAACTCCATTTTCTTCAGCTTCCCTTCCTCGGATTGGATGGCTTCCTTAAGGCCAGTAATCTCCTTTTGAAGACTTTCCAACTGCTGTTGCACTTGCTGGATTTCCTGCAATTTCTGCAAGATGACTTGATGGTCTTCCGACTTAAAAGCTTCCCAAATGAATTGATCGGCATGGGCCTTTAATGCTTCAACTTTTTCATCCAGCTCAGTATTCTTTTCGGCAACCTGCTGAATCAAATGTTGATAACTGGTATCCAACTTTCGTTGATTGCCCTCCAACACTTCCAATTGTTCGGACTGCAATTCAAGGTTTTTGAGCTTTTGGGCAAGGGCCTTCAGCTCTTCTTTCACCTCGGTCAATTCAGCAGGATTTGGATGTTCCAAAGCGCCACATAATGGACATGGTTTTCCATCTTCCAATTGGTGACCGCCCAATTGCTCTCGAACCAAAAGTTTCTGCCTTTCTTCCTCCAGTGATTTATTCTTAGCCTTAATCTGCTTGCGCTCCTCGGCCAACAACTCGAAAAAATGCTCGAAGGAATTCACCTTTTCAAAGGCTGAATGAGCCTTTAACTCCTCCTTCTGGGACTTGAGGATTTCCTCCCGCTGTTGTTGATAATTTTTGACCAAGGCACCCAACTTTTCCTGCTCCTTCATCAAGCGGGCCTTTTCCTGATGCCACGCATTCACCTGATGAAGCGTTCCCGCCATGGAAACAGCGGTATTTTGCTTCAATACCTCCTGCTCCTTTTTTGATAATTCTTTCTGGCTTTGCTCCAGCACCGCTTTGCTCTGCTCAATCATCGGGGTGCCATTGGCAATCCGCTTTTTCAGACCATTCGCCTTTTCATCAACTTCCTTAAGGGAAATCAATAATTCGATGTCTTCCAGAATCTGCTTATACCGTTCCTCATTGGCCTCCCTGTTCTTTTGGGCTTGGGCAAATCGCTCTTCCGCTCCTTTCAATTGAGCCGTTGCCTTGGTCAAAGAAGCATTGATTTCAAGATGTTCCTGATGCTTTGACAGCGCTTCCTTTTTCAGTTCCTCCAACTGTTTGAGTCGATGGCCAAATTGGTTGGTTGCTTGTTCAAAACGCGCCAATACCTGCTTTCGCTGGTCAAAAGCCTCCTTTTGGGCATTCTTCTGCTCAAAGGCCACTTTGGATTGCTCCAATTGCTCAAACAGTGATTTGAGCTCTGAAAGGGTGCGCTCCTCTTTTTCTAATCCCTCCTTTTCTTTGGAGGCTTTGGCCAACTTTTCCTCAAAGGATTTCAATTGGGTTTTATGCTCAGCAAGTTGCTCTTTGTCTACTTCACCGAGTTGTTGCAAGGCCCCTTGCACCTTGTCAAAATCTTCCTTGGTTTGGCTGGCCAATCGACTGGCTGGATAGAAAAGCTCGTATTTCCCTAAACCAAACAGCTCCTTGAGCATGCGCGTCCGATCGGTGGAGGATTTGTCAATAAACGCCTTGAACTTTCCTTGTGGAATGATGACCGCCAAGCGAAAATTGTCATAATCCATCCCCAGCAAACTGGTGGCGTCCGTCACTTCCAAAGGCAACCAATCTTCCTCCTTCTTCTGATAAAAAGTATGGTCGGTAGACTTGACATCCTCAGGATTCTTGCTGTTGCGCCGAGCTCGGAAATAGGCCTTGTACTCCTCTTGGCCAACCTTGAACTCAAAATTGATTGCCAACACATCCGACTGGAGGTTGAGCATGTTATAATAGCGGTTCTCACCTGAGCGCTTCAATCGCTCGGACTGCCCATACAACACAAAAATGATGGCCTCTAAAATCGAGGACTTTCCACTACCTACCCCTCCAAAAATGCCGAATAGACCCGAAACGGTTAGGGTCTCAAAATCAATATGACGTTCTTCTTTATAGGAATAAAGGCCTTTAATGGAGAGTCGTTGAGGATACATGACTTGGAATATTTTAACCACGGAGAGAAGGAGAAAGGGAGGCGAACCGCAACTTCTTTCCGTAGTCTATCTATAGGTTATTATTTAGGCGTCGAGCAGTTCATCAAACAAGGAGAGCAAGGCCTCATCGGCTTGTTGTCCCGTTCTTGACTGAAAAAAATCCTTGAACAGCTCCTTCCTGCTTTTAGACAAATCAATGGTTTCCCGCTTTTCCTCGGACTGCCCTGCCTCTCCCCTCAACTCTGGAATGATGGAGACAATGCGCGAATGGGCATCGTATAATTGCTTTTTCTCCTCTGCTGAAATGTAGGTGTCCGAAACCAAGGTCAACTCGACATAGGCTTCTTGGTTGTTGGCCAACCATTCCATCGCCTGTTCGAATTCCTCAAAACGTTTGCGCTCCAAAGGCCTTCCTTTGGTCAAAGTATGAGCAGAAACCATTGGCTCTTTGTTTGGCTCAAGCTCCACCAACACCAAACGTTTCTCTTGGCCCGCCTCACTGAAACTATAACTCAAAGGGCTACTGCTGTACACCACAGGACAAGGCGACTTGGCCACCCAAAAATAACGGTGGATATGCCCCAAAGCCGTGTATTGAATCTGAGATGGAATATTCTCGGAAAAAATGGCTTGCGCCCCGCCAACATGCAGAATTGGTCGCTCGCCATCTTCCTCCTCCACAGGAGTCTCCCCTTTTCTCACAAAAAAATGATGGGAAACCAAGAGGTTTACACCTTGCTCATCGCAATATTCATCAGCCAAATTCTGCCAATGCTCCGCCAACACATTTCTGAGTTCCTCATCACGGTCATCCGTGCCCATGAAACGGCGCAAAGTCAACTCACTGGCATATGGCGTAAGTAACAAACGTAAAGGAAAATCATGATTGGGAAGCTTCATTTCCACAAAACCCTCCTCTGCTTTGAGCACTTCCAAACCCGTATGCAGGCTAAAAGGCTGTACTTTTTTATTGGGCCAACCCACCAATAGGATTCCGCATTCGCGGGCCCAATCCTCATTGGCTTCAATGCGGTTTGGGGAATCATGGTTGCCAGCAATGGCAATCACCGCCCTTCTTCCGCCATCGGCCAGACGGGTCAAACATTGACACAAAAGGTTCTGCGCTTCGCTGGATGGATTGGGCGTATCCAAAATATCCCCTGCCACCAGCACAACATCGACCTCCTGTTGCTCGGCCACTTGGCAAATTTCTTCCAACACTTCCTGCTGTTCTTCCAGCCGAGAAAAATCACCCAAACGTTTGCCCAAATGCCAATCTGCGGTGTGCAGAACTTTCATACTTGCCATCGAATTATAGAAAGAAAATTTCAATGCAAAACCCTACGTTCCAACCCCTTAATGGTTTTCCCAATTTGGGAATTCCTAAAAGACGAGATTACAAAGGTAGAGTTTCTTCCTTATATTGTTGAGACAACACACCAATACCCTAACACTATGACTATCAAAAGGATAATTGCAGTTCTATTTTTGGCAATCCCATTTTTCGCGAATGCACAGTGTGAACTACTTATTGAAAAATTCGGGGAGGAAGACCACTATTTTTTCACGGCCTCTTTCCCTGATTCTAATGAGGCGCAAATCGGCAATTATGTGTGGGACTTTGGTGATGGCACTAAAAAAATCGGCAACTATCTCTCGCACAGCTTTAATGGTTCAGGCCTGATGCATGTAACGGTCACTTTTATCAGCGAGGACTCCTCCTGCCAAACCACGGCGCACACGGAGTTGTATATAAAGCGAGACAAGGAAAACATTGTCCAACGCTTTGTCGAAAAGTTCCGAAGAAAGAAAAGCCCCACACTGGCAAAGTCTGAAGCCAAACAGGAGGATTAAAAAATACTTGCTAACAACGAAGCCCAGCCAATTTGGCTGGGCTTTTTCGATTTTGATGGTTTATCAAATGGCTTTAAGCGCTGGCCTGCAAAGGCTCAGAATGGTTGACCAATTCCCTCATTTGGGTCATTTCAAATTCCTCGGCTATGGCGTCCCTATTGCGACGGATGGCCCAAAATACGAATGAGGTAAAAGCTGTAGCGTAAACGAAAGCAATGGCTAGGATAAAGAGTACAAGTATCATCAAAGTGCTGGTTGGTTTGGTAGTTAATAAACAAGTGAGAACACCGACTTTGTTCCCCAACAGTCAGTAATTCCATGTGATTGGAGATACGGGCTTTGACCAGCATGGACGAACCACTCACCGACTTTTCCCAAAATGGGAAACGGTTTCACTGAATTTTGAAACTAAAGAAAAAGCCCCCAATTTTAGGGCATGACGCTATCCGAAGCCCAAGAGCAATTCATCCAGACATGGGGTGGTTTGGGGTCCAGCTGGGGCATTAACCGCACCATGACCCAAATTCACGCCCTCCTATTGATTTCCCCAGAGCCTTTATGCACTGAGGATTTGATGGAGCGCCTAAAAATTTCACGAGGCAACACCAGCATGAATGTGCGCGAGCTCATCAGCTGGGGATTGGTTCGCAAAGAGCATATCGCTGGCGACCGCAAGGAATATTATGTGGCCGAAAAGGATATGCACAAGGTCAGCCAGCGGATAATTCGGGAAAGAAAAAAACGTGAACTTGACCCTGTCAAAGAAAGTCTGGAACAAATGACTGAACTCTCGGACAAGCAGAAATCCCCTGAGATGGCAGAGTTTCAAAAAGTAGTGGGTGACATTATTAAACTTAGCGACCAAGCCGACAACCTACTGGATAAACTCATGAAGGTGGATAGGACTTGGGTGGGCAAGGTGCTGTTGAAAATCCTGAAATAACCTTGTCACCAAGCATCCGTAAAGCAGACTGAGCCCATTTTATAACCATTGGGGAACAATTTTGGCCAGAACCTCATTTAGTCTTTGACTTTTGTCCCCAAACCGAACCTTAATCGAATATTTAACGTGAGAAAACTATTTTCACTTCTTCTCTTCTTAGGGGTATTTGCCCTCGGACTTTCCTCCTTCAAAAAAGATGAATTGGCATCGGACAAGGCTGGCATTGAATTCAACCACAGCTCTTGGCCTCAAGTGTTGGAAAAAAGCCAACAACAAGAAAAACTCATCTTTGTTGACGTATATGCCCCATGGTGTCGCCCTTGTAAAATGATGAGCAAAAAGGTGTTTCCACAAGATGATGTGGCCAAGTTCTACAACAAGAACTTTGTGAACTACAAAGTGAACTTCGAAACTCCTGAGGGAAAAACCTTTGAAGAAAAATACCCTGTGGAAGGCTTTCCATCTTTCTTCTGGATAAACGGCAAAGGAGAAGTTGTCCACGAGGTAATTGGCCAGATGACCGCAAAACAACTCATTCGAGAAGGAAAACGAGCCTTGAAAAAAGCGTCATAGTCCCATTTTAAAGAACGAATTATCGAGCCATCCATCAGGATGGCTTTTTTTATGAACTACGGCTAAGGTTTCCATCGTTCTAATGGTAAAGGTCTCTGCATTCCTCAGACACACTTCATCATGCAATTCGAAATCATAAACAAGACGATTATCGGGCTGAGTCAAAACAAGGAGATGGACCGTCAAGTCCTCGCCTATGCCGAGAAAATCAACAAGGTGATTCCGCTTGGCGAAATAGATTTTGTCTATACCCACCAGCCCATCACCATTCCAGAGGACGTGTCTGAAGAGTTTCCAGAACTCCACTCCAACCTTTCAGAGAGTTTCATCCAACAGATGAAAGAGAGTGTCGCTGATTTTTCCTTTGGCAGTTCACCGCTTTCATTCCACGTCTTGGAAGGCGATGTCTTACTGGAGTTGGTAAAAAAGACATTTGATGATGATACCGACCTTGTCATTGTCGGCAAGCACAAAAAGACGACAAAACACCACTTGAATCAGACACGCCTATGCCGTAAGGTACCTTGTCATGTTTTGCTTATTCCTGAAAACTGCCACGCCAACTTTAAAAACATCTTTGTCCCCACCGACTTCTCGGACTTCTCCAAATTCGCTTTGGAAGAGGCCATCTACATCGCTATGCTAAATCAGGGGAACATCATTTTACACCACCTTTATGAAGTGCCATGGGGTTATTCCTCCATTGGGAAATCCTACGAGGAATTTGCCGAAATCATGGGCCGAAACTCCATGAAGAAATGTAGAAGATTCTTGGAAGGCGTGGACCATAAGGACGTAAGCATTAGTCCACTTTGTACCTTGAACAAGGAAAGACACCCCTATGAAGACATCCTTCTAGAAGCGCTAAACACCAAAGCCGACTTTATTGTGATTGGCGCCAAGGGTAGAACCAACCTTTCGGCCCTGCTACTGGGTAGTACTGCGGAGGGCTTGATTCAAACTGATGAGGAAATCCCAGTGTTGGTCATCAAAAACAAGGAATTCCAATTTGGGTTCTGGGAGGCTTTTAAGAAGATATAGGTCTAATTGAAAAACCTTCCTGCTCAATATCCGCTATCGTTTAGTTATGGGAATGATTTTCCTGTGATGGTTATCCCCAAAAACTAATATCAGCAACTAGTAAGCTTGAGAACATTGTGGCATTGAATACCACAAATATTCGATTCTCTTAACACCAAAAAGCCCTCTCTGCCATGATGCAGGGAGGGCTTTTTATGGATTAATGTTGTGGGATATAAGATTGCACTTATAACCCCTTCTCTTCAAATTACTTCAACACAATTTTTCGTGTATCAACCTTATTCCCCTGAGTATCCTTCAACTCTATAAAGTAAAGACCATTACCCGCGAAAGAAGTCAGGTTCACTGAGAACAATTGCTCATCGATATAACTGCTGAACACTTCTACACCTTCTGTGCTGATGATACGGATGCTATACCCATCCATCAATTGATAGTTGCCGTTATCAATAAACAACATTCCCTCCGAAGGATTAGGATAAACCTTGATGGCATTAGTAAAGGACTCTTCCGTAGCCGTGATTTTTTGGTTGATGACAAGTGTATCATGGACCGTCACTGAAACCGTGTCTTTGCAAGAATAAGCCTCACTACGAACTACCGTGAGTGTTACAGTGGAATCACAACCCTGTGAGGAAGTCAGGTACAGCGTATGCGTTGACTCCAAATCAGTGACTCCAGAGAGATCATCCTCAAAGATGGTTGCTGTTACTTCCTTATTGTAAACAGGAAGAATATTCAAACTAAGCTCAACGGTGGAGTCACATCCACCCATACTTGTTAAAACTTCTGTGTAAGCACCTCCAGCACTCAGGGTTTGAGTCCCCAAAATATAGCTATCACCATCACAAATAGAAGAACTAATGGTAGTGGTGGTTAGTGTACAACCGCAGTTTTCGTTGAGCACATTCTCATTACCTATAAAGGAAGTAAATTCTTTCCCTTTGTCAATACAAACTTCAAATGGCAAATTCATTCCCGCAACATCCAATTTCTCCAACTTAGTAAGGCCTTTTAAATCAAGAGACATTAGAGAATTTTCTCTGCACCAAAGTAGACTTAAATTTATCAAGCTACTTACATCAAGCGATGTGAGAGAGTTATTATCACAATTGAAATAGATCAAATTTGTCAGAGTACTGACGTCAAGCGATGTAAGAAAGTTATTTTGGCAGTAAAGTGCAGTAAGATTTATCAAGCCATTTACATTTAGTGAAGAGAAAATATTATTACTGCAATGGAGTTCGGTAAGCTTTGTCAAGCCATTCAAATTCAGAGATGTAAGAGAGTTATAATTACATGAAAACATCTCTAAATTTTCCAAACCACTTAAGTCAATTGATGTTAGGGAGTTGTAATTACAATTAAATCTTTTAAGGTTTTTAAAGGACTCAATCCCCTTCAAATCGGAGATCTCTTTTTTATATAAATTCAACTCATCAACTGACTCAGCCTCTTCTTTTTGAATTTCACCATCACCACTAGTATCTACCCCTTTATCAATCAACGCCTGCTTAAAATTGGCATCAGGGATATTAACAATTTGTGCAAAAACGCCCCAAGACAAGGAAAGAGCGAAAACAGTAGTCAAAAGTTTTTTCATCTAAAATGATTGTTAAAATGTGAAAAAGGAGGTCAAAAGTAATACGTGGAATTGGTTGGAACAAACTGTAAATCAAAAAGCAGACATTCAAAAGCCCACAAAAAAAACCTCTTGGAACTTAATCCAAGAGGGTTATATTAGGGTTGGCGGCGTCCTACTCTCCCACATGTTACTGCAGTACCATCGGCGCTGTGGGGCTTAACTTCTCTGTTCGGGATGGGAAGAGGTGGAACACCCACGCAAATACCGCCATTGCCT
>JAUIJC010000011.1 GCA_030431525.1 Bacteroidia bacterium | reverse complement strand
CTAGCGTTCATCCTGAGCCAGGATCAAACTCTCCGTAGTAATTAACTTCGTAGATTTGTCTCGACAAATCCCCTCAACCAACAACACTTACCTGTTTGCTCGTCAATCATTGCTTCAAAACAACATGGAAAAGAACTTTTCTTACATTCACCCCCGAGAGCGTTTTCCCGAAAAGCGAGTGCAAAGTTGGTGACTTTAATTTTTAAAACCAAATTCGCAGCGAACTTTTTTTCGAAGCGACCGTTGTCGTTTCATTCCCCCGAAGGGACTGCAAAGGTAAGAAGGCCTTTTCGAAAAGCAAGCGAGTTTTTCATTTTATTTTGAGAAACTCAAAACTTCTTACACCTCATAAAAAACGATCATTTTCGTTCCGTTATTGCTTTCCCCCGAAGGGACTGCAAAGGTAAGAAGCCTTTTCCGATAAACAAGCAGGTGACTGAATTTTATTTTCAAAACCTGCGATTTTCTTACATGCGATTTCGGAGAGCCGTTTGCTTTCCTTCCCTGAAGGGAGCGCAAAAGTAAGGAGATTATTTAAACCTACAAACACTCTCCTACTTTTTTATTGAAAAGAAGTGAAAAACCTACTTAACCCTTCCTCGCCACCTTCTTCTTATAGACAGGAACCGTACTACACGGCTCACCATACATAATACTCCGAACTACCGGCTTGAGTTTCCTCACCAATTCAGTGTATGCAAAAGTAGGCACTGGCAAATCTCCACACCCTTTCACCACTACACGGGCATCATTAAACCCAGAGACATCAAGCTTATTTAGCTTCTCTTGATAAAGGGCTTGCTCCAATGCATTCTCATTCCCAAAGACAAACATATTAGCAAACGGCTCCAAGGCACTTGCCAACAACATATAAGCCCACGTGGGAATCACTGCATCAGCCGAACAAACAATTGCGACATTCTTCCCTTGGTATTCCTCCCAATTTGTTTCCTTCACAAAAGCGCGAAAATCCTTTTCCTTCAGAACCATCCCCATAAAGAGGTTATCCTTCACATCTAAGACCACCCGCTCTCCTTTATCATAGTAATCCTGAAGGTCAATGGTAATCAACCCACTTGACGCTACCTTATTCACTATCTCTCCCATAACCCTTTAGAATAAACGCTTTTTTGGCGTGCTGGTTTGAAATTCTTTTAGATATACTGGAACGAAATACGCCACATCTTCCAAATCATTAGCCTGATACTTCTCGAAGGCCAAAGCCCCCATAGCAATTGCAGAAGGATACAACCCATCCACAAACACAGCATTGGGGTCATCACCAACCAACGCTTTGAGCTTAGGCGCTCCATCCCCACAAAACACAAGCTTTCCCTGACCCAACTCTTCTTGAAATACGCCTTCCTCAAAAATCAAAGGACCTTCTGCCTGCAAAAGCCCACCTTTTGAAGAATAAATACCATAAAAAACTTCCATTCTTCGTGCATCCAACATCGGACACACTCGAACTTCCTCTACACTCATTTGCCTCACTTGCCAAGCCATGGACGCAAGAGCGCTAACTCCAATCAAAGGGATACCTAAAGCATAGCACAAACCCTTTGCTACAGAAACCCCAATCCTTAACCCAGTATAAGAACCTGGACCTTGAGAAACAGCTACTGCAACCAAATCGGTTTTCTCTTTGAGCGTATCCGCCAACACTCTATTTATAAGTGTGGTCAACAATCGACTATGAACTCTATCCAGATTCACTTCCTGAGAAGCCAACAACTCCCCATTCTCATGCAAAGCCACTGAACAAACCTTGGCCGACGTATCAAGACTTAATATCAATCCCATCCCTACCTTAAATCCAGCTTTCAGCCAACTCAACGATTTTTTTCAAAATGAAGAGCGCCAAGAAGCCTACATATAAATACGAAACCGTTTTGGAAGACAATCGCTCAGAGAGCTTAACCCCTAGCGGAGCTCCGACAATCACACCGACAGCCAACGAAATACCCAATGGGAAAACGATGTACCCGCAAGTCCATCCATTCACCAAATATTCTGGAGTGTCAACCAAATTATCGAAGGTTACCGCGATGGCAATCATCAGAATTACCCCCAAAGATATTGACCTCGCCTTTTTGAAATCAAGTTTCAGGACGGTATTCAGAATTGGAACCATCACCACTCCCCCACCAAGACCAGACAAGGAAGCGACAAACCCACCTGAAATACCAGACAAAAGCGCACCTCCAGTTCCCAATTCCTTTTCTTCTGATTTTGATTGAACAACTTTTGCCTGCCTAAACACTCGATAAAGCATATAGAGCAAGAGCAAAACAACAATCACATTAAAATTATCTCTCGAAAACCAATCCGATTGCACGATGAACCGTCGAGTCAATAAAGAAGCAACGATGGCCCCTCCCCCAACAAACAAGACAGGCTTCCAATAAAACTGCTTTTTCCGAAACAATTCCACGTTTGCCGACAAGGATGCAAACACAATCGCAAAGAAGGAATTGGCAATCGTGTATTGCGCAATCTCATTTGCAGGAACACCCATTTGTTCCAAGGCAATGCCCAGCACAAAAATATAAATGATGCCACCACCAATACCCAGCAATCCAGCCAGCACACCACCGAACAAGCCCGCCAGTAGCAACACCAAAACCTCAAGTACATCAAGCATATCCTAACGAATGATTTCCTACAAAGGTATTGAACCACAAAAGAGCACGAAACAGCCTCTCAACTGTTTCGTGCTCTTTCATTTTAGAACCTATTCGCGCTTACTTTCGAGCGAGCACCTTGCTATACTCAGCTTCATCGCCCAAAACCCTCAAGGCAGTTTGCATATCAGGATCAGAAGAGAATGAAGACTCAATGATACCTTTCTGCAAATAGTAACGTGAAGCAATCTCACGGTTAAGCGCAGAAATGATTTCCTTCTTATGCTCTTTCAAACCTCCTTTCTTGGTCGCATTCAGCTTTTGATGAATAACCGCCAACTCAGCCTTCAAATCAACACTCAAAGAATCATCAGCCAAAGCTTTCTCAAATTCTTCCAATTCCTTCTCGGCCCCAACTTGGTATTCAAAACCTTGAGCATCTACCCAAACCAAGAAGGCTTCAAATTCTTGATCAGTCAAGGTAAACTCTCTCGCTGGTGAAATTTCCTTATGCTCATAGAAATACTTAGTCGCATAATCGAATAACAAATGCTCAGCAGAAAGCGCGCTTAACACAGCAGAAGCACTCTCATCATTCACCTGAATATCTGGAGTAATCCCCTCGCCATCATAAACCACACGACCATTTGCCGTCTTAAACGGAACAAGCAAGGAGTCTGGTGTCCGCATTACATTTCCATCCTTGTCACGCTTGCTATAATCAATTGCCTGAATACAGCGCCCACTCGGAATGTAATACTTGGCGGTAGTCACTTTCAGTTGTGAGTTATACACAGTACCGAAAGTAGCCTGAACCAAGCCCTTTCCGTAAGTTTTGTTACCAATCAATACCGCACGGTCATAATCCTGCAACACACCAGAAACAATCTCTGATGCAGAAGCACTGTGCGCATCCGTCAAAATCGCCATCGGGATTTCCGTATCAAACGGACTACGATTCGCATAATGCGTGGCATTAGCCTTTTCAATCTTACCCTTTGTGCTCACCACCTCACTCCCTTTTGGGATAAAGAGGTTTGAAATATCAATCGCCTCACGGAGCAATCCGCCACCGTTTCCACGAAGGTCAAATACCACCTTTTTGGCACCCATTTTCTTAAGGTTCTCCAAGGCGTCCTGAATATTCTTAGAAGCGTTGTCAGTGAAAGTGGTCAATCGGAAATACCCAACTTCATCCGACACCATCCCATAGTAAGGCACATTGTTCACCGTAATCTTTTCACGCGTCAATGTAAATGGCATCAAATCCTGCTGACCATAACGACGCACTTTCACATCGACAGTGGTTCCAGCCTCACCTTTTAACAAACTACTGATATCGGAAGTTGTCTTTCCCTCTACATTGATGCCATCAATCTGCACCAACTCGTCACCAATCTTCAAACCAGCCTTATCTGCAGGGAAACCCTCATAAGGCATCAACACAACAATCTTCCCTTCGCGGTCACCAATCACGGAACCGATACCACCATATTGACCAGTGGAAATAAAGCGGAAATCCTCAATCTTGTCTTCAGGAATATAGTTGGTATAAGGATCAAGCTCTTGAAGCATTGCCTCAATCCCGACCTTCATCAATCGGTTAGGATCCACCTCGTCCACATACGTGCGATTCACTTCGGAGAAGACCGCAGAGAAAATCTCCAAGTTTTTAGCAATCTCGAAATAGCGCTTGCTTGGTGAACGAAAAGCGACAAAACCAGTAAAAAGAACCAGCAATAATGCCCAAAGGCGGTAACGTACAAGGAATTTCTTCATCTTCAAGAGTTAGTCTAGAAAGGAAAGATTAAGCGAACCACCAGTGAAAAAAGTCATTGCTCACCGTCGGCCCCTCCATCAACATCCATCATTAAACGCTTTAAAACGGAAATTAGTTTTTTTTCCAAAGAATTATAATCCATAATATCCTTTCCGACATAGAGGAAAGCAATATCCATGGATTTTTCCGAAGCGAACAACAGGGACTTGTTCAACCGATAAGCTTCTCGGATGCGCCTTTTGAGGAGGTTACGAACGTTTGCTCGTTTGAATCGGCGCTTGGGGACGGAAACCAAAATTCGGGAGACAGAATCTTCCGTCTCCCGAATCTTTACCCGAAAGGGGTACAAATAAAAAGAGGAGCTTTTTTCACCAAAAAGCTCCTGAATGCTTTTCCGGTCGCAAACACGCTCATACTTGGTCAACGTATGACCAGAACGGGAACGACTTCGGTACATCAACAAAAGAAATTACTTAACTCCTTTGCGCTCAGAGGAAACAGTAAGTTTCTTACGACCTTTCGCACGACGACGCGCCAAAACACCACGCCCATCTTGGGAGGCATTACGGCTACGGAACCCATGCTTGTTTTTCCTTTTCCTGTTGGAAGGCTGATATGTCCTTTTCATGGTAGTTCAGATTTAATTGGAAGCGCAAAATTAAGGGCTTTTATTTTATTTAGCAAAATGAAAGCAATAAGTTAAATGTGAATCTGCTACAGATTGACTTTTCTATCACGTAATACAAGACTTTCTTTTAGCTCAAATTCCTAGAATAGCCTCATGATTCACTGCTCCATATCTTACGAACGCCCAAACCTTGGGTTCATTGATATTAACCTCTCATTCGCCCCAAAAGGGGAAAAATCCACCCTCCAACTCGCCTCTTGGCGTCCGGGCAGGTATGAATTGGCCAATTACGCGCAGAACATCCAACGGTTTGAAGCAACAGACAAAAAGGGACTTCCCCTGCCCTTTGAAAAAACAACAAAAGACCGCTGGGAAATCCATCATGGAGAATTAGATGAGGTTCGCATTTCTTACAACTACTTCGCACGGCAAATGGATGCTGGAGGTAGCTGGCTGGATGATGAACAGTTGTATATCAACTTCATCAACTGTATTCCGCTCATTTCGGAAATGGAAAATGAGGGAATCACCCTTAAGCTTTCTCTCCCTTCCAACTACCAAATCGCTTGCGCCCTTCCCCAAATCACGGACAGGACTCTTCTTGCCAATAATTATCAAGAGTTGGTGGATAGCCCTCTTTTTTCAAGCGCCAATCTCCAACACAATAGTTACTCGATTAGCGAGCACACCTTCCACCTTTGGTTTCAAGGAAATGTGAACCCAGATTGGGAAACTTTAAAGAAAGACTTCATTGCCTTTACCGAGACCCAAATGAAGTTGTTTGGTGGTTTTCCTTCCAAGGACTATCACTTCCTCTATCAAATCCTCCCTTACAAACACTATCATGGCGTAGAGCACCAAAACTCTACCGTCATCACTCTGGGGCCAAACCAGAACTTTTTTGAAAAGGAATTCAGAAGCAACCTACTTGGCGTAAGTTCTCATGAGCTCTTTCACGCTTGGAACGTCTGTCGCATTCGCCCCATCGAAATGATGCCGTATGACTTTTCAAAAGAAGCTTACCATACCACAGGCTATATCACCGAAGGCCTTACTACGTATTACGGCGACCTTATGCTTGCTCGATCGGGAGTCTTCACCAAGGAAGAGTACTTTGAGGAAATAAACCGGCTATTGACTAGACACTTTGAAAATTATGGGCGCCACAATCTCTCGATTGTTGACTCCTCTTTCGATCTCTGGTTGGATGGCTATAAAATGGGAATCCCAGACCGTAAAGTTTCCATCTACGTGAAGGGGGCACTCCTCGCACTTTTGCTGGATCTAACAATCCGCCAAGAAACCAATGATCAAAAGTCACTGGACACGGTGATGAAAAGACTTTGGCAAGATCACGGTGCAACCGGCAAGGGATACTCCCCTTCGGATTACCAAAACATTTGTGAGGAAGTAATCGGCCGAAAAATGGATGATTACTTTAGGCCGTTTATCGAGGGCAATGCTGACTTGAAAGAACCAATTAGCCAAGCCCTGACTCATATTGGATGCACATTGGCCCCAAAGCCTGCTAGCACAGATTGGGAAAACATTTATGGCTTCAAAACTTCCGAAAGCCCAACTGGACTGAAAGTCATAAAAATCGCTCCCTCATCACCAGCTTCAGCCCAATTGAGCATAGGAGACATTATCACCAACCCAGAGCCTCAAGGAAATGTACCTTCATTAACCTTGAATATTGATCGCTTCGGCAGGCAACTTCAAATCACATTACACCCAGAAGAAGGAAGAAACCACTTTCAGACTTATACGATTCAACAACTTAAGCAGACAGAAAGCTTTGATCGCTGGCTGAGTCAAGAATAAAAAAATCCCAGCCTTGCTGGTAGAGGCTGGGATCACTTTTGAATCTTGAAAAGTAAAAATCGGGACTAAAAATCAAAAACGTCTTCCATAGCAATCATCACAGAAAAATACGTTGACGACCCAAAAAAATCCCGTATACAATGGGCCTTTCATCAACTTAAAACAAAGTTACAAAACGAACCAAAACCCTCCAATACAAGTAAATAGAGCCATTTTTAAACTCTTCCAAAAGGCCTCTCTTTCTTACGCCACACCGGAATCACACAACCATACTCATTTAGTGACAAACAAGGTTCATTGCTTATTTTTTCGACATTTTCACTCATTTTATTACGCAACAATATTTTAACATTTTCGACAAAAAAATCCCCTTGCTCAAATATGAACAAGGGGAAATATCAAATACACCTATATAGAATAGGCTTGGAACCTAAGCATGCACTCCTTGCAATACAGGCCCCATTGGGTTTCTTTGGTTACAAGAAAGGTTCTCAGCTACCTTCTGCAAATACTGTCCATAACCACTCTTCATCAGTGGCTTTGCCAAGGCTTCTAACTGCTTAGCATCAATAAAGCCCATCCTAAAGGCTACCTCCTCAATACAGCCAATTTTAAAGCCTTGTCGCTGTTCAATCACTTGAACAAACTGTCCTGCCTGCATTAACGAATCCATTGTTCCAGTATCCAACCAAGCAGTACCACGACTCAAAACACTTACCTTAAGCTTGCCACGACGAAGGTATTCCTGATTCACATCCGTGATTTCATACTCTCCACGCGCACTTGGCTTTAAGCCTTTAGCTATTTCTACCACATCATTGTCATAGAAATAGATTCCCGGCACAGCAAAGTTAGACTTTGGCTTTGCAGGCTTTTCCTCAATGGAAATAGCCTTCCCCTCCTCATCAAACTCTACCACACCATAACGCTCAGGATCCATCACATGGTAAGCGTAAACCACCCCGCCCTCAGGATTAGCATTCTGCTGAAGCAAGGTTCCCATTCCAACACCATAGAAAATATTGTCACCTAAAATCAAGGCAACACTATCATCTCCAATAAAGTCCTCCCCAATCACAAATGCCTGCGCCAATCCATTAGGCTCTGGCTGAACGGCATATTCAAAGGAACATCCCATCTGCGAGCCATCACCTAACAACTTTTCGAAATTAGGCAGATCATGAGGAGTGGAAATAATGAGAATTTCACGAATCCCCGCCATCATCAAAATGGAAAGCGGATAATAAATCATCGGCTTGTCGTAAACAGGCATAAGCTGTTTACTTACCGCCAAAGTCAATGGATGCAGACGAGTACCGGATCCTCCGGCCAAAATAATTCCTTTCATAGTCGACAAGCTTTTAAGCAATCAGATTAAAAAATTAGGCAGTGACATACTGCTTCTCATAATACTTGGTATACTCTCCGGAGGTGACATTCTCCAACCAAGCCTCATTCTCCAAATACCAATCTACAGTCTTTTCCAGCCCTTGCTCAAAGGTCACTGAAGGCTCCCAGCCCAACTCTTGATTGATTTTTGAAGCATCGATGGCGTAACGCAAATCATGACCAGCACGGTCTGTCACGAAAGTGATCAGCTTCTCGGATTCACCCTCAGCACGACCAAGCTTTCGGTCCATCACCTTGCAGAGCAAGCGTACAATGTCAATGTTCTTCCACTCATTGAAACCACCAATATTGTAGGTTTCTCCATCTCTTCCCTCGTGGTAGATTTGATCGATTGCTCGAGCATGATCAACCACATAAAGCCAATCCCTCACGTTTTCTCCCTTCCCGTAAACCGGCAATGGCTTTTTATGCTTGATGTTGTTCAAGCAGAGTGGAATCAATTTTTCAGGAAACTGATTTGGCCCATAGTTATTAGAACAGTTTGAGATGACCGTTCTCATACCATAGGTATTACGATAAGCCCTGACAAAGTGATCAGAACTGGCCTTAGAAGCAGAATAAGGAGACTGTGGATCATAAGACGTCGTCTCTAAGAAGAAGCCTCCGTCATCCAAAGAACCGTAAACCTCATCCGTGGAAACGTGATAGAACAAATGTTTGTCCATTTCATCCTTCCAAACCGCCTTGGCGGCATTCAACAGATTTACCGTACCAATGACATTCGTTTGCACGAAAGCCATAGGGTCTGTAATCGAACGGTCTACATGTGATTCTGCTGCCAAATGGATGACACCATCAAATTTATGCTCCTCAAAAAGGGCATTAATAAAGGCTGAATCCACAATATCCCCCTTCACAAAATGATAGTTCGGCTTATCGGCGATATCCTCAAGGCTGGTTAGGTTCCCAGCATAGGTAAGGGCGTCAAGGTTAAAAATCTCGGTTTCTGGATATTTGTTGACAAACAACCGAACCACGTGGCTTCCAATAAAGCCAGCGCCGCCTGTAATGAGAATCTTCTTCTTAGACATACTGATATTTTTATGGGCAAACCCAATTATTTAGTCGGTTCAAACACCTGATCTTTCACTTTCAACTGCCAATTCCAGGCATCTCGCAAAGCATCTTCCACGCTGATTTCCGTTTTCCAGCCCAACACCTCAGAGCTTTTGGTGACATCAGCATACACCTTTTCCACATCACCTGAACGGCGTGGGCCAACTACGTAATTCAGTTTTTCACCTGTGGCTTTCTCGAAAGCATGCACCAATTCCAAAACGGTACTTCCGTCTCCCGTTCCAAGGTTGAAAGTATCGTACAAACTGGTTTCCGATTGCTCAGAAGCGTAAGCAATGGCACGAACATGAGCCTTTGCCAAATCCACAACGTGGATATAATCACGGACACAGCTGCCGTCACGGGTATCATAATCATCCCCAAACACTGTCAGTTCCTTGCGGATTCCAGCAGCAGTTTGAGTAAT
The DNA here is from genome assembly GCA_030431525.1 of Bacteroidia bacterium. GTDB lineage: Bacteria > Bacteroidota > Bacteroidia > Cytophagales > JAAEPT01 > JAUIJC01. The sequence continues at coordinate 102,007 of JAUIJC010000011.1, read as the reverse complement.
GAACGGCACCAAATTATTCGGAACACCAATAGGCAACTCTCCAATCAAACTTGTTTCATGAGCGCCAATCGGATTGAAATAGCGCAAAGCAATTGCCTTCAATTCCTGTCCTGAAGCCACAGTATCTTGGATAACTTCCTCACAGATTTGCTTTGTGTTCCCGTAAGGAGAGTTTGCTTTCTGCACTGGAGCATTCTCATCTACAGGCAACTTCTCAGGCTCACCATAAACGGTACAAGAAGAGGAGAACACCAAATGTTTCACTTTGTGCTCAGCCATCAACTCAAGCAAAACCACCAATGATCCTACATTATTATGGTAGTAGGCCAAAGGCTTCTGAACAGATTCTCCTACCGCCTTATAGGCCGCAAAATGAATCACCCCGTAGAATTGCTCCTTAGCAAAGATGCGCCCCATGGCCTCCTTGTCATTACAATCAGCCTCGTAAAAGGTCAATGAACGACCGACAATCTGGCTGAGATTATCGAGTACAAAAGGAAAGGAATTTGAGAAATTATCTACAATTACTGGCTCATAGCCAGCATTTACCAACTCAACAGCAGTGTGGGAGCCGATAAATCCTGCTCCACCAGTAACTAATACTTTTTTTAGGCTCATAGCTTCAAAAAGAAAAGTAGGGAAAGAATCCCTGTCAATTTAACCTTACGGCTTGAAATAGATTCAGTTTTGGTTTGGGCTGAATTATTTGATGCGCTTCACTAAGCCATCTACCAATTCATACTTTTGATCGCTTTCTGGACAGCTGGCAAAACCTCGCTCATCAAATTGAAGACGATGCCCATATTCGCTGACCCAACCAATATGTTTGGCAGGGTTTCCCACTACCAAGGCAAAGGCAGGAACTGGCTTAGTCACCACAGCACCTGCACCAATCAAAGCAAAAGCACCAATCTCATTTCCACAAACTACCGTGGCATTGGCGCCAATCGAAGCTCCTTTTCGAACAAGTGTTTCCTTATACTGATCCCGACGAATGATAGCGCTACGAGGGTTTAGGATATTGGTAAACACCATCGAAGGGCCCAAAAAAACATCATCCTCACAAATCACTCCGGTGTAAACCGAAACATTGTTTTGGACCTTCACATTACGACCCAATTTAACCCCTGGAGAGACCACCACATTTTGGCCAATATTACATTTCTCTCCAATCTCACAATTGGGCATGATATGCGAAAAGTGCCAAATCTTGGCGCCCTCCCCAATTTGACAGCCCTCGTCGATGACGGCCGTTTCGTGAGCAAAATATGCTTTATCCATTTTGTATCCTGCTATAACAATAAGACCGCAACAAGTGCGGTCCAAAATGCTTCCTTAAATTTCAACGTTCCTGCCTACACACACATAATCGAAACCAAGCTGTTTCATTTTATGCGGGTCGTACAAGTTACGCCCATCAAAAATCATCTTGTTTTTCAGTAGTGACCCAACCCTATTGAAATCTGGGGAACGGAAAACTGACCATTCCGTGGCAACAATCAAGGCATCTGCACCGTCCAGACATTCATAGCCGTTCTCGGCATATTCGATTCGATTGGCCAATAGATTGCGAACATTATCCATTGCCTCAGGGTCAAAGGCGATGACCTCTGCCCCTGCAGCCAACAATTCCTCAATCATGTAAAGCGCTGGCGCTTCTCGAACGTCATCGGTATTTGGCTTAAAGGCCAAACCCCAGAAGGCAAAACGTTTCCCTTTCAAATTTTCACCAAACCGTTGTTTCAGCTTTGGTAAAAGAGAAAGTTTCTGCTTATGGTTAACGCCCATCACAGCAGGGAGAATTTGGAACTCATAACCATGCTCCAACCCTGTCTGATTCAAGGCCAGCACATCCTTGGGGAAACAACTCCCACCGTAACCAATACCAGCAAATAGGAAACGAGCGCCAATACGATTATCCGTGCCAATACCACGGCGAACCATTTCCACATCAGCCCCCACCTTTTCAGCCAAATTCGCCACCTCATTCATAAAGGTGATCTTAGTCGCCAAAAAGGCGTTAGCGGCATATTTAGTAAGCTCAGCCGAGCGAACATCCATGAAAATAATCGGGTGTCCTTGGCGAACAAATGGCAAGTATAGCTCACCCATCAACTCCTCGGCGCGCTTGGTGGAAACACCCAACACCACACGGTCAGGCTTCATGAAATCATCCACAGCGGCGCCTTCCCTCAAAAACTCAGGGTTTGAAACCACATCAAATTCCACTTGAGCCTTCTTCGCAACTTGCGCTCGCACCTTGTCGGCAGTACCAACGGGAACCGTGCTTTTGTCCACGATAACCGTATAATCTTCCAACAGCCCGCCAAGCTTGGTGGCAACATCCAGAATGTGCTTCAAATCGGCAGAACCATCTTCTCCTGGAGGCGTTGGCAAGGCCAAAAAAATCACCTTGGCACCCTTCACTCCCTCTTCCAAGGAGGTGGTAAAATTGAGTCGCCCTTGGGCGATGTTGCGCTCAAACAACACCTCCAAACCTGGCTCATAAATGGGCACAACCCCATTTTTCATCGCCTCGACCTTCTTCTCATCAATATCTATACAGGTAACCTCATAGCCCGTCTCGGACAAACAGGTTCCTGTTACCAAACCCACATACCCCGTTCCTACAACTGCTATCTTCATTGAATCACACTAAAATCCTAAAAAGGTCTATTACAATAATAAAGAAATGGACAGGCAATTCCTTGGGAAAAGTCCTACACCGTTGTCTCCACCCTCTCCTTTCTTATTAACCAGAGGTTTCGAGCGTACACCAAGAATCCAAAGCTTTGCCCTAAAATCAACACAGGGTCCTCTCGAAAAAGCGCATAGGAAATAATGGAAACCGAACCCAGTAGACTAATCAACCAAAACCCCAAAGGCAACTTAGCCTCCTTGGTCCGGACCGCAAAAACCCACTGGTACACAAACCGAAAAGTGAACAACACTTGCCCAAAAACGCCCCACATCAACAGGCTTGAGGAAATATCTCGGTTATCAAACAGCTTGCTCCAATGGGTGTCAAAGTCAACAGCCAAATAGCCAATGATTAAGCATGGCAATACATAGCTCATTGCCCGAAACCCCTTGGGCACTTTTTGCCAATTCCCCTGAAGTTTTAGGTTGTAAATGTAAATGCCGTAGGTAATAAGCTGGCCAAGGATAATGGCAAAATCATTCCTCAAAAATCCATAGACCAAAAGCAGGAAGGAGGCAATCAAACTCAATTGCCAGAACAACTGTGGGGTCACCACCTTTTTGGCCTTTTCGGAAACCAGCCATTGCACCAGCAAGCGCGCAGAAAATAAGACCTGCGCCAGCAATCCTACGGAGTAAATCCAATACGCGTCCTCAAACATTGGTTTGGTCAATGCGGTAATTGATATAGCGCTTGCGCATCCATCGATAGGCAAAACAGTCCATCAAGGGGCCCACCAAACGGTTGAACACATGGAACTTGCTCTGACCAGCCACTCGTGGAAAATGACGCACAGGCACCTGCTTCACCTTACCCTCCAGCATTTGCACCAAGGCAGGCAGAAAGCGGTGCATTCCCATGAAAAACGGGACCTTCTTGGCATAATCGGAACGAATGATTTTCAATGGACAACCCGTATCCAGCATCCCGTCATGGGTCATGGAACGACGGAATCCGTTGGCAATCTTCGACGACATGTTTTTCACAAAACTGTCTTTGCGCCCAACCCGAATCCCCGTCACCATTTCATGCTCATCGATATGCTCCAACAGCAGATTGAAATCCTCGGGAGCGGTCTGCAAATCAGCGTCAATGTAGCCCGTGTACTGCGATTGAATGGTATCAATCCCCGCCTTGATGGCGCCACTCAACCCTCGATTTTGCGCCAAATTCACAAAAAAGAAGTGCTCATTTCGCCCACATATTTCGACAATCCTATTCAGACTGGCATCCTTGGAGCCATCGTTGACAAACAAAATGGCCGAGGAAACCTTAGCCTTCGGCAGATACTCACCAAGGGCTTTTTCCAAGCTATAAATATTGTCCTCCTCGTTATAAACGGGAACAATTATGGTCAAATCGTATTGCTTGGTCGCATTCATAAGACAACTACTTTTTGAAGTAGATAACCCATTCACCAAACTCCTTTTTCTGGTTATACGCAGTCAGAATCCAATCATGAGATTCAGGCAGGGAATCCTTTGCGATAAAAACCGAAGGAGATTCCAGTAATTCACACAGATAGCCAAGTTCCAAATCGCTTTGGGCATCAATCATATGCATTTTCCAACTGTCGTCAGCCTGAAATTCAGTATGCCTTTTTGCCAACAAATGGTCCTTGTATTTCACACTGTAAATCTCCCGCTCCAGATTAAATGAAAGCGATGGCACCCTGCGGTTCCACACAATCACATTTTGGTTGGCCAATCCCTTTTGCTTTAGGAAATCCGTTAAGCTTCGTGTGCTATTCAATCGCAAATCCAACTGGCTCATCAGGTCCGTCGAAATGGGCACGGCAATAAGTGGAAATACCAAAGACAGCAGAGCAATTTTTAGTGCAACATCTTGACGAATCAAAGCGATGCCCAGGACCATAAACACTCCCAAACTCAAGAATACTAAAGTCGCGTTGGAGGGTGAAAAACTGAAATTCGGAACCTGCCCTGCGAATAATCCAGCTAAACCAATGAAGAGCAATAGATAGATAGCGACAAACACCGCGAAGACCCATTTCAGTATTCCAGAAGTGGCTTCATCCAAAAGCCATCCACCACACAAAGCGATTCCGCCCGTCAGCGGGAGCACATAAAGCACCAACTTTGAGCTTGAAAGGGAAAAGAGAAACAGCGGGATAATCACCCAAAAAAGACCAACCAAATTCAATTCTTTGGCTTTTTCCCTAAAGCCTTTAAACATGGCCAATGGAACGAGGAAAATGAAGGGAAGACAGGCCAAAGGCAGATTTTTCAGGTAATACCAAAGGGGTTTGCTCCGCCTCAATTTCTCGGCATTGGCGACACGGTCAACCAACTGTTCCCCGATGAAGAAATCATAAAAGGCTTGATTAGTCATCATCAAATAGACGAACCACCAACCGCCAACAAGCGCCATTACCAAAAGGCCAAAACTGACGTGAAATCCATTTGCTCTGTCCTCTACTCCAAGGATTTTCCTTACGGGATAAATCAGCGACAAAGGAATCAGCATCCCGACTGGCCCCTTGGTGAACAATGCCAATCCCAGAGCCACAAAAAAGCCATACAGCCACACCAATCGCCTGCCTTTCTTGAAGTAACTGACCAAGCAGAGAATGGCCAGCAACTCAAAGGTATTCAAGAAAATATCCGTGGTGAGCACCCTTGCGGAAAGCACCACCAAGGGCAATCCCGCATAAATAAAAGCCGAATAAATGGCCTTTTTCTCACTGGAAAACAGCTTCAGTGCAATCTGAAAAACAAACCAAATTTGGAGCAAATAGAACAATTGGGGAAAGAACCGCACCGCAAAAGCATTGGCCCCAAAAAGCTTAATCCCCACTGCCGTTATCCAATAGGTCATCGGCGGTTTGTCGAAGTGGTAAATCCCCAAAAGATTAGGTTTGAGCCACTCGCCAGTGGTAATCACCTCCCGCCCAATCTCCGCATAGCGCGCCTCGCTGGTTTCGGTCACCCCCCAATCTCCCAAGCCCCAAAGCATGGAGAAAAGTAAAAAAGGGAAGAGCCAATATAGCGTTTGGGATTTCATCGACTTTGGAGAATCCCGCCTTGGGCCACCTCCTGATACCACATCAAAAACTCACGAATACCGTCCTCAAAACTGGTTTGCGGATGATAGCCCAACATTTCCTTAGCCTTGGAAATATCCGCAAACGTCCGAACCATATCTCCCGCTTGCATGGGTAGGTGTTGAATATTAGCCTCTCTCTTCAACAAACCCTCAAGCGTGGCCACCATCTTTTTTAAGGAAACTGTTTGGCTGTTCCCAATATTGAAGACCTCATACACTTGCTCGTTTTCCAAGACAAAATTGATTGACCGCCAAATGCCTTCCACCACATCATCCACATAGGTGTAATCCCGCTCCGAACTTCCATCTCCGAAAATCTGGATGGGCTCTCCTTCCAAAATTCCTTTGGTGAATTTATGAATGGCCAAATCAGGACGCTGGCGTGGACCAAACACGGTAAAGAACCGTAGCAAAGCCACATCAATTCCGAACAAATGGTGGTAAACATGGCATTGAACCTCGCTGGCTTTTTTGCTGGAAGCATAGGGCGAAATGGCATGGTCAACATTGTCCGTTTCCCTAAAAGGAACACCCTTATTGCTCCCGTAAACCGAGGATGATGAGGCAAAAACTAACTTCTGGACGGCATGCTCCCTCATGCATTCCAACAAAGTCAAGGTGCCTCTTACATTCACCTCCTCATAAAGCAATGGTTTTTCGATACTGGCGCGCACCCCAGCCATTCCCGCCAAGTGAATAACGAGGTCAATCTGGTTTTCAACAAAAAGCGTATTTAGAGCATCCTTATCACGGATATCCACACGATGGAGACTGAAGTTCGGATGGCTTTTACTTTCCCTGATATTTTCTTCTTTGATTTTCGGGGAATAGAAATCGCAAAAGTTATCCACACAAATCACCAGACATTGTTGAGACAGCAAAAAATCACATAAATGCGAGCCTATAAACCCCGCTCCACCAGTAACCAAAAATGTTTTTTTCCACATAATGTTTCAAAAAATAACACCCACAATCCTTCCAACCCTATGGTAAAACTTAAAGGTAAGCCTTTTAGCTTTATCCTAACCACTGCGCTCCTGTCCCAAAAAATAAACTAAATTGGTACTGTTTCTGCCGTGCATCGGAACCAAAACAATTCAAATCGGTGTTTTCCACACCCAATCATAATAAATGATATGAAAAAACTCTGGCTACTTCCGCTCCTCATTTTAGTGCTGGGCTCCTGCGAAACCTTGGACAAGCTCACCACTTTCGATATTGATTATACTTCCTCGGTGACCATTCCGTCATCCATTGGCATCAGCTCTGGTTTTTCAGTTCCTACCCCAGACATTAAAACCAATTCTGAATCCAAGTTTGAGAACAACAACACCAACAAAGATTTGATTGAGGAGGTTTACCTCAAAGACATGGTCTTGAGCATCAAATCGCCAAGTGGTGAGGACTTCAGCTTCCTAAAATCTTTGACCATTTACATTGAAGCAGAAGGGTTGGAAGAGCAGGCAATTGCCTCAGCTGAGGATATCTCAAACGATGCCACCACCGTTCAAATGACAACTTCAAAAGTGGATATCCAACAATACGTCAAAGCCGATAGTTTCAAACTTCGTGTGGAAAGCACCACCGACGAAACCATCACCCAAGACTATGAATTGGAGGTTTATTCTGTATTCACGGTGAATGCTAAAATTCTCGGGATTTAATCCTCAATGAATCATCATCAAAAAAGGGCTTTCCATTGCTGGAAAGCCCTTTTTTAGTGACATCTAATCACCAACCTTCATTTCCATACTGCTCTGGAGCCTTACCTACAGAAGCTAACAACGAATAAGTTCGATTTTTCTCTTCCTTAGATGGCTCACCAATAACAGCTACTTCAAAGCGCCATTCATGACCGAAATCAAACAAAAATTTAAACTTGCTCCCCTTATAAAGCTCCAACTCCCCTAAAACAGCGTCTTCAGCAAAAGGATACTCATCCAAATTATACACCTTTTTGCGTGACCACCATTTATTATCCATATAGAAGGCGTAGAGATGGTCAAAATCAAATTCATAGGCATCGATTATAACACAGGCCAAATCATGGAGTGTAGCTTTTTTTGAGAGACGAATATCCCTCCAAAGCCCCTTGCCCAGCTTGACCCTAAAATCAAAACTACCTTTTGTGTTGGCAACCACCTCCTTCACTTTGTGAACAAACCCTCGTTGAAGGATGTCCTCACCAACCACCTCCCTAAATGCGTCGATGTAAGCCTCATTCTCCTTTGGAAGTACAAGAGCTTTTTTCAATTCGGCAAAGAAAGGTATTTCTTCAAAAAAAGTTTCCCGCATTTCTTGACGATTCCAAAGGACAGGATTTCGTTTCAGAACTAAAGGCTCAACAAAAGCTTCTCCCAAAGCCGTTAAATTAACCTCAATTTTTGGACGCAAATCAGTATCCCAAAACAGCTTTGGATCAAAGTCCTCCAACCACCCAAAAACACAGAACGCCAAACCATGCACTTTCAACACTTTTAGGTTGTAATCATTCCAATGTGCATGGTTCATTCTTTCTGGAGTCTCCTCTTCTCTTACCAAATATTGAATGAGAAGATACTCCATGACTTGAACCAATGGATCCCGCATCCCATCATCCATATCCTCAAAGTCACATTCACGCCAATACACCTCTATCAAGTAGAAGTACTGCTCGACCTTATTCAAGGACTGGAAATAATCCACTTCCTCCTTTACAGGGACAAAAGCCTTTTGCTTTCCCCTGCCTTCCACCTGATACAAACCCGCATTGCGCACTAAATGGAAAAGGAGAACAACCTCTGGATGTTGGTGTTGCAAAATCCTTTTGGAATCAGGTTTCGACCAAGTCAACCCTATATTCAAGTCCATGATAAATGGCATCTTGAAATTCTCATTCTCCGTCAAAGGAATGCTCTCCCCTAACTTCCCCAAGAAATACTCCATATCCTTCAAGATTGGAGCTCGCTCAATGCTTTGAATTATATCCTGACGATTCATCTTTTTGTTCTTGTCAAAACTTGCCTCACGTTTTCCAATTCCTCCAACATTGCTGGACGCTTGGGATATTTGTCTTGAAACTCGGCAATTATCCCAAGTGCTATGTCCTTGGCTCCCCTATCTGCCAATTCCTTTAATTCATTTGCTAAGCGCTGATATTCGGAACGTGGAGCCGTATGATATACCCGCTCCCTAAAAAAAGAAACTGCCCTTTCGGCAACGAAGGAAGCGTCAACTTGCATCAACTCATGGATATAATTATGGATTGCTCGATAATGCGCTCCTTTTAATGAGTCAAGCAAATCATTAAAGCGCCTCTCCTCCTTAAAAATTTCCAATACAATCCTCTTATCCCTTGACTTTTCTCTCAACTTCCTAACCAAGCCATCAACCAAATCAGACCATTCCTGACAACCTCCCTTCATATTCTTCAACTTCAAATAATTCTTCCAAGCATCTATACCTTTAACGATCAATCGTTGTAGATGAGTCGCCACCAATGATTCATCCCCACTCCGCTCAAGAATCTCCAATTTCTTAGACTGCCACACCCTGCTCCATCCGAAATGCTCTTGTTCATCCAAAGGAACCGCATTCTCTACCATTCGCAAAGCCTCATCCCACCTCTCTTTAGCGATCAATTCATCCACAACCAGCTCTCTAACGCTGTCTATAGATAAATGAGCTCTTAGCCACTCTTCCCGTTCCTTATCACGTCCAAGAACCTTTAATTTTTTAGCCTTAACCAAAATCAAACTCTCCCTTCGCCATCCATATTTTTCAGCCTGTTCCAATTGACGTATTTCCTCGTCAACCAAACTTAAAATTGAATTAGGGTCATTCTTTATTTCTGCCAATGTCTCCAACATCCCTAACCATTCTGGATCAAGATCTGATAAGACATCCCGCTTGAAAAGCTCCTTAAGCACTCGCCACAACTGTTCAGCTAAAGCCTTGTCTTTAGGAGCTTCTCCCAGCCACCGACGAAAATTTTCTATTCCATCCGAAATTGCATCCCCTATCCAGCCTCCAGAATCATCACAGGCACCCAGCGCCTCATCCAATGGCTCAGAGAACAACTTAAAACTTGCCTCAATAGCCCCTTCCCTATTGCCTTGTTCAAAATCTACAGCCAAGTCATTAAATAGAACAGACAGCTTATCGGACAACTCATAAGACCCCTCATAGTCGATATAATCATAGCGATTCGAAGCCTCTTCATAATTGTGGAGGAATTGATCCATATACCTCTCCACAAGTTCTTCCGTGGAAGCTGGTTTAAATTGAGATTCCAACGAATAACGCAAGTCCACATCCGAGTGCATCCGCTTCCTAATAAAATCCCTCAAATCCTTTATTGGCACATTGTCCAACCAATCATCCTGAACTTGGTCAAGAGGGAGCTTTTTATCTGAACTCCAGCCACCCTGCTCCATGGCTTCCAACAGAACTGCTACAATATGTTTGCATGGTCCGCCGTATTCATGGCCATAAGGACAATTACAATCTCCTAACACACTGCCATTCTGCTTGATGAGACGTACTCGATATTTAGCAGAACCACGCACCTGAGCCTCCAAAAGGTCTGATTGCACTAAGAATAGATTATGGACAAGCCCATCCTCAAAATAACCCTCACCACGATCAAAAACTGCTGAATCAACAACGTTCCTGATCTGATATTCTTCCAATCCTGATAAGAATTCAGCAAGATCAAGTGAGGTTTTAAAAAGATGTTCCATTATTCTGATTTAACGCAAAAAAGCCGACAAGCTACTTTATTTTACTTGTCGGCTTTGAAATAAGATTCAGTATTGACTACACATTCACAAAGTGAATGCCTTGGCCATTCATCTCCGCCAAAATTACACTGTCCTTTTTCACGGCTCCCGAAAGAATATCCTTGGACAAGATGTTCAAGAAATTCTTTTGGAGCACACGCTTCAACGGACGGGCCCCGAAGTGTGGATCGTAGCCCAACTCGCCCAACTTGTCTTTGACCTCGTCGGTAACATCCAAGGTGATGTGACTTTGTGCCAGCAAGTCCTGAATGCCTTTGAGCTGGATATCCACAATCTTGCGGATGTTTTTCCGTGACAATGGCTCGAACATGATGGTCTCGTCGATACGGTTCAAGAACTCAGGACGAACGGTTTTCTTCAACTGGTCAAACACCTCGTTCTTGGTTTTTTCCATCACCTCCTCGCGGTTGGCATCATTCATCAAATCGAAATTCTCCTGAATGATATGCGCCCCAATGTTCGAGGTCATGATGACAATCGTGTTCTTGAAGTTGGCGATTCGGCCTTTGTTGTCCGTCAATCGACCATCATCCAAAACTTGCAACAAGATGTTGAACACATCAGGGTGCGCCTTCTCAATCTCATCCAAGAGGATGACGGAATAAGGCTTACGGCGCACCGCCTCGGTCAACTGACCACCTTCATCGTAACCAACATATCCCGGAGGCGCTCCCACCAAACGGCTCACCGCATGGCGCTCTTGGTACTCCGACATATCAATCCGAACCATAGCGTTCTCATCATTGAAGAGATAATCCGCCAAGGCCTTGGCCAACTCCGTCTTACCCACACCGGTGGTACCCAAGAAGATGAACGATCCAATCGGACGTTTCGGGTCTTGAAGCCCTGCACGACTACGGCGCACCGCATCGGAAATGGCGACAATGGCCTCGTTTTGACCAGCCACACGTTGGTGCAACTCATCCTCCAAGTGAAGGAGTTTTTCAGCCTCGGATTGGAGCATTCGCTTCACAGGAACGCCCGTCCATTTGGCCACAACCTCGCCGATATCATCGGCGTTTACCTCCTCTTTCAACATTCGGTTGCCATCCGTCTGTTGGGCTTTCACCTCTTCTTGGAGTTCCTTGAGTTTGGCTTCGGCTTCTTGGATTTTACCGTAACGGATCTCTGCTACTCGGCCGTAATCGCCAGAACGCTCCGCCTGCTCAGCTTCCAATTTTAATTGCTCAATGTTTCCCTTCTCGGTCTTGATGCCCTCAATGACGGATTTTTCACCTTCCCATTGGGCTTTTAGGCTATTGCGCTCCTCGGACAATTCGGCAATCTCACGGTTGAGCATTTCCTCCTTCTCTACATCCTTCTCACGACGAATCGCCTCCCGCTCAATTTCCAACTGCATGATTTTGCGGTTCACCTCGTCCAATTCCTCCGGCATGGAGTCAATCTCAATCCGAAGCTTTGAGGCCGCCTCATCCATCAAGTCAATCGCCTTGTCCGGTAAGAAACGGTCAGCGATATAACGGCTGGACAATTCGACTGCAGCAATCACAGCATCGTCCAAAATCCGTACACCGTGGTGAAGTTCATATTTCTCCTTAATCCCTCGAAGAATAGAGATGGCGTCCTCCACGCTTGGCTCATCGACGGTCACCGACTGGAAACGACGCTCCAATGCCTTGTCCTTCTCGATGTATTTTTGATACTCATCCAAGGTGGTCGCACCGATGGCATGCAACTCACCACGAGCCAAAGCCGGCTTCAGCAAGTTGGCCGCATCCATGGCGCTATCACCTCCGCCACCTGCACCAATCAAGGTGTGCATCTCATCGATGAAAAGAATGATTTGGCCGTTGGAATCAGTCACCTCCTTGATGACCGCCTTCAGACGCTCCTCAAACTCACCCTTGTACTTGGCACCGGCAATCAACAAGCCCATGTCCAAGGAGACAACCACCTTGTCCTTGAGGTTTTCGGGAACGTCACCGTCCACAATCCGCTGGGCCATGCCTTCCACAATAGCGGTCTTACCCACACCCGGCTCACCCAATAACACTGGGTTGTTCTTGGTCCGACGTGAAAGGATTTGCAATACCCGACGGATTTCCTCGTCACGACCAATCACGGGGTCAATCTTACCTTCCTTGGCACGGTCGTTCAGGTTGATGGCGTATTTCTCCAAGGAACGATACTTGGCCTCGGCATTTTGGTCCGTCACCTTATGGCCACCACGCAATTCCTTGATGGCCTCAATCAACAACTTCTTTTGGAAACCCGCATCCTTGAGAAGTTGGGCGACATTGTCCCTTCCTTCCAACAAGGACAGTAAGATGTGCTCCAAGGCGACAAACTCGTCACCAAACTCCTTCAAGTAGGTGACTGCCTTATTCAAAGCCGAAGCCGCATCATTGGACAAGTTCGGCGAGCCCCCACTCTGCTTTGGATATTTGGCGATGATGCCGTCCAATGCCGCCACCAGATTTTGTTGGTTAACGGACAGTTTTTTAGACACAAAGGAGAACACACTGTCGTCGGTCTCAATCAAGGCCTTCAACAGGTGGCCTGTGTCAATAATTTGTTGACCATGCTGTGCGGCTATCTGCGTAGCGCGCTGGATGGCCTGCTGCGATTTGATGGTATATTGCTCGAAATTCATGGTTACAGTTATCAGTGAACAGTTAGCGGTTAACACCCTATTGGGTTGGGTGCCTTGTTCTTGAGCAGGTGGGTATCAAAAAGATTTCCAAGTCGTTTTTTCGGAAAAAATGACAGCTAAACCACTGAACGACAAAAACATTTGCGTCAAAAAGTCGCAAATCAAAAAATACGAATTCAAAAAGTCAGACGGAATGGCGGAGGCAGAAAAAATAAAATGGTGTGTTTAGACCTGACAGGTTTCCAAATCCTGCCAAGTCTAAACACACCATTTTATACTTTTAAGGAAAGTTACCCTTATCGCATCACCACCAACTTCTCAGCCTCGGTCGCAAAGCTATTACCTTCCAAGCGGTACGTATAAACGCCTTGCTCAAAATCAGCCACATTCAACAACAGATGGTCAAAAGTCTCATCCACCACAAAGGATTTCACCAAAATGCCCTGCTCGTTGTAAATCTTCAATGCGCCTTGCGTCTGGCCCTCTGGAATGGCATAAGCAATCTGAACCACGTCGCTCGCTGGGTTTGGATAAGCCTGCAAGGATTCTACGCCGGCTGGGGTTTCTACGGATGTGATATTATATAATTGACCTGGAAGAGAATAAACACGGGTTTTTTCTTCTCCATCTTCTTCCTGAAGAATTAATTTCACACCATTATCTGTTTCAACAACCGGCCTTTCAGATGGGTTAGGATACCCACCTTCAAAATCAGGGACCTCTAATAGAGGGGTTCCGGTCTCATCAAAGACCCCTACAAACGAAAACCCTTGACCCAAATCTGAGTCATAATATTCCCACTCAATCAAGAACTCAATCCCATCATCTAAATCAAACAATGATTCGCTAACATATGTGATATAGCAATCATAACCGTTCTTATCCAAACCTTCCGGAAGATCCAAAGTGATTGTTTTCTCCAATGAATGATCCAGATTATAAATTCTTAATTCTGAGTTATCATAGGAGAATATTTTTATTTCCCCATTGATAGGCTGAGAAAACCCAATTTCATTTGAATACTCGTGCTCCAACGTAATCTGTGCCTCAGCACCTACAGCAAGCAAAAAAGCACTGCATACAGTCAATAAAAACTTCTTCATAAAAGCTTAAAATTTGGTTTAAAATGAGGCACAAATTTATAGGGGGGGGGGTAGATAAACAAACCGTTTTTGGAGGTAAAAAATGGAGTGGGTTCACATAGCGGACCAACATACTGATTGTCAAAAAGAAAGGCTTCCCATTTTTTTAAGGGAAGCCTCGGTTATTGTGGGGGTGGACCTGAGCAATTTTGGGCAGAAACACAGGTCTGCCCCAACGATCAAGCCAATAAACTCTCAGCGGAAATCCCCAGTTGGTGATGAAGCTTCTTCGCCAAATTAAGTGTTAGGTTGCGCTTGCGATTCAGAAACTCGCTCACGCGATTCGCGCCACCAAACAAATCAGCGATATCCACATTCTTAAGGCCTTTCTGCTCCATGTAAAATTTCACGGCTTCAACAGGGTCTGGGGGAGCAACTGGGTAATATTTCTCCTCATATTTTTCAATAAGCGTAACCGTAATCTCCAATTCATCACCCTCAGGAGTTCCGGGTCTCGCATCAAAAATTTGCTCTACCCTTTTTAGGGCTTCCTGATAATCCTGCTCAGTTCGAATAGGTTTCATAGGTTGCAAACTTACAGTAATCTTGGAAAACACAGATTTTGCAAGAATGGTTGTCTGAAATACGCACTGTCATCCTGAGTGTAACGAAGGAACTGAAAAAACTCTCCCTTCTTTCTGATACTTCCTTCGTCAGCATGACAGTGCGTGTTTCAGACCTTCATACCTAAAGATTTTTGTGTTCGCCAGTAGAACGTTATCCTCCTAAGCCCCTCGCCTCAACACCAATTTCTCATTCACATTATCCAAGGAAAAAGCCTCGGGATCAAAATCATGTCCTGCCCAATCAGCCATTTTTTGGTGGAGCGGATGCTCTGGATGTTTGAAGGCCTCCAAAAAAACTTCATAGCCCCAACGTCCACCGCAGTCCTCAGGTGGTGCATGGCGTTTTCCGTTCAGGCAAACAGGATAATGTAATTGCTCCTGTCGTGGGAGTAATTCCTCCACACGGATTTCATGCACCCAATTATCCCCAAGGTCGTAGGTATAGGAGATCTTATCGCCCACATGTTTGAGCAAGTCGCCCACTTTGGTCTCATCCGCCTGTAAATCATCATTAAAGGAATCACCAATACTCCGGTGAAAGGCTTCAAACTTGTAAAGGTGGGTGTTTCGCCAGCCCATAATGTCTTGAATCGTTTGATGGAGTTGCGAAAACGAGGACTCGGGCGTGACCAGCACCTGTCGCCAAATGGCGGGCTTGATGCCTTTTAAACTGATTTTTAATTGGAGGATGTCCATGGAGAGGACTTTTGAGGTGAGAGAAATGAGACATTAGAAGTAAGACATAAGACTTTAGCTAAAGCCATCATAAGAAAGAAAGCGCATTTCTGTTCGCACGTAGCGACGCTTTGAAAGCGTCGGAACTAATTTGCCTTTGGCAAATTACAGGTGCCAAATAGCCTTTATTCAGGTATTTCAAGCCGACTTCGTCGTCTTGGTTTCGACGCTTTCAAAGCGTCGCTACGCAGTCTACGATTTTCTTACGGTCGCCCTTAAACTATAGCCCTCTTCCTACTATTTGATTTAACGGTCCTTTCAAGAAGTGGCTTTCCCATCGCTGGACTTTTCGACGAATGGGCATTATTCGTACATTACATTAGCTCGATGGGTTAAAACCCATCGCTGATAGAAAGCCACCCTTTCAGGGCTATCCTACTTTAGCCCTAAAAGGGTGACTCTCCACAGCAAAGGACGCAAGTCCTTTGTGTCCCAATAATATGCGCCATTAACCCCTTGATTGCTTGTTATGAAGGAAATCCTACACGCATACCTTAAAAAGTTGACCAACCTGACCAGTAGCAACAAGTCCTTGTTGTTACCCAAACCACAAAAGGATCAAGACTTGGACGTGCATGAGTTGGATTTCCTTGACAACAAGCCTTCGTTTTCCATCATCGAGGAACTGCTTTCTGGAAAAAATCGCATTCCGTTATGTGCGGTGCTAGATAGCCGATATGAAAAAGTGAACCTCGCTTCGCGAAAGTTGAAGGATATTCAGCGCAAGGCGAACTTCCTTTTTGAGGAACAGGGCTCCAAAGAACTGTACTTGGGTTGGCCTTTTGTAGAAGGAAAACTCTCCAATGGATCGCCCATTCGCTGTCCGTTGATTTTCTTTCCCGTCACTCTCAAAGCCGAGGATAATCAATGGTCGATTTTGCGACGGGAAGATGTGAGCATCACCTTCAACAAAAGTTTCCTGCTGGCCTATGCGCATTACAACCTTATCCAGCTGGAAAACGACTTTTTGGACTACACCTTCGATGAGCCAAACACCGACTTCCTGAGCTTCAAAACCGCCTTGTATCAGCTTCTGGAGAAAAGCCCTTTGGAAATCAATTTCAACCAAGAGCTATTCACGGACAAGCTCATGGACTTCACACCCAAGTCAAAAGCTGACTTGGAGGAGTCCTTGAAAGACGGGGAAATCAAACTTTATCCACAGGCCGTTTTGGGCATCTTCCCGCAGGCCGATTCGTATTTGGTTCCCGATTACGAAAAGCTCATTGAAGAAGACATTTATCAAGACTTCGAGGATTTCTTCCACGACCATTCCTCCACGCCCGACCCCATTTCCTCCAAAGGCTTGGGCGGAAGTTATCCTGTGGGCGAAGACAACACATTCACCCCTTTCCGATTGGATGCCTCGCAGGAAAAAGCATTAAAAATTGTAAAAAGCGGGCTTTCGCTTTCCATCCAAGGCCCTCCAGGCACGGGAAAATCCCAATTGATTAGCAACATGGTGGCCGACTTTATGGCCCGTGGAAAAAACGTGTTGGTCGTCTGCCAAAAGAAGGAGGCGCTGAAAGTAGTGCACCAACGGCTGGAGGAGAAAAACTTGGGGAATTTCTCGGCCTTGGTCTATGATTTCAAGAACGACCGCAAGCGCCTTTTTGACCAAACGCTGAAGCAAATCCGATTGGCCGAGGAACATGCGCAATTCGAACAAGGGCTGGACGACAAGCAGACGAACAAGGAATTTCAGCAAATCAGCAAACGCATCGACGAAATCACCGAGGAACTGGAGGATTTCCGCTGGGCGCTGTTCGACCAAAAGGAATCTGGCTTTTCGGCCAAAGAACTTTACCTGTCCACCAACCCTCGGGAGGACGTCATCAACCTCAAGCAGGAATATTCCTACTTCAATCGGGATGGCATCTCCGCCTTCCTCCCACGCTTGGAAAACATCCTGCCCTACATCCACCAATTTGAAAACAAGCCACATCCGTGGAAAGGCAGAAAGTCCTTCAAAGGACACTCCTTGCTCGATTTAAAAAGCATTGAGGACTTATTGGATTACATCCCAAAATTCAAACAGGACTTCACCGAGCGCATGGAATCCATCCTCGGCTCCCCCATTTCCATCGAGGACAGCCAATGGATTTTGGACCGAAAGGAAACCCTGCTCCGATGGACTTCCATGCTCAAAACGCCAAGGGTGTTTGAGTACTACAATCATTTATTGGAACGCAAAGCCAATCCCGACAAGGAAGACTGGTTGCTGGAAAAGGAGCAACGCATCTTGGAAACCTTTGAGAACATCGAGGACCAGATGGACACTGAAGCCTTGGGGCAGTTCCAAAAGACCTTCTCTGATTTCCGCCAAAAACGAAACAAGCCTTTGGCGAAACTCTGGTGGAGGATTCGCAATCGAGGCAAATACACGAATATCCAACGGACCATTCTCAAACACGGGCTGACTTGGAACCGCCAAGGTTTCCGTGAGTTGGAGGAAAAACTGGACAACCGCATGAACTTGGAGCACCACCTGACAGAGCTCAAAGAACAGCGGTGGTTGACCAACATTCCAACTGAAATCAGCAAGAACCTACTCCAAACTTGGTTCCGTGACCAATGCACGGCCTTTTCGGCCTTTAAAATTGGCTTGGAATTACGTGCATTTATCAAGTACCTACCTGTCAGCAAAGGCGACTTGGATTTGCTTTCCCGTAAGCTCCGCGAGGTATTGGAGCTCAGCGAAGAGGTCAGGGATGAAATCGCCATGTGGCGCCAATACCTTAATGAAGGCCAAATCAAACACCTGATTGTTGACTCCTCAGGAATTCCCGCCCTTCAGGAAACCCTTGCCAGAGATTTTGATTCGCTTTGTGAATATGACCTTCAAAAGGAAGCGTTATCCGAAATAGAGCGAACCGTGTTGGACAAACTGCTTGGGCACAATCAGAATGGAGACTTTGACACCTTAAAGAGTCTCTTCCTGAATAGCGTAAAACTGGCGTGGCTGGACCATACGGAGCTGAAATACCCGATTCTCCGTTCGGTTTCTTCCCTAAAAATGAAGCAGACGGAACAGGAACTTCAAGATGCCATTGAGCGTAAGCGTCAGCTCTCCAAAGACATTTTACTACAAAAGACACGAAACCTTTTAATCTCTGGGAACGGCGCAACACCAAGCCAAAAAGTGGCACAATACAAGGAGCTGGAGCATCAGGTTACCAAACGGAGAAAAGTGTGGCCAATTCGTCGATTGATGAACGATTACCATGCGGAACTCTTCAAACTCCTCCCCTGCTGGCTGGCCACACCTGAGACCGTTTCCGCCATTTTCCCATTGGAGCCATGCTTCGACTTGGTCATCTTCGACGAAGCTTCGCAATGCCATGTGGAAAAGGGATTCCCCGCCATGGTGCGCGGAAAACAGGTGGTCATCACTGGCGACCGCAACCAGCTTAGCCCGCAAGGTTTGTATCAGGTGCGCTATGAGGAGGAGGAAGAGCATCCTGATGTGGAAGTGGAATCCGTGTTGGACATTGCTTCCAAATACCTACCTGAAATCTATTTGCAGGGACACTATCGTAGTCGCAAGCCAGAATTGATTGCCTTCTCCAACACTCATTTTTATGAAGGAAAGCTCCATATACTTCCTTACCAAAAAGACTTGGAGGACACCACCCCAGCAATCAGCTACGCCAAAGTGGATGGCATTTGGGAAAACAACGCCAACCGAAAGGAGGCTGAGAAAGTCGTGGAATTGGTCGTGGACCTTTTGGACAAAGGCCAAGAAAATATTGGCGTTATCACCTTCAACCATGTCCAGCAAACGCTTATCATGGACCTTTTGGAAGAGACGGCCCTACAGGAAGGCTTTTCACTGCCCGACAAACTCTTTATCAAAAACATTGAGAACGTTCAGGGCGATGAGCGCGACATCATCATCTTCTCCATCGGTTATGCACCTGACGAATCTGGTAAGATGCGCATGCATTTCGGCAACCTGAATTACGACAAGGGAGAAAACCGCCTGAACGTGGCCATCACCCGCGCCAAGGAAAAAATTCATATCGTTTCCAGCATTCTTCCACACCAACTAAAAGTATCGGACAGCAAGCACCAAGGCCCAAAACTCCTCAAAAAGTACCTCCAGTTCGCCTTTGACATTTCAGAAGGAAAACACGCACCAAGTACCACGGGAAAAAAGGAGTTTTCCGCCAATTGGTACCTCAACAGTCAGCTCACCGAGGCTTTGGAAGAACACAACATCAGCCCAAATCGGGAGTTGCCATTCGCGGACTTGGCGCTTGGGAACTTACTTATCAACACCGACGACGAATCCTACTTCCACAGCATCTCGGCAAAAGAGGCGCACGCCTACACGCCAATGGAGCGAAGAGAGAAAGGCTGGGAGCACCTTAGCATCTATAGCAGACAGTTTTGGAAAGATCCTAAAGAGGTCATCCAAAGCCTGAAATAAGTCCAATCTTATCTACACAACACTGCATTTTCAAAAAGTCCACAAAAAACAACACCACTCAACCAATTGTTTTTCAGGTAGTTAAAAACATTAAAGCCAAGAAAAAAGAATTTTTTTCTGATTTTATCTTTCAAGACCAAGTTATAGGCACAGTCATTGTTTATTACAGAAACATCAAACGATGAATGTTTCACTTAAACCGAAGTTGCCTATGACCAACGTCTCCTATTCAATTTTTTTCGCGGTTATCGTTCTTGTTCTCTGCGCCTTTCAATTGAAAGCGAATCCTTCTAATCAGGAGGTCAGCATGGAACCCGTTGCCACCATCCTTGGCAAATAAGAATTAGCATAACTGCTTCCAAGTACAATTCGTGGAAGGCTCACCATCTCCCTTTAAGAGAGATGAATCGGACATTGCATTTCACCCAAAATGCAGATTCCGACTCATTTCCGCCATTAAAGGTTATGCAGGGGGACCGTAGCCTCACGGTAGTTTTTTCCCTGCA
The DNA here is from genome assembly GCA_030431525.1 of Bacteroidia bacterium. Taxonomy (GTDB): domain Bacteria; phylum Bacteroidota; class Bacteroidia; order Cytophagales; family JAAEPT01; genus JAUIJC01. The sequence continues at coordinate 81,464 of JAUIJC010000011.1, read as the reverse complement.
CGTGTGTGCGAAGCCCCGCCGTCCTGGCGGGGTTTTTTTGTGCACACTCAGGCATAAAAAAAGGCCAAGTAAACCATCGTTACTTGACCTTCAAACATCCAATTATTACAACCTTACTCCTTCGGCTTTTCAATCCGCAATCCAATCGCCAACACCTCTCCCAACGGATCAGGATCCCGCATATATTGCTTCACCCTCATTTTGTAGGTTCCCGCATAGGGAAATTTTTGGTGAGCAAGGGAAAGGAAACGGTAATCGTACACATCTCCCAAGGACTTGTTTACCAATAATCCTGTTTCTCCCGTTGGTTTACCAGCTCCAGTAAACAGGAACATTTCCTGCTGATTGGCCTTCAGGATTCTGTCAGTGGAATCCAGCAACTCGTAGTTAAGGTACAAGTTGGTGAAGGGATAGGAACGCGTGCACCTCAGGTTGTACAGCACATTATAGGATTGGTTGGTATCCTCAATCTCAAAAGAGAATTCAATGGGATTGTTACGGTACCACTTTCCTTCTGGAATCTCTTGGTTCTTCTCATAGACCCGCAATGGATCCGAACATGAAAACAGGCCCAAGAAGGCAAACAGCAACAGCCAACTTGCCCTAATAGGGCCCCACTTATGATTTCTCATCATTCCTATTCTTGCGTTTTCTGCGTTGGAACGTAGGCTTTTTTCCTCCCTTATTGCCTTGGCTCTTTACTGGGCCAGACTTGGTTTCATTACTACGTTCTGCCTCCGCACCTTGAGCTGCCTTATTTGCTCTTGGCTTGAACTTGGTGGACTTTGGTTTGTTAAAACCGCCCTTTGCAGCAGGCTTTTCCTGTTGGGGAGCAGCGCTCTTCTTTTCTTCCTTCGGCTTTCTTTCCTTAGGACGCTCATTGCGCTCCTGTCTTGGAGAACGACGCTTGTCAGATTTTCTTTCGGGCTTCTTCTCCGTTTTCTTGCGGAGCTTACGGTCAAGTTTCTTGAGATCGTCATTGATTTCCACCTTGGCCACTTCCTCCTCATGGTCCATCTCCAAAGAATAAGGCTTTTTCCCCTTGGCGTTCATGTCCATGATGGTCCTGACACGATCAACAGAAATAGACACCCAATGGGTTTCATCCTTAAAGGCGAACCACATCAGTTTCTTGAAAATGTCTGTTTTCTGGTGGAAGGCTACCCCGATTTCCAACTTGAGAGGTTGGCGAACGGTAGGAATATCCTTGAGCTCTTCCATATAGGTATCGAGCTCGTAGTTCAAACAGCACTTCAAACGTCCGCATTGTCCAGAGAGCTTGCTCGGATTCAAGGCCAAGTTTTGGTAACGTGCTGCTGAAGTAGAAACGCTTTTGAAATCCGTCAACCAAGTGGAACAGCAAAGCTCACGTCCACAGGAACCGACACCGCCAATACGGCCAGCCTCCTGACGCAATGAAATCTGGCGCATCTCAACGCGCACTCGGAACTCTCCCGCCAATCGCTTGATCAGGGCACGGAAATCCACACGCTGGTCTGCCGAATAGAAAAAGGTGGCCTTATTATTATCAGCCTGAAACTCTACATCAGAGAGCTTCATATTCAGTTCCATCTCGCGGATAATCTCGCGGGTACGGAACAAGGTTGGCAACTCACGGTTTTTGGCCTCCTGAAACTTCTCAAGGTCCTGCTCGCCTGCTACGCGGTAGATGATTTCCATATCATCATTATACTCCTCGCGATACTTGCGCATCTGCAGACGAACCAACTCCCCTTGCAGGGAAACATAGCCAATGTGCTGTCCTGAGGACAATTGGACTACGACAGCATCTCCTGTATATAATTCAAGATTATGGACATTGCGATAAAATCCCTTTCTCCCTCCTTTGAACTTCACCTCCACCACATCAAAGGGATTGGCTGCATCGGTCATATTGCCCAGCCAATCAAAAACGTCCTTCTTTCCGCAACTGCCACTACATGACCCTCCGCTGCTACCGCAGCCTGAAGAACTACATGTTGTGCATGACATATTTTATCCTGTTATGTACGGCTTAGCAAAAGAAAAACAATAAGCTGACCCAGTCATCTTGTTCTTTTGCCCGTTGTTCGTGGCAAGTTGATTTGCGATAGCTACGGCTATCCCTGCATCAGCTTGCCACAAACAACGAACAAAATAACTGTGTCTTAGTGGGCCAGTTTATTATTTCACTTTCGCTTATGCGTACAATGATTCAAAATTTGACGCCAATCAATTTTTCAATCGAATTGCGGCCCAATAGTATCGGACCCTTATATAAAATCACAAACTAACGCTGGCGTCAACTGCTATTTCAGCTAAAACAAAGGCTTCCCAAGTGGGAAGCCTCTTAAATTACAATAAGCCTTCAAGGGTTCAAAGCAACTCGGCCAGAACAACCCTTGAGAGAACTAAGATTTGAGAATTCTTATAGAATATCAAAACCGATATCAGTACGGTAGTAACGGTCTGTCCAAGTGATGGTCTTGGCAGCCTCATTAGACTTAGCCAAAGCTTCCTTCAGCGTATCACCCAAGGCAGATACTGCAATCACACGACCACCAACGTTCACAACTTTTCCGTCCTCAACGGTGGTTCCAGCGTGGAATGGCACTACGTCCTTCACCGCATCAAGACCTGAAATCTCATAGCCTTTGGCATAAGACTCAGGATATCCACCAGACACCAACATCACGGTTGAAGCAGCTTCTTTGGTGAACTCAATTTCCTGACCGCTCAACTCGCCTACGGCAGTAGCCACCAACAAGTCAACCAAGTCAGACTTCACGCGCAACATAACGGCCTCCGTTTCTGGATCGCCCATACGCACGTTGTACTCAATCACTTTTGGCTCGCCACCAACGTTGATCAAACCGAAGAAGATAAAGCCTTTGTAGTCCAGCTTCTCCTCGATCAAACCATTTACTGTAGGCTTAACGATTTGCTCCTCGATCTTGGCCATGAACGCTTCATCGGCAAATGGAACTGGAGAAAGAGCTCCCATTCCACCAGTGTTCAAACCTTTATCGCCTTCGCCGATGCGCTTGTAGTCTTTTGCCTCAGGCAAGGTTACATAACCGCCTTTACCGTCAGTCAATACAAAAACTGAAAGCTCAACCCCGTCCAAGAATTCCTCGATAACAACACGGGAGCTGGCATCTCCAAACTTGGCGTGAGCCAACATATCCGTCAAGGTTTCCTTGGCTTCCTCCAAGTTTTCAGTGATGATCACACCTTTACCAGCAGCCAAACCGTCAGCCTTCAATACGAAAGGAGGTGTCAAGGTCTCGAGGTAAGCATGGCCATCAGCCAAAGCCTCTTTGGTGAAGGTTTTATATCCAGCAGTTGGGATGTTGTGGCGGAACATGAATTCCTTGGAGAAATCCTTACTTCCCTCCAACTGTGCGCCTTTCTGGCTTGGGCCAACCACTTTTAGGCCAGCATATTTTTCATTGGCTTTGAAGAAATCCACGATGCCCTTTACCAAAGGCTCCTCTGGTCCAACAACAACCAACTCAATCTCATTCTCCAAGGCGAAGTCGCCAATCTTCTCAAAGTCATTGACACCGATGGCCACATTGGTAGCAACTTGGGCTGTTCCTGCGTTACCAGGAGCAACGAACAACTTGTCACACTTTTCGCTTTGTGCAATTTTCCATGCAAAGGCGTGCTCACGGCCACCTGAACCAATTACCAGAATATTCATGGGAAAGTATTTTTAAGACCAGACTACTGGACATTTTTGTATCAAGTACAATGTATTATGTACAATGACCTCCGCCAATGGGCATTCATTGTACATAATACACGATACATTGTACAAATATCTTAAGACATTAGCCTATTGCCCAACTTCTAATTCAAGAGCGCAATTTAATGATTTTAGGACGGAGTGTTTCCCCCTTCTAAAAGTGAAATGATAAAGTGGTAAAGAAGAAGTCCATACCACACTACCAAAGCGTTCAGCTGTTGGCAGGTGATATGGACTTTTTCTCCAAGTAATTGCAGTGCTTTACATTGCCTGCTCGGCAAAAAACTTGAGGCGCATGACCCTCAACTCCTCTTCGCTGTACTCGCCGTCGAACTCCTCCAAGGCCTCCTCAATGCAGTCCGTATCCGACTCTAAAAAATATTGATAGATTTCCTCCTGAGGCTCTTCGTCCAAAAGTGAATCAGCATAATAGGCGATATCAAGTTTGGTCCCCGCAAAACAGATATGCTCCACCTCCTCGATGAGTTTCGGCAAATCCATTTCCAAGCTTTCAGCGATTTCCTCAAAGTCAACCTTGTTGTCAATTTGTCGAATCACAAAAACCTTATTCTTAGACTTAGTCGGCTGAGTGCAGACCATCGCCTGCAAATCCTCCACAAGAATCTCGTTCTCCTCTACATAAGCTTTGACAAGCTCGATGAATGGCTTGCCAAACTTTCGGGCCTTTCCTGCACCTACGCCATGAATTTGGACCAAAGCATCATTCGTGGTTGGGAAATAACGGCACATGGCTTCCAAAGAATCATCTTGGAATACCACAAATTCTGGCACATTTCGCTGACCAGCTACCTTTAACCTCAAGGCCTTAAGCTTGCTCAACAGCACTTGGTCCACATCACATACTTCCTGTGCTCCGCGTACTGCCTGTGCCTCCTCATTACATTTTTCAGGATATTCTAACGGCTGGATAAAAGACAAGGCATAAGGCTCCGCCAAAAACTTTTTTCCTGTTTCTGTCAAGGTCAAAATGCCATAAGGCTCAACCTCTCGCTGAATAAAGTCGCCAATAATTGCTTGACGCAAGACGGCTTCCCAATGGCTTTTCCCCTTCTCTCTCCCTTCGCCAAATATGGATTCATTGGCCAGTTCATGACCTTCTCCACAAATGGCGCTCACCAATTCACCAAAAACCAATCTGCCCGCAGACAATTCCACAGCATTGAGCGCAAGCGCCAAAGAATCCTTTGCAGGAAACAGCCCTGACTCCCGTTCACAGTTATCACAATGACCGCAACCTTCCTCAGTATGTTCGTCAAAATAACTGAGCAACTGACGTGTCCTGCACACAGCAGATTCGGCAAAACCACTCATCTCCTCCAATAGAAGACGAACATTCTCCCGCTCAGAGGCACTTTTTCCTTTATTGAATTTCTCAAACTTGTGGATGTCGTCCTTGCTGAACAACATCATACAGTGGGCTGGATTGCCATCCCTGCCTGCACGACCAGTTTCCTGATAATACCCCTCTAAGGATTTAGGCACATCATAATGCACCACATAGCGCACATCGGCCTTATCAATCCCCATCCCGAAGGCAATGGTTGCAGTCACCACCTCTACTTCCTCATTCAAGAAAGCATCCTGATGACGAATACGTTGGGTGGGCTCCAAGCCTGCATGATAAGGCAAGGCCTTCACTCCGTTTACTTGAAGCAGTTCTGCAAGCTCCTCTACCTTCTTTCGGCTAAGGCAGTAAATAATACCAGATTGTCCTTTACGCTTGCGGACAAACTGCACCAATTTCTGCTTGCTCTCCAATTTGGGCACCACCTCGTAATAGAGGTTCTCCCGATGGAAAGAAGTCTTGAACACCTTGGCCTCTTCCAAGCCCAAAGTGCGTTGAATATCTTTTTGAACTTTGGTGGTTGCTGTGGCAGTCAAGGCAATAATTGGTCGATTGCCAAGCTCTTCTACCACCAACCTTAGCTTCCGGTATTCTGGACGAAAATCATGTCCCCACTCCGAAATACAGTGAGCCTCATCAATTGCGATAAAGGAAAGGTTGATTTTTCTAAAAAAGGCGAGGTTTTCAGCCTTGGCCAAGGTCTCTGGCGCCACATAGAGAATTTTAATTTCACCCTCCAATACATCTTGGCGAACCTTGGTAACCTCAGCTCGGGACAACGAAGAATTTAGGAAACCAGCATTTATGCCTTTGGCCACCAACTGATCCACCTGATTTTTCATCAAGGCAATCAAAGGCGAAACCACAATCGCAGTCCCTTCCAACAATAAAGCTGGCAACTGAAAACAGAGCGATTTTCCTGCTCCAGTAGGCATGATGACCACAGTATCTTGGCCGCCCATCAGGTGACGTATGATTTCCTCCTGTTTCCCACGAAAACTTGAGTAGCCAAAAAAGTGTTCTAAACTGTTAACAAGCTCACCTATTTGACTACTTTTTATCATCGTGGAAATATTCTTCATACAAATTCCTTATAAGCTCATGATATCACACACCCGCCTAAAATGTGTATATTTGCGACGCTGTCGCCTTGACAATCAAGATTAATTTGTCCTCTCAAAAGGTGGGACAATTTGTACTATTGGCGGGCAAAAAAACTTGCGACCTTCTGAATTTACTAAAATAATTCGGGAACATCCTACCAAAAAGGGGGCTTCTGGAAGGCTAGGAAACACGCAAGTTTTTCACGCACAATCCACGTTTTGAGGAACCGACGAAAATTTGAAAGGTCTTTATGATGGAGGTTCATATCAAAAAAGCAAAAGACAAGCCTCTACTAAACAACACCTTGACCCGAAACATCGTCTAACAAGACATAGGAGGCTCTTCTCTTTTTAGCCTCAAAAAGGATTAAAATATTCCTGACATCATCATTCCAATGAATAGCAACAATTTTGTAGTCATCATGGCCGGTGGAGTCGGCAGTCGTCTTTGGCCTTTTAGCCGAAAAGACTATCCGAAGCAATTCCACGATATTTTGGGCACAGGACGTTCCTTGCTTCAACACACGGCTGACCGTTTCAAAAACACCTGTCCGGAGGAAAACATCTATGTGGTCACAAATGCCGGCTACAAGGATATGGTGAAAGAACAACTTCCCTACTTGGCAGACGACCAAATTCTTTTGGAGCCAATTGGGAGGAATACAGCACCTTGCATCGCTTACGCATGCTACAAAATCGCCTCCAAAAACGCTGATGCCCGCATTGTAGTTTCCCCTTCCGACCATCTTATTTTAAAGGAAGAGGAATTTGAGCGCCGCATTAACATCGCTCTTGAGGCCTCTACAGACGAAAACCTGATTACCTTGGGCATCAAACCAAGTCGCCCAGACACAGGCTACGGCTACATCCAATTCCATGAGCAGGAAGGTCCGGTAAAAAAGGTGAAAACCTTTACCGAAAAACCTCAGCTCGAAATGGCTAAGCAATTTGTGGAGAGCGGCGATTTCGTTTGGAACGCAGGCATTTTCGTCTTCACAGCCAAAAGCATCATCAGCGCCTTTGAAACTTATGAGCCAGACTTGGCTGATACTTTTACCGAAGGAAATACTGTGTACTACACGGATAAGGAAGAAGCCTTCATTGAAAAAGCTTACGCCAACTGCAAAAGCATTTCCATTGACTACGCCGTCATGGAAAACGCTGAGAACGTGATGGTGGTGTTGAGCGACATCGGTTGGTCTGACCTTGGCACTTGGAACTCACTTTACTCTGTTCGTGAGAAAACCGAAGACGGCAATGTGATCGACGGCGACGTACTTACTTACGATACTGAAAACTGCATCATCAAAACACCGAAAGACCGTTTGGTCGTTGTTCAAGGCCTCAAGGATGTTATCATCGCTGAGTACGACAACGTGTTGATGATTTGCAACCGCAACGAGGAGCAGAAGGTAAAGCAGTTTGTGGCGGATGTGAAGGAGAAAAAAGAGAAAGGGTATTATTGATAGAAATGAACATTGAGCGATAAGTTGAAAGAGCAGACTTATCCTCAAGCTTTGTTCATAATCAGAAAAGCCGAGCAGGATTATTTCCTTGCTCGGCTTTTCTGTTTATGAACACGAGAATATCACCTATTTTCTCTATCCCAAAGTTTATACAGCGTTGAATATCCCAATGCAAACAAAAGAAAGGCAAAGAAATAAACAGCCACCCTTTGTTCTAAAGGCAATGAAAAGGCGACTATCACGAGTGACAATCCCAAGAATAGAAGAAACCAAGCAGTAATTTGAAAGAATAGCTTCATTAGAGTTTTAAAAAATCTATTCTGAGATCAATTTTAACCGATCTTAACCCAATCGCTGTCTCACCGCTTCAAACACAATAATCCCCGTAGCCACGGAAACATTCAAAGACGAAACCTGTCCTGTCATCGGCACTTTTACTTTGGCATCGCAAAGCTCCAAGTAGGCTGGAGAAATTCCCTTTTCCTCATTACCCATCAAGATGGCAACCGGACCTGTGAAATCTTGCTCATAAAGCGTTTGGTCAGCCTTCTCGGTACAAGCCACCACCTGAATTCCGCTGTCCTTTAAATATTGGATAGCATCCTTCAAATAGTCCTCACGACAAACAGGGATAAAATTCAATGCGCCCGAGGAAGTTTTCATTGCATCGGAATTGATGGAAGCGCTTCCTTTGGCAGGAATCAAAATCGCATTGGCACCAGCACATTCGGCCGTACGAGCAATCGCACCAAAATTCCGAACGTCGGTCACTTGGTCCAAAATCAAAATCATCGGCACCTTGCCTTGCTCATACACATCCTGCACCACATTTGAGATAGGCGCATAATTGACTGCTGAAACGAAGCATACCACACCTTGGTGATTCTTGCGGGTAAAACGATTCAGTTTTTCAACCGGCACTTTTACCACAGGCACACCTTGCTCCTTGGCCAACTGAAAAATCTCCTGAATGTGATCCGTTTTAAGGTTGGTCTGCAAGAACACCTTTTCCACATCCTTCTCCGAACGCAACGCCTCCAACACGGAATGCATCCCGAACACCATTCCTTCCTTTTTCCCGTCCTTTTTCATAATTGGTTTCAAGTGGCAAGGCGAATACTGAATCGCCTCTGATTTTGGGTGGACAAATTTACTGGTTTTTTGCCGAGGCTTCGGCTATACATGGTATAATTCAACGGTGTATGGATTGCATCAAAATTTTCGAAAACGTCAGGTATAAAACCTGACGCTACGGAAACAGCTCACCTAAACCATGAACGGTCACTAGCGGTAGGTTTTATACCAACCAACCAAGATGCGTCACTCAAAATCAAAAAAGGCTCCTTGGAATCCCAAAGAGCCTTTTTTACAATCCCGCTTCACCGCGCTAAAGTCTAACGTCTAAAAGCGAAGCGGTCTAAAATCTATTAATAACGATACTCGTCAGCCTTGAACGGACCTTCAACAGGAACACCGATGTAGTCTGCTTGATCTTGGCTCAACACGTCAAGCTCAACGCCTATTTTGGCGAGGTGTAAGCGAGCAACTTTCTCGTCCAAGTGCTTAGGCAAAACGTAAACCTTGTTTTCGTACTGATCAGCATTCTTCCAAAGCTCGATTTGCGCCAAGGTTTGGTTAGAGAATGAGTTGGACATTACGAAAGATGGGTGACCAGTAGCACAACCCAAGTTCACCAAACGACCTTCGGCCAACACGAGCACATCATGGTCACCTACAGTGAACTTGTCCACCTGAGGCTTGATGTTCACTTTTGTTGAACCATAATTCTTCTCCAACCAAGCCATATCGATTTCGTTGTCGAAGTGGCCGATGTTACAAACGATGGCCTTGTCCTTCATGGACTCAAAGTGACGACCAACTACGATGTCTTTGTTACCCGTAGTGGTTACGATGATGTCGCCTTCTTTCACAGCGTCATCCATCTTCTTCACCTCAAAGCCGTCCATAGCAGCCTGAAGCGCACAGATTGGGTCAATCTCGGTAACGATTACACGAGCGCCAGCACCCTGCAAAGAAGCAGCGGAACCTTTACCCACGTCACCGTAACCAGCAACAACGGCAACCTTACCAGCCAACATGACGTCAGTGGCACGACGGATACCGTCTACCAAAGACTCCTTACAGCCGTATTTGTTATCAAACTTAGACTTGGTTACGGAGTCGTTCACGTTGATGCAAGGCAATGGCAATGTGCCAGCCTTCTCGCGATCTTTCAAACGAAGAACACCAGTGGTGGTTTCCTCAGAAATGCCTTTGATGCCATCAACAAACTGAGGGTACTTCTCCAACACCATTTGTGTCAAGTCACCTCCGTCGTCAAGGATCATGTTCAACGGCTTGCGCTCCTCACCAAAGAAAAGAGTCTGCTCGATACACCAATCGAACTCCTCATCGTTCATGCCTTTCCAAGCATAAACAGGAATACCAGCAGCAGCAATCGCAGCGGCAGCGTGATCCTGCGTAGAGAAGATATTACAAGAAGACCAAGTTACCTTGGCGCCCAAGGCTACCAAAGTCTCAATCAAAACTGCCGTTTGAATGGTCATGTGCAAACAACCAGCGATGCGTGCACCTTTCAATGGTTGCTGAGGACCGAACTCCTCACGGATTGCCATCAAACCAGGCATTTCAGCCTCGGCCAATTCGATTTCCTTGCGACCCCATTCGGCCAATGAAATGTCTTTTACCTTGTACTTTTCAAAAGTCTCCACCATGTCAAGTTTTGAGTTTACAGTCATGAGTGAAAGACATTAGAGTCCAGACATTAGACGGTAGCTTCCCAAACGAGCTAAAGTCTAAAATCTAATGTCTAAAGTCTCCCATTCCCCAAATATCGCTTAAAGCAAGAACTTTATCTCCTTGAATCCAAAGAAACGTAAGCCTTCCGACGTTTGAACAGCCAATCGGCCATAATCATCCACCCCCATAATCACGCCCTCAAATTCCTTCTCTCCATCAGTAAACGGGTGTTGCTCCTGATACCACAGCAAACGCGAAAGGTAAATTTGTTTCAGCACGCCCAACTTCCCTTCGCTCAACTGTTGGTAACGGAATTCCAAACAGGCCAACAATTCCTGAAGGCATTCCTCCAAATCAAACTCCTCCCCTAAAATAGCCGCAAGAGAAACCGCTTTTGAATTTTCAAAAATCTGTTGATTCACATTGAGGCCAATACCCACCACAGAGGTTTCAATCACTTCTCCTTTTAGCACATTCTCAATAAGAATTCCCGAAATCTTCCCTCCATCCACATAAATATCATTGGGCCACTTCACAAAAAGCTCCTGACCTGAAAGCTTTTTCTCCAAAAAGTCGTAAACTCCCAATGAAACGACGTAATTGAGCTGGAACTGTTGGGAAGCGTTTAAGAATCGAGGCCTCCAAATTAAGGAGCACGCTATATTTTTTCCCGCAACTGACTCCCAGCCATTGCCTCGCTGACCACGACCTTGTTGCTGATCATGAGCCACGAAGACAACTTTTTCAGCAAAAGGTTGCGTTTTTAGGTAACGAAATGCTTCCGAATTCGTAGAATCACAGACAGATAGCCGAATGATTTTTGAGGAGGCAGAACACTTTTCCAATTCGGATGACTTTTTTTGTTCCTCAACGCCCATTTGTCCCTTAAATGACATAAAAAAGGAAACGCCTCGGATTATGTTTAGTTTTCCTATTTTTGCCCGACAAGTTACACAAGACGAATGAAAGTAGCCACGCACGAGCCTTCGGCCGATCAGTTGAGCCAGATAGTCATCCACGGGATGCAAGAGAAGAAAGCCAAAGACATTGTGCTAGTTGACCTCAGGGAAACAGACAGCGCTGTTGCTGACTTTTTTATCATTTGCACCGGTACCTCGGACACCCAAGTGGACGCTATCGCCGACTCCGTCGAGAAGGAAGTTAAAGACGCTTTAAAAGAGTACCCTCTTCACGTGGAGGGCAAAACCAGCAAGGAATGGATTCTCATCGACTATGCCGATGTTGTTGTCCATATCTTCAAACAAGAAAAACGAGAATTCTACGGCTTGGAACAACTCTGGGGAGATGCCAAAATCACCGAACTGGAGGATTTCAGCTGAATAATTTAGTTAATGGTTTTTAGTTGATTGTTCATCGTCGCCTAAGGGCACAACCCCACCAAGGCAATCATGAACCACAAACCATCAACCATCAACGACTAACCGACAAACCAATCCAACTTTTCGCATTTCTATATGAGCAACGGAAAGAAATTCCCACCCTCCAAACCGCCAAAGACCAATTTTCAACTGTGGTTAATCGCCTCATTGTTGTTGGTAGTTATTGGCATCGCCTACTTCGGTAAAACTTCTGGACAGCAGAAAATCACCCAGACCAAGTTTGAAGAGATTTTCAAAGCCGGCGACATCAAGAAATTGGTGTATAACAAAAAGTCAGACCAAGTCTTGGTCACACTGACCGACGAGGCTGCCAAAAGCGAAAAGTACAAGTCTTTGTTGGGCAACCAGTCTTCGAATTTCATCCAAGACAGCCCACACCTTTACTACATTGCTCCTGACCAAAAGAGCTTCCAAGAGTACTACGAAGGCCTTCGAAAGACGCTACCGAAGAACTCCAAAGTTCCTGACCTTGGTTATGAGGAAGGCTCACACTTCTTAGACCAATTCTTTGAGTATGGCTTCCTAATCCTCCTCATTGTTGGTTTCTGGATATTAATGCGCCGCATGACGGCTGGAGGCGGTCCTGGCGGACAAATCTTCAACATTGGAAAATCGAAAGCTTCTCTTTTCGATGCTGAGAAGGACATCAAAGTAACATTCAAGGATGTTGCTGGTCTGGACGAAGCTAAAGTAGAGGTACAAGAAATCGTTGAGTTCCTCAAGAACCCAAAGAAATTCACCAACCTCGGTGGTAAAATCCCGAAAGGTGCATTGCTCATCGGCCCTCCAGGAACAGGTAAAACCTTGTTGGCAAAAGCCGTAGCAGGTGAGGCGGGCGTACCGTTCTTCTCCCTCTCTGGTTCCGACTTTGTGGAAATGTTTGTTGGTGTGGGCGCTGCTCGTGTCCGCGACTTGTTCAAACAAGCCAAAGAAAAAGGCAAGTGTATCATCTTCATCGACGAGATTGACGCCATTGGTCGTAGCCGTGGAAAAGGCTCCATGCCAGGTGGCAACGACGAGCGTGAAAACACCTTGAACTCCCTGTTAGTGGAAATGGATGGTTTCGCCACAGATTCTGGCATCATCATCTTGGCTGCTACCAACCGTCCTGACGTTTTGGACCCTGCCTTGTTGCGCCCAGGTCGTTTTGACCGACAAATCAGCGTGGATAAGCCAGACATCGTTGGCCGTGAAGCTATCTTTAAAGTTCACTTGGATCCTATCAAGCACGATGATTCAGTGAACGCCAAGAAATTGGCTGCCCAAACACCAGGTTTTGCGGGTGCTGAGATCGCCAACGTTTGTAACGAAGCAGCCTTGATCGCTGCCCGTAAGGACCACGACCACGTGGACATGAAAGATTTCCAAGATGCCATTGACCGTGTGATTGGCGGATTGGAAAAGAAAAACAAAATCATCTCTCCTGAGGAGAAAACCATTGTGGCCTACCACGAGGCAGGTCACGCTGTGGCTGGCTGGTTCTTGGAGCACGCCGACCCATTGGTAAAAGTAAGTATCGTACCACGTGGCACAGCTGCTTTGGGTTATGCCCAATACCTTCCTAAGGAGCAGTTCCTCTACACCACTGAGCAGTTGCTCGACGAAATGTGCATGACCCTTGGCGGACGTGCTGCAGAGGAAATTGTCTTTGGAAAAATCTCCACTGGCGCCCTCAGCGACTTGGAGCGCATCACCAAAGTAGCTTACAGCATCGTCACCGTTTATGGCATGAATGATAAAATCGGTAACGTCTCCTTCTATGAGGCCTCCCGAAATGAAAGCTTCACTAAGCCATATTCAGAAGCTACTTCGGAAACGATTGACTCGGAAGTTCGCAAGATCATCGACCAAGCGTATATGCGCACCAAAGAGTTGTTGACCGATAAGCGTGAACAACTTGAGGTCCTCGCCAAACAATTGTTGGAGAAGGAAGTCCTTTATCAACATGACTTGGAAAGCCTGATTGGTGAGCGCCCATTCGGAAAGAAAACGAACTACCAAGAGTTCCTTGACCGTAAAACCGAGGAGGATATTCCTGAAGCTGAAGTCATCAAAGAAGAAAAGCCTGCCGACGCAGAAGCTTCTTCCACTGAAAGCGAGGATGTCGAAAAAGAGCCTCAAACAGAAAACTCCTCGACAGAAGAGAAAAAATAAGCCCAGTCAACACTGGTTAAAACAACAGGGTTTGGAGCAATGCTTCAAACCCTGTTTTTATTTAAAGCCAACAATTCGGAATTTTGCAGCAAGGACCATGTATTGTGCGCAATACTGATTTCCATTGCCATTAGTGCATGTTAGCCTGATCACCTATGTCCATCGAGCAAATTCCAGAAGGAAAGAAAATCTACTTCGCATCGGATTTTCACTTAGGCGCTCCCACTCCAGAGGAAAGCCTAATTCGTGAAAAGAAAATCATCCGCTGGCTGGACTCCATCCGTCATGATGTCCACGCTTTGTTCTTGGTGGGTGACATCTTTGACTTCTGGTTTGAATACAAACACGCCATCCCCAAAGGCTGCACTCGTTTCCTCGGAAAAATTGCTGAATTCACGGACGCTGGGATTCCTGTGTATTTCTTCACAGGCAACCACGATATGTGGATGTTCGACTACTTGGAAAAGGAATTGAACGTCACCATTTACCGTGACCCTGTCGAATACAGCTTTAACGGAACGAAATTCCTTATCGGCCACGGTGATGGACTTGGTCCTGGCGACCACCTGTACAAAACACTCAAAAAGATTTTCTCCAGCTCCATCTGTCAATGGTTGTTCGCACGCCTCCACCCTAACTTGGGCATTGGCGTAGCAAGAGCTTGGTCACTAAGAAGCAGGGCAAGCCACGGCGCTGAGGACAAAATCATGAACATCGATAATGAGTGGCTATTACAGTACTGTAAGGAATACCAAGCGACAAACCCAAAGGACTATTACATCTTTGGGCACCGCCACCTTCCGATGAACTTAGAAGTCGATTCAGCCAGCCGATACATCAATCTCGGTGAGTGGATTAGCGATTATACGTATGTCCAATTCGATGGAAAAACACTGGACCTATTAACCTTTGAAGGAGATAAAAAAGAAAATTAGTATTCCTTCTTTGGTACAATTCGTATAAACCCCTACCTTTGTGGGTCTTAAACCTGAAGAGCACTAACACAACAAAATATAGTCAACTATGGCTAACCATAAATCCGCCCTTAAGCGCATTCGCCAAAACAAGACTCGTAAAGAGAGAAACCAGTACCAGCACAAGTCTACTCGTACTGCTGTGAAAAAATTGAGAAACGCTACTGACGCTACTGAAGCTCAGGAGTTGCTCAAGAAAGTAACTGGCATGTTGGACAAATTGGCCAAGCGCAACATCATTCACAAGAATAAGGCTTCGAACTTGAAATCAAGCCTTTCTCAGCACGTGAACAAATTGAAAACTGCTGCCTAATTCTTAGTTAGAAGGCTTCTTCAATACTTGACCCACATCATTCGATGTGGGTTTTTTTATGCCCAAAACCTTGATGGAAAGCTCCCCGTACTCAGTACACACACTACTTTGTATTTTTCATGGACTTCCAACGTTTCAAAATCGCCCACCTCGCCGACGAGGACAAACCAAGAGAAAAGCTGTTACTAAAAGGACGAACCGTTTTAACAGACGCTGAACTTCTAGCCATTCAATTAGGCTCAGGAAACAATGAACAGAACGCGATCGAACTCGCTCAAAGTATCCTGAGAACCGTGGACAACGATCTCGGAAAACTCTCCCGCCTATCTGTGGCTGATCTCATAAAGTTCAAAGGCGTAGGCGAAGCAAAGGCCATCAACATCATCAGCGCATTGGAACTTGGCCGACGAAGGAAAGACAAGGAGCCAGAAAAACGACTAAAAATCACCTGTTCTTCGGACGCCTACCAACAGGTCCGCCAACATTTGATTGACCTCCCCCATGAAGAATTCTGGACCATTTGTTTAAAACGAAACAACGAGGTTATCACTAAACAGCGCATCAGCGCTGGAGGAATGGCAGGAACGGTGGCCGACCCTCGCATCATTTTTAAACGCGCCTTGGAGTCACATGCCGCCGCCCTAATTCTTGTCCACAACCATCCATCAGGAAATCTCCGCCCCAGCCAATCCGATATCGACCTTACCCGAAAACTGAAAGAAGGTGGCCGACTTTTAGACATTCCCGTTCTAGACCACCTGATTTTTACGGATGGTGGCTACTATAGCTTTGCCGACGAGGGAATTCTTTGACAATGTTATGTATCAAGTACAATGTATTATGTACAAAGATTCAAGAAGACCTTGACACAGCCCAAATAGAAACCCGTTCTTTGTCGGGACAACTCGAACTGTCCCCACATGAAATCAAAAAAGATATTTATCCTTATCCTCCTCGCTGCCGTAGCGGGGATGATTTACTACACCATTGGCGATAACGACGCACAGTACGCCGAACGGCTAAAATCACAACGCGACCAACGCGAGTTACAGCTGCTCAATGAGCGTAACTCCCCCATCAAAGACAGCCATTCATTCAAAGGCCTGAGCTTCTTCCCGCCAAACATGGCTTTTATTACGGAAGCAAAAGCGACCCCAATTACCAGCAAAAAGATGGCAATGCTGGCCACCAGCGACGGCAGCAAACGCCTCTACCAGCATTTTGCCACGTTGGACTTTGAGCTCCAAGGAAAACCCCAGCAACTCATTCTCCTACAAGACTCCAAAGACCCAACGGAGTTTTTCCTGCCATTTAATGACCTCACCAACGGACACGACACTTATGGCGCTGGCCGATACTTGGAAGTTAAAGCCAAGGACATCAAACCTGAGGGGGCGTTCAAACTTCGCTTAGACTTCAACCTTGCTTACAACCCCTACTGCGCTTACAACCCCGACTTCAGTTGCCCGATTCCTCCAAAGGAAAACACACTGAACCTGAAGGTGGAAGCAGGAGAAAAGTACAAGCAGAAAAAATAACGGGGCCTCCAGTTTGGGAATAGTTACTGACTTAGTCTTTTCAGAAGACAAACTAAACCCCTTTTACCCCTTTCCAATTTTACTTGTTGCCTAAGAATGCCCTATTTTTGTGGGCTTATTCCGTAGCACTTCTGGGCTCAGTGAAAGAGAAATAATAACCCGAACAAATCTTATTGTTTTTCTTTCACTTAACCCATCGCTCTATACATACCATGAAAATTTCACTCGACTGGCTTAGCCAGTACATTGACATAGATGCTCCCGTTGAAGAAATCGCTGACAAGCTCACGCAGTCTGGCTTGGAAGTAGAAGGCTTAGAAACCTTCGAAACCCTGCCTGGTGGACTTCGTGGATTGGTTATTGGCGAAGTTACTTCCTGTGAGAAACACCCTGATGCTGACCGTCTCAGCAAAACAACGGTAAACGTAGGCGAGGAAGAAGACCTTCCAATCGTCTGCGGGGCACCAAACGTGGCCAAGGGCCAAAAAGTAGTAGTTGCCACCGTTGGCGCTATGCTTTACCCAGGCGAAGGCGAGCCTTTCAAAATCAAGAAAGGAAAAATCCGAGGCGAGGTTTCATTGGGAATGATTTGCGCTGAGGACGAAATCAGTTTGGGCAATTCCCATGACGGCATCATGGTGCTGGACACCGACTTGCCAAATGGCACTCCAGCCGCTGAATACTTTGGCGTTAAGGAGGACAAAGTCATAGAGATTGGCTTGACACCTAACCGTGCCGACGCCGCTTCTCACTATGGCGTGGCCCGCGAGCTCAAAGCCTTGTATGGCGCGGAGCTCAAACTCCCTGAAGTTGGCAACATCTCTCCAGAGAACACCAGCGGAAATATTCCTGTCATTGTTGAGAACGTTGAGGCAGCTCCACGTTACTGTGGCCTCACCATCGACGGATTGACGGTTAAGGATTCTCCAAAATGGTTGCAAGACCATTTGAAAGCCATTGGCCTCCAGCCAATCAACAACGTGGTAGATGCTACCAACTACATCCTCCATGGTCTTGGGCAACCATTGCACGCCTTTGACACGGATAAAATTGGCGGCCGCAAAATCAAGGTTAAAACCCTTCCTGAGGGCACTCCTTTCACCACTTTGGATGAGGTGGAGCGCAAACTAAAGGCTGAGGACTTGATGATTTGCGATGGCAACGACACCCCGATGTGCATCGCTGGTGTGTTTGGCGGATTGGAATCTGGCGTAACTGAAACTACCAAGAGCATTTTCTTGGAAAGCGCCTATTTCTCGCCAGATTATGTCCGTAAATCTTCCTTGGTTCACGGCCTAAAAACCGACGCTTCCTTCCGCTTTGAGCGAGGCACCGACCCAGATATGCCACCTGTGGCATTGAAAATCGCTGCCAAGCTTATCCAAGAGGTTGCTGGCGGAGAAATCACTTCCGAAATCACCGACTTGTACGGCAAGAAAATCGAGCCATTCGAAGTCGAAGTTTCATATAAAAACATCCATCGCTTGGCAGGCGCTGAGATTCCTGAAGAGGAAATCAACAGCATCCTCAAAAGCTTGGAAATCGAAATCAAGGCGGAAAACGAAGGCAAATTATTGCTCTCCGTACCTCCTTACCGCGTGGACGTTCAGCGCGAGGCCGACATCGTCGAGGACATCATCCGTATCTACGGCTACGACAACATCGGCACCCAAGAGTTCATGGGCGCCGAGTTCTTGGCTCCAGTGGCTAAAAACGACCACGGCAAGCGCAAAGCATCCTTGGGTCACCTATTGGCCTCCCAAGGCTTCCATGAAATCATCACCAACTCACTCACCAAACCTGAGTACACAGAGGGAATCGATGGTTTCAAAGCGGAAGAAAACGTGGATATCCTCAACAAGTTGAGCGAGGACCTCGGCATCATGCGCCGCACCCTCTTGTTCCAAGGCTTGGAAGTGATTGCCCACAACATCAACCGCAAGCAGCCAAACCTTAAGCTGTTTGAATTCGGCAAGAGCTACAAGAAAACCGAAGAAGGTTACCAAGAGCAGGAGCACTTGGCCCTATTTGTTTCGGGTAACAAGTTTGACGAAAGCTGGTTGGCAAAATCCGAAGGCGTAGCCTTCTCCGACTTGGCCACTCCAGCCTTGGCTGTCCTCGAAAAGTTGGGCATCAAAGGTTACAACAGCGTCAAGACGAGCAATCCGTTGTTCACTGAAGGTTTGGACTTAGTCTTGAACGAAAAAGTCATCGCATCCTTGGGCTTGGTGAAAAAATCTTTGACCAAAAAAGCGGGCGTTAAAGCGTCAGTTTTCTTTGCTGATTTCAACACCGACATCTTGTTCAACAAGAAGCAAAAGCCGCTCGTTTACAAAGAAATTTCTAAATTCCCAGAAGTTCGCCGCGACCTCTCATTGGTACTCAGCTCAAAGGTTAACTTCCAAGAAATTCAGGAGCTTGCGAAAAAAACTGAGCGCAAACTGCTTCAAAGCATCAATGTCTTTGATACCTTTGAAGGCGAACAATTGGGCGAAGGCAAAAAATCTTACTCTGTAAGCTTCTTCCTTCAGGACCCGAACAAAACACTTGACGACAAGGTTATTGACAAAACCATGAACCGCCTGATGGATGCCTTCGAGAAAGAACTCGGAGCTGAAATCAAAGGACGATAAATACAGTCATCAGTGAGCAGTTATCGGTTAACACAAATGCACTGTTGGTAACTGATAACTGCTCACTGATAACTCTTTAACTGCTATGTTCAGATACTCCTCTTCCATATCGCTCGAGCGCGTACGCAAAAAAGTGATGGAGCTTGCCGACAAATATTTGTTGGCATTAGAGGAGATTCGTGTCCTGAAACAAAGGAACCAAGAACTGGAAAACCAGCTCAAAGAAAAATCCGATGAGCTGGAATCCTTTCAAAAGCAGGACAAAATTAGTAGACTTGTAACAAGCGTAGCTACGGAGGGAGAAGACATGGAGGAGTTGAAAGAAAAGCTTGGCGATTACATTCGAGAGATAGA
This sequence comes from Bacteroidia bacterium, assembly GCA_030431525.1. Lineage (GTDB taxonomy): Bacteria > Bacteroidota > Bacteroidia > Cytophagales > JAAEPT01 > JAUIJC01. The sequence continues at coordinate 61,673 of JAUIJC010000011.1, read as the reverse complement.
CAAGTGCATTGAGCACTTGAGTGAAGAATAGAGCAAATGGCGGAAATCCGCCAACGAGATAATATTTCCGTCAACCGATAATCTGTAAAATTTAGTTTACCGAAAAACTGGACTTAATAACGCAACACACTTGTATCAAAAACCACTTTTGCGTTCAAAATACGTCTGTTTTGCTGCTTGAAACCAAGCGTCCAGTATCGCATACACGAAACTACTTTTAACAGTTTCATTCGTTGACAAAGAACCAAGGACCAGTCCAACCCACCTGACATGGAGGAGCTTTCGATTAAAATCAGAATTGCTGGACGCGACTACCCGATGAAGGTACGCGCCAGTGAGGAAGCTCGTCTCAGGACTGCCGGCAAACAGCTTGCGGAAAGAATGAAAAACTTTCGCGAGAACTACGGCATCCAAGATGTACAGGATTTGTTGGCCATGGTCGCATTTGACTGCTTTGCGGAACGCCTGTCTTCAGAAGGAAGCATGGAATCATTCCAGCAGGACGTAGAGGATACTATGTCAAGCATTGACAGCTTGGTGACCTCCGCCCTGAAAAAAAGCACGGAAAAATGACTTTGCTTAGTCCACAAAGGAAGGAGCAATAAGAGGCATTCTAAGGATAAACTAAATCCAAAAAGTCTCTGTTTGCGTATCTACCGTGGATTAAGGAAATTCTCGTAAACACTCTATTTTTCTACTGTCTTAGCAAGAGTGAAATAAAAAAGTGAACAACCAAGGCGCAGTTATTTTGTTCACTATTATTATCAGGTTGATGCAGGGATAGCCATAGCTATCGCAAATTAAGTTGATAAGAATAGTGGGCAAAAGAGCAAGCCGGCTTGTTCAGTTTATTGTTTTTCTTTTGCTCAAAGAAGACGCCCCTTTTCGACCCCTACTTTTTCCCTTGGGTTACACTATATTTCTTTTCATTTAACGCTTTTAAGCACACCCCATGGATGCAGTATTATATGCCGTTATAGGCGTGGTGGCTTTGGTCGCAGGAATAATTCTGGGCAAGGTCATCTTCAAAAAAGATTTCGACAAACAAGAAGCTGAAGCCCGCGAAAAGGCCAACAGCATCATTAAGGAAGCTGAGCAAAAGCAGGAGAGCATTAAGAAGGAAAAAATTCTTGAGGCCAAGGAGCGCTACATCAAAATGAAGGCCGACCACGACAGGGAGGTCAACAAGAAAAATAACCAACTCAGCCAACTTGAAAACAAGTTGAAGCAAAAGGAGCAGGCACTTGCCAAGCAAACGGAACAAAGCAGCCGCAAGGAAAACGAGGCCAAGAAACTTCAGAAAGACCTCACCGTCCGACTTGAAAGCATTAAGGTCAAAGAAAAGGAGTTGGAGGATGAGCGCATTCAAGCCGCTGAAAAGCTCGAGGCCATCGCTGGCATGAGCAAGGAGGATGCCGTGCAACAACTTATTGACTTGATGAGCAAGGAAGCACAATCACGCGCTACCCAAACCATCAAGAGCATTGAGGATGAGGCCAAGCTGACCGCTACCAAAAGAGCGAAGAAAGTTGTTATCGAAACCATTCAGCGCACCGCTGCTGAGACGGCCATCGAGAACTGCGTCTCCATCTTCAACATCGAGAGCGATGACATCAAGGGTAAAATTATCGGTCGTGAAGGCCGTAACATTCGTGCCCTCGAAGCCGCTACTGGCGTTGAAATCATCGTGGATGACACTCCTGAAGCTATCATCATCTCCGGCTATGACCCTGTTCGTCGTGAAGTAGCTCGTCTCTCCCTCCACCGCTTGGTGACGGACGGACGTATCCACCCTGCTCGTATCGAGGAAGTAGTATCGAAGACCTTCAAGGAAATCAATGATGAGATTGTGGAAATCGGTGAGCGTACCGCCATCGACCTTTCCATCCACGGCTTGCACCCACAGCTAATCAAAATGATTGGCCGTATGCGCTTCCGTTCATCTTACGGACAAAACCTGTTGCAACACTCCCGCGAGGTGGCCAACATGTGTGCTATCATGGCTTCGGAAATGGGCATCAACCCAAAGCTGGCCAAACGCGCAGGATTGCTTCACGATATTGGTAAGGTTGCTGAAACAGAACTTGAGGTGCCACACGCCATCGCTGGTATGGAGCTCGCCAAGAAGTTCAACGAGCATCCAGACGTGTGTAACGCCATTGGCGCTCACCACGACGAAATTGAGATGACTTGTCTCATCTCCCCAATCGTACAAGCATGTGACGCCATCTCTGGCTCCCGTCCAGGTGCTCGTCGCGAGGTGATGGAAGCCTACATCCAGCGTCTCAAAGATTTGGAAGCAACCGCCATGTCCTTCGACGGTGTCACCAAAGCATACGCTATTCAGGCAGGCCGCGAACTCCGCGTGATTGTAGACGCAGAACACATCGGTGACGGAAAAGCGGGCGAGCTTTCCTTCGAGATTGCCAAGAAAATTGAAAATGACATGCAATACCCTGGACAAATCAAGGTGACCTTGATTCGGGAAATGCGCGCGGTGAACTACGCCAAATAAAAGACGAAGCTCCCGTTTAGAACGGCCAAACCGAACAGCTCTAAAGCTACTTCGGTTTGGCCGTTTTCTTTTTCAACATTTTTTTTACCCCAACAATTCCCCTTTCCATCCAACCAAAACTCCAAGCGACCTAAAAGCCTGTATTCCTCTGCCCGCTCATCACGTAAAACACCACAGGGATTATTTCGTGAAGACACGGCTGGGAATTATGAGCAAACTCCGATTAGGACACAAAATCGCCATTGGGGCGGGTCTTTGTGTGGCCTTACTTCTATTCTTTCTTTCGAGTATCGTCAAGAGCAAACTTGAAAAGAAAGGACCAGAGCTTCTTGGAAGGCAGATTACCTTGGACGAATTACACTTCAACTACTTTCGGGGAAGTGTTCGCGCCAAGGGTTTTATCCTTTATGAAGAAGACTCTACAGGACATTTTGTGGCCTTCAAGGAGCTTTATGCTAATGCGAATGTCATTAAAATCATAACGGGTAATTATGAAATGGAAGAGTTCTTCATTGACTCCCTCAATGTCCGCGTAGAGCAAAACAAAAAATGGTTCAATTTCTCGGACATCATTGAGCACGTTGCCCAATTGCCCAAACAAGAAAAAAAGGAGAAAAAGAAAGATAAGCCACTCAAATACATTCTAAAAGATGTAAGCATCAAAGACAGTTACATCCACTACACCGACCAGCATTTATCCCACAATATTGACCTCAACAGCATCAACCTGAACATCCCCACGGTAGTTTGGGATGAGGAGCACTTTGACACCAAATTCGGGTTTGACTTTAATCGAGGAGGAAAACTCACCTCCCACATCGACCTGAATAAGGAGAAAAACTATTTCACTTTAGACTTGGGCTTGGACAAGTTCTCCCTAAAAATCATTGAACCCTACTTGAGGGAATCGCTAAACTTTGGAACCGTTGACGGCAGAATTTCCCAAAAGCTAAAAATCACGGGAAACTTAGACCACATCAGTCACTTGCTGGTTCAGGGTAATATCAACCTCAATGATTTCGCCGTCACAGACACCGAAAAGCAGCATTTAGCCAAAATAAAAAGTATGCAAATCGGCTTGGACAGCTTGGACCTGAAAGAGATGCGCCTTGCCGTTTCCGAAGTAAAAATCACACAGCCTGATCTCGCTTTCGAGCTCTATAAAGACGGGAATACGGTGGACAAACTCTTAGCCGCTAACAAAAAAGAAGAGACTGCTCCCAGCACCAAGGATACCTCATCCGCCCAAGGAAAAAAACAATCCCCCTTTCAATACAGCATTAAAAAAGTCACAATTGACAACGGCAGTATCGCCTTTCATGACCAAAGCTTGGAACCCAACGTCCAAGACAAAATCACGGACCTCAACATCACTGCGGGACCTATTCGCTCGGATGACCCCAAGCTCCATTCGGAAACTGACTTTGCATTGGAATCTGGCGGAAGCCTTTCCACCATTTTTGACCTCAACCAAGAGACCTTCGATTATACCCTGCATCTGGCCATGAAGGACTTGGAAATCGAGCCCTTCTACCCTTATGCTGCCAAAGGACTCAACATCGGCTCACTGAAGGGAAAACTCACCAATGAATTTGATGTAGAAGGAAACTTGAAACAGGCGGCCCAACCACAATTCAAGGGAACCAATAGCCTGAAAAACTTTGCCGTTACCGATGAGAAAAAACAAAAGGTGGTGGCTTTTGATGAGCTTTTCCTAAACATCCAAAGTGCTAACCTTGAGCAAAATAATTTTGTCTTGGAAGAGATCCGCCTCGACAAACCCGAGGTAGCAATGACCTTGTATAAAAACGGAAATTCTTTTGAGCGACTGATTAAGGAACAACCTAAAAACGATAAAAAAGAAGGCGAGGGCAAGGCAACTTCCTCCTCAAAAAAAGAACAGAAGCAGCCTACTTACACCATTGGAAAACTGGCGGTAAACAATGGGAACATTGAGTTTGAGGATCAATCCCTTCGGGAAAATTTCAAGGCTGAAGTTCAAAACTTCAATCTGCTGACGAAAAAAATCACCGAAAAGCTCGACTTGGACGCCCACACTGATTTTAGTCTGGCATCAGGAGGGTTCATCGATACAGATGTCAAATTCAGTGTCCAGAAAAAAGACATCGACCTAAAGTTGAAAACAAAGGACCTTGTATTGAAGGAGTTTGAACCCTACATCAAGGAGGCCATGCGGGTCAATGATTTTGAGGGAACACTGTCCAATGACATTGCCGTTCAAGGCAACTTGGAGAAAGCCGATCAGCTCAAAGTCCAAGGCTTAGTCACCTTAACGGCTTTTAATATGACAGACACCACCGCCTCTCCTGTAGTGGCCGTGGATGAATTTGTCATGGACATGAAAAACGTGGACTTGGGTGAACAACACTTTGAGCTGAAAACCTACCGCATGGTTGCGCCTTATCTCCGCATGGAAATTTATAAGGAGGGAAATAACCTAAGCAGCCTTTCTCGTAGTGAAAAACCAAAGGAAGACGAGAAAACGAAGACCAATAAAGCTAAAAAACAGGGCGAGGAAAAACCCATGTTCTTAGCCTTTGACACGCTGAACATTTCAAAAGGGGCCGTTGACTTCATGGATCACACCATGGCAGATGAATTCAAGTACCGCATCGACAGCCTAAATATCCAACTCAAAGACTACAGCGAAGGCTCTGCAAAGCGCAATATCATCATGGCTGCCTTGCTGAACAAAACAGGTAATTTCAAGGCAAACCTCGACTACGACAAGGACGACATGCGAGAAATGGATTTTACGGCCTCCATTGACCACATGGATATGCGACCAGCAAACCCCTATGCCGTCCAATACACCAAATACCCCATCGAGAATGGCATCCTTGAGTTCAAGGAAGAATTGAGCATCCATGATTTGAAGCTGAAAAGCAAGAACGAGATTATCATGCACAAGATTTACGTGGGCGACAAAATCACTCGGGAAACTGACCAAAATGACCTGCCCATAAAACTCGCCTTAGCGGTGTTGCGCGACCCAAAAGGTGACGTAAAACTTGATGTACCGATCAGTGGTGACCTTAATGACCCGAACTTCCATCTCGGTAAAGTGATTATCAATTCCCTAAAAAACATCACCATCAAAGCCGCCACCTCACCCTATAACATTGTGGCAGGAGCCGTAAATGGAGATCCAAGAGACTTACAGGCCATTGATTTTAACTATTTGCAACATTCACTCAATTCGCCAGAGCAAATCAAGCAACTGAAACTCATTTCCAAGGTGTTCCAAAAGAAAAAAGGCCTCAATATCATCTTCAAGCAATACACCAACTACGAGGAAGAACTGGGAAAGGCAGCCTTGCTGGTCATGGCCGAACAAGACTCAAAACGTGAATTGAAGGACAAGGAAATCGACCACCTTGGCACAAAAGAAAAAGTGCCGGGTGATGTGAAAGACTATGTGGATAAAGCCTTTAAGAAAAACTTCAAACACGATGATAACTTCAAGGAAAGGGATAAAAATTTGACCACCGAGGAAAAGGCTTTGGCTATTGTTGGGAAAGCCAGAGCAAACGAGAAATTAATGGAAGTCATGAACGAACGTAACCACTTCTTAGCCAACTACTTCACCAAGGAACATAACATTCCTGCCGACCGATTTAAAGTAGTTACCGAAAATTTAAAAACCACTGTCGCCCAAGATAAAAAGCCACATTACAGGATTAGTTTTTATTAAAAATGCGATTCAACAATTTGAGTTAACCCAATCATAGCTTAGATTTGAAGCATCTTTTAACTAAAATTTTTAGCTCTATGTACGCTATTGGTGGCTTCATCATGTTCGCCGGTTTTATTTGTTTCTTTTTAGGACTAATTAAACCATCCATTTTCAACAAAAAGAATCCTAACAGAACAAAAGTCCTACTCCGAAGTTTATTTGGAATGATTGGCGGAATGATCTTGGTAATTAACTTTCAACCAGATGATTCCACATTTAACATGGCTCAAGAGTATGTTGAAAAAGAAGAATACCATAAAGCTTTTTCAAAACTCATTGACATCGACAAAGACTCTGAATTCTACGATTCAGCTCAGGTTTTGAAAGCTGAAATCGGCCCAAAAGCAGCGAAGAGTCTATTCGAAGAAGAAAACTATGATGATGTTATTGAGGTTCTTTCCGAAATTCCTCAAACCGAGGAAACCGTAAAAATGGTCTACGAGGCAGTAGGTAAAGAGTATAAGGAACGGTACTTCACTTCAAACGAACTCCTCGGGAAATTCAGCAAGAATGGCGTGAAAGCCCAAGAAGAACTAAAGTACTCAACCGTAGCGGTAGTAGGACGAATTGATGATATCAGCAAAAATATCTACGGCGAACCCTACGCAACCTTCAAGAGCAAGGGAATGAACAGTGTTCAATGTTTCTTTGCCACCTCCTATGGAGTAAGCGATATATCAAGTGGACAGCGTGCCATCATCACAGGTACGATTAATGACGACGCATTATTCGCAGGAAACGTACTGATCCAAAATTGTGAAGTTATTTTCATAAAGGAGTAACTCTACAATTTATCATCAACGATCAAAATTGGGCTGTTCCTTCTGGGAGCAGCCTTTTTTTTGCCTCTTTCATTTTCGTACCTTTCGATAGGCTCCATCATCCAGACACAGCTTTTTTTAATAATTGGACGAAGCCCCGTATACATACTCATAGGCAACTCATTACCAATGTTCTTCACACAAATAGAAGGCTTAGCAGAAACCAAGGAACGGCTGATTGATTCAGTAAAGAAAGAGCATGTGGCGCACGCCCAAATGTTCTTGGGCCGTGAGGGGACGGGAAATTTAGCCTTGGCATTGGCTTATGCCACCTATTTGAACTGCGAAAACCGCCAAGAGAAAGAGTCCTGCGGGCGATGCAGTTCATGTGTGAAAATGAACAAGTTTGTTCACCCCGATTTTCATTTCGTCTATCCGACGTATTCTATCCCTAAATCGGAACGGGAAAACCAACTGGCCTATATCGCCGAGCAATGGCGCAGAATGCTCAAGGAAAATCCATACGCCACATTGGCTGACTGGAGCAACCAAAGCGGAGCGGAGAAAAAACAGTGCATCATTTCCGTTGAAAAAAGTCGTCAGGTCATTCAGAACATTTCCTTGAAGGCCTTTGAGGGCCAATTCAAAATTGTGCTGATGTGGTTGCCGGAGCTGATGAACCAAGAGGCCGCCAACGCCCTGCTTAAAGCCTTGGAAGAGCCGCCAGAGCGCACCATTTTCTTAATGGTGTCGAATGACCGAGAAAAGAACCTGACCACCATCCTTTCCCGTTGCCAGATTATTCAGGTGCCGCCCTTTTCCGAAGAGGAAATCAAGCAGACCTTGGTTCGCCAATACAGCATTGATGAAGAACAGGCTGAACGCGCCGCCTACCTTTCGGAGGGCAATATGTCGGAGGCCCTGCACCTGACAGAGGGTGCATCAAACATTAGCCATACAGAATTCAGGAATTGGATGCGTTTGTGTTTCAGCAGGAACTTCAAAGAGCTAATCACCTTTTCGGAAGCCTTCCAAAAAATGTCCCGCGAACGCCAAAAAGGGTTATTGAGTTATGGAATGAAGGTGCTCCGAGAGGTGCTTACCTACCATAGTGGAGCTGCGCACCTTCTACGCTTATCAGAGGATGACAGAAAGTTTATCGACGGATTCGCAAAAGTCCTTGGACCGAATCAAATCGAACCGATTTACAAACAATTGGGCGAGGCCATTTACCATGTGGAACGCAATGCCAGCCCCAAAATCACGGCTATGGAACTTTCCCTCCAAATTTCTACTATATTAAGAGCTGGAAAATGATTACCGGAGAGGTAAGCATCAAGACAAATTGATTAGTGTTCAAAGCCAAACTCCTCGAGAAGCTTGGCTTATTTTCTCAACTCTAATGTCTCATTTCTTCCCTCCTCCCCACTTTTTACACTTTCTTTTATGAGTCAAAAAATCTACCCACTACTCAAAGTTCTCCCCCTCGAACACCGCGAAATCGTATTCCACAAACCCCTGTTGGAAACCGCCAGCAAAGACGAACCCGTTATTTGCTTTGCCGAAGACCTTCCTGATGGTTATCGACTTTTGAACACTGATGAAGGCAATGATTGGCAAATACGAAGCGAAGCCATGCGCAACCTAAGCAGGGTACGCCTTCAATGGAAAACATTCAATATCAACGACAGCCTTTCGATGCTTACTGCATCGGGCAACGCCTATTCTTCGGAGAAGTTGCTTGACCGCCCATTCCTCGAAGAAGCTCAAGAACAGCTTGACGCAGAGGAAATCTTGGTGGCCATCCCACGCCGAACGGTCATTTACGCCACACGTGCTGACAACCAAGAAAAGCTTGAGAATTTCAAAAAGGTCGTTGAAATCACCTACGAGGACAACAATTATGGGAATGCTCCCATTTCCCCAAACCTCTTTGTGGTGCGCCAAGGCGAAATCGTGCGCATCATCAATAATGGGGAACAAAGCACGGATGAGTTGCCGCAGCAGCTTGCACACCTAAGCCACTTGGGCAACCGCCAAAGCCTTTCGGTATTGGAGTACAGCTATCCAATTGCCAAGAATGAAGAAGAAAAGAAAGAGGTTACCGCCTATTTCTGCCACTTCGACCCAAAGGAAAATCTTCCCTTTCACACTTATTCCACAGGCCTGTTCGCCAAAACATTAATGGAAGCCAAACAGGCTGGCCAAGAGGTATGGGCGGACAAACTCTTTGATTTGCTCATCCATTGCCCAGACAAGGATGACAAAGTCATTGGTGACCTACTCCGCCTAACGGGATTCCAACTGGAGGGCAATAACCTGATGGGACTTGCCCGCGTGAAAATCAACCATGAGGGTAATTACCGCAACTACATGATTTGCAATCCGCGAATCACCCCCACCCAATTCAACTATATCAACACCAACACCCCAGTCCATTCACGTTTGCTTATCAGCATCACTGAAAAGGAATATGAATGGCTGGATGAGCATGGAAACAGCCCGCTGGCAACAGAAGCTTTTGAGGAAATCCTATACCATTATAACATCGCTCCACAAAGCAACTTTGAACGAGCGTCGATACTGGATGACCCTGAAAAATTAAATGTTGCCAAAAAGGTGTTGGACTACCTTCAGAACCAAGAAGGCAATACCTTTGTGCCAGCCTCCAAAGGATTTGGGCCCGCTGAGGTCATCTTCCAAAAAGTGATGGAACGCCACGGTTCCACTGACCCTGTTGCCGCCAAATTCAATTTGGCCACTCGGCTACTCGTCCAAGAGGAATACGATGAAAGCATCAAGGTCTATGAAGAAATCATGGCCAGCTACCCAGACCAGCGGAGCCTTTGCTTGGATCAGATCGGAGCGCTCAACTTTCAGTTGGGCAAATATGCGGTCGCCAAGGATTTCTATCTAAAAGCGACTCAAGAAGCAAACACCCCAGACCACACTGATTTCAACTTATGGGAGGTCTGTGAACTGCTCTACAAAAAGGATAGTGATTCCAAGCATCTTACCACCTACCTGAAACATTTCCCAGAAGGTGCCCACGTCAACGACGCTTTGGACCTGATGGGCTAACATCCAATCATGATTCGCATCGGAACACGCAGCAGCAAGCTTGCACTTTGGCAGGCCTACTACATCCAAGACAAACTCGAAGCGCAGGGATTACAAACTGAGCTTGTCACCTTTGAAACCAAGGGAGATAAAATCTTGGACCGTGCCCTTTCAAAAATTGGAAGTAAGGGACTGTTCACCGAAGAACTGGAGCAGGCCTTACACGATGGCACCATCGACATTGCCGTACACAGCGCCAAAGACATGCCTTCCACTCTCCCTGAGGGCCTTCCGCTGATTGCTTTTACCGAACGTGAAATTGCCTGCGACGTACTGGTCAGCAAAAACAAAAATCTTGACCTGAGTGCCAATCCCGTCATTGGTACCTCATCCACACGCCGAGTGGCGCTTTTGAAGCACTATTATCCAAATGTGGGGGTGACCAACATGAGGGGAAACCTACAAACCCGCTTCAAGAAAATGGAGGACGGCGTTTGTGATGCCTTGCTTTTGGCCTATGCGGGTGTGCACCGCATGGAAATGGACGAATACATCGTCCACAAGTTTCCATTGGACCAATTCACTCCACCCGTTGGACAAGGAACAGTGGCTGTTCAAGCATGTCCTGCACAATTGGGAGAGGAAAAAGTGAACATCATTCGTGAATGCTGTAACCATTCGGAGACAGAGACGCGCCTATTGGCCGAACGAGCATTCCTTAAAACCCTTGAAGGTGGATGTAGTGTCCCTGTGTTTGCCATGGCTACCTTGGAGGAAAATCAAGTTTCCATTTCGGGAGGAATTGTCAGCTTGGATGGTAAAACCCTGTTAAAGGAAGTGGCCCAAGGCCCATCAAGCCAAGCGGCTTCCCTTGGAGAGGAACTCGCCAAAAGCCTCCTTAGTCAAGGTGGGGACAAAATGCTGGAGGAAATCAAAAAACAACTTTAAGGTACAGTCGTAAACACCACTGGAGGTAAACCAAATGATAAAGGTTTACCTCCAGCCCATTTTAATAGAATTTCATGAAACACTTTTTGTTGGCAATAGGCCTGATTAGCCTTCTTTTTTCCTGTAAATCCAGCGGAGCGTCAAGCTCTAACGGCAAGGAAGGGGTAAATGTGGAAATCAATGAGAAATACGATTACCTCATCACCTTCCACACTGGTTATGGAGATATTCAGGCGGTGCTCTTCGATGACACGCCAGAGCACAAAAAAAACTTCATCAAGTTGGCCATGGAAGGCTATTATGACAGCACTACTTTCCACCGCGTCATTGATGGCTTCATGATTCAGGGCGGCGATCCAAACTCCAAGGACGATGACCCAAACAATGACGGCCGCGGAGGACCAGAATACACTATTCCTGCCGAAATCCAGCACAAGCACGTTTACGGAGCCTTGGCTGGAGCCCGTATGCCAGACTTCATTAATCCCAAAAGGGAATCCAGCGGCTCACAGTTTTACATCGTAGAGAATAAGGAAGGCACCCCTTTCTTGGATGGTGCTTACACCGTATTTGGGCAAGTCATCAGCGGCATGAAAGTCGTAGAGGCAATTGCCGAGGCAGAAACTGGTGCCAATGACCGCCCTTCGGAAAACATCTACATGACTGTCACTGCTGAGAAAATGAAACGCAAGAAGCTTGAAAAGCTGAAGGCTTCATTGACCACTCAAGAATAAGACTTTATAAAGTCGAATAGCACTCGACGGAAATACCCACACCATGCGCATACTTATCACCGGATCCAACGGACTTTTAGGACAGAAACTTGTTCACCTCATCACCTCCAAGGGAGAACACGAGCTAATCGCTACCGCTCGTGGTGAAAACCGCCTTTCAAAAACGGACGGCTACACCTACGCCTCCATGGACATTACCAATCGGGAAGAGGTGTTGTCCACCATAAAACAATACAATCCTGACTATGTTATCAACACGGCGGCCATGACCAATGTGGACCAATGTGAGGATGAACAAGAGGCTTGTGATAAATTAAACGTGGAAGCTGTCCAGCATTTGGTGGATGCTTGTAAGGAAACTAAAACCTTCCTTCTTCACGTTTCCACGGACTTCATCTTTGATGGCACAGAAGGCCCTTACGATGAAAACGGCACACCAAACCCAGTAAGCTACTACGGATTGAGTAAGCTCAAGGCCGAGGAAATTGTTGAGCAAAGCGATATCGAATGGGCGATTGCTCGCACTATTTTGGTATATGGCATCACCGAGGGCATGAGTCGCTCCAACATCATTCTTTGGGTGAAAAACAGTCTGGAGGAGGGCAAGGAGCTTAACATCGTGGATGACCAATGGCGTAGTCCTACCTTGGCTGAAGACTTGGCCCAAGGCTGTTACCTCATCGTCACCAAACACGCCAAAGGTGTTTACAACATCTCCGGTGGCGAGGTTTTGACCCCTTACCAGATGGCCATGAAAACGGCTGAATTCTTCAATTTGGATAAGTCACTTATCAATAAAACGGATGGAAGCAAGTTCCAGCAACGCGCCAAGCGTCCGTCACGCACGGGCTTCATCATCGACAAGGCAAAAAACGACCTTGGTTACAACCCACATTCCTTTGAGCAAGGCATCGAGTTGATGATGCAGCAAATGGAGGTGATGGCACAAAAATGATTTTTTAGTACGGAGTATTGAGTACAGAGTACGGAGCCAGCTCTGTACTCTGTACCCTTTCTGGTTCAAGCGTCCGCTTGGACCTTTATTTTTTGTCACGGGCGGACGCCCGCGCCAGTTTGGCCCAGCTCTGTACTTCTCTCAAGCTTGGTACTCCCTTATTGAAACCCTATTTTTACACGCTGAACCTTTTAGGAATTTTATCCTTTTGGAATGAAGCGTATTCTTTCTTTTGTCAGCCTGTTTTTCCTTTCTCTCCCACTTTGGGCGCAAGAAGCCACCCAAGAAGTTGCTGACACCACCATTGACGAACAAATAAATGAGACTGTTGAGCCATTCGCCAACTTTATCACCAGTGTCATTTTTGTCTCCTTCAAGTTCAACGACGACCTCAGTATTCCCATCGTTCTAATTTGGTTGGTTTTTGGAGCCCTAATTTTCACGTTCTACTTCCGCTTCATCAACATCCGAGGTTTTAAAACCGCCATCGACATTGTTCGTGGAAAATATTCTGATCCTGATGAGGAGGGTGAGGTTTCTCACTTTCAGGCATTGACCACCGCCTTGTCGGGAACGGTGGGCTTGGGAAACATCGCTGGTGTGGCCTTGGCTATTTCCGCAGGTGGCCCCGGCGCTACGGTGTGGATGATCATTGCAGGAATTCTGGGCATGTCCACCAAATTCGTAGAATGTACCCTTGGTGTAAAATACCGTCAGATTGACAAGAATGGGACCGTGCATGGTGGCCCCATGTATTACCTCCGCCAAGGTTTCGCCGACCTCAAAATGGTGATTGGCGGACAAGAAAAAAGCTATTCCACTTTCGGAAAGGTCCTCGCATTCATTTTTGCCGTCGCTTGTGTTGGCGGCTCCTTTGGCGGTGGAAACATGTTCCAATCCAACCAAGCTACTAAGCTCTTTGCTCAGGAATTGGGCAAAATGGACATCACCTATTTTGAGCAAAACAAATGGGCATTTGGCGTTATCATGGCCATTCTCGTTGCTGTGGTGATTATCGGCGGCATTAAAAGCATCGCCAAGGTAACGGACAAAATTGTTCCGTTCATGTGCGGCCTTTATGTCCTCGCAGCTTTAGCTGTCTTAGGCTCCCATTTCACCGACATCCCTGCTGCTTTCGGAACCATTATTAGCTCTGCATTCACCCTTGATCCAAAGGCCATTGGTGGAGGTATCATGGGCGCACTTTTAGTTGGTGTACAACGGGCAGCATTCTCCAACGAGGCGGGTGTTGGTTCGGCACCAATTGCTCACTCGGCAGTAAAAACTGAATATCCAGCCAGTGAAGGCATTGTTGCACTTCTTGAGCCATTCATCGATACAGTAGTCATTTGTACAATGACAGCCCTCGTGATTGTCATCACTGGCGAGTACCTCAACTTTGCGGGATCATCCTCAACGGAAGTAGGTGTACGCCTTACCTCAGATGCCTTCAAAAGCGTCTTCCCTTGGTTCCCATTTGTCTTGATGATTGCGGTAGTGCTTTTCGCTTTCTCCACCATGATTTCTTGGTCGTATTACGGTCTCCAAGCTTGGGAATACCTATTTGGTAAGGGTAAAGCTGCCGAATACACCTACAAGGCTATCTTCTGTATTTTCGTGGTTATTGGCTCTTCAGCCGAAATGAAAAATGTGGTGAACTTCTCAGACGCCATGATTTTCACCATGTGTTTCCCGAACATCTTCGGCCTGTATTTCCTCGCTCCTGTGGTCCGCAACGAGCTGAAGCTTTATGTGGATAAAATCGGCGCTTCGCTAAATGTGAGGAAAGTCTAATTCTTGGATACAGGTATCAGATAGCGAGAAACATCTTGTGTCTTGCTACCTGATACCTGTGTCTTACTATTTTTTCAAATCATTTTTTTATGCTCCACCGCATCCAAAAGGAGTTTGACCTTAGCCGTTCTCAGGCAAAAGGTTTCGTTGTCATGCTGTTCACAATCGTTGTCTTTCTGACAGCGCCATTTTTCTACGATTGGCTGGTTCCCTCCAAACCCGTTGAAAGCAGTATTTCTTCAGCAAAAATGGACAGCATGTTGGCCTTTATCGAAGTGGCCTATGCCCAACCAAGTTTGGAGGTTTCTTCAGGGATAAATCATGGAGATAACACTCCAATCGAAGAAGAACAGGAATCTATTTTACCAGCAAGTACCACCAAGCCCGCATCGAGAAACTCCTACTCACATCACAAAAAAACATCTAAGCCCAAGCCCGTTTCATTTGAGCTCAACTCCGCTGATACGGCACAGCTTCAAAGCATTTACGGCATTGGTCCAGCCTTCTCAAAACGCATCATCAAATTCAGGGATTTGCTGGGAGGATTTGTCGCAAAAGATCAATTGTATCAGGTTTATAAACTTGATTCTGTCGTGGCGAATCGCCTGATGAAGCGATGCACGCTTGATGCCAGCTTGGTGAAAAAGTTGGATGTTAATAATGCTACCGTCAAGCAATTGGTCCACCACCCTTATCTTGATTATGAGACGGCAGTTCAAATTGTTCGGCAACGGGAACGGAAAGGGCTTTATAGGGATTGGGAGAACCTAAACCAACGAGTGGTGCTTGGGGAGAAGAAAAAGTGGTTGAAAGGGTATTTTTCGGGGTATAGGTAGTCCGTAACGTAGGGCCTTGTGCCCTGCGATTTCAGCCAACTGGGGGAGACAAGGCACTGCCTTGTCTCTACGGAATTACAGGTCTTTTAATCTTGCGCCGTCAGGGCCATTCTCCAACTTCAATACGCCACGAGGACAAACGGAGGAACAAACCCCGCATCCTACGCAGGAAGCCCTGACAATATTTTCCCCGCGCTGGGCATAAGCACGAACGTCAATTCCCTGCTCACAATAAGTTGAACAGTTGCCACAGCTAATGCACTGCCCACCATTGGTAGTGATGCGGAAACGAGATTTGAATCGCTGGAACAATCCCATGTAGCCAGCCATTGGACAACCAAACCGACACCAAACACGGTTTCCAAGCAAGGGATAAAAGCCAACGCCAACCACTCCAGAAAAGGTCGCTCCCACAAAGAAGCCGTACCATTTCTTGAAATTATAAGACGAGAAAAAGATGGTGGAATTTCCTTCGTTCAAGTTCGGAACAAGGAAGTACAGAATCACGAAAGCCACAACAACAGCGGTAGTCCAAATCACTTTTTGAGAAGGCAAAAAGCCATTGTTTTTCCTGTACAATAGCACTACACCCAACCCTGCTCCAATCAGAAGGGCAAAGAACAAATATTGGTTGATGGCAAAGCCAAAGTCTTTCCCTGTGAAATAGGTGTACATCAACAGGCCTGTGGCAAGCACCACAAAGGCCAAGACTCCATGAATCAGGAAGCGCTCGATTTTCCATGCCTCCATGGATTTATCGGACAAATGGCGGAACGGATCTCCGGCAGTTTCGGCCAATCCTCCACAACCACACACCCATGAGCAATACCAACGTTTGCCTACGAAATAAGTGATGATAGGTGTCAACACCGCAAAACCAATAATTCCCCAGACCAAGAAGAACATGCCCCAAGTGCCTTCCTTCTGCATATTATCCAAGTGCCAGCCATCGAAAAAGTAGTAATTCAATGGCCAGAAATTCTTCAGGTCCTTGCCGTAATACTGGCTTCCTGCCCCAACATTCAGCCCCTCTAAAATCTCAGGGATGAAATAGGCTAAGAAAAACTGCGACAGCATCACCACCGAGGTGCGCACAACATGGTAACGGCTATGCCTGTATTTGTAAATGAATTTGATGCCCAAGGCCAAAATCGCCACGGTATAAAGCGTGCCGTACATGAACCACTGACTTGCAGGCTGTCCCTTGAAAAATTGGCTCAATGGGTCAAACAGGTGAATCAGCCCCGAATTGGTCTTCCCATTTTGGCCCAAACCCAAATACTCAGGGAACCAATAGAGCAGGATATAAAAACCCGTCAAAACGATGCCTACTGCCCATCCCCACAGCCCACGATTGGTCAGTGGGTCAAACCAGTTGGCTGTATTTTTTATTCCTTCGGGAACAAGCAGGTAGGTGCGCACACCATAAATCGCGGTTCCCACTAAAATGCAAGCAATTGAAAGGGACAACATCCATCCCCCTGAAATATTAATTCCAGCCCAAGTGCCAAACAAAGGCAACAGCCCCATCATGGCCACTGCAACACCCAACTTCTGTACATTATCCGTCTGACGCGGATGTGGATTGGCTATCGAAAATCCGTTCTCTCTCATCCCATTACCGCTTTCAAAATCCGCTTCCAACTTTTGCCCTTAGGCTGAATGGCCGTCCCATTCTCCCGATTGAACTTATCCACAATCTCGTCCTCGTGCTTTTTGAAAAACTCAGGGTCGAAATTGGCATCCTTAAGATACTCCAATGCATGGGTAATGGTTTGCCCCTCAGAAAACCATTGGTCAAACACCTCATGACGCAGGCGAATCCCAAAGGTATTGACACCCTTCAGTTGTTGAGTTTGCTTATCAAACACAAAATGGAGTGCCTTTTTTCCATCGGCATGTTCCCAATAGAAATCAGCCTCATCTTCCTGCATTTGGGCATGAACCCAACCATAGGTTTGATATTCAATGTCAAAAAACTTTGCTGAGTTGAACCAATGGCTTGGCTCATATTTGGTTCGGTTTCCACAAAGGGTATTGGCCAAGGCCTCGCCCTGCAACTTACCCGTGTACCAGACTTGCTCGATTGGTCGTCGCCCGACGGGCGGAACATCAAACTGGGCGCAATCTCCCACCGCAAACACATCAGGAATATTGGTTTCCAAAAACCTGTTGACCTTGATGCCACGGTCTGTTTCCAATTGGGAATTTTTCAGGAAATCAATGTTTGGACGCACACCTGCCGTCAAGCCAACCAACTGACAAGGAATTTCTTCACCATCTGAAGTAATCACTTTATTCACACGACCATTCGCATCTGGCAAAATTTCCTTGAGCTCGGTTCCCAGCCTTAAATCCACATGATGTTCTCGGATGTGACGGGATATTAACTCAGATTCTTTTTTGGGCAATACATTTCCCCAAAAGGCCTTTTCCCTCACCAAAAAGGTGACTTTTATATTTCGTGAAAGGAGCATTTCGGCCAACTCAATGCCGATAAGCCCTCCTCCAACAATCACAGCTTGCTTGGCGTGCTGGGCATTTTCTTCCAACAACTCTAAGTCTTGATAACTGTACAAACCTTGAACTCCAGCCAAATCTTGGCCTGACCAACCAAATTTATTCGGGGTAGAACCTACCGCCAGAATCAATTTATCATAGGCCAAAGGTTCGCCTTGGCTGAAATAGAGACGTTTTTCGGAGAAATCAACCCGCTCCACATAAGCACGTAAAAGTTCAATACGGTTCTTCTGCCAAAACCAATCCTCGTAGGGCTTCGTATGTTGGTAGGTCATATGCCCCATGAAGATGTACATCAGGGCCGTTCGGGAGAAAAAATGGTCGGTCTCCGCCGAGATGACCGTAATGCGTTTATCGCTCTGTTTACGGACATTCCTCGCCACAGTGATTCCCGCAATGCCGTTTCCGATGATGACTATATGCTCCATGTAATTCTCCAATCTACGGGGACAAAGGGGCACATCCAAGTTCTCACCTGCCAAGTCTGGGCCTTATGTCGGTGTGATGACCTTCCACGCATCAGCCCACATCTATATTGAATCCAGTTCATTAAGAAATATTCCCAATCATGAACCATCCCGCCTTTTCGCATTTGCAAGAAGCCAACGACGCGATTTTTGAACAACTGAAAGAATTATTGGTCAAACTGACTGATGAGCAATATTGTCTCTCTTTGGATTTATTCTCTGGCTCCAGCATTGGCAAGCATTACCGCCATATTCTGGAATTTTACCAATGCTTGTTAGAACAACTTCCTGAGGGAAATATCAACTACGACCTTCGTCAACGCAAAATGGAATTGGAGGTTGAAACTCATTGTGCCAAATTATTTGTTGATGACTTGGAGTGTACCTTAAAGGCAATAAACGAGGACAAACCATTGCGGTTGCAGTCCAATGCGTTGGGGGAAACCATCAACTTTCCGTCGAGCCTTTCAAGGGAATTGATGTATGTGATGGAGCATGCCATCCACCATATGGCCCTCATCAAGGCTGGAATAAAGTCCGCCTTTCCGGAGGTCCAGCTTGACAAACATTTCGGCGTAGCCTTTTCGACCATTAAGCATCAAGAAAAGGTGGTAAGGATTTAAGTTCGAGAATACCCTATGTGTACCGTAACCTATATACCTCATCATAACAACCAGTTCATCCTCACCAGCAATCGGGATGAGGCTCCAGAGCGCCAGACTGTATTTCCGGCTCAGGATAATGCCTCATTGATTTTCCCGAAAGACAAAACGGCTGGAGGCACTTGGATTGCAACCAACGGCAAACTCACCGCTTGCCTACTGAATGGCGCTTTCGACAAGCATCATCGCACCCCCCCTTATCGCATGAGCCGTGGAAAAGTAGTGATGGCTACCTTCACATTTAGCTCGGCCTATGCCTTTATCGAGGATTTCGACTTTTCGGGCATCGAGCCGTTCACGCTGATTTTGGTGGAGCACAATCCACGAAAACTCTTTGAGCTTCGCTGGGATGGGGAGCACCTGCATTTTAGGGAACCAGAGGTTGACCGTGCTCATATTTGGTCCTCAGCCACACTCTACCCTACTGAAATCGCTATGCAACGCGAACAGTGGTTTGTGGATTGGCAGACTCAAAAAAACTGGGCGCTACAAGACATTCGCCTTTTCCACCATCAGGCTGGCATTGGCGATGCCCACAATGATTTGGTCATGGACCGTGGTTTTGTGAAAACCGTAAGCATCACCTCTGTTTTCCACAACGAGGAGGAGACGCAAATGCATTACAAGGAATTGTTGGACGGAATTGAAAGGATGGAGAAAATCAATCACGGGAATGTGTTCCAAAACATTCCATAACGTCGGACATGAACCCCACAAAAAAGCCCTGACAGGTCACGACCTATCAGGGCTTTCTTTATTAATTCTTTAATGGCTTAGTCAAGCTCAACGCCAACGATGCGTCCAACCAAACCACCGATGAACTCAACCATGTTTTCCACAGTCACGTCCTCGTCGTCATAAGAAACATCAATGTAACGCTTCACTTCATCCTCGATGCCGAGGGCTTCAGACAACCAAGTGCCTTTTTTGTCCACTTCGAAGAAGATGCGAGCGTGGTCGCCGTACATCCCGAAGATAACCTCAACCTCATCGAGCTTGCCAGCGAATGGACCTGAAGAAGCGATATACTCAATCTCCTGTACGAAAGGCATGCGTGAGCTAAGCGCAGATGGCGCTTCCTCCAAGTCAATCTCAGCAATCTGGAAGCCCAAAGTTTCCATGGCGTCCATCACCACACCTTGCACATAATGTGGCTGAACAATCAACTCGTCCTTGTCAGATGGATCAAGCGCCATTGAAACGTCAGCCTCAGTGGTTACCCAAACATTAAACTTGCCAAAAGTAACAGGGGTGTCGGCAGGGATTTCAATCTCGAAGTCAACATCAAACTGCTCGCCCGGCTGAACGGTCAACGCATCACCTACTTTCTGACGAGCCAAGTCAACAATGTGACGCTCTTCGGATTCCTCACCCTCTTCATTTTCGTGGATGGTATAGTACTCCGTGCGAACAATCATGTCGATAGAGCGAATCTCCTGCTCTACTTTTCCACCTTTGATGGAAATGTGACCCTTAAGAATATCTCCAGCACAAACCTCTGCATTGTCAAGGATAGCGTCAATCTTAGTGTTGCCTACGCCAACACTGGCGAGCATTTTTTTGAAAAAGGACATATCAAGTCAATTTTAAACGTAAAAAGAGGCCCCTCTTTGCGAGAAGCCTCTTCAAAATAAGGATTACCAAATACTTTCGGGGGTTATTCGGAGAGAAATTTTGTCCCCACCTGCTCCCCTTTCAAAAGGTCGGTCAGCACATTTTCTCGCTTCCCGTTGGCGATGTAAGTTACTATCCCATTTGAGGCCAAACCCTTAGCTGTATTGAACTTCGATTCCATGCCTCCACGTCCTCCAGACGACTTGGCTTTCTGGATAAACTGGTCGAGGCTATGGTCGTGAAGGGCCACCTCATTAATCAACACGCTGTCCTTGTGTTTGGGGTCGCCAGTGAAAAAGCCTTCCACATTGGTGAAAAGGAACAGCGCATCAGCGCCAATCATTTCAGCCACCAAACCAGCCATCTCGTCATTGTCCGTGAACATCAGCTCTTGCAAGGAAACCACGTCGTTCTCGTTGACAATGGGGATGATGTCATCCAAAAGCAATCCTCGAAAACAGTTTTTCATGTTCTCGAAATGCTCCTTGCCTTGGAAATCCTCCTTGGAAGCCAAGACTTGGGCACAGAAATACCCGTATTTACCGAAGGCTGAACTGTACAAATCCATCAGACGCACCTGTCCCAAGGCGCTGTACACCTGTCGCTGGGTAGTTTCGTCCTGAACGTGTTTCAAATGAAGCAATGCCTTTCCGGCTCCAACCGCACCTGAGGTCACCAAAATCACTGTGACACCCTGCTGTTTCAGCGTGGCAATCTGGTCAGCGATATGACTGATCACTTGGCGATCTAACTCACCATGGTCATCCGTCAATACATTGGTCCCTACTTTTACAACTACTTTCTTATACATCACGATAATTTATCGTCGGGTGTCATTCCATTGAGCGTTTTATTGCTCACTACGTTCAGTTTTTGTCTTTAGACAAAATAGCTTTGATTCGCTCTTCCGTCAAGCCTGTCATGTCTGAGATTTCGGTTATTGAAAAGCCTTTCTCATTCAAACGCAGAACAATCTCAACATCACGCTCCTCTCGTCCTTCCTCTCGCCCCTCCTCTCTTGCAGTATCCATGGAGTTATTCAAATCTCTGTAATACTTCAAGCTATCCTCGTAAGAATGGAGCTGTTCAGGCGTGAAACGCGCAATCTCGGCCACCTCAAAGAGTCGCTCAAAAATACGTTCACGAATCTTGTCGGGAATACGCTCTAACTTGTTCAGGTTGCGCAAGACGTAAAGCCATTTCTCAAATCTATTGCTCAACTCATCGACCTCTTTATTGAACTTGGGCATCTCCAAGTAAATAAAAGTGAGCTTGTCATAAAACACCTTGTTATTCCCGATGTCGGTGAGCTTGACATCGTAACGATACTTCTCAGGCTCGTCCATGTCCTCATCGAACACGAAATCAAGAATGGCGATAGTGTAAACAGCCTTCAGCTCGAAATCCCAATCCCCACGCTCGGCCTGTTCACGAATCGGAAAGGTGGAGTAATAGACCGTCCTGTCCTTGAAGAACTTCTGCTTGGTCTTCTGCAACTCCACAATGAACTTCTCTCCACGCTCGTTCTCGCAGTACAAATCAAAAATCGCCTTGCGGTCTATATCCGTGGAACCCAAATGCTCATTCCGCAGAAAGGTAAGATTGCGGATTTCACCCTCCTGCTCACGGAGCAACTCATTCAGGAAATCCATGAGCAACTCCTTATTCGGTTCCTCGCCAAACAGCTTCTTAAAGCCAAAGTCCGTAAAGGGGTTGAGGTATTTTTCCGTGAGCATACGAGTGGGAATTACTAAATCAAATGGGGCGCTTTGTCCTTATTAATCCTTTTTGTGAACCAAGACTACAGCGTAAGCTGAAACGCCTTCCTCACGGCCAACAAAGCCAAGACGCTCGGTGGTCGTAGCCTTGATGGAAACAACATCCTCTGGCACCTCCATCACCTCAGCCAAACAGTGGCGCATATCAGGAATATGTGGGTTCACCTTTGGGCGTTGCAAGCAAATGGTGCTGTCAATGTTTCCAATTTCATAGCCTGCCTCACGAATCAACTTCACAACATCTTTCAACAAAATCTTGCTGTCAATGCCTTTGTACTGTGGATCGGTGTCTGAAAAATGATAGCCGATATCACGCATGTTGCAAGCACCCAACAAGGCGTCGCAAATCACGTGAATCAACACATCAGCATCCGAATGCCCTACAGCTCCCTTGCTGTGATCCAGCTTGATACCTCCCAACCAAAACTCTTCTCCCTCGGCCAATTGATGGACATCATAGCCCATCCCTACTCTGTAATTCATTTTAAAATGCTTAAAGTATAAGAAAAGGTAGATACAAGACGCCAGTATCAAGACACAAGACTCAGCTTAATTGGAAAGTCTTGTGTCCTGATACTGGCATCCATTTTTACCCCTTAAAGTTAGTTCTTCACTGGCAGAATCTCCGTGAAGTCCATCTCATCAGCCTTGTGCCAGTGATAAGCCAAGATTTCCTTGTCCGAGAGGCGGGCAATGGTGATGCCTTCCTCCCCTGATTTATCGAAATAGTCCCAATAATGTAGGCGCTGTGGCGTGCGTTTTTCCTCCATCACAAAGGAAACGCCCTCACGGCTGTCCTCACCATAAAACTGCTTGCCATGATAGCTCAGCACCTGTCTGGGACTGTTTTGGAAATCCACTCGGCGGTCCAACTGACGGACATCTACGGATTCTCCTACAAAGTAGCGGGTTTCCTTTTTATGATGCCTAATCAGGAGGAGGCGATTTTCACCTTCGGAATGAAGGCTTAGTAAACGGGAAGAAGTATTATCCTCCCAATCCTGCTGAATAACGCGGGTAACCTGCCATGTTTTCAGCTCAAAATCAACGAGGTAATTTTTAGACAAATTCTCTGGACGGAGGTGCAACGGGTCATAAGGAATCTTCCAATGCAGAGGCTCTGTATTGTTCGCCACCTCATCCAAAATCCGATTGGCAAGCTGTGCATTGTCTTGACGCACTCCTGCAAAGAGCATCACAAAAATGCCCGAAAACCAAAATAGTGGTGGCCCCATCAAGAACAAGCCTCCGATAATGCTTTTACTAAAGCCCCAACCATCGGTGTAATCCCCATGGTACCAATACACGAAAGGCAAGGCCCACACTAACCAATAGGCAATCTGCCATAGCCATTTTCCGCGGTAGGCATAAGTCGCCATTCCAAAACAAAAAATATGAAGCATATAGGCGGTAACCACCTGTCGCTTCTCGTTTCCATAGCGATGTTCAAACTCTGCCCGCAATTGTCGTGGCATCTTCTTGAGCTCCTTTTTTACGAAGGAGGGGTAAAATGTCATGGATGCGTTCATGGCGAATATTTTTAATGGGAAAGGAAATTCTCCCGTCTATTATTTATAACACAAAAAAATGGTGATGGAATTCAAATGAAATGCAATCCTGCTGTAGGGGCAGACCTGCGTGTCTGCCCGACATAACATGGGCGGAAACCCATTCATGTTTTTTTATTTAACGGTATTGAACGGATTTCGATAATTGATTCAAATCATACTGGGCTGGGTCAACCCCTCCTCTGTCCTCCCCTTATCCAAGGGGAGGAGAAACCATCAGCCCATATCTGACAACTATTAATTGGCAAGTATTTGCTGTAACATTCCCCTCCCCTTAGAAAGGGGAGGGTTAGGGTGGGGTTGACCCCAAGTACTTTCACCAACCAAATCCCCTAAAAATACAAAAAGTTCGAATCCCTTATTCCCACAAACCACTAAGCATCAGCACCTCCCCTCTTTATCTTTTAAAATTCAGCCAATTCCTGAATCCCATCCCCCAACCTTTTCTTCGCCAAGAACTCCTCTTCCAAAGCCTTCGCAAACGGCACAGGCGTATCCAAACTCGCCACACGTTTTACTGGCGCATCCAAAGACTGGAAACAATGCTCCGAAATCCACGCGGAAATTTCCGCCCCAATGCCTCCGGTCATGGTATCCTCATGAAGCACCAACACCTTACCCGTTTTCTCAACGGTGGCCTGAACGGCTTCCTTATCCCACGGCAAAAGCGTTCTCAAATCAATGATTTCAATGCTGATTTCTGGATGCTCCTCGGCAAAGGCCATGGCCCAATGCACACCCATGCCGTAGGTAATCACCGACAGCTCATTGCCCTCTTTAGCCAATCGGGCCTTACCAATCTCCACGGTGTAATACTCATCTGGGATATTATCCTTCAAGGTCCGATACATGCCCTTGTGCTCAAAATAAAGCACAGGATTCGGGTCCTCGATGGAGGCATTCAACAAGCCTTTGGCGTCATACGGCGTGGAAGGATAAACCACTTTCAGGCCTGCGGTATGGAAGAACCACGCCTCATTGCTCTGCGAGTGGAACGGCCCTGCACCTACGCCACCACCACACGGCATGCGCAACACCACATCGGCGTTTTGGCCCCAACGGTAATGCGCCTTGGCCAAGTTGTTTACAATCTGGTTGAAGGCACAGCTGACAAAATCAGCGAACTGCAATTCAATCACAGATTTATAGCCTTTGACCGCCAATCCAAGTCCTGCGCCCACAATGCCCGACTCACAAGTAGGCGTGTTGCGCACACGCTCCTTGCCAAAGGCATCCAACAAACCCTCGGTCACCTTGAAGACACCTCCATATTCGGCAATGTCCTCGCCCATCAACACCAATTCAGGATAGCGCTCCATGCTCTCACGAAGTCCATCTGAAACGGCGTCAATAAATCGCTTCTCGGAAACGGCCGATGACTGTGGCGCTTTCACCTCTTGAATATGGGGCGCATACACATCATGCTCCTCATTGGAAGGAATGGCCGACGGACTCTCCGAAGCCAGCTCCAAACCATGGTGAATCTGCTCCTTCACCTTTTCTCGGATTTCGCCGAGGGCCTCAAAGCCAGCAATGCCGGAAACCACCAAGAACTGCTCAAAGTTATCCACAGGGTCTTTCTGCGCCCATGCGTCCAACTCCTTTTCAGGCACATACCACGTGCCCGAAGCCTCCTCATGACCACGCATCCTGAACGTCCGCGCCTCCACAAGAATTGGTCGAGGATTTTGGCGCATATCCTCCGCCAACTCGCGGATGGTATGATACACCTCCAGCAGATTATTGCCGTCGATGCTGACCGCCTCCATGCCGTAGGCCGGCCCCTTCACCACAAAACTGTCAAAGTTGAATTGTTCTTCGGTCGGGGTGGAAATGCTATACCCATTGTTCTCGACCACAAAAATGACGGGCAACTGCCACACAGAGGCCACGTTCATCGCCTCGTGGAAATCCCCTTCGCTGGTGCCTCCATCGCCTGTAAAGGCCAAGGTCACCTTTTGCCTCCCCGACAATTTCTCGCCCAAAGCCACACCACAAGCCACAGGAAGCTGTGCCCCGAGATGGGAAATCATGCCCACCAAATGATGGTCTTGGGAACCGAAATGAAACGAACGGTCACGCCCCTTGGTGAATCCCAAGGGCTTGGCCTGAAACTGGGCAAAAAGGCGCTCCAACGGCACATTGCGGGCCGTAAACACCCCAAGGTTGCGGTGCATCGGCAAAATGTACTCATCCTCCTCCAAGGCCAAGGTGGCTCCAATGGAAGTGGCTTCCTGCCCCCAACCCGAGAACCATTTGGAAATCTTGCCCTGCCGGAGCATCAGCAACATTTTTTCCTCGATCAAACGTGGCACCAGCAACGCCTGATAAAGGCCTAACAATTGGTTATCAGAGAGGTCTTTTCGCTCGAAAGTCATTATGAGTACAGCCTGTTGAATCAACTGTTATAGGTCAGGGAACGGACGGAAGTTACGCAGAGCGATTGTTCATATCACCTGCCAACAGCTGTAAGCTTTGGCAGGTGATATGAACAATCGCGCTTTGAAATAAATCACACTGCCAAAGCCTCTGGCTGTTGGCAGGTGACAGCCTACATAACTTTAGCCATCAAATAATGACCACGGAGATAAGGGGCAGTAAAGGGTTTGAAAACATAGTATCAAATTATGCCTCCCTTTCTCCTTCTCTCCGTGGTTAAAAACTTGATCGCTGGCCTACAAATATGGAGACAAGGCAGTGCCTTGTCGCTACAATATATTGCAAGTTCGGACGGGCAAAGGGATTATCCAATGTTTTTGTTTTGAAGCCTAGGGAAGGTAATTTCGTCCTCCAGTTCGGAGGTTTGTACAATGTATCGTGTATCACGTACAATGACAGACTTCTGGCATTTTTGTATTAGGTACAATGTATTAGATATAATATCCTCATTGATAGGGCATCATAATACATAATACACGATACATTGTACAAAACCATTCGCCGTTCGCGATTCTCCCCCATTTAGAAACACATGGTCCAATATTCTACTTTCACGCTTGACAACGGCTTAAAGGTTGTCGTCCACGAAGACCCAAACACCCAAATGGCGGTGATGAACCTGATGTACGACGTCGGTTCCAAGGACGAGGACCCCAATAAAACAGGCTTTGCCCACCTCTTTGAGCACCTGATGTTCGAGGGCTCCGTCAACATCAAGGACTTCGACAGCCAGCTCCAAAAGGTCGGCGGATCATCCAATGCCTTCACCTCGCCGGATGTGACCAACTATTACATCCAGCTCCCTGCCGTCAATCTTGAGACCGCATTCTGGCTGGAATCGGACCGCATGCTCGGGCTCGATATCCACCAAGAGAAATTGGACATCCAAAAAAAGGTGGTCATTGAGGAGTTCAAACAGCGCTATCTCAACCAGCCTTATGGCGATGTGTGGCTGAAGCTCCGCCCAATGGTGTACAAGGAGCACCCATACAACTGGCCGACCATCGGTAAGGAAATCTCCCACATCGAGGATTCTACCTTGGAGGAGGTCAATGCCTTCTTCAAAAAGCATTACAACCCACAGAACGCCGTATTGGTCGTGGGTGGCAATGTAACCACCGAGCAGGTGAAGGAATTGGCAGAGAAATGGTTCGGTCCCATCCCTGCCGGAGAAAAATACGAGCGTAACATCCCTCAGGAGCCAAAACAGACCGAGGCGCGCTTCATGGAAATCGAGAAGGACGTTCCTCTGAACGCCATCTACAAGGTGTGGCACAGCTGTGACCACAACTCCCCTGACTACTATCCAGTAGAACTTTTGGGAGATATTTTGGGCAGTGGAAAATCCTCGCGGGTCTATGAAAAGCTCGTGCAGGAAAAACGCCTGTTCAACTCCATCCACATGGGGCATTCCAGCTCCTTTGATCCAGGCATGTTCATCTTCAGCGGTACGCTCAACGAGGGCGTCACCTTTGAGGAAGCAGAAATTTCCTTGGAGCTCCTCTTACAGGAAGCCAAGCGCCACCCTGTCACCGACGAGGAACTCTTCCAAGTAAAAAATGAGGCCGAAGCCCACTTGGTCTTCAATCAGGTGGACTTGATGCAACGTTGCCTATCCTTGGCCTACGCCACCACCATGGGCGATCCCAACTTGGTGAACCAAGAGGCCGAAATGATTCAGGCCGTCACCAAGGAGGAAATCAACGCCGTTGCCGAAAAGGTATTGGTCGAGACCAACTGCTCAACGCTTTGGTACATTAGCAATCAGACGGAGGAGGTTTGAGGGGATTTTAGAGGACTGTAATTATTCGGGCGCTTGTGAAGGGCGCCCGAAACGGTCCAGAACAGCCTATATCGAAGCATTGAAAATGCTATTCACTGTTTCGAACGCGTTAGAAAACACGCTCGAGATTATAGCTCAAATGCAGACAATCTGGTTCATTGGGCGCATGTCTTGTGATTTTTTAATTATTGATCTATGATTTCATTATACCAAATACTTAGATGGTTCTTTTTAAAAAGGAATCAAAAGAATCCTTCCATAGAGGTTAGTCTGGCTACTGGAAATATTTTTAGTCTTTTAGTAGTACTTCCAATTTTGTATTGGTGGGGAGAGTTATCTTTTTTCATCTACAACACAGTGCCAAGCCTCAAAAACAGCTGGTACTTTTTTGTGATGTTTGTGGTGATTTTGACCATTGTCGTTTTAGGCTCGCATTTAGTCGAGAGTAAATACGGAAATACATCTGAAATTACTATTACAAGATTTATGTTCCTGAAAGCCATTTTATATCTATTAATATCATGGATAGCCACAATACACATGTTTTATGAACGATTTATTGTTTAACACACAAAGATTTATGTGTGTTTTACAAAACCATTTTTAAAAAAACCAATTCACACCCCCTTCTAGTACCAAAATAGCACACATTTAAAGCATTAACAGCCCAGCACACTCGGGCGCTTTTTCTAAAGCGTCCGAAACTGTTTTTAGCATTTGCAATGCGTAGGCAAAAGATTCTTTGGACATTAAAAATGTAATGGACGGTTTCGAACGCATTAGGGAATGCGCTCGAGGAGTAACAGGGTAACCAGAAAATACCTTATTGTAATAACCCAATCAATTGTCTTATGAAAAACACTAAACCCCTCGTATTGTCAATTCTGGCATTTTTTATTTTTGGAATTTTCTCTTGTAGCGACCTAATAAAAGAAGAGCGCGATGACACATATAACTGCCTGGGAATTTGGGAGGTAGAACAACCAGAATTAGTAAACCACAGATTCCACCTATATCAAAACGGGCAAGATTTTCTTGTGACGAGAATAATAAACGATAGCAGTGGCGCTATCGTTTTTGATGTGAAAAAACAATCAGACAAGTACATATGTGGTAGTGACCCAGATGGAACCGAATACTATTTCGAAATAGATAAAAACAAAAACCTCATTTTTTTTGATTCCAGAAGAGGTGACTTAACTGGGTTTGGCTATAAATCAAGAAGAATTAAATAACACTTTACTGGCATGCATTTCAAGCAGGTAATAGCCCAACTTAATCGGGTGCTTTTTCTAAAGTGCTTCTACAGTCTTCTCTGATATCGATAAATCATTGAACAATTTTTAACCCCTCAAAAACTCATGAAAAGAATTATCCTTAGTGAAGAGCTGAAAAAGATATATTCCATTTCAGATGAGTTTGTATTAAAATGCGCCAATCAAAAACGAAGCTCTGCAATTGAGGTTAAACAAAAAATAGACAAGCCAACATACGGGGTTGTCTTATTAGACCAAACAACCTGTATATGTGGTTGCGGAGCAATGATAGACAGTAACCAAACCTTTCGAGTTACTTCAAAAATTGCCTACAGTGCTGATTTAAAGCATTATGTAACCAAACACTATTTTTCTTGGCCAGATGAACTTATGGATTTAGACTGGGGGAGTTTCGATTTAGAATCGGATGAAATCTCTAATCTGTCTGAAAGGATTATGGACGAAGATTTTTCTGATTATAAAATCATCGAATTATAACCCCCTAAGCCTCTTTTTTAGAGGCTCTACTATTCAGGCCTAACAAGATCGAAGACAAGGCAATGCCTTGTCTCTACTTCACCCGATACTTCTCCTTTATTTTTTCTTCAAACTTACCTCTACTTCCAGGTGGATCAGTTCTTCGACACATATCCACGGCAATACCCACCACAATGGCCAAAAACACGGCCACTACACCCAATTTCTTTTTCTGTTGGCTATTCATGATTGTTTAGCGCTGTTTTCCCACAAAGGTCAAAAAAATAAACTCATTGTACCAAGCTGAAGGCCGGCGTCGTTTCCCTTACGAAAACATACGCCAAAGCCATGCAGACCATTCTGGTACCAACGGACTTCTCCACCGAGGCTGAAAACGCCTTTGACGTCGCCCTCCAAATCGCCGAGAAAACGGGCGCCAGACTGGAGCTCTTCCATGTGGTGGAGTTCCCCGGCCAGCTGGCTGGCGCCTACGGCTACGGCGAATACATTTCCTCCATCCAAGAGCTTCTCGAAATGCAAAAGCAGGAAGCCACGGAGAAGCTATCCCAATGGGGTAATCAGGCTAAAGAAAAGGGACTATCCATCATCACCAGAACGGATATTGGGACGCCCAACGAACTGATTGTCCAAAAATCCAAGGAGGATACGACCTTCATCATTATGGGCACCAAAGGCAGTTCTGGGCTTGAGGAATTATTTATTGGCTCGCAGGCCGAAAAGGTCGTCCGCAGGGCCGCCTGCCCCGTATTGGTGATCAACAAGGAGTGCAAACACTTCAAGATTGAAACCGTGGCCTACACTTCCACCTTTGAGGAAATCGAAAGCGACCACCTTTCAAAAATCATTGACTTGCTGGAGCTCTTCAACGCCACCATCCATTTGGCGCGCATCAACACGCCTTATGAATTTCAGTCCTCCAAGGAAGTGATCAAACACATGAAGGCCTTTGCCGACAGGCACAAGCTCAAGAATTTCACCTGCACGCAATACAACCATGAAAACTTTGAGCAGGGGCTACAACAGTTCATCGAGGAAATCCATGCTGACATGGTGGTCATCGGAACGCACGGACGCACAGGACTGAGCCATTTCTTTTTGGGCAGCATCACCGAAAGCTTGGTCAACCACATCAGCACGCCTATTCTGACCTTTAAACTCTAAGCCTCCATGAAGATTCTTGTTCCCATTGACGTTGATATCGCTTCAAAAAATGCCCTGAAAATGGCCTTTAAGCTCTTTGAGCAGAACTCAGAGGCCTTCCTACAGGTGCTTCATATCGAGCACCAAGATCGGGCGAATGAACAGGAACTGGTGGAGGAACTCCGCAAGGACGTACTTTCGGGCCTCCATGAGGTGCCTCACCGTGAGCGCTTCAACTTCAGCTTGCAGGTGGGGAAACCTGAGCAGATTCTTGAAAAGGCTTTCGAAAAGTGGCAACCCGACCTTATCGTGATGGCAGACCAAGAGATTCGCGGCTGGAGCAGCCTCATCCAACACTCGCAAAGCGATTGGGTGGTGGAAAACAGCTCCTGCCCAGTCATCATCACCCACCGAGAGGATTCTGAACACAATTTTCAGGACATCTTGCTGCCTGTCACCAAAGAGCCTGGATTGGTGGAAGCGCTAACCCAGTTGAGCCCATGGGTGAATTTATGGGGCAGCACGCTTCACCTCCTCAAGGTGAGCACCATCACGGATTTCTACACCAACCTTCAGGCAAAGGAGGAACTCAGCCGTATGGTCAAAAAGCACAACATCGCCAATTACACCTTCAACTATTGGAATGCCCGCGATGTCGAGAGCGGTATCATCGAGTTTGCTTCCCAAAATAACATTGGACTGATCACCCTTCTCACACACAAGCATACCAAGCTCCAAAAAATCTTGGGCACCACCTCGTTGGAAGTCATTCATCGGGCGCATAAACCCATACTTTCCTTTTGCGTTGCTCGTTAAACGATTAGACTATTTTGAAAAATCATGGCACCCCTGAGAAAAGAGTACAGCAGCATGGAAAACATCCATCAGGATCATAACCAATGGATGAGCCAAATCAACTTTCTGAAGGACGAACTGGGTTTTTTGATTCGACTTATTGAAATCCTCCCAAGAGAAATTCTTCAAGGCGCCGACCTACGCATCATCGACGAATACCTAAGTTGTTTTATCCAACGGAAGCAGGAAGTGGAAGGGATGATCAAAAATATAAGGGAAGAGGAAACTGAAATCCTGAAGGTGCTGAAAGATGAAAGCTCCAAAGTGTTTCCTATCAACCAGCACATTAGCCTGAGGAACCACCTACGCGCCCTTGAAAAATCACACAAGGAGGACAAGGCTGGCTTCTACGGTTTTATTGAAACCCACCACATCCAGCTCATTAACTGGAAAAGCCATTAAAAAAGGGCCATCCCATTGAAATGGGACAGCCCTTTTTGAAAATTATTGCTACTAAACCTGATTAGGCCAATTCTGCAACTACGGTCTGACCGCCACGTGATTTCTGGTCCATCTCAACGCAAACCTTAGCGTCCAATGGCAAGAATAGGTCAACACGTGATCCGAACTTAATAAAGCCGAATTCTTCGCCCTGATCCAAACGGTCATTCTCATTCACATACCATTTGATACGCTTAGCCAATGCTCCGGCAATCTGGCGTACCAACACCTCCTGACCACATTCAGTTTCCAACACCATGGTCGTACGTTCATTCTCCGTACTGGCCTTTGGGTGCCAAGCCACCAAATACTTGCCTGGGTGATACTTGAAATATTTCACCAAGCCCTTGATTGGGCTACGGTTGATATGAACATTGATCGGTGACATGAAGATGGAAACCTGCTTGCGCTTGCCGTGGAAATACTCTGGCTCCTCCACCTCTTCAATCACTACCACCTTACCGTCGGCTGGGGCAATAATTTTTTTCGCACCCACCTCAATGGCACGGCTTGGGTTCCTGAAGAACTGCAAGATGGTAACAAACACCACCAATGATGCGCCCATCAATGTGTAGGATACCCATGGCAAATGAGACAAATACAAATTTGCTCCGTAAATGACCGCAATCACCATTGCCAAGGTCCAAATCAGCATTCGATGCCCTTCCCTATGAATCGTCATATCTTAATAACCTTCTGTAAATCAAAAAGTTTCCCAAAAAGAGAAATTTTGGCAAAGATACGAAGCTTTTCACGGATTAGCCTATCCCAACCAAAGTAAATAAACTGTTAACCCCTATTCCATCGTGTAGCGCATCATCACCACACTGGACGAATAACTCTTCGTTTCCTCCAACTTCAACACCTTTTCCTTCGGGAAATCCCCAAACAGCGAAATACCCTCTCCCAATACAATCGGCATCACATAAATCAGGATTTCATCCACTAAATCAGCATTGAACAATGTGGTGTTCAACTGTCCGCCACCAATCAACCAGATGTCCTTGCCCTCCTGTTCCTTCAATTTTTGGACAAAGCCCTCCACATTCTCCGAAACAAACTCCACAAACTCGGCCTCTGGCTGTGGACTCCGACTGAACACATAATTCGTCTTATCCTGATAAGGAAAAGGAATATCAAAACCGATGATTTGCTTGTAGGTGGAATGCCCCATCAGCGTGGTGTCCACACTCTCCATTAGGCTTGAATAACCATAATCCTCTCCTTCAGGCACTGGCAATTCGTGTAACCAATTCACGCTTCCGTCTGGCTTGGCGATTTTGCCATCGAGGCTGACGGCGATGTAGAGTTTGATTTTGCGCATGGATTAATTTCTTTTGACACTTCCCTAAGGCTCTAAAGTTGGGAAACTATCCCAAAATAGCAGAGCCAAGAGTCATGTTCATATATGATGAGATCTAGAAAAGAAACTGCTTGGAAAAAAAGCCGAAAATTTGGTGATGTCAAAGGGGGAAGGCGTTGGCCAAAACTAACAGACAATATCTTTAATCGGCAACATGATTTCCTTCCTCCAACAGAGGATCAAGAGACCCCTATTTTTATGGTTGACAACCCATCCAGAGACTTTTTCTTTCCTGTAACCATTGAGGAAATCAAGACCACTCTCAGGCAACTTCCCCAGGAACACACCGAAGGGCTAACTCATATTTGGCTAAGAAAATTCCGAAAAACGGATTTTGTAAAAGGCAACACCTTGCAAGGCTGTTTCATTTGTGGAAGCAAGGTCAACCTTATCATTCTCTATCCATTCCCTATGGATCTAAAAATGAACTTTGGACACAAAAAACCTTCCCAAAAGAAACTAAAGGAATACGCCCCATACACCACTGACCTGCAACATGACAAATCTGGATGGCACCTCAAATGGACAGAGGATAAGGTGAAAAAGTACTATCTGGAAAACCTGCTCCTACATGAAATTGGTCACCATCTAGAAAGTTATTATCAACGATTCTGGAGTGTTACCCATAAAACCAAAGCTGAGAATTTTGCGAACAACTATGCTGTCTACTGGTCGAACAGGATGACTGAAAGCTTTGAATAAGTTAGTAACAGTTCTAGAAGATGGAAGAAAAACGAAGGTAACTTTTGAAGACCTCGGGGACAAAACCAAGGTGGTTGAATCTTTTGAACCAGAAAACATGAACCCATTTGAGCTACAGCGCCAAGGTTGGCAAGCCATTCTCAGCAACTTCAAGGCCTATGCTGAGAACCTTGGGTGATACAATTGACAAAAAAATCCCCCTTGCCAAACCGTTTGACAAGGGGGATTTCGCATCCTATTCCTTTTCTTTCTTAATACCCACCACGATACTCATACGTCTGAGCGACCTTATCAATGGCAACAATGTAGGAGGCAATCCGCATGCTGACATCATGGGTTCGCATGGCTTCATACACCTTTTCAAAGGCCTCAGTAAGAATACGCTCACTGCGTCGATTCACACGCTCCAAATCCCACTTGTAGCCAAGGCGGTTTTGAATCCACTCAAAATAGGAGACCGTCACGCCACCAGCATTCGCCAGAATATCTGGCACCACCAAAATTCCCTTCTCACGAATTATTTTATCCGCATCCGCTGAAGTTGGGCCATTTGCTCCCTCCACAATCAGACGCGCCTGTATTTTATCGGCATTGTGGACATTGATAACATCCTCCTTGGCGGCAGGCACCAATACATCTACCTTGGCGGCAAGTAATTCCTCATTGGTAATGGCCTCTGCTCCAGAAAACCCTTCCAAAGTACCTCGGTTGGAATTTCGATAAGCGATAGCCTCTTCGATATTGATGCCGCTGTCATTCCAATACGCTCCTGAGATATCGCTAATCCCCAAAATCTCCACTCCATGTTCTTGGAGAAGTTGGGCGGCATAGGAACCCACATTACCAAAACCTTGGATGGCACAGGTCACATCAGCTGGATCCAGCTTAATCTTTTTTAGGGCATTCAAAGCCGCCACCATCACACCTCGACCAGTCGCCTGAACACGGCCCAGCGATCCTCCCAACACAAGTGGTTTTCCGGTGACAACGGCTTGCTCAGTTTTGCCTACCATCTTGGAGTATTCATCCATCACCCATGCCATTACGCGGTCATTGGTACCCATATCAGGGGCGGGAATATCCTTATCGGGACCAAAAACGTCCACCATTTGCTGGGTATAAGCACGTGTTAGTCGCTCAATTTCGCCGGCTGACATTTGTCTTGGATCACAACGAATCCCACCTTTTGCTCCACCGTAGGGGATATCCACCACAGCGCATTTCCAAGTCATCCATGCGGCAAGCGCCTTGACCTCGTCAATATTCACATCAGGTGCAAAGCGCACACCACCCTTGGAAGGCCCAAGGACATCGGAATGCACCACCCTGAAGCCTTCAAAGACTTTTCGAGTGCCATCGTCCATGGTGATGGGAATACTGACAATCACCTGCTTGGAGGGACTCTTCAGCACATTGTACACGCCTTGATCGAGCCCAAGCTTTTCAGCCGCCAGATTAAACCGCGACATCATGGAATCGAATGGATTGAGCTTGTCCTTGATCGGAGCCGGCTCACGATAACGGTAGTGTTCTTCGGGACGTTGCATAGGCGGATTCGTTTTGTTCTTGGCGTTTTCTTACACAAGAATCTAACCCAATTTGCCACTGAATGAATTAGTCTTTTGTAACCTTCTGCCTTTCAGGAGGAAATTTTCTACCATCCCGCTAAAACAGCGCTTTGCCTTATTATTTTGTTTACTCCCCGAATCGTTAAATGTTGCTGAAAAAGGCACAAAAAAAGCCGTCCCAGATGGAACGGCTCAAATATTTTCAGATTCAACCTACTTATTGCATCAGCAAGAAGACCGTGACAAATGGCAGGCTTAAAATCAAGGCATCAAATCGGTCCAAGAATCCACCGTGTCCTGGAATGAAACTTCCGGAATCCTTAATGGCGATACTCCTTTTGAAGAGTGATTCTACCAAGTCACCAAGGCTACCCGTCACCACGATAATACCAGCTAACGACAACCACAACATGGTGTTTCCCTGATCGAAGAAGTGTGAGAATCCAAGGGCGAAAAGGATGGCTAACAGCAGGCCACCAAGGCTTCCCTCCCAAGTTTTATTTGGAGACACACGCTCGAACAATTTGCGCTTACCGAAAGCCTTTCCACAGAAATAAGCACCCGAATCATTCGCCCACAACACAAACAAATACCCCACAACCATCTGCCAACGATATTCCCCTTTTGGGAAAGCCGAAAAGACAAACATGGAGAACGGAAGGGCTACATAAAACAAGCCCAGAAGCGTGAATGCGATATTAACGAAGGGATGCTCCTTCTTGCGATAGAGCTCGGAGAAGAACAACAGGCTGATGATTGGGAAGTTGAACAGGAACAGTTTCAAGTCCCCTACGCCCAACACATAAAGCACAGACAACAGGTAGTTCCCTATCCCCAGCACCATTCCCGGCAACACATTAGGGCGCGCCACCTTGGCCAACCTCAAGAGCTTATAGAACTCTGCCGTACAGGCAAGACATATCAAAAAGAAGACTGCAAGGAAGAACCATTGGCTGAAGGCAATGCCAAAAAGCATCGAAAGCCCCCCCACGATGCCAACCAATAGTCGCTGTTGAAAATTATTAAGTTTTACCAAGGATTGTTCTGCCATTATTGGTCATGTATTATGTATGTACGCTGTATTATGTAATTATGAACAAACGAAGTATCCATACACACATCATACACGATACTTAATACATAACACTCTTTTTCTTAATCGAGTAAAGATAAGAAAGAATCACCCCTGAGAAAAATATACTCGCCAAGGCCACCCATACGGAAGGCTCATAATCGTGCTCCAAATCGACTTGGATTTTGCCCGTATTACTGAGGTAAAGCATCAAGACGATGAAGCCATTATTCAC
Organism: Bacteroidia bacterium; assembly: GCA_030431525.1. Lineage (GTDB taxonomy): Bacteria > Bacteroidota > Bacteroidia > Cytophagales > JAAEPT01 > JAUIJC01. The sequence continues at coordinate 24,352 of JAUIJC010000011.1, read as the reverse complement.
GAAGTGCGCCAACATCGGCACCCGCAAATCCTTGCTCCATAAATACAGGTAGCCAAACAAAGCCCCCAATAACATCCTTGGGAAGAACCCAAAAAACTGCAAATGAATGGCACTGAACAGAATTGCTGTCACCCACACGGCGATATGATCACCCAAAAGAATTTTACCCGAAGTCTTATGTCCTGCACCCAAAACATCTTCATCAACTTTTGGATTAAACACCCTCGAAATCAATGGTTGTAATACGCCTCGAAAAATAAATTCTTCCCCAAACGCGGCCACTCCTGCAATCACCACCAATCCCAACAAAAATTCAGGAACAGTCTCAAAAGACGTAAGCAACAAGGTCATTTCGGCATTCTGGTCCTCAAGATTCCGCATCCAATCTTCCAGCCATTTTAAGGCATCGGGCAACTGCATTTTAGCATTCCACAAACCGATATAGGAAATGGCTGGATAAGCACAAAGCATCAACAGCACGACCAAAGGCCACACCTTTCCCCCCATCACATTTCCAGAAAGCACGCCAGTCAAATTCCTCCGCTCCCATAACGCATAAAGCGTTGGCGGTAATGCCAAAATGCAAAGCGACATCGCCCCTTGGATAATGGTCACCTCCACCAAAAAATTTCGGTAGTCCAACGGACGACCCTGAATGGCCATCATGCTCACACCTTGGCTCCCCAAAAGCTGTTTCTCAAGCAAGTACCCCACACCCACAGCCACCGTCGTTCCTGCCACCAGCATCAGCACCAACATCAACAGCCCAAGGAAGGGGGACTCGTCCCGATTATCGATTTTCCTCATATAGCCGTAATTTAGCGGTCTGGATTCCTGCTTTCCAAAATGCGAGGAAACTTCAAAGGAGTTTTCCGTGTTCCCCCACGGGGCAATGTCCCAAATCGCAAAGATTTAACCACGGAGAAAGGAAGCAGTTCAACAAACCAAAACGGAGTGTTAACTGATAACCGTTAACTGATAACTGACATGAAGATTGGAGATATAGAATTGGGCGACTTTCCATTATTGCTCGCCCCGATGGAGGACGTTAGTGATCCGCCGTTCCGCATGGTTTGCAAGGAAAACGGTGCCGATATGATGTACACGGAATTCATCTCCTCCGAGGGATTGATTCGCGACGCCGCCAAAAGCGTCCAAAAGCTGGACATCTACGACGAGGAGCGCCCCATTGGCATCCAAATCTTCGGTGACAAAATCGAGTCCATGCGCCAAGCCGCTGCCATTGCAGAGGAAGCCGGACCCGAATTGGTTGATATCAACTACGGTTGTCCTGTGAAAAAAGTAGCCTGTAAAGGTGCTGGAGCAGGTATTTTGAAGGATTTGCCTAAGATGCAATCCATGACCGAAGAAATCGTCAAGCAGGTCAAATTGCCAGTAACCGTTAAAACCCGATTGGGCTGGGACGACAGCACCATCAAGATTTTGGAGGTAGCCAAACGCCTACAGGATGTCGGTGTGCAAGCCCTCAGCATCCATGGACGCACCCGTGTGCAGATGTACAAGGGCGAAGCTAACTGGGACCCAATTGCCGAGGTGAAAAACCACCCGGATATCCACATCCCAATTTTTGGCAACGGTGACATCGACTCCCCACAAAAAGCCTTGGAATATAAGACAAAATATGGTGTGGACGGTATCATGATTGGTCGCGCGGCCATCGGCTACCCTTGGATTTTCCGTGAGATCAAGCATTACCTAAAAACAGGCGAGCTCCTACCTCCCCCAACCTTGGAGGAGCGCATCCAAGCCTGCCGAAAGCACCTTACCAAATCCTTGGAGTGGAAAGGTGATAAACAAGGTGTGGTTGAAATGCGCCGCCATTATACCAGCTATTTCAAAGGTCTTCCAGATTTCAAGCCTTACCGCATGAAGCTTGTTCAGGAGTTTGATCCGGAGGTGTTGTTCCAAACCTTGGATGAAATCGCTGAGGTTTTTGATGGGGTTCAGACACTTTCCTGACAGCCTAAACAGCCCATGCTGTCGTAGGGCACAAGGCCCTACGCAACGGATGTCATTGGAATGCAGTGTTTCCTAACATGACGAACTCCCTACCGTAGGGCCTTGTGCCCTACGTTTTCATCATTCATCCGTACCGTAGGGTCTTGCACCCTACGCCTACGCTTTCATTTTCATTTCCCCACCAAAAAAACACATCCCCCATGGCTGGCAAGCAAACCCCACTGATGAAGCAATATGAGGCCATCAAGAAGAAATATCCTGGCGCCTTATTGCTCTTCCGTGTCGGCGATTTTTATGAAACCTTTGGGGAAGATGCCATTACCAGCAGTCGCATCCTGAACATCACCCTGACCAAAAGGGCCAACGGCGGTTCCAATGAGGAATTGGCTGGATTCCCTTACCATGCCCTCGACAACTATCTTCCAAAACTTGTTCGGGCAGGTCAGCGCGTGGCCATCTGCGACCAGCTGGAGGATCCAAAATCAGTGAAGGGAATCGTGAAACGTGGCGTGACAGAGTTGGTAACGCCTGGGGTGAGTTATAACGACAATGTCCTCGACGTCAAGCGAAACAACTACTTGGCGGCTGTTCATCTTGAAAAAGATCGGGCAGGGGTTTCCTTCTTAGACATTTCCACCGGAGAATTTCTCACTGCCGAGGGTAGCGTCAGCTACATCGACAAACTGCTCCAAAGTTTCCATCCTTCCGAAGTCATTTTCTGCAAGCAACAACGCCAACAGTTTCAGGAAAGCTTTGGCGACGACTTTACCACTTTCCGTTTGGAAGACTGGGTGTTCAGCTATGACTACGCCCATGAATCACTTACCAACCATTTTGGTACCGCCAACCTCAAAGGCTATGGCGTTGCCGGACTAAAACTGGGCATCATTACGGCGGGCGCCGTTCTCCATTACCTTTCGGAAACCGAGCACAAGGAAACCGATCACATCCGAACCATCTCCCGCATTGAGCAGGACCGTTTCGTTTGGCTCGACCGCTTCACCATTCGCAACTTGGAATTGGTTCACCCGCAACATGAAAGCGGTATTCCACTGATTCAGGTTTTGGACAAAACGCTCACCCCGATGGGTGGGCGGATGTTGCGCAAATGGGTCGTCCTTCCTTTAAAGGATCAAGCCACCATTCAGGAGCGATTGGACATCGTAGAAGGGCTCACAAAAACAGATGAACTCCAAGAAACGCTCCAGCAAAACCTCAGGCAAATTGGAGACTTGGAACGTCTCATTTCAAAAGTGGCGGCACGTCGGATTTCCCCAAGGGAAATGGTGCAACTCAAACGCGCTTTGGCCTATATCGAGCCTGTCAAAGAGGCTTTGGCCAATAGTGGCAACCAAAAACTCCAGACCCTTGCCGCCCAAATTGACCTTTGTTTGGAGTTACGCAAACGCATCGAAACGGAGCTAAAACCCGACTGTCCCATCGTCAACAACCAAGGCAATATCATTGCCGATGGCATCCACGAGGAACTGGACGAATTGCGCCAAATCGCATTCTCAGGGAAAGATTATTTGGAAAAAATGCGGGACCAAGCCGCCGAGGAGGCCGACATCCCCAAAATTAAAATCGGGCAGAACAAGGTCTTCGGATTCTACTTGGAGGTCTCCAAAACCCACGCCCACAAGGTTCCCGAGCACTGGATTCGCAAGCAGACCTTGGTAAATGCCGAGCGCTACATCACCGAGGAGCTCAAGCAATACGAGGAAAAAATCGTGTCGGCCGAGGACCGCATCAACGTCATTGAGTTCCAGCTGTTCAACCAACTCGTCAGCACGGCCGTCAGTTTTGTGCCACAAATCCAGCAAAACGCACAGCTGATTGCCCAAATCGACTGCCTCTCCTCTTTCGCCCAAACGGCCCTGACTAATCATTACGTTAAGCCAAACGTCGGCGAGGACATGACCCTCGAAATCAAGGAAGGGCGTCACCCCGTCATCGAAAGCCAACTGCCCATCGGCGAACAATACATCCCGAACGACATTTATTTGGACGACGCCGAGCAACAAATCATGGTCATCACCGGACCGAACATGGCTGGAAAATCAGCCTTGTTGCGCCAAGTCGCCCTAATCACCCTGATGGCTCAGATGGGAAGCTTCGTGCCTGCCAAGTCCGCCAACATTGGGCTGGTCGACAAAGTCTTTACGCGTGTCGGAGCGTCAGACAACCTCTCCCAAGGGGAGTCCACCTTTATGGTGGAAATGACTGAAACGGCAAGTATTCTCAACAACCTCAGCGGTCGTAGCCTTGTGTTGATGGACGAAATTGGCCGTGGCACCAGCACCTACGACGGCATTTCCATCGCATGGGCCATCGTGGAATACCTCCACAACCATCCTGAGTGCAAGGCAAAAACCCTGTTCGCCACCCACTACCACGAACTGAACGAACTGACCAAGGATTTCCCACGAATCAAGAACTTCAATGTGTCAGTAAAAGAGCTAAGCGGTAAAATCATTTTTATGCGCAAGCTCAAAGAAGGTGGCAGTGAGCATAGCTTCGGCATCAACGTGGCTCAAATGGCGGGCATGCCTCGCGAGGTCGTCCTCCGCGCCAATGAAATTCTTGGCGAACTGGAAATCGACAAGCGCCGTGAGAAAACCCAAGAACGCCTCGAAGCCGTGCCTAAGGCCAATATGCAAATGCAACTCTTCGCCGCCGCCGACCCGAAATTGGATGCTATCAAAGCAAAGCTTGAGGGAGTGGATATTAATGCGATAACGCCGGTGGAGGCGTTGATGAAATTGAGTGAGGTGATGGGGGTGATTAAGGAGTAAGTAGCTCAAAAAAATTGGAAGGCTTACAGATTAAAATTGGAGTCAATGTCTATATCAAGTAAAAATGCCCTACTTGCCGCATGGGCCTTCCTTGCCCTTGAGATTACTTTAATGATTTTAGTTGATCCGACCGGCAACAGACGCCCATTTGTACTAACCACCTACTACATCATGAGTGGTTTAAGCCTTTTTGGGTTCATTCAATCATTTAGACAAAAGACTAGGTTAATTCACCGAACCTTGTGTTTAGCCACCTTCCTATTAACTGCATTAATTATTTATTTGATGCATATACGCTTCATGGGAGCACTGGATTAAACCTACAATAAAGACGTTCAGCCTAGCTCCTCCCTTCCACCATTGTCTTAAGGTTTCCAGATCTCCAAAACACAAAACCCCAGTCCAAGTAAAACAACCTGCTTGGACTGGGATTTCTTATGCAATGGGGGCGGAACCTTGATGAGAAGGATTTTTGGATGGATAGGATGCCCATAACGGTCTGCATCCTGTCAATCCATCAATCCCTAAAATCATGGTGCAGACATTTTTGAAATATAACCTTGCTCACTGTTAACTGCTCACTGATAACTGTAATCACTCCCACATCACCCGCCGTATCTCCTCCACATATTCCAATCGCGCCAACTTCATCAGCACCTCCTCCCAATTTTTCTGGTGGGTGTTCCCTATGAAAAGCATGTAGCCCTCTCCACAATTAATTCTTCCATTGGATAAGGGTGCTTGCAAAGTAGGATCAATGGCCATCACCTCATCAGCGTACTTTTCGCCCTCGGGCACACAAAACTCATAATCGACAATCACCTTTCCGTCATCTGGACCGATCAGGCCTTGCTCGTCGATTTGGGAAAGGTCGAACTCGATTTTCTCCAGTGCATGGAGGTCCTGCTTTCTTTGCTGTGGTTTACAGGTGGCAAGGGTGAGCCCGACGGCAACGGTCAACAGCTTTACAGTATCAAAAATCGGCATAGGTTTTCAGGATGGACCGCTTAAAAAACGAGGGGAATTCCCAGTTATTTCTCCCCTTTTGGGAACAAAACTCTTCAAGCGCTCTGTTAAGCAGATGTATCACCACCCAAAGCGTGTAATGACAGAGCTTTATAACATGATTGGCGTCGACAACCAGAAGGCGACCTTGAATCTTTTGATTGACATTAAAACCAACCTTTTGTTGAACCGCCGTATGCTTTCAGAAGTGCTCTCCCGATTGGATTGTGAAGAAAAGGAACACATCCTCGCTAAGTCGCTGGACGACTATGATATGATTAGGGAAAAGATTGTGGAACATCTTCCCAAAGTCATCTTGGATGATGAAAAATAAACGGGGCTCAGCCCCCATGCCCCGATTGCTTGAAGGACAGGTTATGAAATAGCCTGTCCTTTTTCGATATTTGGGGCAATTGTGTTTTTGAACGACGAGGCGTTGAGGAGACATTAGATTTTAGACAATAGACCTTAGCTTTTCCAAGTACCTCAGCTAAGGTCTAATGTCTAAAATCTAAAGTCCTTACCCCGCGCCCAGCAATATTATGAAGGTACTCAAGTTTGGTGGCACCTCTGTGGGCTCCGCCGAGAACATCGCAAGGGTTGTTGAGATTTTGTTGGACTACAAAGCCAAGGGCGAGCAGTTCACGGTAGTTTTTTCTGCTGTGGGTGGCATGACCAACAAACTCATCGAGATGAGCAACTTGGCCGAGAAGAACGATAAACGTTATCTCAGCCTGTTGAAGGAATTTGAGGAGACGCATTACAGCATCGTGCGCGACTTGATTCCTGTACAAAACCAAAGCCCCATTTTTGCGGTCATCAAAACCAAGATTAATGACCTGCAAGATGTTTTGCACGGGGTTAGCCTGATTAATGAGCTTTCAAAACGCACCTTGGACTTTATCCTGAGCCACGGTGAGCGTTTGAGCGCCTACATCATCGCAGAATTGGCCAAGCACGAGGGCATGGAAGCTGAGTTTGTGGACGCCCGCAAATTCATGCGCACCAACAGTGAGTTCGGCAACGCCAAGGTGGACTTTGAGATCACCGATAAGCAAATCAATGACCGCTATGTTGGACGCAAGGCCATTCAGTTTGTCACTGGCTTTATCGGTTCAGATGCCAAAGGCGTGACCACAACGTTGGGACGTGGCGGTTCTGATTATACTGCGGCCATTTTAGCAGCGGCGCTTAACGCCAAGGAAGTTGAAATCTGGACGGATGTGGACGGTGTCATGACCGCCGATCCTCGCCGTGTGAAAAACGCTTTCACCCTGCCTGCCATCTCCTACAACGAGGCGATGGAGCTTTCGCACTTTGGCGCCAAGGTAATTTACCCGCCGACCCTTCAGCCGGTATTCGCCAAGCGCATTCCTATCCGCATTAAAAATACCTTCAACCCAGAGTTTGGAGGAACATATATCAGCGAGCGCAGTGGCGTGCCACACAAGCATCGCGTAAAAGGCATTTCATCCATCAATGAAATCGCCTTGATCAGCATTCAAGGTAGTGGCATGATTGGCGTGGCTGGTTTTTCGGCCCGTCTGTTCGGTTGCTTGGCCAATAATGAGATCAACCTCATTATGATTACCCAAGCATCTTCCGAGCACTCTATCTGCTTTGCAGTAGCTCCTGAGGACGCCGAAAAGGCTCGCAAGGTCATCGAGCGTGAATTCCTCTATGAGATTCAGGCGCTCAAGATTGACCCTGTTAAAGTGGAGGGTGGAAAATCTGTTGTTGCCATCGTTGGCGAAAACATGAAGGACACTCCAGGCATTTCAGGAAAGATGTTCAATGCCCTTGGCGTAAACGGTGTGAATGTTTCGGCCATTGCCCAAGGCTCTTCCGAGCTGAACGTGTCGGCTGTTATCGATCATCAAGACATCTCCAAAGCCTTGAACGCTTTGCACGATGCCTTCTTCCTGTCTGACACTTCCGCCTTGAATGTCTTCATGGTTGGCCCAGGTTTGATTGGCGCTACCTTGTTGAAACAAATCAAGGAGCAGGCTGAGCACCTTTACAAAACGAAACAACTTGACATCCGCGTAGTTTCCATCGCCAACTCGAAACGCATGATTTTCGACGAAGCTGGATTGGACTTGGACAACTGGCAGGATGCCTTGGAAAAAGGCGAGCCTTCTTCCTTAGATGACTTTGTGGATAAAATGGCGGCCATGAACTTGCCGAACAGCGTGTTCGTGGACAACACTTCCAACAAGGCCATTACTACCTACTACGCGAAGATTTTGGAGAAGAGCATTTCCATCGTCACTCCAAACAAGGTGGCCAACTCTTCTTCTTATGAAGATTACAAGCGTCTCAAGGATATCGCATTCCGCCGTGGCGTGAAATTCTTCTACGAAACGAACGTAGGTGCTGGACTCCCTGTTATCAATACCTTGGAGGCATTGATGCACAGCGGTGACGACATTTTGAAGATTGAGGGCGTACTTTCAGGCTCCCTCTCCTATATCTTCAACACCTACGACGGTAGCACGACGTTCAAGGACGTGGTGCTTCAAGCCAAGGAGGCTGGCTACACCGAGCCAGATCCACGTGAGGATTTGAACGGCATGGACGTGGCCCGTAAAATCTTGATCCTCTCTCGTGAGGCGGGTTATGAGATGCAACCACAGGACGTTCATGTGGAAAACATTCTTCCACAGGCCTGCATCGACGCGCCAACCGTGGAGAAGTTCTTCGAAGAATTGGAGAAAGCGGATGACTCCTTCAAATCGTTGATTGCTGAAGCGCAAGGCTCAGGCAAAAAGTTGCGTTTCATCGCCACCTTGGACCAAGGCAAAGCGACTGTTGGACTTCGCGCTGTTGATGGAAGCCACCCATTCTTCTCGATGGCTGGTTCCGACAACATGATTTCGTACACCACCAGCCGTTACCTGAACAACCCATTGGTGATTAAAGGCCCTGGCGCTGGTGCCGAGGTTACCGCCGCTGGTGTGTTCGCAGATATTATCTCTATTGGGAGTTATTTGAGTTAATGAAGTATTATGTATCAAGTATTATGTACAATGACACTCATAATACTTGATACATAATACATTGTACATAGTTAACACCATGTCAAAATCCATCCGTGCTTTTGCTCCAGCCACAGTCGCCAACGTCGCCTGTGGCTTTGATATATTGGGCTTTTCTGTGGAAGCTCCTGGCGACGAAGTAGTCATCACCCTCACTGAGGGAAAAGGCGTTTCCATCAAAGCCATCCATGGCGATGAAGGCCTATTGCCACTCGACACTTCCGAGAACACGGTCAGCTTGGTGATTCAAGAATACTTGAACGCCATCGGCAAACCTGACTTGGGCGTAGAGATTGAGTTGTTCAAGCAAATGCCATTGAAAAGTGGCTTGGGTTCTTCGGCCGCCAGCTCAGTTGTTGGGGTTTTCGCCTTGAACAAATTATTGGGCGAACCATTAAGCCAACAGGAGTTGCTTCCTTTCGCTATGAAAGGCGAGGAATTGGCCTGCGGATCTGCGCACGCTGATAACGTAGCCCCTGCCCTTTTGGGTGGTTTCGTATTGGTACGCAGCTATGACCCATTGGACATCATTGAGTTGCCAACGCCAGAAAAACTACACGCCACCATCATCCACCCACACATTGAGGTAAAAACCAAAGACGCCCGTGCCATTCTCCGCAAGGAGGTCGCCATGTCCGAGGCTGTCACCCAGTGGGGCAACGTTGCTGGATTAATTGCTGGACTGATGAAATCCGATTATGAGTTGATTGGCCGTTCCCTTCAGGACGTCATCGTGGAGCCTGTGCGCTCCATCCTCATCCCAGGATTCGACCAAGCCAAAAAGGCGGCCATGGAAAACGGAGCCTTGGGATGTAGCATCTCAGGTTCTGGACCATCCATCTTCGCCTTGAGCACCAGCCAAGAAACAGCGGAGAAAATCGGCAAAGGCATGCAGGCTGTGTTTGACGCCATCAATATTGAAAGCGAGGTGTATATCTCGAAGGTCAGCCAAGACGGCCCTAAAGTAGTTAGCTAAACATCAAAAAAGGCGCTTCCAAACTGGAAACGCCTTTTTTGATGAATACCCAAAAGAATTGGGCCCTATCATTGTTAACGAATGATAAAATAAAACCTCAAACATTTAATGTTTCGACATTATTTTTCAAAAATTGACTGAAAAGAATTTGAGTTTAACGTTTCACTTGGGAACTTTAAACAAAAGTAGATTGTAGGTATTTCCAGAAAACCCAACTCCTGAACCAGACAGGACCATGAAAAAGCTTCTTCCCCTACTACTATTGCTTTGGGCCGCTCCCTTCTTATCGGAGGCCCAAAACAGCTATACGATTTCAGGAAAAATCACGGACTCGCTAAGAAAGGAAACCCTTCCTTTGGCTACGATTCTGGTGAAAGAGACCAACCAAAGCACGCAAACCGACTTTGATGGTAACTACAGCATTATTCTTCCCCAAGGAAGCTACACCTTGGAATTTCTGTTTTTGGGCTACACAACCAAAACCCGCAAGGTGACACTCAACAAAAACTTGGTGCTCAACATCCCTTTGAAGGAAGATGTCGCCGAGTTAGAAGAGACAGTTATCATCGTTGAAAAACCATCGACCAATGTGGAGGCCGTGCAGATGAGTACGACCAAGATTGAGATGGCTGAGATGAAAAAACAGCCTGCCTTTATGGGTGAGGTGGACGTCATCAAAAGTATCCAGACCCTTCCTGGGGTAACCTCGGTGGGTGAGGGCGCCAACGGTTTCAACGTTCGTGGTGGTAACATCGATCAAAACTTGGTGTTGATGGATTTGATTCCAATCTATAGTTCCTCCCACCTTTTCGGCTTTTTCTCGGTGTTTAATGCCGATGTGGTTGAGTCCGTGGAGCTATACAAGGGAGGCATTCCTTCCTTGTATGGAGGCAGGGTTTCCTCTGTATTGGATGTGCAGCAGCGCACTGGAAGCAAAGAAAAACTTGGCTTTAGCGGAGGCATCGGAACGGTATCAAGCCGTCTTGCCGTTGAAGGTCCATTGGACAAGAAAAAGAAAAGTTCTTTCCTGCTCACAGGTCGCCGTTCCTACGCCGACTTGTTCCTGAAATTCGATCCTGAATTGAAGGACAACATTGCCTACTTCTATGACCTGAACGCCAAACTGAACTACCGCATTGATGAAAACAACATCATCTACGGTTCTGGCTACTTGGGTCGAGACGTTTGGAAAATCGGGGGTCAATTCGGCTTCAACTGGGGTAACACTGGCGGTTCCCTGCGTTGGTACCATGCCTTCAGCGACAGCTCGTTCATGAATATTTCCACTACAGCTTCTAACTACAGCTATGAGTTGGAGGCGGAGAATATCATCAACTGGCAGTCCATCATTAGGGATTATGGCGTCAACGCTGATTTCACCTTGAAGCGAGGAGAAAACACCTTTCAATACGGCCTCCAAACACACATTTATGACTTCTCCCCTGCGAGGGTGAACTTCCTTGGGGACCTTGGCGCAGCCGTAAATGACATCATTGTTCCAGACCTTAATGGCTTGGAAATTTCTCCTTACTTCTCCCACGAGCGTCCAATTGGTGAGCGCTGGAGTGTCCGCTACGGCCTCCGCTATTCAGGCTTCTGGGCCTTGGGCCCAAGAGAGGTGCGCACCTATGAGGAGGGCGTTCCGAAAAGCCCTGAGACTTTAGTTTCTGCCGAAAAAGTAAACGGTGTAGTCATTGGTTACAATGGTTTAGATGCCTTTGAACCTCGACTTGCGGTAAAATTCAGCCTCGACAGCAACAGCTCCATCAAAATGGGCTACAACCGCATGCGTCAGTACTTGCACCTTATTGGCAACTCCAGTAATGGACTTCCACTGGATGTTTGGAAATCTGCCGACACACACGTGAAGCCTTTGGTGGCCAACCAAATTGGTTTGGGTTATTTCCGCAACTTCAAGGACAACACGATTGAGGCTTCAGCCGAGGTCTTCTACAAGGACTTCCGCGACATTGTGGAATATAAAAATGGCGCTGACCTCCTCACCAATGAAATGTTGGAAACCGACCTGCTTAGTGGTATTGGTCGTGCTTACGGTTTGGAATTATTGGTCCGCAAAACCAAGGGACGTTTCACAGGATGGGTGGCCTACACCCTCTCCCGAAGCGAGCGTAAAGTGGCTGGTGACAGCCCTGAGGAAACCATCAACGGTGGCGAGTGGTATGTTTCCAACTTCGACAAAACCCACGACCTGACCATTATTGGAACTTACGAGCTAAGCCCACGCCTTTCTCTCTCGGCCAATTTCGTGTACAGCACTGGAAGGCCATACACGCCACCAAGCGGAACCTACGAGTATGAGGACTTTGTTATCTCTGACTATACAGGAAGGAATAACGACCGCATCTCGGACTACCACCGTCTGGATTTGGCCGCCACCCTCAAAGGGAAGAAAAAAGAAGGACGTCGCTGGCAAGGGGAATGGGTATTCTCCATTTACAATGCATATGCCCGCCGGAATGCCTACTCTTACTCATTTAGCGCCAGCGAGGAAGACCCTAATAGAACTGAGGTTACCCGCATTTCTATTTTGGGAACCATTCTTCCTGCCATCACTTATAACTTCACCTTCTAAGGGATTGACGGCTTGACGCTGGAAATACCAATATTTCCTCATCATGAAACCATTAGACACCATGAAGAAAATCCTTCTTTTCCTCAGCCTAATGCCTCTCTTATGGGCTTGCGAGGATGTTATCGATTTGGAAGTGGCTTCGGGAACTCCCCGCTTGGTTGTAGAGGGTAGCATCACCAACGAGACGAAAGCTCACCAAGTTAAACTGACGTGGACCAAGGGCTTCTCCGATTACGGTCAGAACCCTGCTGTGACGGGCGCCACCCTGTTGTTGGAAACGGACAAAAACCAAGTCATTAACCTGACCGAAGAAACCGACGGCATTTACACCACGCCAGTAATGCTCGGAGACACAGGAACCACCTATACCCTGAAAATCACTTTGGCAGATGGCACCCAATACGAGTCATTCCCTGAGACTCTAAATAGCCCTCAGCCTATTGAGTCCATTTACTACCGCAGAACAGAGGATTTCCCAGGAGTTGTGTTTGCCCCTGAAGACTCCTTCTATGTGGGGATTACCACTTATGAAAAACCTGGAAAGGGCGATTTCTACCGGTATAAAATCTATATCAACGGTGTATTACAAAATGACCCAGAAGAACTTCGTTTCCGAGATGATGACAACACCGAAGAGGGAGCCTTTTTCCCTGAAGGGTTGTTCTACTTTGGATTCAGCCCACTAGCCCTTGGTGATTCTGCCTACGTGGAACAAATTTCCATTACCCGTAATGCCTTTGATTACTACGAAGAGTTGCAAACACAGCTTTCTGGGGGTGGTGGTCCATTCGATACCCCTCCGGCACCTGTCCAAAGCAATATCCGTAATGTTGACAACGAGGTGGAAACAGTATTGGGCTTTTTCGGAGCCTATGGCATTGCCCGCTCTGAAACTATCGTTATGGAAGAAATCCCTCAATAAGAATTTTGCAAGTGAAAAATTCTTGGCGCTACCTATTTTTGGTGGTGCCTTTTTTTATGCCATAACACAGCTCATACGTGAAAAACATTTTTATCAAGGCAAATTGCTTGTAGAAGCCTTATCTTACTCCATTAAATAGTTTAGCAGACTTTTCTCCTGATACACATGCAAGTAATGAATCCACGTCTGCAACAAGCAGGCACGATAGCCGAACTGGCAAACGAATTCAATACGGCACACCCCTACCCACACGTAGTTATCGAGAATTTCTTGGTGGATGAGGTGGCTGAGAAACTTTTCAACAACTTCCCAGACAACACCAAGCTCGACAAGCACTGGAAAGGCATGAACGAGCAGAAGTCTGAGGGAAGTAACTTTGATAACTTTGACGAGGCTTTCTCTTTGGTGAAGCAATTCATCATGTCGCCAGAGATGAGCCAGTGGATTGAAAAAGTTACGGGCGTCAAGGACGGCATGGTCACTGACGACAAAATGGGCTGTGGCGTTCACCAAGGTAAAGACGGAAGTTTCTTGGATGTGCATGTGGACTTTTCCATGCACCACCGTCTTCAAAAATACCGTCGTCTAAACCTGTTGATTTACCTCAACAAAGACTGGAAAACCGAAGAATACGGTGGTGAATTGGAGCTTTGGAATGCCGACATGACCGTATGTGAAAAGAAGGTTGCGCCTTTGTTCAACCGCGCGGTTATCTTCGAAACCAACGACATTTCCTACCACGGATATTCCAAAATCAGCTTGCCTGAAGGTGTTACTCGTAAGTCATTCTTCACTTACTTCTACACCGACGACCGAGGCAACCAAAAGGGCTATTCCGACACGCGCTTCAAGGCTCGCCCAGATGAGGGCACTGGCAAAAAGGTGAAAACCGAAGTCAAGGAAACCCTCAAAAACTCGATCAAAAGAACCCTCAATAAGCTGGGGATTAAATTTTAAGTATTATGTACAATGTATCATGTACAATGATTCCATATAGGGACACTCATTGTACATGATACATTGTACATAATACATTGTACATCGTACACAGAATGGCACTCTACACTACTGAAATCACGTCCTCAGAGGTTGCATCCGACAATCCCATCCACCAGCGCCTATTCTACGCCTATGTGCGTGCCGAGGAGTTGGTCAAAGGTGATTTGTTGGAGATCGGTTGCGGAGGCGGACGCGGACTGGAAATTCTTTTAAGAGCCAGCGACAGCTACACCGCCATTGACAAAAATGAGGAGCTGATTGCCCTACACGGGAAAAACCACCCAAAGGCGAAATTCATCAATGCCAATATCCCTCCATTGACAGAAATTCCTGACAACAGTTTTGACACCGTAGTCAGCTTCCAAGTCATCGAGCACATCCAAGAGGATGACCTTTTTGTGAAGGAAATCCACCGTGTGCTCAAACCTGGAGGAAAAGCCATCATCACTACCCCGAACATCGATTGGAGCTTGACGCGCAATCCATGGCACGTTCGTGAATACACTCCCAAGGAACTCACCCAACTCATGGGCAAATACTTCCCAACAGTGGAATCCAAAGGTGTGGTCGGCAACGACAGGGTGATGGAATATTACGAGGAGAACAAGCGCTCGGTACAGCGCATCAAAAAGTGGGACATATTGGACTTGGAACACAAGTTACCGGCTTCCATCCTCCGTATCCCTTACGACATCCTCAACCGTCGCAACCGCAAAAAACTCATGGTGCAAGACGGCAGCTTGGCCGCCTCAATCCAATACACGGATTTCGAATTGACCAACCAGCCAGAAAAAGGAATTGACCTTTTCTACGTTTGCACCAAATAAGCAATTGCTTAATCAGTAAATCACACCAGGCCTTTCTTCACAGAAAGCCTGGTTTTTTCCTACTCTAAATTTTTCAAGCACAGACATCCTAGCTCCCCACTAGTTGTTTGGACTCTGAACTCAACACCAGTATGTCTGAACTACAACAACACAGGGTTTATAAAAGCGACCTTTCCTTTGAGATTTCTGAAGATGAGACTTTCCTCATCGAAGATGAATTTGTCCTTTTCAGTTACAAGGACGATATCATGATTGGAAGATATAAACCCGAAAAGCACATCGACTTAAAGGCGGCCCAACAAATTGCAAGGACACGGGAAGCTGCCTTTCGCATAGCCAGACAAGAAAAAATGATGGCTATTGCCGAAATCAGCCATTTAAAGTCTGTAAGTGCCGAAGCACGAAAATTTTTCGCGAGCCCTGAGCAAACCAAAAGGCTTTTGGCTGGGGCATTGGTCACCAAATCACTAGTTGGCTACGTTATGGGAAGCTTTTTCATAAAGCTGAATCCCATCAAAAAAATACCTGAGAATATGTTTCGCACCATTGACGAAGCAAAAAACTGGATGAATGAGCTTGACCTAAAAGCTTAAATCCCTTTGGGGAAATCACTTATTGCTCTACTTTTTCCTCTTCTTCAGGATGATTTTCCACAAACTCGAAGTCATCCATTCCGTCCTCATGAAAAGAAAAGAAGGCCTCAATCCCATGGAGTTCAGTTGTCCTATCTTCTCCAGACAACTCCTCGGTACCATTGATGGTGGAAACAAATACAAAGGTTGACACGATTTGGACAAAAAGAGTCTTCATAAGTAAACAGCTTTTTAATGGGGTTCCTCTCAGAAGAACAACTTTTCACCCTTCTTCGGTTCACCCCTGTTTTTATAATCGGCCATTATCAAATCTTATAGCCACTCTTTCACCTCCTTTTTCTTAGCCTCACAATTCGGTTCATAACCTCTCTCCACTTTGTTGGAGGACCTACACCTCTTGGCTTTCCTTTTGGAAACGGGAATCGATAACACAAAAAAGACGACGAATAGAATTTGAACAAAAAGAGACTTCATAATCACTATTGGGGGATTGGTGGATGTTCTCCTTGGAAAACAATCAATGAGGAAGAAGTGGTTCAAAAACATTATTGAACTCGGTGGCTTGAATTCGCTCTGGGAACCCAAACGGCTCTGGGACTGTTACCACAATATCATGTTGTGACCTCACCCCATTTTATGCACCTAATTCTCCTTTTAACCCTGATTCTGTTTTCCTCCCCCCTCCTCTGCAAATCCCAAAAAAAACGGTTTTGCCCTTTTAAGGACTCCCTTTCAAAACCCTCGAAAATAAAACCTTTCATTGCTCCTGCCGCCTTGATGGCCACCAGCGGATTGATCTGGTCACAGCGCGATGACGTAAAAAATATTCGTGACCGCCATTTTCGAAATTTTCACAACAAGCTTGATGACCACATGTACCTGCTCCCGATTGGCGCCGTTTACGGACTGAATCTGGCTGGTGTGAAAGGCAAAAACCATATGGTCCGAGCCACGGCAGGATTGGCGCTTAGCTATGCCATCGGGTCCCCTTTGGTGGATGTGATGAAAAATAAAATTGGGATTACTCGGCCGTCAGGCTATGGCAATAATTCATTTCCTTCATGGCACACGGCTCGAGCCTTTATCGCCGCCACCTATCTCCACAAAGAATACGGACACCTCAGTCCTTGGTACACCGTGGGCGCATATGGCACCGCTGGGGCGACAGCTTTGTGGCGAATTTTGAACAATGCTCATTGGGCCTCTGACGTGCTGGCGGGAGCAGCCATCGGCATTTTGGTCACGGAAACCAGCTACCTGCTTTTGGACCTAATTCTGAAAGACCGCTGGCAACATCAAAATGCCCAAACTTTTGACTCTTGGGACGAAGAACACCCACCCCACTATTTGGCACTTCGTGGTGGAGCAATCCTGCCGATGGTCAAACACTCTTATTCGAGTGGTGAATATGCAGTGCGCTATGACCAACGCGGTGGCGCTTCGACAGCTCTTGAAGGCACCTACTTCTTAAATGAGCGTTGGGGCATTGGAGGACAATTGGGCTTTAGCAACTTCAACTACGATTTCGGTCCAAAACAGGAAAAACCTACTGCCAAAGGAACCGCCTCTTTGCATTTGGGTCCGACATACCGCATTCCACTCGGGAAGAAATTTGACATTCAGACCCAAGCGAATTTGGGCTTAATTAAAAGCTCCTCAAACAGCCTTGTTTATGATGGGACGCTATTTTCCTATAACTACAACTTGGGCATGAGCGCAAAAATTGGCACCTCGGTTTCCTACAAAATTGGCCGCCGTACCAAGGGCATGCTTTTCGGAGAACTCGCCCATTTCACGGAAAAGGGTGAGCTTTCTGCCCCAGAGACCAAAGTCATTGATTTCCGTCACCACACGAGTTATTTCAACCTTGGCGTTGGGTTGGCAGTTGGATTCTAATTACCTGCCTTTCATTGCAAAAATTCTAACCAATAAAGATTTTGGGTGAGAATCATTCATGGGAAAAGGACCACTGAGGGCACAGAGGTCTGGAGAACATAGAGCCTCTTGAACTGGCGCCAGCGTCTCCTTTCCTCCCTTTCTCCGTGGTAAAAAAATCAACTCCCTTATCTATAACTTAGTCTTCAGAATGCGCCAAGGCAAAGAGAAGGCATTTCCCTCTATTTTCATTTTTGTAATTTAGCGACAAGGTTCTGACACGCACCCATTTTAGTTGCTATGGAGAAAACGACTACCACAGAAGAAAAACCCCAAGAGGTCAAGAAACGGGTGGTCAACAAGTGTGTCAAATGCGATAAGCGCTTGCCCAAAAAAGCGATTTACTGTTGCTACTGTGGCAAGAAGCAAACTACTTCGAGCTTCTCACGTCCTATATTTTTTTGGGGCATATCAGGCTTTCTCATCTTTTCATTCACCATCGTAGGGTTCACCAATCGGCATCGCCTTATCCACTTTAGGCGAAACATCTGGAATTGGAGCACTCGCTCGAATGCCATTCCCGAACGGGACCGCACCGATTTTGGCGTGACCTTGCCAGAGTATTCTATTCACGGCATCGATGTGTCCCACTACCAACAGAAAATTCTCTGGGACGAGGTCAAAAAAATGAAGGTGGACAACAAGGACATTTCCTTTGTGTTCATCAAAGCGACAGAAGGAAAAAACTGGCAAGACACCCATTTTTCTGAGAATTGGAAAGAAGCCAAAGAGCAAGGTTTTTTGGTGGGGGCCTATCACTATTACAAGCCAAACGTGACGTCTTCCGAACAAGCCAGCAACTTTATAAAGATGGTGAAGCTGTCCAAAGGTGACCTTCCTCCCGTGTTGGATGTGGAAGAAAAAAGCCATCAGTTGAGCACCAAACGCTTCAAACTCGGAGTAAAAAACACACTGGATTTGATGGAGAAGCATTATGGGGTCAAACCCATTTTGTACATCCCGCTCAACTATTACAACAGCTATTTTAAGAACGACGCCTCGTTCAAGGGCTATCATTTTTGGATTGCCAATTATTATCAAACCCGTCTTCGGGTAAAAAAGGACAACTGGCATTTTTGGCAACATCACCACAAGGGACGCGTCAATGGAATCGCTGGCTATGTGGATATGAATGTTTTTAACGGCAATATCGAGGAGTTGAAAAAGCTTTGTGTAAAGTAGAGTGCAATCCCATTCAACTTAAGAGGGCGAGTTTATTTTTTACCACGAAGAAAGGGAAATAAAATTACTGGTCAGGAACCACAGAGAACGCAGAGGGATAGAGGACACAGAGACTCCCATACTAAAAAACATGAAGTTTTGTGAACAAGGGGTCTCCTTTCCTCTTTTTCTCTGTGTACTCAGTGGTTAATTTACCGTATTCCGAAAGTTGAAAACCTTGATTGTCCTCTCATTTCAAGGCATAAAAAAAGTGTGGACATCGCCCACACTCTATATTCTTCGAGTAGATCAACTCTTTATTCCTCAGCACTGGCTGTCATTTCCTTCAGGCCAAACTTCTCTTGATTTTCAATCACCTGCTTGAAGGCTACCGCCTTGTAAACATACCGTGCGGTCTCACGATTCAAGCGAAGCCTGTAATAGGAATCTTCCTCTTGGCTGGAAAGCTGACGCTTTAGGCCTGCAACTCCCATATTGTAGGAAGCGGCCACATTACTCCAGTTTCCTAACTGCTTGTGCGCATGACGGAAATAGCGGCAAGCCGCCTCCGTGGCCTTGAGCGGATCGTTGCGTTCATCCACCTCATCATCCACACGCAAGCCCATGGCACGGGCCGTAGATGGCAATAGCTGCCAGTAACCTGCCGCCCCTTTCGGCGACTTTACATTGGAAAGGTTGCTCTCAATAACTGCTAAGTATTTAAAGTCTTTCGGCACCCCGTAACGCACCAGAATGCGCTCCATGAGGGGCAGCCATTTGTCAGAACGACGGATTAACAAGCGGGTGCTGGACTTGTAATTGACCAGTCGACCCAGCTCACGCTCATACTTGGCATTCACCAAGCTGTCGTGCAATGGAATCAACTCCCCACAAAAGAATACCGAGTCTCCGTGGTCCATATCATCAGGCAATGGATTTGTCGTGGATTTCAATATTTTTTCCACATCCACCCGAGAGGTCGGCTCGATACGTTGGCGCGACCAGATATAGGAAGAGACCAATATCCCCAAGAGGGTCAAAATAACGGCAGGTCTTTTCATAAAGGCTTTCATTTGATGAAACATCAGCTATCCTCTGCTTTTCGATGAATTGGGAGAGCTTTGAGATAAGTCTTACAACGGATTTCAGAATCAGGAGGTTGCTCGACTGTTACGCAGCAGTAGCAAACCCGACCTCCGCAATGCTCTCCAAGCGTCGCTTTTGAGGAATTTCACAAATTCACCGCCTGTACTCTTCTCAAACGATGAGGCAAAGGCTTTCAATGTGTCGCCTTGGAACTTTTTAGGGGAAAGTAAGGGCAGTTGCTCAACCAAGAACTGCAATTCTTGGCCGTTGCCCACCACACATTCCTCCTTGTCCACAGCATAAATCCATAGGCGCTGCTTGCCTTTCTTTTTCTCCAATTCCAAACCTTGACCCAACCACACCAAGCAATCTTCCCAACGGTTCAAGTCTTTTTTATCAGGACGCTGCAATGCCTCCTCAATCATCCACTCAGGATGTGTTGTTTCTGGCGTCTCAAAATCAAACCACTCACGCACATCATCCTCCACGCCGATGCCGTGCATGTAGTTGTAAATCGCCTTATTCAAGCCCTCAGAAAAATCTGCGTGATAGCACCCTTGGGGGTCATCATGTTGCAAATCATTCCAAGCAAAACCACCTTTTTCAGGACCAATCAAATGCACCCCGTACTTTTCGGGATTCAGCCCAACAGGACTGTGGGCGGTCATAGAAAAGCGATGCCAAAAACCAGACTGGATGCAACCATTCAAGAAAAGCTGACGAACAACCTCCAGAGAATCAATGGTTTCCTGTTCCGTCTGGGTTGGGAAGCCATACATCAGGTAGGCGTGTACCATGATGCCCGCCTCGGTAAAGGCGTTGGTCACTTGGGCCACTTGTTCGATGCTGACCCCCTTTTCCATAAGGGCCAACAACCTGTTTGATGCAACTTCCAGTCCACCTGTGACGGCGATACAGCCAGATTGCGCCAACAATTGACACAAATCCTTCGTAAACGTCTTCTCAAAACGGATGTTTGTCCACCACGTTACTTTGAGTCCACGACGGAGGATTTCGAGGGCCAAATCGCGCATCGCCATCGGCGGTGCGGCCTCATCCACAAAGTGGAATCCGGTATGCCCCGTTTGGGCGATGAGCTCCTCCATACGGTCAACGAGCAAAGTGGCTGGCGCCTGCTCATAGCGACCGATGTAATCCAAGGAGATGTCGCAGAAGGAGCACTTTTTCCAGTAACATCCATGGGCGATAGTCAGCTTATTCCAACAGCCATCACTCCAAAGACGGTGCACCGGATTAGCCAAATCTATGACCGATAGGTAGGAGTCCAAGGGCAAGCCCTGATAATCTGGGGCACCAACCTCGGCATGTGGCACACGGCGATCTTTGGCGCCATCCATAACCTGGACTTGGCCATCAATGCATACGAAGGTCCTGAGGAGTTCCTCCAAATTGCGCTCAGCTCGGCAATGCTCAATGATTTTTTGGACAGGCCCCTCGCCATCATCCAAAGTCACAAAGTCCACATAATCAAACAGGCGTGGATCAGAAAGCTCCCGCAACTCGGTGTTGCAATAGCCTCCTCCTATGGCCACCTTGATGTGTGGATAATGTTTCTTAATGAATTGCCCGCATTTCAGGGCGCCGTAGAGATTGCCTGGAAACGGAACCGTCAAAGCCACCAACTCAGGCTTTTCCGCCTCCAAATGTTTTTTAAGACAGCCCAACAAAAGGGCGTCGGTGTAGCTCTCTTCCTTGAGCAATGCCTCTTCCAAGCCGTCAAAGGAAGTGGCCGACATGGCAATGCGCTCGGCATAACGGGAAAACCCAAACTCAGGTCCGACGGTCGCTTTCAGCAAATCGCCAAGCTCCTCCAAGTAAAGCGTGCAGAAGAAACGGGCCCGATCGCGGATGCCCATATTCCCGAAAGCCCAGTCCATATCGTCCTCCAACTGTGCCCTACGGTGTCCTTTGGGCAAAAAATCCAAGTTGCAAATGCGATAGGCCAAGGTATCATCCTTGCCAGTTAAAAAGTCCATAACCGAGGTAATGGTTTCCAAATACACCTGCTTCAGGGCCATCATCCTCCGCAGAGGTCGCTGTAGCTGAAAGCTTCCCTTTTCGACAACGTCAAAAAATTCGGCAAGGCCCTCCTTAGAAAAAATACGGTGGACGAGCTCTATGCCCAAGTCCCCCTGAGAGATGCGATGACCGAAACGCTTTAGGTATCCGCTAAGATACGCGGTCGCGGGATACGGTGTGTTAAGTTGCGTTAACGGTGGCGTTAACAATAGAATACTGGATGGTTCCAAAGGTTGTTTTGGATGGTCCGGCCTGCAAAGGTACGCAATTCTTGCGTAAGTCTTCCAAACAGAACTTCAAGAGCATCAACCCCATAGCCCAAAAAACGGCTCTAAATGGGCAGATAGGCTCATCTTTTTGGATGAAAGCAAAACAAAAAAACCACCCCAAAAGGGTGGCTTTTCCACATCATTGACCGAAAATCTCAATCTAAAACTATTCAATCATCAACTTCTTGACGATGACATTGCCTTGGTCGTCAACCAACTCCAAGAAGTATTGTCCAGGCTTGATACCCTCGATACTGAATGTAAAGGTGTTACGACTGGAATTACCTTCCTTGAGCACCTGCCCAGTCGCATCCACCAAGCGGTATTGCGCCTGCTCATTGCCTTCAGGCATGGCCACGGTTAAGAATCCATTCTCAGAAACTGGGTTCGGATAGACATTGGATTCTTCGGTTGAGGCAGTATTAGGAGTATTGGCAGTTCGCCAAGCGTATGGGTTTCGGCACCCCTCATCCTCAATCACCAACTCTCCCAAATCTATGTGGCATTCTGGGTTTGCGCCGTCACACATCATGAGGTGATAGGTACCTGGCCACAACCAACCTTGGTAGGCATTGTAGTTCCAAGAATCTCCTCCATCAATGGAATACATGTACCAGCCTGCGCCTCCTTTCTGTTTACTGAAGATAATCGCTCCCCAATCACAGCCTGCATTAACACCTCTCACTGTTGCCGAAAGCTGACAGTCATCGCCGTTTTGTCCGCAATCATCACCAACCTCATATTCTCCCAAGTCCAACACACAGACCTCACTTTGTCCATCCCTCATCAACACATGGTAAGTTCCAGGCTCCGCCCAATACTTGGAGGAGTTCCATTCCCAGGTTTCACCACCATCATAGCTGTACATGTACCAGCCACTTCCGCCTTGGCGATCTTTGATGATGATTTTTCCAGCGGAATAGCAGTCCGCATCCCTCACTTTTACCGATGCGCTTAGGTCAGAGATACTTGGCAATTCCATTTCTCCCATATCCAACACCACATCAGGATTGTGCTTGTCGCGAACCATCAAATGATAGATGCCACCATCAAGCCAACCATAACAGGAACGTTTTGACCAGGTTTCACCGCCGTCAATGGAATATTCAAACCAGCGGATGCCACATCCCCTCACCTTCTTGAAGCAGATTTTTCCGTCAAACCACCCACAATGAGCTGGTTTCTTCCACACCTTGGCCTTGATCCCTCCTTCCTCATCAATGGTACAAGTGTCTGTCGCCATACACCCATTTGCATCAGTGACTTTAACGATATACTCGCCTGGCGCCAGACCGTCGATTTCAGCCAAATCAGACATGAAACCCTCAGGGCCTGTCCATTCAATAACAAAAGGCATGGTTCCTCCGATGATATTCAAGTCGATTGAACCATCATCCTGACCACAGGACGCATTTTCCATGATTTTCTCCAATTGCAGGTCAATAAGCTTGACGATTACCTGCGCTGTATCATTAGGACAATCCCCTTGGCTTAGCACCACATATTTAAAGAGATACATTCCTGGATCCGCGGTGCTGAAATCAACCATGGTTGGATCACTCAAACTCACTCCTGACATTGGCATTCCCGTTTCCATCCACGTTCCTCCCATATCAGGACTTCCGCCCAAAGCGCCCATCAAGTTGACTGCATCATTCGAATCCGAAGCACAAAGGGTTAACATGCCATCCTCGCCGGCAAACGGAGCCTCCTCAATCACCACTGTCACTAAAGCCGTGTCTGTTCCGCAGATAGAGGCCGAATCCCCAACAACATACTTGAACGTGTAAGTCCCTGGCTCCTCTCCACTGAAGTCAACCATCATCAGATCCTCCAATCCTACTCCAGAAACTGGCATCGTCGTCTCCATCCAAACGCCTCCAGTATCAGCTTCTCCTCCAAGAGCACCCATCAAATTCACACCACTCAAATCTTCCGTCTCGCAATAGGTCAACGTGCTGTCAACTCCAGCATAAGGAGATCCCTCAATCACAACCGTTATCATTGCAGTATCAGTCCCGCAAATGGAAGCCGAATCCCCAACAACATACTTGAACGTGTATGTCCCAGGCTCCTCTCCACTAAAGTCAACCATCATCGGACTATCCAAACCAACTCCAGAAGCTGGAATCG